>DIWP01000001.1 GCA_002423545.1 Thermoleophilia bacterium UBA6103
CTACTATCTGCGGAAGTCCGGACTGATGGTCCGCGTCTACTGTGAGTTGATCATCCTGCTCTTCCGCATCTACGACTCGCTGCGGGGGATCGAGGGCAAGGACAAGGGCAGCGTGATGTAAGAGCCGACGGCCTGTGGCCGCTGCCTGTCGGTAGCGGCCGCGAGACGGTGGCCGTGTCACCGGACACGCATGGGCGGGCCGCCCCGACGGGGCGGCCCGCCCATGTCTTGTGAGGGAGCCGTCCTCTCGACTCAGGAAAGCGTGAACGGCGGGTACTGGTCGTCGAGACCGAACGCGAAAGCCGTCACGCGAGTCTGCCAGCGCAGCACGCCGACCACGAAGTCGAAGAGGCTGTCGGGGAAGCTGCCGGTGAAGAGGATGATGACGTTGGCCACGAACACCAGGATGATCTGCGCCAGCGACAGGACGTAGAGCACGATGAAGTGGGGGACCAGGGCCAGGAACTTGAGGAGGAAGATGGTGAGGGCGGCCCACCCACGGGAGCTGGTGTCGGGACGCGGGATGGCCGTCGTGACGGGGTACGCCTCATCTGAGGGGACGAACGGTGGAAAGCGATCGGTGAGGCCGTAGAACCAGCCGTTGATCTCGTTGTTCCAGCCTACGAAGCGCGCCACGAAGGCGTGCATGCCGTCCGGGTAGCGAGCGGTGAAGAGCACCACGAGCTGGCTGATGAAGAAGACGACGAACACGGCGATCGCCCAAAAGAAGGCGATGATGTAGTGGATGATCAAGGCGAAGCTCTTGAGACCGAAGAGCACGAAGAGCAGAGCCCAGAGGCGCGAGCTCTCGCCGGGGACGGCGGCGGTGACGCTGACGGGGGAAGCGGCGGTGGTCATGGGCGGGCCTTTCGTGTCGAGTGTCTTTCCATACTTGCCGCCGCAGTCCTCACGGCAGCGCGCTCGAGGGCTGCGGGTGGGCACCGCTCATCACAGCAGGCAGCGATCCGGTGATTGTATCGGCCGCGCCCTGCGGATCATTGAGTGCCCGGGCAAGCGCAGGCCGGTGCAGCGGCGTCTTCCAGCTCGGCGACATAGACGGGCGTTCTATGCAGCCGGCAGGCTGGGCGTACGAAGAGTGTACTGAACCAGGGGAGCGCGATATCGGAGGCGGCAGTGACCCGCGCAGAGAAAAACCAGACTATCAGCAACATCCTGCTCCGCTATGACGATCGCATCGGCGACGTCGTCGTAGGTGACGATGGCGCTCTGGCAAGGCTGCTCGCGACGCTGCAGTTCGACAGGTCGGACTCGGACGTCGGCGAGTATCTGTGCTCGTATCTGGTCGCCTGAGCGAACGAGGACCATCAGTGTGAGGTCCGGGCTCCCGGGTCGGCCGCGTACCAGGCTCCCGCGGCCGGGGGGCGCCCGGACCTCCTTCATCCTGCCGCCTGCAGTCGGCGCTCAGCCCTTTCTCACGACGTGTGAGCGTCCCGCGCACTGTCGCCCGGCTCGTCGGCCCCTCTCAGAGAGTCGGCGTCGGCAACGCCCCCCTCGGAGGGCCGGCTGAGATCGAGGCTCAGCTGACCGCTGGAGAACGACCGCACTCTGTCCCTGCCTCCCCGCTTGGCCATGTACATCGCCCAGTCGGCCTTGTCGATGAGCTCCTCACGATACTCCGCATCATCCGGGAACGTGGCCACGCCGATGCTCACAGACACATGCTGCACATCCGGACCCATGGCAGCAGCGCCGATCGCGGTGCGGATCCGCTCGGCCACTTCCAGTGCGCCGGCCGCATCGGTATCGACCAGGACGACCAGGAACTCCTCACCGCCGTACCGCGCCGCGAGGTCGACGCGCCGCACCGCGGCCATCAAGGCAGATCCAACGACACGCAAGGCGGCATCGCCGGCACTGTGTCCGTAGGTGTCGTTGAACTCCTTGAAGCGGTCGATGTCGATGAAGAGCAGGGAGAGAGGGCTCGCCGACTCGCGGGCGCGCTCGAGCTCCTCGGAGAGACGCTCATGGAGGTAGCGGTGGTTGTAGAGCCCGGTGAGGTGATCGGTGATCGCCTCCAGGCGGGCACGTCCCAGACGCTCAGCCGTGCTGTGCAGCATCGCGGCGAGGGCGGGCTCGATGTCGCCGACGCCGACGCCGACGCCGACCGGCCGTGGCGTCTGTGTGGTCACCGGAGCGACGTCGGCAGCGACGAGCGCGACAGTCTCACCGTGCTTGTCGAGAAGCCGTCGGCAGCCACTGAGCCACAGCCCGGAGCGGTCGACGCGCAGGACTGTCGGGTCCGAGGGCTCGTCATCCAGACATTGGAGGAGATACGCGATCGTCTCCTCGTGGGTGTCGGGTGACGGAGGAACGGCGTCGACACCGTCGGCAGAGACGCTGGCCAAGACCGTGAGGGCACCATCCTGTGGGACGGCGAAGACGAGGCGGCGCACCGGCGGGTGGGCGTCACGAGCGGTGCAGAGTGCGAGCATAATGGTACGAGGTAGATGTGCGTCGGTCTCGAGGTCTGCGAGCGTGGGCGCTCGCCCGTCCGGACTGAGGAGGGCGATGGCGTCGGAGGCAGCCTCCTCGGCGATGGGACGCTGTCGGTCGAGTTCGTCGAGGACGTCGAGGAAAGCGCGGACCATCTCGGGATCGAACTGCCCGCCGGCGCATCGTTCCAGCTCGGCCCTGCAGGCGCGCCGATTGAGCGCTTCTCGATAGGGGCGCTGGTGAGACATGGCGTCATAGGCGTCGGCGACGCTCATCGCACGCGCGAGCAGAGGTATCTCAAGACCCGACAGGCCCGCCGGGTAGCCGTCGCCGTCCCAGCGCTCGTGGTGGTGGCGGACAGCTGCGACGAGGTCGTTGTCGTAGAGCGATGCGAGGATGTCCGCGCCGATATCGGGATGGCTCCGGGTGAGCTTCCGGTCGGCGGCGCCGAGTGGTCCGGCGCCGAACAGCGCGTGGTCCGACACGCCGATCATGCCGATGTCGTGGAGGGACGCGCATTCCTCCACCTGCTCGATGAGTCGATGCGGCCAGCCCAGCTCGTTGCCCAGCAGGACCATGTAGCCGGCCACTCTGCGCGCATGTCCGGACGTGTAGTCGTCTCTGGCCGTCAAGGCGGTGGTCAAGGCGCGGAGATTGCCGAGGTGGAGCCGTCTGATCCCACCGTAGAGCCTGGCATTGGTCAGCGCCAGGGAGAGGTGCGTGGCGACGCGATCCAGCGTCTCCCGGTCGGCGGCTCCGTAGGGTGCGGCTGTAGTCCGGCCGAGGACGAGTAATCCGAGCGGTCCGCCCTCATCGTGGAGCCCCGCGACGAGACCGGCGCGCAGACCCGGCCACCGCGCGAGCAGCGCGGGGTCGAGCTGGGAAGCGTCTATCGAGCGTGAGCTTGACGCGGCATCGCCGCCGTGGAGTCGCAGACGCCGCAGCGTCGGCGAGTCGATCGTGCCGGCGAGGCGATCGGGATGGTCGAGAGGGGGCTCCTCGCAGGCGAGTCGTGCCGAGCCGTTCTCATCGAGAACGACGACGGCGGCGACATCGAACGAGAGCAAGCCGTGCAGCTCCTCGATGGTGGTTCGAGCGACATCCGTCGGATCCAGGCTGGCCGAGATGCGGCGTGCCAGAGCGTTAAGGGATTCCGCCTGGGCGCTGCGAGCCCGGAGCATCCTGTGAAGCTCGGCGTTGGCCACGGCGTGCGCCGCGAACTGGGCGAGACCCTGCAGCAACGGCAGGCGCTCGAATCGAGACGGCCGACGAGCGAAGAGGCTGATGACGCCGATGGCTCGGCCGCCGATGAGCAGGGGGATACGAGCGCAGGCTCGCATCCCCCAACGACGCCAAGCCGCACGCTCATCATCTGCGACATCCGGGTCGGTCTCCACGTCGTAGCGACACTGTGGTGTCCGGGTGTCTGCGGTGCGGGCGATCATGGCCAGCTCTGCGAGCGGGAAGACCGCGCCGGCGTCGCCGGTATCCGCCTCGCCTGAGACGCTCACCAGCAGCCGGACACGTTCATCCTCGATGACGGCGATCTCGCACAGGTCGGCTTCGGCTGCCGCGCAGGCTCGCAGGGCGACCGAGCGGAGCACGTCCTCGACGTCGAGCGAGGCTCCGAACTCGAGCGCCGACTCGACGAGCAGACGCTGCTGCGCGGCGCTGCGATCGAGGTCCTTGAGCAGCAGGTTGTTCTCCAGCGCGCCGGCGACTATCTGACCGACGCTGCGAGCGAAGTCGAGGTACTCCGCGTAGTCGCGAGGTCTCGTATCGAAGAGGTCGAGGAGCCCGACGACGCGGTCGCCGGCGACGAGCGGGATGCCCAGCTCGCTGCGGAAGCCGAAATCCCGGTAGTTGTCGCGCTCTTCGTCGGTGAGGCGTTCATCGGTGGGCGAAGCGACCACGAACGGCTCGCCGCTGCGGAGCGCCGTGGCGGTGGTGGGATACTTCGAGAGATCCAGGCCGGCAGTCCGTACGGACTCGTCGAAACCGGCGGCATCGAGGCTGACACGGCAGTGAAGGCCTGTGGCGTCGAGCGTGAAGATGTCGCAGCAGGTGGCGTCGATGGTGTCCAGGAGCCGACGAGCAACACCACGAAGGAGAGCGACGGTATCGCGGGGCTGCACCTGGGAGGCTTGAGCGCCGAGCTCGACGATGTCATTGAGGATGGCGGAACGGCGCTCCAGCTGGGCGCGAAGGTTGACCTGGTGCAGCGCTGAGCCGAGCAGATGGGCGGCGCTGCGGAGGAAGTCGGCCGATTCGCGGAAATCGCGGGCCCGTGCGTCGTACAGATCGATGACGGCAGGATCGGCATCCTGCACGGCGACCGGCAGCAGCGCCTCACTCCTGTAGCCGGCAAGTGCGAAGGCGCTGCGTTCGGCTTCGCTGAGCCGGGGATCGGCCGGGTCGGAGATATAGAACGGACGGCCGGACTCGAGAGCTGCGGCCGTCGTGGGATTGCGGTCGATCGGTATTGGATGCATGGAGTCGCCGCCGGAAGCACCGGAGCGGGTGGCTACGGCGAGACACCAGAGGAGGCCGTCCCGCACGGCGAAGACGCTGCACCGTGAGACGGCCAGTACCCTCTGCAGCCTCTCACAGACGTCATGGGCGATGGCGGTCCGGTCGTGGAGAGCGGCGAGCGAGGCACCGAGCTCGGCAAGCTCACGGGTGAGGCGACCACGACGCTCCATCAACTCGAAGAGGGCCGCATGCTCAAGAGTCTGGGCCGCGACGTCGGCAAGGCGCTGGATCACGTCGCGCTCGGCGAGGAAGTCACGCGGGACGCGATCGGAGAGCTCGGCGAGGCCGATGACCCGGCCCGAAGCCACGAGCGGCATAGAGAGCTGGGACTGGTAGCCCCACTTCTCGAGGGAGGAGCGACCCTGAGGAGTGAGGACCTTGTCGTTGAGACTGGCGGCACTGACCATGTGACGCGTGAACACCGCCTGCTTGCTGCAGGGATAGCGATCAAGAGGAAGGACCACGCCTTCCCACCCGGGGTCGAAGCTGCCGGACTCGTAGCTGACGAGCGCGCGGATCGCCGAGCCCTCAAGGGCATAGATGTCGACGACCGGGACCTTGGCGAGGGCTGCGAGGCGTTCGGCGGTGGCACGCAGAGTCGCGGAGTATCCGAGCAACGCGCGGTCCTCCACCGTCGCGTCGATGACACCGGCGAGCTCGTGTATGCGGCGTCGCAGTGCAGAGGCCGCGTCGTGCTCCGCAAGAAAGGCCGCGAGGAGGTCGATGAGCGGGCGTGTGCTTGCGGCATCGTCAGGCAGGGCGCCGTCGAACCGGGCGATCAGGACTCCCAACTGCCGTCGCTTGAGGTGGATCGGAAGTCCCAGTGCGGGACCGCCGAGATCTGCGGCGAGGGGCGCAGGCTCGGCGCCGAGACTCATGCGGTCGAGGGCGGTGAGACATCCGGTATCGGTGGGCGTGCGTGTGGCGCAGTCGCGGGCGGGGTCCGCGGGCACGTCGAGGGCTACCTGCCAGTCTTCTCCCCGGCGACGGTACAGGGTGGCGCTTGAGGCACCGAGGGCGGACACGACGGCATCGACTGCTGCGACGAGCGCCTGCTCCGACGGTGGCTCGTGAGCGGTCGTGGTCATGACCTTGGGAGTCGATGGGGACAGACCACCGGATGAGGGCGGCGTGTGTGCTGAGAGCGACGGCGCCTCGGTCGGTGGGCGAGGCTCATGTGGTCTCGTACCGCTTTGCTGTGGGGGCGAGAGCCTCGGCTCGGGCAGAGAAGTGGAGAGGTGAGCCGACGCCGCCTGCGCAGCGACCTGGCGGGCGAAGGCGAGATCCGAGTCGGAGAAGCGGGGCATGGTCGAGAATCCAAGGGCGACCAGCACCCCGGCCGTCTTCGCGCCGTCCACCAGGGGGACGGCGAGGATCGTGCGCGCACCGAGGACGTGACGCAGGTAGTCGACGTCCGGGCCGCCGATGTCGGTGCCGTCTGAGAGATCGTCGACCGCAAGCAGCTCGCCCGAGGAAAGCGTAGGTCCGGCGAGCGGGATCATGCGCAGGGGAACGAGGTCGCCACGGGAGAGACCGAGCGATGGGGCGCCCTCAGGCGGATAGGCGCCGAGGATCGTGGCGGTGCAGGAGTCGACAAGCCACGCGATAACGACGATCGGAAGGTCGAGTCCGCTGGCGGCGGTGTGGGCGAGGTTCTGGAGACGGAGAGCAGTATCCGCGTCCGCGAGAGCGGGCCTCTGTTCCTGCCGCGGCTGGTCGCATGCCGAAGACGGCTCGTGACAGGCGGTGGGGCGGTCGACGCCGTCGGAGAACGAGGGGGCGGAAGCCTTGAGGAGGACGTGGAGATCGTCGAGGCGGTAGCGACGGTGGCCGCCGGGGCTGCGAAAGCACGGCACGCGACCTGCGTCAGACCAGCGACGGAGAGTGGTGGCGCTGACCCCAAGGCATGCTGCTGCGTCGGCGAGACGCAGCCAGGCTGGCGAAGCCGGGGTGTCGTTCTGATCGGCCATCTGCGCTCCCGGTCAGCCTACCAGAAGGCCGGGAGGTCGAGTCGGGGTCCAGGGAGTCGGGAGGCGTCGCTGCGGGTCGGGGCAGCGGAAGAGGAAGAGCGCGTGTGGGAATACGGGCCGTGCCGGTGGAGCGGCGCGGTCGGGCGTGTGTTTCACGTGGAACATCCGAGCTGCAGCGAGCGAAGGGCCGAGCAGTGGATCTGGATCGTTGACCGGAGGCGGCGACGTCGCCAGGTCAACGGGTGCGGGTGAGGAGCGTCCCGGCACCTGAGGTTTCACGTGGAACGTCACGACTGGGGCCACGGCGCCACATGCACCGTGGCCCCCGTCGTCATCGCTACCCGGCACGATTCAGGCACGTGCACATGGGCCACGATGATCACGACGCGCCTCGCGTCGTGATCTCGATCGGTCCCGACAGCCTCCGCGAGCCGTCCCGACCTCTCCTGCGGTCACGCTTCGGGTGCGCGTTGGGCGCGAGCGGGCGGTCGTCAGGCCTTGATGCCGACTGCCTCGGGCTGGCCGGAGCCGCTGGCGTAGACCTCCTGGAAGATCTCCATCAGGATGTCGCTCTCACGGACGCAGTTGAGAGCGATCTCGGCGTGGTGACGGGTGTAGCCGTTACCGATGATCATGACGGCATCGTGACCGATGCCCTCGGCGCCGAGGGCTGCCGAGGTGAAGCTCGTGGCCATGCTGAAGAAGTACACCATGCCGTCGTCTTTGGTGGCGAGGATCGAGGACATCTCCGTGTTCGGGATGTCCACACAGTTGATGGTCAGATCGGCGAGCTCGCCGTCGGTGGCCTTCATCACCTCGTCATAGACGAAGAGCTGATCTGTGGCCGAGCCCTGGATGATGACATCGGCGAAGCCGGTCCGCTCAAGCCGTCTCTTCCCGGCATCGCCGTGGACCAGGCAGATGACCTTTCCGGTGATGCCGACCCGCTTGCGGGCTTCGTAGGCGCACAACAGGCCGCTCTTGCCGCCGGCTCCGACGATGAAGACGATCTGGCCGGGCTTGCTGAGCTTCGCTGCTTGCGCAGGGGCCCCGGCGACGTCAAGCACGGCGAGTGCGAGCGCCTCATCCATATCGGCTGGGATCTTGGCGTAGATGCCGCTCTCGAACAGCACCGCCTGCCCCTTCACCTTGACCTGGCAGGTCTCCTTGTCGATGGAGATGATCTCTTCTACCTTCAGCGGGGTGAGTGACAGTGACACGAGCGTCGCGATCCGGTCGCCGACCTTAAGGTCCCGATCGGAGAGCCGGGGGCCGATCTCCTTCACCGTGCCAAGGAGCATGCCGCCCGAGCCGGTGTCGGGGTTGTGGTGCTTGCCGCGCCGGGCGATGATGTCGAGGCTGTGCGCGGCCATCTTCTTGACGTCGCCGCCTTCGGCTTCCTCGATCTGCGTGAAGCTGGCCGCGTCGATATTGAGCGTGTCGACCTCGATCAGGATCTCGTTGTCCCAGATCTCCATGGTGTTGTCGATGCGCCAAGCAGGTTGCGGCAGGACGCCCGCCGGTTCGATCACGCGATGCGCCCCGTACTTGTTGCCGCCTTGTTTCATCGTGCCCTCCAGCCATCCTCAGTGGTCATTGTCTTCTGGCTCCGACCACGGTCGCGTCGCGGTGACGCGGCCCGGGTCATGCGTCAGCGACTCGCGGGGACTCAGGCCTCCATCCGCACCACGCAACCGGCGCCCTGGCCCCCGCCGACGCAAGCGGCCGTGAGGCCGACGCCGGCGCCGCGCTTCTTCATCTCGTGGAGCAACGTGACGAGCATGCGGGTGCCGGTGTTGCCAAGCGGGTGGCCGAGCGCCACAGCGCCGCCGTTGACGTTGACGATGCCGGCATCGAGACCCAGCTCGCGGATGGCGAGCACAGCCACGCAGGCGAACGCCTCGTTCAGCTCGGCCAACTCGACGTCGGCAGGCGTGAGGCCGGCCTTCGCAAGCGCCGCCCGGGCGGCCAGCGTCTCCCCGTGGCCCATGATCTCCGGCGCGCAGGCGGCGGTCGCGTAGCTGACCAGAGTGGCGAGCGGTCTCAGACCCAGCTCGGCGGCCTTGCGGCGGCTGGTGATGACCACGGCCGAAGCGCCGTCGGCGATCGCCGATGAGTTGCCGGCGGTCACCGAGCCGCCCTCCTTGAAGAACGGCCGCAGCTTTGCCATCGCCTCCAGCGAGGCGTCGCGACGCACACATTCATCGGTGTCGACGATCTTGGGATCGCCCTTGCGCTGAGGTATCGACACGGGGACGATCTCGTCGACGAAGCGCCCGCCCTCGATCGCCGCCTCGGCACGCCGGTGGCTCTCATAGGCCACCTCGTCCTGAGCCTCGCGGGAGATGTCGAAGCGCTCGCAGAGGTTCTCGGCGGTCACCCCCATGTGGTAGTCACCGAAGGAACACCAGAGTCCGTCGAGCACCATGGCGTCGAAGATCTTGTCGGAGGGTAGGCCCATCCGGTAGCCCGAGCGGCCCTGCTGGAGCAGCCAGGGGGCGCGGGTCATGTTCTCGACGCCGCCGGCGACGATCACCTCCGCATCGCCGGCCTTGATGGCCTGGGCGCCCATGGCCATCGCGCTGGCGCTGCTGACGCAGACACGGTTGATGGTCGCCGCAGGAGTGGAGTCCGGCAGTCCGGCTCGGATCGAGATCTGCCGGGCCACGTTCTGTCCCAGCCCGGCCTGCAGGCAGTTGCCGAACAACAGCTCGTCCGGCACCTCCGGTTCCACGCCGGCGCGACTCAGGGCCTCCCTGACGACCAGGGCACCGAGATCCTGGGCGGTCGTGCTGGAGAATCCGCCCTGGAAGCGGCCTTGGGCGGTGCGGACGGCGGACAGGATGACGATGTCGGTATCTGGCATGGTCGCGTCTCCTCTCACGGGTTCTGTCGGCGCGCCGCTTCCTGGGCCAGAAACGAGGCCACCTGGACCGGCGTGGTACGTGGTCCGAAGCCGGCATCGTAGCCGAGCTCCTTGGCGAAGGCGTTGTTGATGCGCGGGCCGCCGACCACGATGATGAACCGCTCGCGGACGCCTTCGGCTTCGAGCAGCTCGATCAGCTTGGTCAGGTTCTGGACGTGGATGTTCTTCTGGGTGACGATCTGACTGACGAGGATAGCGTCCGCCTGCTTCTCGAGGGCGGTCTTGAGCAGTTGCTCGCACGGGATCTGCGAGCCGAGATTGTAGGCGTCGATCTCCGGGTAGCGCTCGAGCCCGTAATTGCCGGCAAACCCCTTCATGTTCAGGATGGCGTCGATGCCTACGGTGTGCGCGTCGCTCTCGATCGCCGCCCCCACGACGACCAGCTTGTGTCCCACATCGTCCCTGATGAAGGTGTTAATGGCGTAGTAGTCCATCTCCTCGACGTCCAGGTAGTCCCCCTTCACCTGGTCGGGGTCGATGCTCACGTCCGTTCGCGCGTACGCTACATAGAACGTGAAGCCTGGGTCGATCGCTCTCACTTCGGCGACCGCCACGTCATGGAAGCCCATCTTCTCGAGGTACTGCTTGCCCACATCGGTGGCCTTGGGAGAGTTGGGTATCGGGAGCGTGAATGAGAGCTGCATGACACCATCGTCACGGGTGTCGCCGTAGGGCTTGACCTCCATCACCGGCCCCCTTGCCTCGATGCGGCGCGCTCGGCCGGCGTCGGGCCGACCGGCGGGCCGCTCATGCGTCCTTCCCGCAGGGCTGCGTAGAACGGATTGAAGTAGTCTTCGGCGCGCTTGACCACGCCGTCGAAGCCGCGCCCCCCGCCGGGGTCCCGTGAGACGTCGGCGAACTCACCCATCTCGAGGGCACGGAAGAGGCCCACGTCCCGCACATGCTCCAGCTGCTCGGCGGCTTTGCCGAGCAGCTCGTTGGCGCGGCGCTCGATGATGCCGCCGGGCCGTATCTCGACCTCGTCACGCAGCGACCGACAGCTCTCGAAGACATACTTGGCATTCTTGACACTGAGGTAGCGGTCCTGCAGCAGCGGGGTGTGCAGTGCCTCGGTGAGCATGCCGAGCAACTGGGTTTCCTGCCCGGTGAACACCCCGACGAAGTTGAACATGGCATCGACGATGTGCCCCATGAAGATGTCGCCCGGCATGTACTTGGTCGGCGGCATGTACTTGGGCGAGGCCTCCGGGAAGAGCTGCCGGACGAGCAGGGCGTCGGCGATCTGATAGACGACCTGGTCGGGTATGGACGGATCGATCTCGAAGGCGTGGCCGAGGCCCATCTGCCACTGCTCCAGGCCGGCGCGCTCGGCGAACTCCTCGTTGATGAAGTCTGAGCTGACGACCGTGTAGCCCTTCTCAAAGGCGTCGGCCGTGGTGAGGTAGTTGTCTTCGCCGGTGTTGATGATGATGCCGGCGCGAGCGTTGAGCATCCTGGCGAGGTACTGATCGACGAACGTGCGCTCCATGTTGATGTTGCGGAAGATGATCCCGTACATGGAGTCGTTGAGCATCATGTCGAGACGTTCCAGCGAGCCCATGGCGGCGATCTCCGGCATGCAGAGGCCGCTGGCGTAGTTGCAGAGCCTGATGTAGCGGCCCAGCTCCTCACCGACTTCGTCGAGGCCGTCCCGCATGTAGCGGAAGTTCTCCTGAGTGGCATAGGTGCCACCGAATCCTTCCGTCGTGAGCCCGTAAGGGACGTAGTCAAGAAGGCTCTGCGCCGTCGTACGGATGACGGCGACGACGTCGGCGCCGGCACGGGCTGCGGCCTTGGCCTGGGCCACGTCTTCGTGGATGTTGCCGGTGGCCACGATCACGTAGAGCCACGGCTTGACCGGATCGCTCAACGTGGCGACCAGCTCTTCGCGGCGTCGCCGGGCTGCGTCGATGCGAGCGACGCCGCCCGCAGCGATCTCAGCCGCGTGACTCTCGACGCCCTCCCGACGCTCGGCGGCGACCGGGGCGAGCGTGAGGGTACCGGTCGCGATGCCCTCGGCCACCTGCTGTGCGCTCATGCCGCTGTCCATCATGACGGCCACGAACGGGGCGATGATGCCGCTGGCCAGGGAGTCGCGCCCCTGCTCTACCACGACGTTGACCAACGGTACGTCGATCTCATTGACGCCGACCACGCCGAGAAGGCGCAGAGCGGTACGCTCTACTGAGTCGGTGGTGTGCGCCTCGATGTGCCGCCAGACGTCGTCGGCGATGGACTCAGCGGCCGATCGGGCGCGGTCGACCAGTGTCTGGTCGAGCCGCAAGCTCAGTTCCACTCCGCACCTTCCTTCATGCGAGGCTTTCCGATGAGCAGGTCGTACGAGCGTCGACAGCGCCGCCGGGCCGGTGGTCCAGGCCGTTGACGACGTCGAAGACCGGAGCGCGGTCGCCGATGGCTTCGACGACCGCGTTGAAGAACAGTGTGGGGTTCAGAGGCTGTGGCAGACGAAACGGATTGGCCGTGACGGCGAGGACCCTCAGGGGGTCGACGACGCGCAGGTCGACGCCGCGGCGACGCAGCCGCGAGACCCAGAGCGCCGGCAGCACGAGGACTGTTGCGTCACGCACGACCAGCCGCAGTCGTCGCTGCGGCGGCAGGACACGGACCATGTCGTCGACGAAGTCCTGAGTGAGGGCCCCGCTGCAGTACAGGGTACGGGTGCCGAGTCGCTCGATCTCGCGGCAGACGGCCACCCCTTCGCCGATCGCCGTCGTCACGTCGAGCGCTCGTTGACGGCCGCGTTCGTCGACGGAGATGAGGCGCGGCCGTCCACCTTCTGGCCCTGCCGCGCCGGGTTCGGGCTGTCCGCGGAGGTCGCTGCCCGCATCGCGGGCGCCTCGACGCTCCACGCCGAGCCGGCGCAGGGTCTGCTCGTCCGCCGCCGGCAGTGTGAGCATCTCGAACGTGTCGGCCGTGGTCTGGACCGCTTCATCGAACGAGTCGCCGACCATGCCGCCGGTGGCCATGATCAGGCCGTCGGTGACCCGAGGCGAGGCGCTGCCCAGACGGTTGATGGCGCCATCGACCAGGACCCGCTCGGCGCCGAGGCCGATCAGCGCATCCACCGTGGCGCGCACTTGAGCCAGCGTCGTCGGCCCGCTGACCTCGACCGGGCTGCCACCGGTGGCCCGGCCGACGACCACGCGGCCAAGGGCGGTACGGAAGGGCAGCTCGGCGACGATCTCCATGCAGCAGCGAGACCGGTCCAGTGAACCGGTCGTGGTGGCTACCAGGGTACCTTCCGGCGGAACGATGCGCGGCTTCGCGAGACCGGTGAGATGGTCTGTGCGTTCGCCATCGAGGCCGAGCGAAGTGAGGCCGAATCGACGCCGTACGTGGGTCAGGATGGCGTTGGCCACCGTCGTCTTGCCGGCGTTCTTGACAAGGCCGATGATCGCCACCGCCCGAGCCGGGTCCTCGGCGAACAGGCCGAACAGCCCGGCATCGCCGGCACTGCGGGCGGCCGCCGCAACGCTGCCGGCATCGCCGTTGCAGGCCGTTCCGGTCTCGCCGCCCGTCCTGGTCTCTGTACCGAGAGCCATCATCGGCGTGTCCCGGGCCCGTCTTCGTGCGGTGACCGGTCGCCGTCTGTGAGGCGCGCGTCGGGACGCGGACGGTCACCCGCAGACTCATAGTCCTCGCCGGTCTGTCGCCGGATCTCTTTTAGGTAGCTGAAGATCGTATACCTGGAGAGATCGAGTCCGTCCGCCACCTGGTCGGCGGCGCGCTTGACCAGGAAGGCGCCCCGCTCCTCGAGCTGCTTGACGACCTCCATCTTCTCTTCGCGTGACATCTGAGCAGGGCTCTTGCCCTGCTCAGCAAGGATCTTGGCGATCATGCCGTCGACGACCTCCCGGATATCGCCGGAGAAGATCTCGTCGGCATCCGCGGCGTCGTCGGTCTGGCCCGGCGCCCCGGCGGTGAGTCCGTAGAGCTGCCGCTGGGCCTGCACCAGGTCGGTGACGTCCATGTTGACGCCCAGCAGACCGTAGGTCTCGCCGTCGGCGGTGCGCAGCGGCACGCTCAACGAACGCAGCACGCGGCCCTTTCCGGTAGAGACATAGACACGGAACGAAGGCGCATCGTCTGCGGCACTGCGCCGCAGCGTGCGCAGCATCAAGTCGGTCGGGACATCTCCCGGAGCGCGTCCGGTGACCTCACCGTGCTCGATCGCGACGATGGTGTGCGGCATCTCTCCGAGGTCGTGAAGGACGACCTCGCAGTGCTCGCCGAGCAGCTCGGCGAGGCCCTGCACGAGCGGCAGGAGGGGAATCAGGCGTTCGTCTACGTCTACGGTCTTCAACCGGGGCACCTCTCCGTAGGGACGAGGGGCGGCGCGCGGTCATCGCGAGCGCCACGTGCCAGGGCGTTCCGACGCCGGAACGAGCGAAAATGCCGCCTGCTTGTTATACACGGCACAAGGGCGATGTGTCAAAAAGAGTGGCGGGGATGTCGGATTTGGTGGTGCTCACGATGAAAGAGACGTGCGCAATGGCGCAGGCCGCGCACGAGACGAGGGGCGAGAGCGAGCCGGCAAGCTCGCTCGCGCCCCTCGTCTCAGGGTGCCGTCGCGGTGTCGCGCGGCTTCCCGGCGGCCTCAGGCCCTGACGCCGGGGATGTCACATGCCCGACGGACGCTGCTCGAGCGTCACGTCGACTGTCTGCGTCTTTCCGTCACGCACGATCGTGAGCTCGACCTTGTCGCCGGGATCGTACTGGTCGATGATCCCGATGAGCTCTTCCATCGATGGCACGCTCTTTCCGTCCACCTCCGTGATCACGTCGCCACCGACCACGAAGATCTGTCCCTGGACGCTCTCTTCGCGGGTGCCGCCGCGGATGCCGGCTTTCGCCGCGGGGCTGTCGGGAACGACCGAGGCGACCAGGACGCCGGACTCCACGGGCAGGTCGAAGGCCTGCGACATGTCTGAGGTGATCGTCTGTCCCTGGATCCCGATCCAGGCATAGCGGACCTCGCCGAACTCCCGGATCTGCTCGAACGAGCGCTTGGCGGTATTGATCGGCACGGCGAAGCCGAGTCCCTGGTTGCCCCCGCTCTGCGAGACGATCTGCTCGTTGATCCCGATGACCTCTCCGGCGCTGTTGATGAGCGGGCCGCCGGAGTTGCCTTGATTGATCGCCGCGTCCGTCTGGATGCCGTTGGGGATGATGTATCCCGGCCCGGCCGGAGACTCGAGGCTGCGGTCGACCGCCGACACGACACCGGTGGTGACCGAAAAGTCGAAGCCCAGCGGATTGCCGATGGCCACGACCGGCTCGCCGACGGCGACCTCTTCTGAGTCGCCGAGCGGCAGCGGCGTGAGGCCGCCCTCCACGTTCTCCGGATCGACCTTGAGGACCGCGACGTCGGATTCGAGGTCGAGGCCGACCAGCTCGGCGTCGACGCGCTCGGAGGTGCCATCGTCGTCCTTGAACACCACGTCGACGCGAGAGGCTCTCTGCCCCTGGTCCTCGACCACGTGGGCGTTGGTCAGGATGTAGCCGTCCTCGGAGATGACGAACCCGCTCCCCAGTCCCTGGCTCTCCTGTGCCTGGCCGAAGGGATTGAAGGTGTCCTCCCCGGCGCTGAAGGTCGAGACGACCATGACCACACCGCGCCGCGACTGTTCATAGATGCGAGCGGCCCAGAAGCCGTCTTCGTCCTGAACGACCGATGTGGTGGTCCGCGTCGGCGTGGGCGTGGCGCCGTCGTCTCGCGTGACGTCTGCGAACCCCAGCAGGAAGAGCACGACGAAGACGAGGACGGTACCCACCACGCCCCCGACCAGGCCGACGAGGAAGGATCTCACTTTCATCGTCCCGTCATCCTTTCGTCTGGACTGTCGGCGCTGCGCGGAGATGCTGCGCGCGCGTCGCCGGTAGCTCTAGTATGGCCCAAACGGGTGAGTCTGGCACCCACGGCGTCTAGGACTCCTCAGGTCCGGCCGACTTCGAGGCGTGCGCAGGTCGATCGGCTGTGGCCTGCCCGTGCCGCCGCTCCTCCTCCTGACCGGCCGGAAGCCTGATGGTGAACCGCGAGCCGACTCCCACCCGAGACTCGCCGGTGAGCGTCCCGCCCATGAGGCCGGTCAGGTCGCGGGCGATGGAGAGGCCAAGGCCGGTACCGGCCTTGCTCCCGCGCCCCATGGCACCTCGGTAGAAGCGATCGAACACCCGCGTGAGCTCATCGGGGGGGATGCCGGCGCCGTTGTCGGCGACGACCAGCAGAACGTGACCATCGTCGCCGGAGACGCGCATCTCCACGGTCCCCCCGTCCGGCGCGTACTTGATGGCGTTGTCGAGGAGCGCTCGCAGGACCTGAGCCAGACGCTCCTCATCGCAGCTCACCGGCATGCTGCCCGGGGGCGCCACGACCACCGTGCGGATGTGGCGCTCGGCCGCCCTGGCGTGGAACTCCGCCAGCACCGAGTGCGCCATGGCCGTAGCATCGGCGACGGCGACATTGAGTCGCACGGCCCCGGCGTCGACCTGCGACAGGTCGAGCAGCTTGAGGGAGAGCATCTGCAGGCGCTCCACCTGCTCCTTCATCATCGTCAGGAACTCCTGCCGCTCCTGCGGGTCGAGTCCCTCCTCGTCGAGTAGCTCGAGGATGCCGGAGAGCGAGAACAGCGGGGTCTTGAACTCGTGCGAAGCGTTGGCCACGAAGTCGCGGCGGGCGCGCTCCAGGCGCGCCTCTTCGGTGACGTCTCGCAGGACGACGATGGAGTCGAAGGCACGGCCTCCGGATGCGGGATGCGTGGAGGCCTCAAGGGTGCGGGCGCCGAGCTCGAACACGACCTGATGCTCGCCCTCCGGGAGCCACTGACCGGGGCCGGCGACGGCAGGCAGGCGAGCCTCCGCGCCGACCGCCGCGCTCTCCGACGGCCCGTCGCCCTGGACGGTCCCCCCCTGCCTTCCGTTCGGCCCACCTTCGCGGGCAGCGGCGTCGGCGGTCTTGTCGTCGCAGGGAGCCGCGTCTCCGGCATCCCCCGTTCCCGATTCGCAGAGGCGGACCCAGTGCCAGAGCTCGGCGACCTCGGCCGGGAACGCTTCATCGATGGAGACCCCGGGTTCCAGGCGATCACCGAGGATGGCGGTGGCGGCGGGGTTGGCCACCGCCACGCGACCGTCGCTGGTCACACCGATGACGCCTTCGCTGAGGGTGTTGAGCAGCGTCTCGACATGGCGCTTCTCACTCTCGAGTGCGGAGAACGCCTCTTCCAGGCGTCCGCCCATGGTGTTGAAGGTCGCCGCCAGCTGGCCGATCTCGTCCTTGACCCGCACGCCTACCGTGACGTCGAAGTCGCCGCCGGCGATGGCCTCGGCGCTCGTCTCGATGCTCTTGAGGCGGCGCGAGATGAGATAGGAGACCAGGTAGCCGGCCACCAGCGTGATGGCCATCGCGAGGACGGTGGCCAGGAGGATCTGGCGAGTCACCAACTGCACCGCGGAGTTGACGTCGCGCAGCGACGAGAGCACCAGTACGACGGCGACCGTCCCCAGCGATTCGTCGGTGTCTTCGGCGACGGCCGTGACCGGCACGGCGGCCACCGCGAACTCCTCGCCACGGCTGCGGACCGTGCCCACCTGCGTCGTCTCCGAGCGCACCGCACGGCCGATCATCGGGTAGTTGCCCAGGCGCGGCTCCTGACCCGAGCGCGAGTCGGCGATGACCTCTTCGTCTCCGGCGATGACGACAAGCCGGGCGTTCAGCCTCCGGTCGATCGCCGCCAGCTTGGGAAGCAGCTCGATCGGGTCGGCGAAGAAGCGGCCCTCCACGATCTGGACCGGCTCGATGCTCTTGGTGATCAGGGGCGCGCTGGCGCCGAGGTCGGTGAGCTTCTGGTTCACCAGGCGAGTCCGCAGCGGTGGTACCACGTAGAGCCACACGGCCATAGCGGCCATGGCCGTGAGGACCAGGAACAGCAGCGTCAACCAGTTACGGACGGAGCGCAGGACGAACACGACAATCCCCTCTCGGGGTCAGGTCTCCCGGAACTTGTAGCCGATGTTGCGCACGGTGAAGATGTACTGGGGATTGCGCGGATCGGCCTCGATCTTCTCGCGCAGGTGGCGGATGTGCACGTCGACGGTGCGCTCGTCGCGGTACTCCGAGTCTCCCCAGGCAAGCTGCAGCAGGAGCTGCCTGCTGTAGACGCGCCCAGGGTGAGCGGCCATGGTGCGCAGCAGCTCGAACTCGATATAGGTGAGGTTGACCCGCTCGCCGTGGACGGTGACCGTGCGCTTGAGCAGGTCGATCTCGAGGCCATCGACGCTGATCAGGTCGCCGGGGCGCAACTGCGCCTGGCGTGCCATCTCGGCACGCCGGAGCTGTGCCCGGATACGGCTGCGGAACTCGCGCAGGCTGAGCCGGTCTTTGGTGATGTAGTCGTCGGCTCCGATCTCGAGCCCCAGGACCTTGTCGAACTCGTCGGCCTTGGCGGTCAGCATGACGATGGGCACCGTGCTGACCGCCCGCAGTCGGCGACAGACTTCCATGCCGTCGACGCGCGGCATCATGATGTCGAGTACCACGAGGTCGAAGTGCTGGTCGTCGAAGAGGTCGAGCGCCTCCTGTCCGTCGCTGGCGACGACGACCTCGTAGCCCTCCTTCTGCAGCGGGAACGCCAGCAGCTTCTGGACCGCCTCTTCGTCGTCGACGATCAGGATGCGGGGGTGGGCTTCCTTCGCCATCTGGTCTCCCGTGACTTGTCGGCGGGCGTCGGTGTCATGGTGCCCGCTCACAGGCGTACTCGGCGTCGTCGTCGCGCCGGGGTCGTTCAGCTCCGCACATCGTCTCACGACGGGTGGTCCGTGCCTAGCTGTCTCCGTACGCGCGCGCCGCCTGCCGCGGGTCGGACGGAGACGAGAGCCTCCTCACACGCGACTCTCCTCACTCCTCCGTGTCGGTGATGCGGGGACGGCCCTCCGCGTCCAGGACCGGCACCCATCCGGGTGGCACGGCGCAGCCGCGCACCCGGAACCGCCCGCCGATGTCGGCGGCCAGTGCGGCGCATGCGTCGAGGTCGACGCCGATCCCGTCGAGCGCCGACATCGTGGTGTCCAGGCCGGCGGCCACGCACCGTCGGGCGAACTCCACGACCGCGGCGTGCGCATCCCGGACCAGCGGCCGGCAAAGAGCCTCATAGGCGGCCGGGTCGGCGGCGTTGAGGCTGATGGAGACTGCGCCGAGGCCGGCCTTGACCAGCTCCGCGACGACATCGCGAGCCGGGTCCACCGCCGCGCCGAGCCCGTTGGTGTCCAGTCTGGTGGTCAGGCCGTGGTCCCGGGCCCAGCGGGTCACCTCGAGCACGACGTGCAGGCGCAGCGTCGGCTCGCCGAGGCCGCAGAAGACGAGCTGGGCCGCCGGCTCGCGGTCCAATGACGTCTCAATGTCCCGGATGATCTCTTCGACGGCAGGCTCACGCTCGAGCAGCAGGTCGTACCCGTACACCTCGGAGGTGAATTCACGCAGGCAGAACGTGCACGCGCACGAGCACCGGTTGGTGATGTTGAGGTACAGATTGCCGTTGGCCGGATAGGCGATGACGGGCTCTGGCGACATCTGGGCCGGATGATAGCACTGTAGAATGGACCGTCGTACGGTCGCGCAGCCGGCACAGCCGAGGCGGAAGGGAACATGAGCCATTCAGCGGGCGGCCAGGTCCGATCGTGGGCCGCTGAGAGGAGCACCATGAACGCATCGGCGACACGGCGGACGGCGCCCTCCGCGACGCTGCCCCGGCTGTTGGAGCTCTGCAGCCTGGTGCGCTCGGCCGTGCTGCCCTGTCTTGGGCTGCACGCTGCGCGGCAGCACGCCGGCGAGGCGGTCGGAGGCGATGTCACCTTCGACATCGACGAGAAGGCTGAGACGGTCCTTGCAGAGCACATGGCCGCGCATCAACCGACGTGGGCCTACTACTCGGAGGACCGCGGTCTGCAGGGGGCCGACGAGCCGGACATGGTCCTTGTCGTCGATCCCATCGACGGTACGCGACCGGCGGCGGCCGGCTTCGAGATGGCGTGCGTGAGCGTTGCCGCCGTGCCGGCTCTCGACTCGCCGACCATGGGCGACGTGGTCGCCGGCGTGGTCCAGGAGATCAAGTCCGGCGACGTGTTCGCCGCCGAACGAGGCGGCGGGTTGCTGATGAGGCGGGTCGGCGGTCAGCAGATCCCGCTGCTGCCCAGCCCCAGCACGGACATCGACAGCCTCTTCTGGACGCTCGGCTTCCGCGGCCGGCCGGCAGTGGTCCTGGCCACGGTCCTGGCCGACCTCATCGACCGCTCAAGCGTCGGCGGAGGGGTGTTCGATATCGGCTCGGCCACCTACTCCATCACCCGGGTGCTGACCGGGCAGCTCGACGCATACGTGGATATAGGTCCGGCGATCATCGCCGCGCATCCCGCCATGGAGGACGAGTTCCGCCGCGTGGGGCGTGGTGCGGTGCTCAACAACTCGCCGTACGATCTGGCCGCCGCACAGCTTCTGTGCACGGAAGCCGGCCTGCCGATCACCGACGCCGACGGTCGGCCACTCGACGACCATCGTCTGCTGGGGTCGGACCACGAGTATCAGATGGCCTGCGTGGTCTCGGGGAACCACGCTCTGCACGCAAGCATCCTCGAGGTCGTGCGACGCGGGATCGCCGATCTTGCGTGGTCGCCGGATACGGGAGCCCCATCGTGGGACGGAGGTCCGTCGTGAGTGAGGTGTGGCATGAGGCGCTGCTCTACGAGCGCCGCGAGGACGGCTCGGTGGTCTGCGGCGTCTGTCCGCGCCGTTGTCACATCGCGCCCGGCAAGGCCGGCGTCTGCCGGGCGCGGCTCAATCGCGACGGCGTGCTCGACAGCATCGTCTACGCGCGCAGTATCAGCGTCGCCGCCGATCCCATAGAGAAGAAGCCGCTCTTCCACTTCTTCCCCGGCACCATCGTCCTCTCGCTCGGTACGGTCGGCTGCACCTTCATGTGCGCGCACTGCCAGAACTGGCAGATCGCCCACGCCGATGCCCGGGCCTACACCGGCGATGACGGTCCCAGCGCGCGCGATCTCCGCGAGCTGCCGGTCGAGAAGCTGCCGCTGCTGGCCGAGCGCAACGGATGCGCCGGCATCGCCTGGACGTACAACGAGCCGACCGTCTGGTTCGAGTACGTGCTCGACGGTGCTCGCGAAGCGCACAAGCACGGCCTCTACACGGTGATGGTCACCAACGGCTACATCACGCCGGAGGCGCTCGACCTTCTTGCGCCGCACCTCGATGCCTACCGCGTCGACGTCAAGGCCTTCAGCGACGCCGTCTACAAGCGGCTCTGCCGTGTCCCGCACTTCCAGCCGGTCCTCGATGCGGCGGTGCGGGCCAAGCACCGCCACGGCTGCCATGTCGAGATCGTCACCAACGTGATACCGACGCTCAACGACGACGACGAGACGCTGCGCGGGATCGCGAGCTGGATCGTCGAGGAGCTGGGACCCAAGACGCCCTGGCACGTCACCCGGTTCGTCCCCTACCTCGAGCTGGCGCATCTGCCGATGACGCCGGTGCGGACGCTCGAGCACGCCCTGGACATCGGCCGTAAGGCCGGCCTCGAGTTCGTCTACGTGGGGAACGTGGCCGGCCACGACGGCGAGAACACGCGCTGCCCGGCGTGCCACAGGCTCGTTGCGCGGCGCACCGGGTACACGATTGAAGACCTGCAGATACGGGGAACCTACTGCGCGATGTGTGGCGCGGATCTCAACATCCGCTCCACGTTGAAACAGGGCAGCGGGACGGTCCCCGGCGAAAGACGCGAAGGGTCGGACTGAGGCGGCGATGGCGCCACCGTGCCCCGGGAACGTAGAATGGCCGCCGATGAACGGTCTCGTCACTCTTGAGATCCCGGCCAAGGCCGAGTATGTGGTGTTGTGCCGACTGGCCCTGGCGGGCATGCTGCGCGACGGCGGATACTCCGAGGAAGCCGTCGCCGACCTGAAGCTGGCGCTCACCGAGGCCTGCTCGAACACCATCCGTCACGCCTATCGCGACGGGGATCATGAGGCCGCCAGCGTGCACGTCTCGTTCGATCTGCGCGCCGACCGCGTCGTCCTGGTGATCCGCGACCACGGCGCCGGTTTCGTCGATGAGAGCGGCAGCAAGGCCGAGCCGCTGCCCGACGGATCGGTGGTACCCAGCGAGGGCGGTATGGGCATCGCACTGATCCGGGCGGTCGTCGACGAGTTCCTGCTCGAGCAGCCGGTCAACGGTGGCACCAGCCTCACGTTGACCAAGCTGCGCGACGCCTGATCCGGTCTGTCGCCTCCACTGCCGGCGCCGGGGACCCGCCGGCTCGCTCCGTCGTTGTCCGGGCCGACCCGTGCTACAGTCGGCCGGCCATGGCCACGCTCGAGTCTCTCACTGAGCTCGCCGGGCTCTTCGAGCCCGCCCGCGACGCACTGGCGTCGTATGTCGACGCCGTCGTCTCGTGGCGCGCCGGCAACATCACCGGCCTCAGTGACCGGGCGCAGATCGTCGACACGCTCGTCGGCGACTCCCTGGCGTTGCTGGCCGTCGACGAGGTGCGGGCCGCGAGCGTGGTATCAGGAAGTACCTGGCTCGATCTGGGCTCCGGCGCCGGCGTTCCCGGCCTGCCCCTGGCGCTCACCGTACCCGAGATCCACGTGACGCTGCTCGACTCTGTGAGCAAGAAGTGCGCGTTCCTGCGTCACGCCGTCATGGCGACCGGTCTTGAGGACCGTGTGCGGGTGATCTGCTCCCGCAGCGAGGAGCTGGCGACACGGCCCGGCGAGCGCGAGGCGTACCGGATCGTCCTGGCCCGGGCGGTCGGTCCGCTGGCCACGCTCATCGAGCTGGCCGCGCCGCTGCTGATGCTGGGCGGCCAGCTGGTGGTGTGCACGAGTGCGCCGCGGGCCGCCGAGGAATCGGCGGCGGCGGCCGGCGCCGCAGATGCGTGCGGTCTTGCACCGGGCCGGACTGTGCCGCTGACGCGCTCGCCGCTCGACCGATCGGTGGCGGTGATGCTGGAGAAGGCGGCGCCGACGCCATCCTGGCTCCCACGCCGCATCGGGCTGGCCCGTCGCCGGCCGCTGGGCTCGTGACCCTCAGTCCGACCCTCGCGGGGCCGAGCCAGGGCTGCCGGCGGCATGGTCGCGACGCGCCTGCGGACCTGTCTGCCGGCAGCCTTCGCCGACCCGTGAGCGAAGCCGGTCATGTCGGTTGTTGGCCTCCGGGGGCGCGGCTATCATGGCTTTCATGAAGGGGGTCGGGCAGCCGCGGAGCATCACCGTCGCCAACCAGAAGGGGGGCGTCGGGAAGACCACGACTGCGGTCAATCTGGCGGCCTGTCTGGCCGAAGCCGGCCAGCGAGTGCTGCTGATCGACCTCGACCCCCAGTGCAACGCCTCCAGCGGCCTCGCTGTGCGTGCTCCGGACCGCCGCCGATCGGTCTACGGTCTCATGTCGGGTGAGGCCGACTTCGTCGACGTCATCTCGCACACCGGGATCGACGGCCTGCACCTCGTGCCCGCCTCCGCGGACCTGGCGGCGGCCGATGTGGAGCTGGCCGGCGAGGACCGCCGCGAGTACCTGCTGGCCGACGCCCTGGCGCGCCTCGATGCCGCCTACGACTTCCTGTTCATCGACTGCCCGCCCTCGCTGGGCATCCTGACCGTCAACGCGCTGACCGCGGCGCGCGAGGTCCTGGTCCCGGTGCAGGCCGAGTACTACGCGCTCGAGGGACTGGCGATGCTGCTGGACACGGTCGCCCGGGTGCGCGAGCGTCTCAATCCGGATCTGCGCATGCTGGGCATCGTCATCACCATGCTCGACGGGCGTACCAACCTCAGCCGCGAGGTCGCCGCCGAGGTCCGCGAGCACCTCGGCGCCCACGTCTTCGAGGCCGTCGTGCCGCGCAACGTGCGCCTCAGTGAGGCGCCCAGTCACGGCCTGCCGATCTGCCGGTACGATCCACACTGCACCGGCTGCGAGGCGTACTTCGATGTGGCCAAGGAGGTCGTCACCCGTGGCTTCTAGCAAAGCACTGGGCCGAGGGCTCTCCGCCCTGATCGGAGAGCGGAACGAGGGCACGCTGCGGGAGATACCCGTTGAAGAGGTGGTCGCGTCGCGCCGTCAGCCGCGCCACGTCTTCGACGAGGACGAGCTCAACGAACTGGCCGAATCGGTGCGCCACCTCGGTGTGGTACAGCCGGTCGTCGTGCGGCCGCTCCCGGCTGGAGGCGATGCCGGCGCGGGCGCCGGCGCCGAGGACGGCGAGATGGCCGGAGCCAGGTACGAGCTGATCGCCGGCGAGCGCCGCCTGCGGGCGGCGCGTCTGGCCGGGCTCATGACGATCCCGGCCGTCGTCCGGACCGTCGACGACGTGGCGTCTCTGGAGATCGCTCTGGCCGAGAACGTCGCTCGCCAGGACTTGAACGGCATCGAAGAGGCGCACGCGTACGCGGCGCTCGCCGACGAGTTCGGACTCACGCACGAGCGTATCGCCGAACTGGTCGGCAAGAGCCGCGTGGCCGTCAGCAACACCATCCGTCTTCTGGAGCTGCCCGACGACGTACAGGAGATGGTGGAGGAGACCCTGCTCAGCGAAGGCCATGCCCGCGCGCTTCTGAGCCTCACCGACCACGGCGAGCGCCGGCGGGTCGCGCGGCTGGTCGTCAAGCAGGGGCTGACGGTGCGGCAGACGGAGGCCCTTGTGCGCAAGCTCTGCGAAGGCGATGCGGCGCCTCGGAGCCGGGCCGGCGCAGCGGCTTCCGACGCCTACCTCGACGATCTCTGCGACGAGCTTTACGGACTCTTCGAGGCGCCCGTGCGGATCCGCACGGGAACGCGCGGCGGCCGAGTCGAGATCGCCTTCAAGGACCGGCGCGAGCTGGAACGCCTGGTGGAGCTGCTGCGGCGCGTCGACGGCTGAAGCGGGCCGGTCAGTACTCGACTCCCGCCCGTGCCAGCACGCCGTCACGGTAGTAGTGCTTCACCTCACGCATCTCGGTGACGAGGTCGGCCGCTTTGACCAGCGCCGCCGGTGCCTGGCGACCGGTCATGATGAGCTCCACGTGCGGCGGCCGCTGTTTGACGATGTCCATGACGTCGCTCACGGACAGCAGGCCGAACCAGATGGCGACATCGATCTCGTCTAAGACGACGACATCGTAGTCGCCCTCGAACAGGGCCTCACGCGATCTGCGCAGACCGCTGCGCGCCAGCTCCCGGTGATGCTCGTCGACCTGATCGATGCTGATGCAGTCGGGTTCCCCGTACTGCTCGACGGTGATCAGCGGGTGGTCGCTGAGCTCGAGGTTCTCGCCGTACGGACGCCCCTTCATGAACTGGCCGACATAGACACGCTTGCCGTGGCCGGCGGCCCGCACCGCCAGACCGAAGGCGGCCGTGGTCTTTCCCTTCCCGTCACCTGTGTAGAGGTGGACGTACCCCCTTCCGGCGCTCTCGGTGGCGCCGCGTCCCCCGGCCTCAGCGCCCGGTCGTGGTGATGTCCTGGTGTCGGTCACCGGTCCTCCTGTCGTGACAGGGTGGAGTGGGGTCGTCGTCAAGTCGGGTAGCGTCACGTCGGTTCGCTGCCCGGCCGGCAGCCGCCGGCAGATCGTCGACCAGCATCACAGCGGCAGCTTCTTGTTCTTGAGTCCCATCACGGCATAGGACGTCGCCAGAAGGGGCGTGGCCGAGATGCGACCGAGATGGTAGAAGGAGCCGTTCCTCGCCTGCATGGTGCAGAGGTAGTACACGGGAGATTTGCCGCCTCTGCGCCAGGCGGCTCCCGCCGGGTCTTGACCGGCTGCGACGATACCCTGGATCGCGAGGGCGCTCGACTCGAGCACGGAGCCGCCGAAGTCGTAGGCGAAGCCGCCGTCGCGCTGCTGCTTGGCCTTCATGAACTTCAGTGCGCCGCGGATGACACCGGAGGAACTGCTCACGCCGCCGGCCCGCAGCGCCTGGATGGCGGCGCCGGTGGAATCGACATCGGGGCTGCCACCCGGATTCCACGAGAAGCCGCCGCTGCTGTGCGCCTGCGTCCGCAGCCACTGCACCGCCCGGGAGCGGGCGGCGGATGCGCGCCCGGCGGCTTTGAGGGCCAGGACGGCATAGGTGGTGGTGCTGATAGCAGCGTAGCTGCCCTTGCCGCCGGCCGCGGTGGTGAAGCGGCCGCTGGCGGCATCCTGGTAGGCGAGCAGCTTGACGACGAGATCGACTCGCTTCCTGCCGGCGCGTCGGATCAGGCTGGTCTTGCGCGCCGCCTTGTAGGCGAGGATGTACTTGGAGTACGTCGCGGCGGGGTTCTTGGGCGTCGTGCCGTCGGCCAACCGCTCGATGTCGAGTCCCTGCATGTACTGGATCGGGGTCTTGCCGCCCGCGCGCCGCCACTTGGCGGGATCCTGTCCGGCAGCACGGACGGCCATGACCACCCAGGGCGTAGCGGCCGATTGGCTCATCCCCTTGGCGCTGAAGCCGCCGGACCTGGTCTGACGGCTCTTCAGGTACTTGAGGGCGTTCTTCACCGCCGTCGAGGTCGACGGCAAGGCGGTCGCGTCCGGGGGCGCGGCGGCGGCTGCGAGGGTCAGAGACAGGGCCGCGCCGATAGCTGCGCCACAGAGCATCAGTGCGACGAGGCGCTTTGTCAGCATGTCGCCTCCTTGTTGTCGTTGACTGGATCGTCGAGGAGCCGCACCTGGGTGCGGGTGCGATAGCGGGTCACGATCTTCACGGCCTGGGGGCCGAAGAGGAGCGCGCAGAGCACGGTGGCGGCCACATGGGCGGCGTCGAAGAAAGCGCCCTGAGCGTAGAGCGCGATGAACGCCGGCCACGTGTGCGCAGAGAACGTGATGTACATCCACAGCGTCATGAACCAGCCGAACGCCAGCGACAGGGCGCCACCGACGAGGGCCAGCTCGCAGCGACCGGGTCGCCGACCGTGCCGGCCCATGAGGCCGCCGGCGAAGCCGACGGCACCCCAGGCGACCATCTGCCAGGGTGTCCAGGGCCCTTGCCCGAAGAAGAAATTGGACACGAGCGCCGTGGTGGCTCCGATCATGAAGCCGGCGCTGGGTCCGAACCCGATGCCGCCCACCAGGACGATGAAGGTCACCGGCTTGAAGTTGGGCAGCGAGGCGAAGAGGATGCGGCCTGCCGTGGCGAGCGCGGCGACGGCGGCGACGATGGCGATCTCCTGGGCGGGCACGGCGCGCAGGCCGTAGAGGGCAACGCCCAGCGCCACCACCGCCGCCACGAGTCCGAACGACACCGCCCCCCAGTTCACGCCGCCGGGGTCGATGATCGTCCAGACGATGAGACCGGCCACCGTGCAGGCGGCAGCGGCGACGACCATTACGCCGGCGGGCGATCGGCCGGACCCGGTGACGCGCCATCGTGAGGCGAGCGATGGAGGAGACGCTGTGAGGGCGGCTGCGAGCGGGGTCGCCGCGGCGCCGGACGGACGGGGCATCTGATCCGTGAGCGTCGGTTGTTCGACGTCGCGACACGACGGAGAAGCGGTCGCTGCCGTCATGTCTGTGCCGTATGGCGTCACGCGGCTCACAGGGCGGTCCAGACGACGTCGTCTTCGGTGAGTGCGCCCGGCAGATCGCGACGCAGGAGCCGGTTGATCTGTGTCGAGAAGAAGAGCGAGCCGTGCAGCGCCTCTCGAACCGGCGCGTCGGCCAGTATGCCGCCGTCGCCGAGCACCACGACACGGTCGGCGGTACGGGCCGCGAACTCCACGTCGTGCGTGACCACCACGACGCAGCGGCCGGCGCCGGCCCAACGACGCAGAAGGGCGGCAAGGTCGTTCTTGTGCGCCGGGTCCATGCCCCGCGTCGGCTCGTCCAGCACCACGACCGCAGGATCGCCGCAGGAGACGATGGCCAGCGCCACGCGTGTCCGTTCGCCGCCGGACAGGTCGCGGGGGTCGCGGCCGAGCAGCGCTCCGAGGTCCAGATCCGAGACCAGCATCGACCTCGTCGCCTCGGCCTCGGCAGGCGGGATGCCCAGTGTCGAGAACGAGAAGTCGAGTTCATCGGCGACGCTGTCCCGCACGAAGTAGGCGCCCGGGTTCTGGCCGAGGAAAGCACAGGTGCGTGCCGCTTCGGCGACGGACATCGACGTCACCTCGGTACCGGTCAGGAGGACCTTGCCGGTGAGGGGCCTGGCCATGCCGTTGAAGTGACGGACGAGGGTCGACTTGCCGGCGCCGTTCTCTCCCATGATGGCCACCAGGTCACCCGGCCACAGCGCCAGGTCGACCTCGTCGAGGACGGGCCGATCCGGCGGGTAGCCGGCCGTGAGGCGCCGGACCTCCACCGCGGCCATCGGCCGGCGTCGGAACATCCCGCGAGAGGACGGGCCCGCACCCTCCGTCGTAACCGCGGCGCTCGCGCTCGCGGTCGGTCCCGGCTCTCGGGTGGCGGCGGAGGCGAGGACGTCCGATCCGGCGAGCGCCAGCCTGCGACGCGCGTCCTTGACGGTCATGGGAAGCGCGACCAGGTCCTCTGCGGAGGCCGCTCCGTTGAGCCGACCGGCGAACAGCCGCGCCACCGGCGGCAGCAGCTCGCGGCGTCCCCGGGCGGCCCAGGCGGCAAAGCTCTGGGGGTCGGTATCCTGCAGGATGGCCCCGTCCTCCATGTAGAGCACGCGCGTCGCCAGGTAGAGGCATCGCTCGATGCGGTGTTCGGCGAGCACGATGGTCGAACCGGTGTCTTCAGACAGGCGTCGGACGGCGGCGAGGAGGTCTTCGGAGCTGACCGGATCGAGCTGGGACGTCGGTTCGTCGAGCAGCAGAAGCTGCGGCTGCATCGCCAGGACGGCGGCGAGGGCCACCTTCTGGAGCTCTCCGCCCGAGAGCGTGGCCAGCTCGGCATGCCGCAGCCGCGAGAGGCCGAGAGAGAGCAGTGACTCCTCGACGAGTCGCGAGATCGCCGGGCCCGCCAATCCCAGGTTCTCGAGGCCGAACGCCAGCTCGCGCTCCACGCTGACCATGACGGCCTGGTTCTCCGGATCCTGGAAGACCATGCCGACGTGTTCGGCGAGGTCCCGCGGGTCGGTGGTGCGGGTGTCGAGACCGGCGATCACCGCATGCCCGGAGAACGTACCGCCATGGAAGTGCGGGACCAGCCCGCACAGGGCGCGCAGGAGCGTCGACTTGCCGCTGCCGGACCCGCCGATCACAAGGACGACCTCCGCCGGTCGCAGGGCGAGCGTCGCGTCACGCAATGCCGGCGACTGCCTTTCCGGGTAGGTGTAGGTGACGTGTTCGAGTCGGGCGACCGGTTCCATCACGGCTCTGCCGGCTGCAGGGGGGTACCGCCGGTGGGGCGCAGCAGCGCCGCGTCGTGGGCTCGCCGTCGGATCGCCAGGCGCGTGTCGACGACGCCCGGCAGCACCAGGGTCGCTGCGACGAGCGCTGCGGCCGTGACGAGCCACGATGGGTCGCTCAGGTCCGGGAAGGGGTCGTCGGTGAGCGGGAAGTAGTTGAACGACGCGATCCCCGTCGCCAGTCCGGCAAGCACTGCGGCGACGGCGCCCGCGGCACAGAGCACGATGAGCACGTCGGCCGCCCGCCAGCGGCGGCCGCGGTGCCACGCCCGCCGGCCGGGACGTCCGTAGCCCCGCGCCTCCATCGACTCGGCGACGTCGGTGGCACGCTCCAGGCTGCGCGATATCAACGCTCCGAGGAGCGGTAGGCGTCGCGTCGCCTTCTGTCGCCAGCTGCCGCGATCGAGCTCCACGCCGCGCGCGCGCTGAGCGTCGGAGATCCGTGCCGCATCCCGTGAGAGCACCGGGAACATGCGTGTCGCCAGTGAGACCACCAGACCGGAACGGAACGACACGCGGCTCATGATCGCGAGCTGTTCGTCCTGGTCGAGCAGTGTGGTGTAGAGCGCGAAGGCGGCGACGACGGCGACCAGCCTGACCGCCATGCCGACGGCGAAGTAGATGCCCTGGATGGAGATGGCGATGTGCAGCGGCCCGAGCTCGGCCTGCCAGAGCACGTCGAGCCCCGCCTGGCTCACCAGAGGGTTGACGATGAACAGGAAGACGGTGATGTAGAGGCCGAAGCGGAGGTACGGCCAGGCGGCGCGTAGACGACGCGAGAGGACCAGGACGAGAAGGATGACAGCGAGGACGACGGCCACCTGGATGGGGTTGGCGATCACGATCGATGCCACCATGAGAGCGGCGATGCCGGCCAGAGCCGCCGCCGGCTGAGCCGCGGCCAGGCCGTGGGTGGGCGGTCGCCCTGCCCAGCGATCGCGACGGACACCGCCGGCTGCCGATCGGCCGCCGGGTCCGACCGCCGAGGATCGTCCCTGCTGTGCCGTGTCAGAGGGCACGTCAGTCTTCTCCGCCGGCCTGCTGTGGGAGGCGCACGAGCTCGTCGCCACGCAGGCCGATCGCCACGTAGGCGCCCGGTATCCCGTCGCCGAGTCGCTCGATGAGCGTGCCGATGGCCCGTGCGTCGCGGCCGATGAAGACCAGCAGCGTCGCCTCGGCGTCCTCCGGGTGCGGCGCGCCGAGCACGGCCGCGTCGAGTTCGCCTCGCGGCGTGCCGGTGTAGTCCAGAGCCAGCAATGTCGGGCCGTCGATGGCGACGAAGATGCCGGCCTGTGCGCCGGGATCCAGCAACGCGGACAGCCATGTGTCCCCCTGCAGCTCCGCGACGGTCGCCACGACCAGCGACGGATCGGACGGCAAAGGCGAGAGCGGTCGCGCAGCATCGACCGTGAGTCCCTGTGCCGTAGCCCACGCCGCGACAGCGTCGGCCTCAGCGTCCGCAAGCAGCGCCAGTGAGCTGTCCTGCCAGGGCTGCGGGAAGGCCTGCAGCACCACCGGCATGAAGCCCGAGCCCTGCCAGGCGTGGTGGTCCCACCAGATCGTCTCACCGCCGGTCAGGCGCTGGTCGGCGGCGCCGACCTGCCCCATCCGGCCGGCGACCCAGTAGAACCAGTCGCGGGGCTCGCCGGTGGCGCCGAAGGTACTCTCGATGCCGTCGATGGCGTTCACGAAGCCACCACCGTAGGCTGTCTTGACCTCAGCCTGAGTGGCCAGGACCTCCATCACATCGGTCTCGTCCTCGAAGTCGACCAGGACGTCACGCAGGACGTCGGCACCGAAGCCCGTGGAGATCACGAGCCGGATCTTGTCGGCTGGGACTGCCGCGGCCGCGGGAGAGGCGTCGTCGCGGGCCGACGAGGCAGTGCTCGAGGTCCCGTCCTCCTCACTGCGGACGCCGGCGCAGCCGGTCACCGACACGAGCAGCAGGCCAAAGACCATGACTATCCCCGGCAAAGCGGCCGCTGGGGCCACGGAGCCTGCGCCTTCACGCCGCCACTGCGGCGTGATGACGCGTCGTAGCCGGAGCTGTAGACTGCGCAGAGCAGCGCTCCAGGGGCGTGCGACGGGTGCGACCGCGGGAATCGGGGGGACTCGGTCGCTCACTCGCACGCCCCTGCAGCGTTGCTCTCGTGTGTTCGTCTGGTCTCCATCTCGACGCTCTTGACCCTTCAACAGGTCCGTCCTCTTGTGTTGGTGGGAGGCCGGCACCCGACGGCCGTGAAGGGGACCGCCGGGTGCCGGCTCATCGCAGGCCGTGCGACTACTTGCGGACGCTGACGTTGTGCATCTTGACCGTCGAGACGCGGCCCCACTCGTCCCAGGCCTTCAGGTAGACCGTGACCCGCTTGCCGATCCGTTTGCCTGTCCTGCCCGTCCAGGTGAAGCCCTGCCGGCCGCCGCTTGCGTGGGTCCTCCAGCCGCGGGCGAGCGTCGTGCTGCCGCTCTTGATCCACCACTGGACGCGGGCGGCCTTGTTGATCTTGTACCGCACCGTCAGAGCACGATTGCGCCGGAACTTCTTCGGTGTGGCCGTCACGCCGCTGAACGCCGGCTTGCTGCCCACATTGACGATGACCGTGTCGGAGCGTGCGTACACGGTGCCGTCCATGGCCTTCTCGGCCCAGACGTAGTACGTGCCGTTGCCGAGGTTCGGCAGGTCAAGCCGCTTGTTGGAGCGACTGGCCTTGAACCTGACCTTGGCGCCCGCCAGCTTGAGGCCCTTGGAGCGCGAGCCGGTCAGGACGCTGGCCCGGTTACCGACGTAGACGGTCGCGCCGGACACCTCGGGGAACTGGTCCGGCGTCTGGATCATGCTCGGATCGCTGATGCCGAAACGGGTGGCGTCGGCCTGGCTGTTGACCTTGGCCAGGTCGTCACCCTTGATCGTCAGGTCCAATGCCTGTCCCGGTGTCAGGGCGCGCACCGGCGAGCCGTCGATGACGAGCAGCGTGCTCGGCTTCGAGAACGTGTTGTCGGGGTTCTGGAACCAGAGGTAGTCGTCATCGGCGACGCTCGGCAGGTTGGCGGCTCCCAAAGGCGAGCTATAGCCGTTGACGGCGAACGACCACCAGTCCGCGTAGGTCACCGGGTCCATAGCCTGGCGGGAGAACCAGCCGACGAACGGCCCCATACCGAAGACATCGAAGTCCCAGGTGACGCCGGCCATCTCGGTGGCAAGGGCGGTCGCTCCGAAGGCCGTGGCCTCCGTCGAGGTGTACTCGGTCCCCTCGCTGTCGTAGTAGGTCCCGCCTCCGGCGGCTTCCTCGACCCACGTCTGCGGCAGGGCGGTGAAGCCCTTGGCCTCGACTCTGACGCTGGTCTCGACGGCGAGCGCCGCCGGGGCGGCGAGGAGCACGGTCAACAGGACGAGCCCCAACGCCAGTGGCACGGACATCCGCTTCTTCACGGATCCTCCTTTCCGGCGCCGGTCGCATTCCCCCCTGCTTCGCGAAGCTGCCCGAAGAAAAGGACCCCGTCGCTTCCGCTACGGGGTCCGGCAAGGCTCGAAACGAACAGAGCCCCCATCCGCGTGGGAAGCAGCTTCACGTAAGCGGCTCGCTCGGTTTTCTGACTTCCGGTCGATTGCCTGGCCGTCGCTGCCTTCCCGGGCCTCTGCCCAGTGGCTCTCCTAAAGGAGACCGCGACGGTCGCGACCGGTCACAGCGGCGGGACCGTGCCGGAGTTGCACCGACTTCCCGTTGGGCGCTACAGCCGCGCGCCATCGGTAGATGAACGAGTGCATGCTAGCGCAGCGAGCAGGGTGTGTCCAGTGGGAGATTTTCTCGTCTCAGCGGGATGCTGCGGTGATGAGCGGGGCGGTCGCTGCGCCGGCTACTTGGGCAGCTCTTCCCGAACGTCCCAGAGGACGTCTCCGCTGCGGTAGTCGAGCATGGCGATGATCAGGTCCTGGCCGCTGCGGCGCACAGTGCCCTCGATCTGCCAGACGAAGCGGAAGGGCGGCACGATCGTGGCCGCCTGATCGAGATCGGCGGGAAGGCCGGTGAGGTCGGCACCATCGGGCAGCGGCTCGAAGGTGTGGGCAGCGCCCGGACTCAGGTAGAGCAGCCGGGCCGCCACGACCTCGAAGTCACTGCCGCGGAACAGCTGATCGGCCTCCTGGTACGCGGCGCCGGAGGTCTTCAGACGCGAGTCGCCGGGGACGGTGAGGCCTGCCACCAGGAACCGCCAGCTCCGCCACGGATGCGTGAGGAAGCTCGCGTTCTGACTCCCGGCAGTGTACCGATACGCCACGAGCGAGGGCAGATAGAAGACGACCAGCGCCGCGACGAGCGCCACCAGCGCCCAGAACAGCTTCGATCTGCCTCTCAGCATGGTGCCGCCGCGCCTCCTCCCGTCCGCTGGTCGTCAGTAGCGCGCAAGCTCACGCACATGCAGGTCATCGGGCACCGTCGTGCGTGGGAAAAGCGCTCTCGCCGACCTTCCCTGCTCGGCATAGTAGTCCTCATCGAAGAGCGGGTTGAGGTGCACCAGCAGCAGCTCCTCGACTCCGGCTCGCGCAGCCAGCTGCGCCGCCTGTCTGGCCGACGTGTGCGACGCATACGCATGGCGGACCATGTCTTCCCAGCCGGGCTCGCCCTCCTCCTTGCCGTCGATCCAGGCCTCGTGGATCAGCACCTCGGCTCCCGCGGCAAAGGCTGCCGTCGCCTCGTCGTACACCGTGTCGGTGGCCAGCACGAAATGGTCGACGACCCTGTACGCGACGCTGACGTCGGCGTGAGACTGAGCCCGCACCATGACGCGAAGCCCGGCGATGTCGTTCTCACCGGCGCACACGGTGCTCAGGCTCACCCGCTTCTGACTGGCCCAAGCCTCGGGAAAGAACGGTGGCCGGATGAGGGACGGCACCCCGTCCGGCGGCTCGACACCGTTGACCGCGGCCTCCGGGACGTGGACGGTGACACGAAGCCGGGGAAAGACCCCGGAGAGGTAGCTGAGGCCGACTGTATGGTCGAGGTGATAGTGCGTCAGCAGAAGATGCACCTCGTCGACGCCGTCGAGCAGGCTCGCGGCCGGTGGGCGCAGGAAGCGGCCGAGCCCGGTACCGGCGTCCAGCACCAGCAGCGTGGCGCCATCACGGTAGGCCAGACACGTGGTGGCTCGTCGTGGCGTGGGGATCCAACCCTGGGTGCCGAGGATCATGAGGAGGGGCCTGTCATCGCGCCCTTCGGGGTCGTACCGGTGGGTGTCGGATGCCATGCTCCTCCCGTCCGTGGTCGAGGGTTGCTGCCACGCGGCCATCGCCGTCCGGCCTGCGGGCACCTGCATTCTAACGCCGGTCCGGGTCGCCCCGCCGGGCCGCCGAGGTACGCACTGCGGCGCGAGCCCTGTCCCATGCGCGGGATGCCCGCTCGCTCGTCTGCCGGTCGACGCGTGTGATATAGGTTGGAGCCATCGTGCGCGGCTCCGGGTGTGGCGTGAGGGGCCTGTACGGCAAAGGGAGGTCGCCGGGCATCATGTTCGCTGCGCTGGGCCGGTTCACATACCGCTGCCGCTGGTACATCATCGCCGTCTGGGTGGTGGTGCTGCCGTTCGGCATCTACGGCGCCACGCATGTGCAGAACGTGCTCCAGGGCGGCGGCTTCTCGATCGCCGGCTCGCCCTCGGACCTGGCTCTCAAGGAGGCCAACAAGCACCTCACGCTCGGCGAGTCGGCTCTCTACGTCGTGTTCGAGAGCGAGGACCTCGACGCCCGCGGCGACGAGTTCATCGAGCTGCAGAAGGAAGCGCTCTCGCGCTTCGTCCCGGGCGAGTTCCCCTATCTGCAACGGGTCGAGACCTTCGCCTCGGTGCGCGATCCCAACCTCGTCTCGCGCGATGGACGCGCCTCGGTGGCCATCCTGGCGTTCGACGAACCGTTCGACAAGGTGCAGGCCATGATGCCCCGCATCCGTTCCGCCGTGCGAGACTCCGGCCTGAAGCACTACATCACCGGGGAGCCGGCCGTCTTCGAGGAGATCGAGGCCGTCTCCACCGAAGATGCGGCCCGGGCCGAGTACTACACGTTGCCGGTGGCGCTGGTCGTGCTCGTCCTGGTGTTCGGCAGCCTGGTCGCGGCCGGTCTGCCGATCATCGGCGGCATCGTCGCGGTCAGCACCACCCTCGGCTTCCTGTTCCTGTTCGCGCGCGCCGTCGACCTCTCGATCTACACGCTGAACGTGACGACCATGCTTGGTCTGGCGGTGGGCATCGACTACTCGCTGCTCATGGTGGGACGCTTCCGCGAGCAGCTGCACGCCGGCGACAGCGTGGCCAGGGCGGTCGAGGTAACGGTCTCGCGGGCCGGCCAGTCGATCTTCTACTCGGGCCTGGCGGTCATGGTCGGCCTCACCGGCCTCCTCATCTTCCAGTTCATGGCCCTGCGCTCGATGGGGCTGGGGGGCTGCTTCGTCGTGTTCTTCTCGATGGTCGTGGCGCTGACCCTGCTGCCGGCGCTGCTGGGCGTGCTCGGACCGCGTGTCGACCGGCTGCGGCTCTGGCGCTCGCGCGGCACGGAGGGGACGTTCTGGCTGCGCTGGTCGGCCTGGGTCATGCGCCATCCGGTCTGGATCATGGTGGCGGTGACGGCAGTCATCGTCACGCTGTCGATCCCGGCGTTCCGCATGGAGACCGGTGTCTCGACATCGGAGGTACTGCCACCGACCGCCGAGGCTCGTCAGGGAGACAGGATCCTCAACGAGCGCTTCAATCCTTCACTGGCCACCGGCATCCTCGTCCTCGTCACCTGGGACGACGAGTCGTCGCCGTTCGCGCTCACCAACATCATCAAGCTCTGGAACTTCGGGCAGGAGCTGAAGCGTCAGCCCGGGGTCAGCGAGGTCTCGAGCGCCGTCACGCCACCCGATCTGAGCCGCTTCGGGTCGCCGGCCGAGTTCTTCGGCGCGCTCGCCGGCGAGGCGGCCGGATCCGGCGGTCTTGAAGACAGCCTGTCGGGTGACGCCTACCTTGAGATCAAGGCGATGATGAGCGCCACCGCCGGACCTGGAGCGCTGCTGTACGTGGTGGTACCGAAATGGAAGGACAACGCGCCGCAGTCCCGGGAGCTGGCGCTCAAGCTCGCCGGACTGGAGCCGCCGGCCGGTACGACGATCTGGGTCGCCGGTGTGGCGGCGGGCCTCAACGACTTCCTCGACGGGCTGTACGGGCGCTTTCCGTGGGTGGTCCTGTATGTGATCGTCGCCACTTCGCTGGTCTTCCTCGTCATGCTCCGCAGCCTGCTGCTGCCGCTCAAGGCCGTCGTGGTGAACGCGTTGTCGATCTTCGTGAGCTTCGGCGCCCTCGTCTTCGTGTTCCAGGAGGGGCACTTCTCCAGTGTCCTTGACTTCGAGGCGCCGGGCTGGGTGGAGGCCACCCTGCCGGTCATCCTCTTCTGCGTCCTGTTCGGCGTGTCGATGGACTACGAGGTCTTCCTGCTGACCCGCATCCGCGAATACTGGCTCGAGACGCACGACAACGTGGAGAGCGTCGGCCTCGGTCTGGCCAAGACGGGGCGTATCATCACCAGCGCGGCGATGATCATCGTGATCGTCGGGGGCGCCTTCGCCTTCACGAGCATCATCGTGACCAAGGCGCTGGGTCTGGGGCTCGCCATGGCTGTGGCGATCGATGCCACGATCATCCGCGTCCTCCTCGTGCCGGCCGCGATGCGTCTGTTCGGCGACTGGAACTGGTGGCTGCCGAAGTGGCTCGACAAGCTGCTCCCGCATGTGCAGACACGCTGAGCCGGGACTCGGGGAAGGCACCGCATGGGCAGAGCGGCATGACTGAGCAGGGCAAAGGAAGCCCGACGTCGCAGAAGCGCACGGCCGGCAAGGGACTCGGCGGCATCCTCGGCACCCGCTTCGGTGAGTTGCCGGGTGGTCCCATCCGGCCCCGAAGTCGGCGCCGGCCGATCGGACGGACGCTCCTGCTGACGGTGGCCGCGCTGCCCCTGGGGGTCGGCGCCGTCGCCTGCGTCGCTCTGGTGGTGCAGACGGTCAAGGAGCTGCGCGGGCCGGCCAGCGCCACCGGCAGCGCCGACTGGGTCCTCATCCTGGCGGCGGCCTTCTTCGCGGTCATGGTGGCAGCGCTGGTCGTCGCCGCGGTGATGGTCCTGCGGTCGCGACCGACCTGGTGGCCGGCCTGGGCGGCCACGCTCGTCATCGGCCTCGGCGGCACGGTGCTCGGCGCGCAACAGCTGGCGGCGGCCGACTGGCGTGCCTTCTCGGCCGCCGGTAGCGGCGCCGCCATCTTCCTCGTCCTCTCCGTCTACCTCTCGGGCGTCAGCGCCGCCGGCGTCTGGCTCAAGGCCCGGCGCGAGCTGTTCGACTGACCGGCGGCCGGGCGAGCCGCCTGCCTGCAGCTGGACGGGGCGGACCGCCGGCCGCGGCTCTACAGAGGGCAGGTGGGCGGCGGCGCAGGGCGAAGAATCGGCACAGCATGCGCATGCTCCTCGCTTGGATGAAGGCCCGCGCCGTCCAGAACGGACGCATCGCCGTGCAGGCAGGGCGCCGGATGTGGGATACCGGCGGGACCAACCTGGCGGCGACGCTTGCGTTCTACGCCATGCTCTCGGTCTATCCGCTCCTGCTTCTGGTGATCGCCCTGATCAGCAGGCTGGCCGACTTCCCGGCCTCGGTCGAAGAGTTCCTCACGACGCTGGAGGAGTTCGCGCCCGACTACGTGGTCGAGACCGTGCGCGGTCCGCTGGAGAGCGTCGTGAGCAGTCGTGGCGGCTCCTCGCTCATCTTCGGCATCGGCATCGTCCTCGTGATCTGGTCCGCCTCCGGGTATGTGGGCGCCTTCGGCTGGGCCGCAAACCAGGTCCGCCGGGTGCAGGAGCGGCGCCGGTACTTTCCTCGTCTGCTGCTGAGGATGGGTGTGGCTCTCCTGGTCGCGATCGTGCTTGTACTCGCCCTGGCGACCGTGGGTCTCACCGAGAACGCGGCAGCGTGGGTCGGCCGGCAGATCGCGGCGCTCGGGGGTACGCTCGACGTCTGGTCCACGATCCGCTGGCCGTTGTTCGCGATCGGCGCGGCGCTGCTCCTGTCCATCCTTTTCGGCGCTGGACCCTATTGGGACAGGCTCACGTTCAGGCGAGTCGTGCCGGGGATCGTGCTGAGCGTGGCGCTGTGGGGACTCGCATCCTGGGGTTTCGGCGTCTATCTGGATTCGATCAGCCAGTACGGCCGCATCTATGGTTCGCTGGCCGCGGTCATCGTCTTCCTGATGTGGCTCTGGCTCTTCAATTTGGCGCTGCTCTATGGGGTGGCCGTGAACGCCGAGCTGCAGGAAGCGCGACAAGAGAGACGGACGAGCGCGTCCGGTGGGATCGCGGAGCGGGCCGGCGGTCCCGACGCGGCGGCGGTGCAGGCGGCGGAGGAGGATGCCGACGCGGCAGCGCCGGAGCGCGTCGTGGACCTCCCTCGTCGATCGCCCGGCGACGCAGCCGAGTGGGCCGGGCCCGCCGGCTCGGACGGCCCCGCAGCAAGGACGGAGCCCGGGATGGATCTCGCCGAGGCCGCCGAGCTGGAGGGACCGGCCGCAGCCGGCGAGGATGAGGGCCTCGGCGATACTGCCCCGGCGCGGGACCAGGATCGGCCTCTCGCTTCGGACAGCGTAGACTGACACCTCTCTCTCCGTCATCTCGTCGGCCGACGCCGCGCCGGCCGCTTCAGACGATCCCGGAGAACCCGCACCGAGGTACGCATGTCTTCGCGAGCACGCCACCCGCAGAAACGCCGTCCGGGAGCACACCTCTCGGCACAGCGGTCTGCCATGAGCGTGGCGTCTGCCACACCGCTTCGTCCGGCGGGTGAGCGGCAGTGAGCTGGTCGCAGGCTTCGCTGGCGCCGCTGCACGAACGACAGTTCCGCCTGCTCTTCCTTGGGCAGGCGATCTCGGTAGTCGGCACGTTGCTGAGCGTGGTCGCCCTGCCGTTCGCGGTACTTTCGATCGGTGGCTCGGCGACCGATATCGGGATCGTCGAAGCCGCCTATCTCGTTCCCCTCGCGGCCATGCTGCTTTTCGGCGGCGTCTGGGCCGACCGTCTGCCCCGCAGGCTGGTCATGCTGGTCGCCGACCTGGTGCGTGCGGCGGCGCAGGTGGGCGTAGCGACGCTGCTGCTGACCGGTCAGGCCCGCATCTGGCACCTGGTCCTGCTGCAGGTGGCGATGGGGGCCGGCGAGGCGTTCTTCCGACCGGCCTACTTCGGCCTGCTGCCGCAGATCGTCCCTGCGCACCACCTGCAGCAGGCGAACGCTCTCAACGGACTGGTCGCGAGCGGCTCGATCACCGTCGGCTCCATCGGTGGCGGGCTTCTAGTGGCGGCAGTGGGGCCGGGCTGGGCGATCGGCATCGACGCCATCACGTATCTCGCCAGCGCTGTGTTCCTGGGGCTCATGCAGCCGCTGGCGCGGGTGCAGAGGACCGCCGGGCAGCGCCTGATCGCCGACCTGCGGGCGGGCTGGACCGAGTTCCGCAGTCACCGCTGGCTCTGGGTCATGGTCGTGGGCGCCGCCGCCTTCCTTTTCGCGACGCAGGCGCCGTACTCGGTCCTCGGCCCGGTCGTGACGCAGGAGTTCTACGAAGGAGCCCGCACCTGGGGCTTCATGGCGGCCGCCCTCGGTGTGGGCCAGATCGCTGGGGGTCTGCTGGCCCTGCGCTGGCGGCCGCGCAGGCCACTGCTCGTAGTGGCAGCCGGTCTCTCGCTGAGCGCTCTTCCACCGGCGCTTCTTGCCGTGCATGCTCCGACGCCGGCGTTGCTGGCAGCGGCGGTCATCCTGGGTGTGGAGTGGGGTCTCTACCACCCCTTCTGGATGACCGCGCTGCAGCAGCGTATCGCTCCGGAGATGCTCAGTCGCGTGTCCTCCTACGACTACCTCGGGTCGCTGGCCATCTTCCCCCTCGGTCTGGCGGTGGCGGGGCCCCTCGGCGACGGCTTCGGCGTCTCGGCGACGCTGGTGGCGGCGGCCGTCGCGGCGGTCGTGATCAGCGGCGTCCTGGTGAGTACGCGGGGCGTCCGCGAGCTGCGCCGCATCGACGATGGCTGCGAGGCGGTCCCGCAAGCCGAGGGATGAGGGCGGCCGGGAGGCGTACAGATCCCGGCGGGTCGCTCGGGCCGACGCGCCAACGAGAGGCTCACAGCGCCTGTCCGGTCCGCTCCCAGTCGGTGTAGAGGCGACGGTAGCGGCCGCCGGCTGCGAGCAGCTCGTCGTGGGTGCCCTGCTCGACGATGCGGCCGCCGTCGACCACGAAGATGACGTCGGCGTAGCGCACGGTGCTGAGGCGGTGCGCCACGACCACCGACGTGCGGCCGGTGAACAGGACTCTCATCGCCTGCTCGATGCGCCGCTCGCTCTCGGCATCGACGCTGCTGGTGGCCTCATCGAGGATGAGGATGCGCGGGTCGGCCAGCAGGGCGCGGGCGAACGAGACAAGCTGTCGCTGCCCGGTCGACAGGCCCGATCCGCCCTCCTTGACGTCCGTGTCGTAGCCCTCCGGCGACTCCTCGATGAAGGTGTGAGCGCCGACGATGCGGGCGACGCGGTGCACCTCTTCAGTCGTCGCCTCAGGTCTGGCGAAACGGATGTTGTCCATGATGGAGCCGGTGAACAGGAACGCCTCCTGCGGGACGACCGCGAGCTGCTCGCGCAGCGATGCGGTGGTCACCGTCCGCAGATCGTGACCATCGATCGTCACGGCACCGGCATCGGGATCGTAGAAGCGCGCCAGTAGCTTGATGAGGGTCGACTTGCCGGCTCCAGTAGGGCCTACGATCGCCACGGTGGCGCCGGCCGGCACGACGAAGTCGACGTCGTGGATCACGTCGGTCTGTTTGTCGTAGGAGAACGTCAGATGGTGGAAGCCCACCTCGCCGCGCACGTCGGTGAGCGGCACGGCCCCCGGTGCGTCCATGAGATCGGGCTCGGTGTCGAGCACCGTGAAGACCTTCCTGACCGCCGCCATCGAGGCCTGGAACGTGTTGTAGAGCTGGCTGAGCTGCTGCACGGGGTCGAAGAACATGCTCAGATAGCCGATGAACGCCACCAGCACGCCGACCTGCAGGCGCTGGCCGGTGACGAGCCAGCCGCCGAACCACAGGACGATCACCAAAGCGATGGCCGACAGCAGCTCCACGAGTGGGAAGTAGATGCCGCTCTGGACCACCGTCTCCATGTTGGCATCGCGATACTCCGCGTTGAGCTCGTGGAGCTCGGCGACGTCGGCGTCTTCGCGCCGGAAGGCCTGCACGGTGCGGACGCCGGAGATCGACTCCTGGAGATGGGCGCTCACATCGGCGATGCGCTCACGCACCTTGGCGTAGCTGCGCGCCGAGTGGGTGCGGAAGACCAGGGTGGCGATCAGCAGGAACGGCATCACCGTCAGGGTCGCCAGAGCCAGTCGCCAGTCGAGGACGAAGAGCAGCACGGTGGCGCCTATGAGCGTCAGGCCGTTGGTGACGAGCGAGGCGACGCCGTCGGTCACGAGCTGGTCGAGAGCGTCGATGTCGTTGGTCAGCCGGCTCACGATCCAGCCGGTCTTCTGGCGGCTGAAGAAGTCGAGCGTGAGCTTCTGGATGTGGGCGAACAGGGTGCGACGCAGATCGAAGATGGTGCGCTGGCCCACCAGGCTGACCAGGTACGTCTGTACGTAGCTGGCGCCCAGGTTGACGGCGGCGACCGCCACGAAGGCGACGATGACCCATGTGAGCACGTCGAGGTCGCCCGCGTCGATACCCTGGTCGATGGCGATCTTGACCAGGTACGGCACGGTGAGACTGCTGCCCGTATAGATGAGCATGGCGACCACGGCGAGGGCGGCGCGCCGCTTGTAGGGCATCATGAACTGCGCCAGCCGCGCGAGCTGCAGCTCGCTGGCCAGGTGCAGCAGAGCGCCCCAGCCGCGCAGCTCCTCCAGCTCGGCGCCACCGCCGTGCGGGCCCGAGTGCCTAGACGTCCACGACATCCATGGTCCTTCCCTCGCGCTCGGCGCGACCGAACATGCCGGCGTAGTGACCGCCGGCCGCCAGAAGCTCGTCGTGGGTGCCCTGCTCGACGATGCGGCCGTGGTCCAGGACGACCACGTGCTGCGCCAGGGCGATAGTCGACGGGCGGTGCGCGATGATGAACGTGGTCCGCTCGCTCATCACGTCGAGCAGGGCGCTGCGGATGCGCAGCTCTGTCTCGACGTCGACGCTCGACATGGCGTCGTCGAGGATGAGGATGCGCGGGTCCATGATGAGGGCGCGAGCTATGGCCAGACGCTGCCGCTGGCCGCCGGAGAGGCTCAGTCCGCGCTCTCCCACGACCGTCTCATAGCCGTCCGGAAGCGCCGCGATGAAGTCGGTGGCCTGCGCCCGCTTCGCCGCCGCCTTTACTTCGGCATCGGTCGCGTCCGGCCGGCCGAAGCGGATGTTCCGGGCGACCGTGGCACTGAACAGGAAGGGGTCCTGGGTCACGACGCCGATGCGCGACCGCAGGCTCTGCAGGCGCAGATCCCGCACATCGACGTCGTCTATCAGGACCCGCCCGGCGGTCGCGTCGTAGAAGCGCGGCACGAGATTGGCGAGGGTCGTCTTGCCGCAGCCGGTGTGACCTACAAGGGCGACCGCCGAGCCGGCCGGCACCTCAAGCTCGACATCTGTGAGCACATCGTGGTCGTCGTAGGCGAAGCCGACTCGCTCGAATCGGACGGTGGCGCCCTTCACTTCCCCGTCGGGGCACTCGTAGGCGACGAGCGGATCCCTCTTCGTTCGGTCCGGAACGGCGGTGCCGGCGGCCTGAGCGCTGGTGGCGTCTGTCCCGGTGACCGGCGTGGCGGGTCGGCAGGCCGGCAGCTCGCGGGCAGCCGGGCTGTCTGTCATGGCGATGGGAGTGTCGAGGATCTCGTACACGCGCTTGGCCGAGGCGATGGCCCGTTGTGCCAGGCCGGTGAGCCAGCCGATGACCTGGGCCGGGAAGATCAGGAGCATGAGGTAGCTGTAGAAGGCGACCAGGGCTCCAAGCGTCAGGTCGCCGTCGATGACCTGGCGCCCGCCGAAATACAGCAGCACCGCGACCGCCACGTTCGGCAGGAAGGTGATGAGCGGGATGTAGACCGCGCGCAGGCGCGCTGCCGCCAGGCTGGCCTCGAACACGGCCATGCTGCGGGAGCTGAACTTGGCCAGCTCCTCCTCCTCACGAGCGAAGATGCGCACCACGCGGCTGCCGACGACGTTCTCCTCGGCCGCTGCCGTCACGTCTGCGATCCTCTGCTGGACGTCGCGGAGCACCGGCTGCAGCCGCCTGCCGAAGCGGGTGGTGGCGATCACCAGGAAGGGCAGGAACGAGAGCGAGACCAGCGCGAGCTGCCAGTCGATGACAAACAGCAGCACCGCTACGGCGACCATGGTGAGCAGGTTGGCGGTGAAGAAGATGAGGCCGTAACCGAGGAACATCCGCACGCTCTGGATGTCGCTCATGGCGCGCGACATCAGCTGGCCGGTGGCCCAGCGGTCGAAATACGCGTAGGGCTGCCGGATCAGATGACGCCAGAAGCGGTCGCGGAGGTCGTACTCGATGCCCAGGCTCACCTTGCCGGTGACGAGCCGTCTGGCGATCGCCACGACCAGCCGCACGGCGCCGATGCCGAGCAGGGCCACTCCGTAGACGTACAGCAGGCGCGTCTCGTCGCCCATCAGGGCATCGTCGATGATCTGCTGCGTGATCCTCGGTACGGTGAGGCTGAGCCCCATCTGGATGAGGGCGAAGGCGAAGCCGGCGGCGATGAGCAGGCCGTAGCCGCGTGTGAGCGTGAGTATGCGCCAGAGGGTCTTCACGACACCTGAGGATACCTCCGGCGCGGGAGCGCGGTCGCCCCGCCGACGTGATGGAAGGGGCCTGCCGCGGGCTTCCTGCGACGCCGCCCGCCGACGCGCCGCTGCCAAACGGAGTAGAGTGCCCGTCACATGCCTGCGGATCGCGCCGGCTGCATTGTCGGGGCGGATCCTGCCCTGCAGCCCGGCACCTGTCTCTGTGCGGCATGCAACCTTTTGTGACCTGATGACGTCTAACATTCCAAGCACCGAAGACGGCGCTCCGCGTCTGCCGCGTACCGAACCACCCGAGCCCGGGCTGTTGCGGCGTGCCGCGGAGGGCGAGCGCGACGCGTGCCGACGTCTGGTGGAGACCCACCAGGATCTCGTCTTCGGGGTCGCCTGCAAGGTCCTCGGCGACCCCTGTGAGGCTGAGGACGCTGCCCAGGAGGCGTTCCTGCGGATGTTCCGGGCCTTGCCGGGCTATCGTGGGGAGTGTGCCTTCGCGACGTGGCTCTTCCGCATCGCCGCCAGCGCGGCGGTCGACCAGGGTCGGCGCCGACGACGGCTGAGCCGGGGGGTGGCCGATCCGACTGCCGCGCTGCCGCGTCTGGCCGCCGGTCCGGAGGTGGCCGTCGAGCAGACCGAGCGCTGCCGTGACGTGCTGCGGGCGATGGCGGAGCTGCGGCCGGCACTGCGCGGGCCGCTCGTCTTGCGGGAGGTGTACGGCTTGCCGTACGAGGAGATCGGCGTGCTTCTGGGTCGCCGGCTGGGAACGGTCAAGGCGGCCGTGCATCGTGGCCGCGCTGCCGTGGCAGCCGCGCTGGACGGCGGAGAGGTGAGTGGATGAACAGCGATGATCTGAGCAGCGTCCTCGACACTCTGGCGTTCGTCGAGGTCGAGACGCCCCAGGACTTCGCCGAGCGTGTCCTGCTGGCGCTCGATGCGCGCTCGCGGGAGCGACGGCGGACCCTGCGGCTCGCCGTCCTGAGCGTCAGGACGGACCTCTGGCGGCGCGGCCGGGAGGGGACGCAGCGGGCCGGTGAGTGGCTGGACGCGCGGGGCGGCTTCGGGCGCAGCGCGCTGGCGGGCTCGGCGATCGTGATCGGCGCCGTTGCCATCGGACTGGAGACCCGCCATCTGCGGCGCTCGAGGGAGGTGACGTCGGCATGAGTGAGAGTATCGTGATGGACCGGACGGCGATCGAGGCCGTGCTGCCTCACCGGGCGCCGTTCCTCCTGGTCGACGAGGTGCTTGAGCTGGAGCCCGGCATACGGTGCCGCGCGCGCCGCGCTCTGCGACCGGACGAGTTCTGGTTCGCCGGCCACTTCCCGGGCAATCCAGTCATGCCCGGAGTCCTGGTCGTGGAGGCTCTGGCCCAGACCGGGGCCATCGCGGCCCTGAGTCAGCCTGGCTCCCAGGACCGGATCGTGCTGTTCGCCGGCATCGACAAGGTGCGGTTCAAGCGTGTGGTGCGCCCCGGCGACACGTTGGAGCTGGCCTGCGAGGTCACCGCGCTGCGCGCCGGTGTCGGTCGCGGCAACGTGAAGGCCACCGTCGACGGCGAGCTTGTCTGTCGCGGCGAGCTGATGTTCGCGCTGGCCGACGCCGAGGCCGCGGCAGCCGGTCAGCCGACCATGAGCACGGCTCCCGACCGCGAGCGTCCGGCGTGACTCAGGCACCCCGGGACGGGGGGGTCGTCCGCGGCGTGCGCATCTCCGGGATCGGCGTGCACGTGCCGCAACGCATCCTCACCAACGACGACATCTCGCAGTTCCTGGACACCTCAGACGACTGGATCCGATCGCGTACCGGGATCCGGGAACGGCGCATCGCGACGGCCGCCGAGGCGCCGAGTGACCTCGGCGTGCTGGCTGCCGTACGGGCGCTCGACATGGCCGGCGTGTCTCCGCGGGAGATCGAGCTGGTCATCTCGTCGAGCCTCATCCCGGACATGGTCTTCCCCGCCACGGCGGCGGTGATCGCCGAGCGGATCGGCGCCCGCGAGGCCGGCGCCTTCGACGTCCAGGCCGGCTGCACCGGCTTTGTCTACGCGCTGGCGGCCGCCGCCGCGTTCATCGGCGCCGGCATGTACCGTCGTGTACTGGTCGTCGGCGCCGAGACGGTCTCCAAGGGCCTTGACTGGGAGGATCGGCGCACCTGCGTGCTGTTCGGAGACGGCGCCGGCGCAGTGGTCGTGGAGCGTTCGGCGGACCACGAGCTCTTCACGTTCGATCTCGGCAACGACGGCTCCGGCGCCGGCAAGCTGAACATGCCGGCCGGGGGTGCCCGCCTACCGGCCACGCACGACTCGGTCTCTCGCCGCGAGCACTTTCTCAAGATGGACGGACCGGAGGTGTTCCGCTTCGCCACGCGGACGGTCGCCGAATCGTGTCTGAGGGTGCTGCAGAACGCAGACCTCACGGTGGATGACGTCGATCTCTTCGTGCCGCACCAGGCCAACCAGCGCATCATCGCTTCGGCGGTGCGCAGGCTGGGGATCGCCGAGGACCGTGTGTTCACCAACCTCGAGCGCTACGGCAATACCTCGTGCGCCTCGATCCCGTTGTGCCTCGAGGAGGCCATGGAGAGCGGACGTCTGGCAGCCGGGCAACGCCTGCTGCTGGCGGGCTTCGGCGCCGGTCTCAGCTGGGGGTCGGCGGTCATCACGTGGAGCCTGGATGGTGCGCCGGACGGCGATCCCGGTCGCGACGCACGGGGGTCAGATACGTGAAGACGCTGGTGTTCCCGGGCCAGGGCTCGCAGTCTGTGGGCATGTGCCGCGACCTCTACGAGGCAGTGCCGACGGTGCGCGACACGTACAGCGAGGCCGCGGCGGTGCTGGGCTACGACATCGCCACGCCTTCGTTCGAGGGACCGGTCGAGCAGCTCTCCCAGACCGATGTGACGCAGCCGGCGCTGCTGGTCGCCGAGGTGGCGACGCTGCGGGCGGCGCGCGAGCGCGGCCTCGTCTTCGACTGCGCGCTCGGCCACAGTCTGGGCGAGTACTCGGCTCTGGTCGCCGTCGGCGCGCTGTCCTTCGGCGCCGCGGTAGACCTGGTCCGGCGTCGCGGCGCCGCCATGCAGACGGCGGCGGCCCGCCACCCCGGCGGGATGCTGGCCGTGCTCGGCCTCGACGACGAGATCGTGGAACAGCTGTGCGACGCTGTCGACGGTACGTGGCCGGCCAACTACAACTGCCCCGGCCAAGTCGTCGTGAGCGGCACGCCTGAAGGGCTCGACGCGCTGGCCGACAAGGCTGCCGAAGCGGGCGCCCGCAAGGTGATCCGCCTGCCGGTCAGCGGCGCCTTCCACTCGCCGCATATGGCAGCCGCCGCCGCCGAGCTGACGCCGGCGTTGGAGCGGACCCGATGGTCTGTCCCGACGTGCCGGTTCTTCTCCGTGAGCACGGTAGGCTTCTGCGACGGCGGCCGGCCGCCGTCGTTCGCCGGCGTGCTCACCGAGCAGATCACGGCGCCGGTGCGTTTCACGCAGGCCGTCCAGACGCTGATGGCGGCCGGCTGTGACGCTTTCCTCGAGGTCGGGCCGGGAGCGGTGCTCAGCGGCCTGATCAAGCGGATCACCGGCGACGCCACCGTGAGCCGCATCGGCGATGTCGAGACGCTGGCGGCGCTGGCTGAAAAATGGGTCGAGACATGACTGCGCGGGGCCTCGACGGACTCCAGAGACGATCCGGCACGGCCGTCGGATGCAGGACGAACGCCGGCGCCCGGGCCGTCGGGAGCAGAGAGGCGGCCGAGCGTCCTACGCCGGCCTTGGGACAGGAGTGACCGAAGCATGAGCATGACGATCGAACTGGACGGCACGGTGGCGCTGGTGACCGGCGCCGGTCGCGGCATCGGTCGCGAGATCGTCCTGGCGCTGGCCGCGGCCGGCGCAGACGTGGCGATCAACGACTTCGCCGGCGAAGAGGCCTGCGAGGAGGTCGCGCGGCTTGTGCGCGAGCTCGATCGCAAGGCGATCGTGGTCATGGCGGACGTCGGCGACGAAGAGGCGGTCGCGGCGATGGTCGAGCGGATCGAGCAGGAGCTGGGGCCGCTGGGAATCGTCGTCAACAACGCGGGCATCACGCGTGACAACGTCGTGATGCTCATCGACAGCGCCGACTTCGACGCCGTGATCCGCACACATCTGCGCGGGACGTTCCTGCTGAGCAAGGCGGCGGCACGCAAGATGTTCCGCCGCCGTAGCGGCGTCATCATCAACATGTCGAGCGTGGTCGGACGTCGCGGCAACGCCGGGCAGGCCAACTACGCGGCCGCCAAGGCGGGCATCATCGGCCTCACCAAGTCGCTGGCCAAGGAGCTCGGCGCCCGCGGGGTGCGCGTCAACGCCATCGCTCCGGGGTACATCGACACGGCCATGACGCAGGCGCTCGGTGACGATGTGCGCGCAGCTATCGTCGAGGCCACTCCGCTGCGCGCCATCGGTACGCCGGGGGACGTCGCCGATGCCGTGGTCTTCCTGGCCTCGGACAGGGCGCGCTTCCTGACCGGGGTCGTGCTGCCGGTCGATGGGGGACTCGGCACATGATGGTCATGGATGCTGCAGAGACGCAGGCAAAAAGTCGACTCGGCAGCTGTCGACGCAGAGTCCGGGAGGGTTCGAGATGAGCGACACGCCGAGACGCGTGGTGGTCACCGGATCGGGGATGCTGTCCCCGCTGGGCCACGATGTGCCGTCAACGTGGCGACGCCTCATCGCCGGAGAGAGCGGCATCACGTCGATCACCGGGTTCGACGCCTCGCGCATCGCATCGCGCGTCGCCGGCGAGGTCAAGGACTTCGACCCTGTGGAGCATCTCGACAAGCGCGCCGCACGACGCATGGATCCCTACGCGCAGTTCGCCGTCTTCGCGGCACGTCAGGCGTTGACCGATGCCGGTCTGGAGATCACGCCTCAGGCGGCGCTGCGGACCGGGGCTGTCGTGGGCAGCGGCGTCGGCGGCCTGCTGACGTTTCAGGAGCAGACCCGCGTCCTGCTCGCGAAGGGGCCCGAGCGGGTCAATCCCCTCTTCATCCCGATGATGATCCCCAACATGGCCGCGGCGCACGTCTCGCTCGATCTGGGGCTCAAGGGTCCGGTCACCGCGGTGTGTACCGCGTGCGCGGCGGGATCCAACGCCATCGGCGACGCCTTCGAGATCATCCGGCGCGGGGCCGCCGACGTCATGCTGGCCGGCGGCAGCGAGGCGGCGGTCAACGAGACCGGCGTGGCCGCCTTCGCCGCCATGCGGGCGCTGAGCACGCGCAACGACGCGCCGGAAGAGGCCTCGCGTCCGTTCGACGCCGGCCGCGACGGATTCGTCATAGGCGAGGGCGCCGGCATCCTGGTGCTGGAGGAGCTGGAGCACGCCCGCGCTCGCGGCGCCCGCATCGTCGCCGAGGTGGTGGGGTACGGCATGAGCGCCGACGCGTTCCACCTCACCCTGCCCGACGAGACCGGCGAGGCCCAGGCGCGGGCCATGACGCTCGCCCTCGAGCAGGCCGGTCTTGCGCCGGCCGACGTCGACTACGTGAACGCCCACGGCACGGCGACCATCTCCGGTGACATCGCCGAGACACGGGCCGTCAAGCTCGCGTTCGGAGAGTATGCCGCACGCGTGCCGGTCTCGTCGACGAAATCGATGACCGGCCACCTTCTCGGTGGCGCCGGCGCCATCGAGGCGGTCTTCTGCATCCGTACGATCACCGACGGCGTCATCCCGCCGACCACCAACCTGACCGATCCCGATCCCGAGTGCGACCTCGACTACGTGCCCAACGAAGCCAGGAAGGCTGACGTACGCGTCGCCATGTCCAACTCGTTCGGCTTCGGCGGTCACGACATCTCGGTCATCTTCAGGCGCTTCGAGGAGTGACAGTGAGCGCCTGCACGATGAGAGTCGGCCGACCTCTCGCCGGGACGGAGGCGTCGTGACGCCGGTGGAGGTCCAGATCGAGTCGCGTAACGGTGCGCAGGCGCCGTCCGGCTGGTGCTGTCCCGAATGCGGCGCATTGACAGAGCGCGGGGAGTGGCGGGCCCGATCCTGCGTGTGCCCGGCGTGCGGTCACCACGCGCGGATCGGTGCCCGCGACCGCATCGCTCAGCTTGCCGACCCGGGCAGCTTCTCAGAGGAGTGGTCTCACCTCCGGACGCTCGATCCGCTGCAGTTCGTGGATCTCGAGGCCTACCCGGAGAGGACGCGCACGGCTCAGGCAGCCACCGGCCTCACCGAGGCCATCGTCGCCGGCCGGGCGCGGATCGAGAACGTGGCCTGCGTACTGGCCGTCATGGACTTCGGCTTCATGGGCGGCAGCATGGGCAGCGTGGTGGGCGAGCGCTTCTTCCGCGCCGCCGAGGCGGCCGTCGCCGATCGAGTGCCGCTGGTGGCCGTCTGCAGCTCCGGCGGCGCCCGCATGCAGGAGGGTGTCCTGTCGCTCATGCAGATGGCCAAGACCACGCTGGCCGTCGACATGCTCAACGAGACCCGCACGCCGTACGTCGCGGTGCTGGTCGACCCCTGTACCGGCGGCGTCGTGGCAAGCTTCGCCACGCTGGCCGACATCTGCGTCGCCGAGCCGGGTGCGCGCCTCTACTTTTCGGGGCCGCGCGTGATCAAGGAGACAACGCGGGAAGAGCTGCCGGATGGCTTCAGCAGCGCCGAGCGCAACATGGCGCTCGGTCATCTCGATGCCGTGGTCCCGCGTGCCGAGCTGCGCGGTCGGCTTGCCTCGTACCTGCGACTGCTGAAGGGAGGTGCACGAGATGACGAAAGCGGACAAGTCGGAGACGCCTGGTGGGGAGCCACCGACGTCGGCCGGCGAGTCGTCGGCGAGACCAGACGTGCTGCCCTCCGCGCCCGACGCAGAGTCGGAGGCGCGCGCCGGCTGGTTGAAAAGGCGGCTCGACGAGCTCAAGAGATGGTCTCACCTCCCGGGGGTGAACCTCAGTGAGGAGATCGATCGGCTGCAGTCGCGTCTCAGCGGGATGCGACACGAGGCGCGCCGACACGATGTCTGGGTCACCATCGAGATCAGTCGCCACAAGGATCGGCCGCGGACGCGGGACTACATCGGGTCTCTGATCAGCGGCTTCGAAGAGCTGCGCGGCGACCGACTGCGGTCCGACGATCCCGCGGTGGTTGGGGGCCTGGGCTGGTTCGAGAGCCGCGCCGTGGTGGTGGTGGGTCACCAGAAGGGGCGCACACTCAACGAGCAGACCGCGGTCAACTGGGGCATGGCTCGTCCCGAGGGCTACCGCAAGGCGCAGCGGCTCTTTGCGCTGGCCGAGCGTCACCGGCTGCCGGTCCTGACCTTCGTCGACACGCCCGGCGCCTACCCCGGGGTGGCGGCCGAGGAGGGTGGGCAGGCGCGGGCGATCGCCGAGAGCATGCTCTCCATGGGTCGCCTCACCGTACCGGTGGTGGCCACCATCATCGGTGAGGGCGGCTCCGGCGGGGCGCTGGCGCTGGCGGTCGCCGACCGCGTCCTGATGCTCGAGAACGCGACCTACTCCGTCATCTCGCCGGAGGGCTGCGCCGCCATCCTGTGGCGCGACGCCTCGTTCGCACCACAAGCCGCCGAAGCGCTTCGACCGACCGCGTCGAATCTGCTCGAGCTGGGCGTCATCGAGCGCGTCGTCCCGGAGCCCCGTGGCGGCGCCCACCACAGTCCGGCCGCCACGGCTGCTCGGCTCCGGACTGCCATCAGCGAGTCGCTGGCGGAGCTGGACGCCGTACCGCCGGCCGAGCGTCGCCGGCAGCGCCGCCTACGATTCCGTCAGCTCGGCGAGTGGAGTGAAGGAGCGGGGGCGTACGGGCTGAGCGCCGTGCCCATCATCGAGACGGAGCCGTAAGGACCCATCCCGATAGGCACGCGCGTTCGGGGCGGTCGTGGACCGTGCGGGGCGGTCACGAGACGGTCTCTTCGTTGCCGAGCTGCGGGGAACCGGGGAAGGACCGCAACCGCGACGTGTCCACAGGCGCATCCGGGCGTGCAGACCTGGAGGGACAGGTCCTGAGGATCGCCGGTCGGTCGGGCGCCTCGTCCCGGCGCCTCGTCCCGCCGTCGGGTGCGGACCGGCGCGCCCCGACCCCGACCCCGGTGTCGCTCAGTCGATGTGGAACGAGTCGACGATGCGGCTCAGCACGGCCCAGTCGGCCTTCCAGTCGTCGCTCCGGCCACGGACGATGACGCTGTACACGGAGCTGTTGTGCCAGATGTCGTAGGTGCGCGTGCGCAGCTCCGTGCCGTCGCTCTGTCGTCGGGTGACGTCGATGACCCAGGCGGTGCTGCCGTTGAGCTTCACCGCCTGCGGCGAACGCACCTTCACGACCGCCGGCTCGTCGCGGAGCTGCTCGGCAGCGGTGCGGTAGAACGTCTCCAGCAGACGCGACTGGCTGTTGCCGATGCCCTCCGGCGCCTCTGCGACGCCGACCGCCGCCGCCACCAGCGGCGAGGCGGCGAAGTCGCTGAACTCGGCCCCGAACTCAAGCTGTGACGTCGGGTCCTCCGACTGGGCGACAACGGGGAACGCGGCCGGCAGCTCGAGCGAGAAGGAGTAGCGGGCGTTCTCGTAGAGGACGTTGCGCGGCTGCAGACCATCCATGCCGGCCAGCGGCTGCAGCTCGATGCTCTGCACGACGGCGTCCAGGGCCGCCTCGGTCTTGTCCCACTGATCACGTGGTGCGTACTCCCGGATGGTGTAGACGAAACGCCCCAGCACCGCGACCGACAGGCGCACGTGCAGCTCGGTGGCGGCCGCCTGGTCGTAGCCGACGGCGTCGACGCTGACGGCATCCACGGAGCCGCCCAGCGCCGAGAGCAGCGGCTCGTCCCATAACGCTCCGTCCCAGGCGCGATCCAGCTCGGCGAGCTGGACATCGAGAGCGTAGCGTGCCAGACCGATGCCCTCTTCGCCGTTCGAGAAGTCGAGCTGCTGCACGGTGACGCCGACGCCGGGCGAGGCGGCAAGGCTGTCGGCGTCGGTCCTGGTCAGGTTCACGTCGAGCGTCTTGAGGCCCTTGAGCTCCAGCTCGCGCCCGGTGAGCAGCGAAGGCGAGAGCGGCAGGCTCGACGTGCTCTCCGTGCTTTCCAGCCGGAAGTCACCGGCATCATAGGTGAGCGAGAAGCCCCAGCGCTCGGCCTCGTAGGCCGTCGGCTGACCGGCGTCTGCCGTCGGCGACGCTGTGACCCGCTGTACGGCGGGCTCGACCGGATCGTCGCCGCCGCAGGCGCCGATCGACACGGCCGGAAAGGCCAGCAGCAGCGCGAGCACGACGCTCACAAGAAGCCTTGGGAAGGGTCCGGGAAGAAGTCGCATGCCCCCGATGATAGCAGCCGTCCGGTTGAGACGGCGTTGAGCCGGGAAGCATGTGCACGTCGTACGTCTCTGCGAGGGGGCCGCATGCCGGGACCACCAGCGTCCGCCGCGATCGTGGCACCGCCCGTGGCGCAGGACCTCCACGAGGACGTCATCGAAGTCCGCGGGTTGCACAAGACGTACGGCGGTGTGCCGGCGGTGCGGGATGCCACGTTCTCCGTTCGGCGGGGCGAGATCTTCGGGCTTCTGGGCCCCAACGGGGCCGGCAAGACCACGACTGTGGAGTGTCTGCAGGGGCTGCGGTCGGCGGACGGCGGCTCCATCAGCGTCCTGGGGCTCGACCCGCGCCGGCAGTCGGGCAAGCTGAGACGTCGCATCGGCAGTCAGCTCCAGCAGTCGGCGCTGCCCGATCACATCAAGGTCTGGGAGGCGCTCGATCTCTTCAGCACGCTGATGCACACCGGGACCGACTGGCGCGTCCTGATGGAGCAGTGGGGGCTGTCCGCGGTCCGGAGCCGGCGTTTCCACCATCTGTCCGGCGGTCAGCGGCAGCGGCTCTTCGTGGCCCTGGCGCTCGTCAACGGGCCGGAGCTGGTCTTTCTCGACGAGATGACGACCGGCCTGGACCCGGCGGCCCGGCGCGACGCCTGGGAGCTGATCCGGGAGATCCGCGACCGCGGTGCCACAGTGGTCCTGGTGACGCACTTCATGGACGAGGCGGAGCGGCTGTGCGACCGGCTGGCGGTCGTCGAGGCCGGTCGCGTGGTGGCCGTGGCATCGCCGCAGGAGCTGATCGCCGCACATGCCGGCCGTGTGCGCGTGGTCTTCACCTGTACGGAGTGCGACCTGTCCTGGCTCGACCGCGTGCCGCACGTGCACGGCGTCGAGCGTCACGGCGCCCGGGTCGAAGTGGACGGCGACGGGCCGGTGCTGGCGATGGTGGCCCATGCCCTGGTGGCACACGGCCTGGAGCCGGCCGACCTTCATCTCGAGGAGCCGACCCTGGAGGACGCCTACCTGCATCTCACCGGCCACCTGATCAGGGAATGAAGGGCGGCGAACGGCGATGAAGATGCTGCTGCGCCTCACCTGGGTCGAGATCAAGCTGCTGACACGCGAACCGCTGACCCTGATCTTCACGTTCGGACTGCCGTTGCTCATCCTGCTGGTGCTGGGCGGCATCTTCCGGACGTCGGACGTTCTGGACGACGTCCTCGTCGGCCGGCAGCCGATCGACTGGTACGTGCCGGCGTACATGGGTCTGGTGACGGCATCGATCGGCCTCATCTCGCTGCCGGTCCATCTGGCCAGCTATCGGGAGCGCGGCGTCCTGCGGCGCTTTCGCGCGTCCGGGGTCTCGGAGCTGAGCGTCTTCGGGTCACAGCTCCTGGTCAGCCTCGGCATCGCCCTCATCGGGTCGGGGTTGCTCTATCTGCTTGGGGCACTGGTCTACGGAGCCGCCCCGCCGCTCGACCCGCTGCGCTTTGTCCTCGCGTTCATCGTGAGCGTCGCCATGTTCGCCGCCATCGGCATCCTGCTGGCCGCGGTGATACCGACGGCACGTGCCGTCCAGGGTCTGGGGCTCATCCTCTGGTTCGTGATGCTGTTTGTCTCGGGTACATCATCGCCTCTGCAGCTTCTGCCGGTCTGGTTGCAGCGCGTCGGGCAGGCCCTGCCGCTCTACCACGTGGTGCAGGCTCTCGAGCGTCCCTGGAACGGCCGAGGCACCGATCTGGTCCACCTGAGCATCGTCGCCGCCGTCTGTGTGGGGGCGTCGCTCCTGGCGGCGCGCCTCTTCCGCTGGGATTGACAGCCGCCGGTCGCGGCGACGCGGCATCCCGCGACGTCCCGGACCAGACTCGATTGTCGTGGCAGCCGATCCGTCAGAGAGCGTCGAAGACCTTCTTGACACGCTCGCGCAGCTTGCGGTCGGCCATGAGCGTCTCGGGACGGCCGGTCAGCCAGGCGCCGGCGACCGGGTCGATGACGCTGACCGCGCAGCCTTGCTCGGTGGGCCACAGACCGATCTGGACCGTCAGGGCCCCGACCGTCGCCGGGTCGGTGGCGGCGACGCTCTTGACCACGACCGGTGAGGCGACCTGCAGCAGGTGGTACTCACCCGCGTCGCCGGCCGGCAGGCGTGCCTCCGAGACGGTGGCAAGCCGGTTCTCGATGAGCGACTCGCGTAGGCGTCTGAGCGTGTCTTCGAGACCCGCCGCACTCTCCTTGACGTAGCGGAACGTTCCGCCCCTGGCTTGTCGCTCGGAGTACGGCGTGGCCGCGAAGGTGCTGCGCAGGTGGGCGATGATGGCGTCGGAGCCGACGATGGCCAGGCCCCCGTCGGTCAGGACCGGCACCTGGTCCTGACCGCTCACCTCCAGCAGCATGGCACGTCCCTCCTTGCTGGGAGCGACATTGACGCACGTGTACGTGATGCACAGCTCTGTCATGACCTGGCGCACCCTGTGGCTGTAGGCGCACCACTCCGTCTGGTACAAGGTGAGAGAGCGCTCGGCGGCGGCCCGGCGGCCGTCGGCAGCGGCGGTCCCGTCCGTCAGCGGGCCGCAGCCGTCACCGGCGGTCATGCGGGATCGTCCGCGTCGCCGGAAGCGTCGGCCTCTTCGTCGGTGGCGGCGGCGGCCGGAGAAGTGTCGTCTGCCGCGCCGGTGGCGGTCGGCTCCGCCGCCCCGTCGGACGCCGCGCCCGAGTCCGCGACTTCGAAGGCGCCATCGTCGGACGGCGCGCACACAGCGGAGGCGCCGACCGTTCGTTCGTCGGAAGCAGCGAACGTCGCCACGACCGCCGCGATCCCATCGGCGTCGGTGGTGGGCGCCTGGCAGGTCGTGCCGCGACAGACAAAGGCCTGCGGCGGGCCGTCGAGGGCGAAGCCGTCGCGCACCAGACGCTCGAGGTCGTGGTCGGCGTCGAGCACCTGCACGGTGCGCTGGGGTGTCGCGAGGCGCAGCGCCGCGCGGCGCAACGCTTGTGTCTCGGCCGCTGCCCCGTCTCCCACGACGATCACATGGATCTGCGGCTCGAGGAATCGGGTCAGCGTGGCAGCGACCGGCGCCGCGAGCAGGCCGTAACGGTCCACGAGCGAACGCAGGCTGGCCAGCAGCCGTGCCGCCCGGCGTCGGTGCCGCCGGTCGCCGGTGTACGCGGCCAGACGCAGCCAGACGTCGGCCATGGCGGCGCTTTCGTCGAGGGCCACCCGCGGTAGCGCCAGAAGGCCGGCGGCATCGACCGACCGCAGGCGGTCGAACAGGGCGCCGCCGGGCGCACTCAGGTGCTCATCGACCCAGTCGGAGAGCAGTTCCGCCCGGGCGAGGTGGGTCCGCCTCCCCGACCACTCGTAGGCGTCAAGCAGGGCTGCCGCGACGCTCGCCTGGTCGCCGAGCATGCCGTCGACCGGGCCTCCCACCAGCTCACCGCTTTGGGGCATGAGATAGTGGCCCATTGCGCGGCGGCCGTGAGCAGCATCCCACAGGGTGTCAAGCAGTCCGTCGGCGCGCTCGGCGTGGTCTGGGCGGTCGAGGACGATCGCCGCTTTGACCAGCGCTCTGGCGGCGAGCGCGTTCCAGTCGGTGTAGACGGTCGGGTCGACGAAGGGGGTCGTGCCGAGCTCGCGACGGGCGTCGAGATCGAGGCTGTAGTAGTGCTCGTCTGCGTCCTGGCTGCCGGCGTAGGCTCCGACCTCCGGCGACCAGAGCACGGTGTCCAGATACTCGAGGACACCACGAGCCACGTCCGCGTAGTGTTCGGCTGCAGCGGCGTGATCGCCGCCGCGCTCGCGGTGGAGCGCCGCCGCGTCGAGGTACACGCGAGCCAGACGCGCGTTGTCCTCGAGCATCTTCTCGTAGTGGGGCGCCGTCCAGTCGCGCTGGGTGGCGTAGCGGAAGAAGCCGTTCTCGGCCCGGTCGTACATGTCGCCGTCGGCCATGTGGTCGAGGGTGGTGGTGACGATCTCATCGAGACGCTCGTCGGTGGCACCGCAGAGCCGCAGCAAGAGAAACGAGAGCACCTCAGCTTGCGGGAACTTGGGCTCAGATCCGAATCCACCGTTGGCGGCGTCGAAGGCCAGCGAGGCCTGTTCGCGCACGTCCGCCACCACTCCCGTGGCCCATTCGAGCTCTTCCGGCTCCAGTCCCAGCGTGTCCGCCAGCGGGCTGCGCGGTCCCGCGGCCGGCTCCGTATCGGCAGCGGCCGTCTCGGCATCGAGCTCGGGCGGCGCCGCGTCCATGCGCTCGCGCTCCTCCGCCTGCGCCGCGGCACGAAGCTGGCGCAGTGTCGCCGCCCGCTGCGCCGCACCGCGCTGCACGAGCTCCTGACGCTGCTTACCGTAGACCTCATCGACGCGCCGCAGGGCATCGAGCATGTTCTCCGCCGGCAGGTAGGTCGCTCCGGTGATCACGTCGCCGGTCTCGGTGAGGAACGCGGTGGTCGGCCAGCCGCCCATGTTGTAGCGGCGGTTGACGTCGGGCCGGCGGTCGTTGTCGACGCGCGTGGGGATGAAGCGGTTGTTGATGAGCTCGATGATGCGCCGATCCGAGTAGGTGGTCTCGTCCATCACGTGACACCAGTGACACCAGACCGCGGAGAGCGAGAGCAGGACGGGCTTGCCGGCCGTCTGGGCCTCGCGGAAGACCTCGTCGCCCCAGCTGCGCCAGCGGATCTCATCGGCGCGGTTGGGGCGGGGCGAGAAGCGGAAGTCGGCGGTCTGGCCGGTAGAGCTCATGCAGACTCCTGAGTGTCGTGGGCGACCGGACGAGCGGCCTCTCGGTGATCGTGGACTCGTGTGATGCCACCAAACGGCATCGGCATCGTGTCACGTAGGGTGACGATGCGCGAGACATACCCGGCCGCACGGCCGCTGGAAACGCCGACCGGCGGTGTCCCGACAGGTCCGGACCGGCGAGGGGCGCAGCGGGTACACTGGATCGCAGATCCCGTTCCCGTGAGAGGGGGTCACATGAGCCCTGCCATCCTGGGTGGCATCCTGCTCGGTGCGTTCCTGGCGCTGTGCTTCTGGCGCATCCTGTCCAGGGTCGGGTATACGCCGTGGGCGGCGTTCCTGGTGTTCGTGCCGGTCGTCGGCCAGATCATCCTGGTCGTCTGGCTGGCCTTCGGCCATTGGCCGCTGCTGCAGTACATGGAAGCGTGGCGCCGCTGGTCCGAGCAGGACCGGCCCGGCCACGGAGACGACTGGGCATAGCGGGGCCGTGGCAGAGACGGCCCGGTGTCAGTGACGCCGGCCCGGGTGCATGGCGGGCTGTGCGAGGGCGCGACGTGGCCGACGTCGATGAGAGAGGAGGGCCGAGATGGCGTATGCGGAGCCCGGCAGGTTCGAGATCCTTGCTGAGACGCTGATGCTCAACGCGTTGCTGAGCTCGATGTACCGCACGTACGTTGCGGACATGGGGTTGCACGGCGATGAGCGGGTGCTGGAGCTGGGCCCCGGTTCGGGCGCCCTGACGAAGCATCTGGCGCCGCTGCTTCGCGACCGTGGCCACCTGACCGAGGTCGACGTGACGCAGGCCTGGATCGAACGTCTGCGGCGCCGGTACGGCGACGGTGGGTGGATCGACGTCATCCACGCGGATGTGCGCGCGGCGCCGCTCGTCGCCGACTCCTACGATGTCGTGCTGGTGCACTGGATGCTCCATGACGTGGAGGCGCCCGACAGGCAGGGTGTGATCACGGCCCTGGCGCGGCTGCTGCGTCCCGCCGGCCGGCTCTTCCTGCGCGAGCCGACCAAAGAGAAGCACGGTATGAGCGCCGACGAAGTGCGCCGCCTGACGGCCGCCGCGGGACTGCAGGAAGAGGCTGCCGGGCACGGGAAGACCCTGTTCGCCGGTCGATACTTCGCCGGCCGCTACGTCAAGCCCGAGAGGGCCGGTGACGACGGCCTCACCGGGTCTGGCGAGCTCGCGCCCAGTCGGGGTCGTCGCGCCAGATGAACTCGTCGCGGCGCAGGTCGGTCAGGGCGCGGCGTATCTCGTCGTCGGTGTTCATGACGAACGGGCCGTAGCGGGCGATGGGCTCGTTGAGCGGCGCGCCGCTGATCAGCAGGTAGCGCACCCCTTCGGCGAACGTCCGCACCCGCACTTCGTCGCCGTCATCGAAGACGACGAGCTGCGGGGCCCGCACGAGCTCGCCGTCGAGCTCGCCGCGGTAGTCAAGCTCGCAGCCGACGCCGAAGGTGCCGGAGCCCTCGAAGACGTACGCGAGACAGGTGTGGCCCGACGGCACGGCCTGCGCGAAGCGGCCGTCGGCGGGCATGGTGACGTCGAGGTACTCCGGCTCGGCGTAGATCTCGCCGACCGGACCGCGGACGCCGCCGGCTTCGCCGGCCACGACACGTGCGATCACGCCGCCGTCCAGCTCGGCCGCCGGGATGTCGGCGGCGGCGATCTCCTGGTAGCGGGGCCGCGACATCTTGAGCTCGGCCGGCATGTTCACCCAGAGCTGGAAGCCGTACATGCGGCCGTCGCGCGGCCGCGGCATCTCCGAGTGCATGATGCCGCCGCCGGCGGTCATCCACTGCACGTCGCCGGGACCGATGACGCCACTGTGGCCCAGGGTGTCACCGTGCTCCACCTCGCCGGCCAGCATGTACGTGACGGTCTCGATGCCGCGGTGCGGATGCAGCGGAAAGCCGGCCAGGTAGTCGGCCGGATCATCAGAGCCGAAGTGGTCGAGCAGCAGGAAGGGGTCCAGGTAGTCGAGCGCCCGGCCGCCGATACTGCGCTTGAGCTTGACACCGGCCCCCTCCAGGGTCGGCTGCGGCTCGACGATCCGTCCGACGCCTCGTGGTCGCAGCTCGGCGCTCATGCGGTTCCTCCAGTCGTCCCCGTTCAGGGCGCCGGTCGTCCCGGTGCCGGTTCCGGCGCGACTATCGGACCGCCAGCCCCGCTCCGGCGCCTGGCCGGGTGGTACCCGCTGCGCCCGGTCCTACTCCCGGCGGCGTTAGGCCTGTGCCTTCGTGGCGGCGCAGATGAGCTCGGCCATACCGGGCCGGACCTTCTCGAAGGTCGCGCTGAAGCGGGGATCGGTCACATACATGCGTCCCAGCTCCGCGTGCATGGTCCGGGAGCACGGGTAGAACCAGCGGTCGATGAGCAGGCGGTGCCGTTCGACCGCCTCCAGAGTGCGGGGATGGTCCGGCGCCAGACCCTCGTCCATCACGGCCGCGATCCCGGCGTTCACTTCGTCGCTCTCGCTCTTGAACCGCTTCCAGTCCTCCGCGGTGTAGTCGGCGCAGCGGCGGGCGGACTCCCGGTAGGCGTCGGTGTCGCCCCAGCGTCGGCGTGTCTCGTCTGCGTGCTCGGCGGGGTCGAAGTCTCCGAAGACGTCGAACAGCTCTTCCTTGCTCATGCGTATCACTCCGCGTCGGGATGCCATGGTCCTGTCGATGAGGGCGAGCAGCGCCCGCAGGCGATCGATCCGGGCGGCCACCAGGCCGCGTTGCTCCAGCAGGGCCTCGCCGGGGTCGAAGGCGGGATCGGCCATCAGGTCGCGGATGCGCTGGAGGCTGAAGCCCAGCTCCCGGTAGAAGAGGATCTGCTGCAGTCGCTCCAGGTCCTCAGGTGTGTACAGACGGTAGCCGGCGTCTGATCGCATGCTCGGCACGAGCAGGCCGATCTCGTCGTAGTGGTGCAGCGTCCGGACGCTCACGTGGGCGAGCCGCGACACATCACCGACCGTGCAGGTGGAGTGGCCCACCTGCATGCCGTCGTCGGCCGGCACGATGGCGGTCGGCCTGCCGCCGGAGCCGACGTCGTCCTTGACGGCCGCAGCGATCTGTCGCCTGCCCCTGCGCATGCTGCTCCTTCGTTCCTCACCGGCCCCCATGCTCGAGAAGAGGGTAGACCCTGACGTAACGTGAGAGTCAAGCGTACTCTGCCCTTTGAGTGCCAGGACATGCGTGCGCGCACGACAAGGGCCGCGCGGACAGATGCGCCGTGGCGCGGACAGATGTGCCGGTCGGCAGCGATGGTGTATCATCCTGCCGCATCCCGACGGAAAGGAGGCGACGCAGATGACAGCCCCGGCGCCCAGAGCGCGCACAGCGTTCACATCCACGTTCGTCTCCATTCCGGTGCGCCGCGACTGACACACTCGCGGGCACCTTGTCGGAAGGACCCGCGTTGTCTCACACCATACCCGGCGAGCCGCTCGGCTCCGCCGATGGATCTCAGCTCTCAGACCTCGAGCCACTCGGCTTCTCACCGCGCTGGCAGGCGCTGTTCGCGACTCTTGCCGGCCCCGACACCGTGCCCGCGCGCGTGATCCGCGCCGATCGGGGCAGCACTCTCGTAGCGGGCGTCTCCGGCGTACTGCGGGCCCGGCCGACGGCCGCTCTCCTCAAGGACGCGGCCGGGTCGGCCGACCTGCCCACCGTCGGCGACTGGGTCGTCGTCGCGGCGCCGCCCGATCACGACACGCCGCTCATCGAAGCCGTGCTTCCGCGCACCAGCGCGATCACGCGCGGAGACCCCGGAGACCAGTCCCAGGTACAGGTGCTGGCCGCCAACATCGACACGGTCTTCGTCGTCCACCCCATCGACGGGCCTCCCAACGTGCGCCGCATCGAGCGCGAGCTGTCGCTGGCGTGGGACTCGGGCGCCATACCGGTGGTGGTACTCACCAAGGCCGATGCCTCGCCGTCGCCTGACGAGGCGCGCGCCGAGGTGGAGGCGAGCGCCTTCGGCGTCGACGTTCTGCTTACAAGCGCGGTGCGCGGGCTCGGTGTCGACGACCTGCTCAAGTACCTGGCCGAGCATCGCACGGCGGCATTGATCGGTCCCTCGGGTTCGGGCAAGTCGACGCTCACGAACGCACTGCTGGGTGAGGATCGTCAGGCCACCAGGGAGGTCCGGGAACACGACCGCCGCGGTCGCCATACTACGGTCGCCCGCGAGCTCATCGCGCTGCCGAAAGGCGGCCTCATCATCGATACGCCCGGGTTGCGCGCACTGGCGCTGACCGGCTCTGAGGCCGGCATCTCCAGCACCTTCCCGGACATCGAGGAAGCCGCTCTGGAGTGCCGTTTCCGCGACTGTACCCACACGGCCGAGCCGGGCTGCGGCGTGCAGGCGGCGGTCGAAGAGGGCACCATCCCGGCAGGTCGCCTGGAGAGCTACCGCAAGCTCCTGCGCGAGGCGGAGGTGGCCGCCATGAAGACCGACCCCCGTCTGCGCGCCGCGGAGGTCCGCAAGTGGAAGATCATTCACAAGTCGGTGAAGGACCACTATCGGCTGACCGGTCGGGGATGAGCCTCAGGGCGACGTCTGTGCAGCGAGCCGGGTTTCCAGTGCCACCCGCTGGTGAACACCGGTACGCTGGTACGGAGCAGAGAGGTTCTGCGGTGGTTCCTGGCGTTCACCACTCACGAGCCGACCATCATGGCGGCGGCGCCGGGCGAAGGCCGGGCTGCGACCGGCGAAGACGGCGGACTGCCGCCGGACGGGAGGAGAGCGAGCGATGAAGATCCGCGGTGAAGGACTCGAGCTGGCGCTCCGGGTCGTACTGAGCTGCCCGTGTCCCGTGACGCCCGACCAGGAGCGTCGCATCTTCGAGCTGGCGCAGGCCATGGCGCCCGACGAAGTCGGCGACTACGCGCGCGTCCTGGCGGTCTTCGATCAGGCGGGCACGCCGTTCCATCGGCTGGCCGACTTCGTCCGCTGGATGACCCCCGTCGACACCGAGGCGATCATCGAGCGCGAGCACGTGCTGCGAGCCAACGCGTCCTCGTACCACTGGGAGCATGCCATCTCCACGCTCCCTGGCGCCGTGAGCCGCGTCTCGTCGCTGTCGAGCTGGCTGCTGGCTCACATGATCCTGCCGGTCCGGCTTCAGGCCGGCGCCGACGGCGACGTGCGGGCCATCTACGCATACGGGTGTGGCGACCGCTTCGTCGAGCTGCGCCACGTCTTCCTGCCGCCCGAGCTTGCGCTGGCGTCCGGTCTGGAGCCCGCCGCAGCCGCCGCCGCCGGTTCGTCTGAGGCGGCTGCCCCGGCGTCCGCCGCCGACGGGCGGCTGTGGGCGATCCATTTCGCCGCCGCGCTCGGGCCGCTGCGGCCCGGTGAGGACCGTCTGCTGGTGGATCTGCTCGACGCCAACCGGCAGCTCACGATGCACCGCGAACGCGTCGTCTCGATCGACTATCGCGACTTCGAGCTGCAGGGCGACAACGCGGACTTCTGCCGCCGTCGTCACGCGGCGTACTGGGGCAGCTGACGACCTGAGACCGGCGTGGCACGGCGACGACAGCAGAGGATCCCTGGAGGTGGTGGGGTGCGCGCAAGGACCTTCGAGATCGCCCGTGGTGTCCACTGGCTGCCCATGCGCGGCGCCAACGTCTACCTCGTGGACTCAGGCGGGTCATGGGTGCTGATCGACGCCGGCTATCCGGGCTCCGCGGCGACCATAGAGGGGGTGGTCGGACGGCTCTGTCGCGGGGGCCGGCCGCGATCGATCCTCCTCACGCACGGTCATCCCGATCACGCCGGGGCGGCGGTGCGTCTGGCGGCGGACTGGGACGTGCCGATCCTTCTCCCCGAAGGTGAGGCCCCGTTCGTCAACGGTACGTCGCTCTATCCCGAGCCGCTGGTCTTCTGGCTGGCGCGGCTGTTGCCGCGGCGGGCCATGGAGGCGCTCGCCCGGGGCAGTGACCTGGGTGGTGACGTGCGACCCTTCGATCCTCAGACGGGTGCGCCCGGCATGCCGGACTGGACCGTGGTCGCCACACCGGGCCATACGCCGGGCCACGTCGCCCTCTTCAGGCCCGGCGACAGGACGCTGATCAGCGGCGACGCCGTCCTGACGCTCGCCTGGCACAGTCGCCTCGGCAGCCGGGGGGTCGGCTGGCTGTGGGACCTGGCGCGCTGCAGGCCGCGGCTCTGCGGTCCGCCGACGGTCTTCACCTGCGACTGGCGCGCCGCGGCCACGTCGATCGCCACTCTGGCAGATCTGGAGCCCTGGGTCCTCGCGGCGGGCCACGGCGTCCCGCTCGCCGGCCGGCACGTCGCTCCGGCACTTCGCGACCTCGCTTCGCGCGTCTCCCCACCGTCTCTCGCCGGAGACTGAGGCATCTGCCGGGCGGGTACGGTCGTATGACCGAAATGCCGCATGTGGCTGTCGAGGTCCCGCGGAAGCTTCGGTCACCGCGGTGCTCGCCGGATCCAGCAGCCTTGAGACGATCGGAGATGACGATGGAGGCACCCCAGCAGATCACACCGAACGGACTGCCCGACTACCTGGAGGTGATCACCAGAGCGATCTTCCAGGCCGGCATGTCGTGGCGGGTCATCGCGGCCAAGTGGGACGGATTCCGCGAGGCCTTCCAGGGCTTCGACCCGGGGAAGGTGGCAGCCTTCACGCTGGACGACATCGAACGGCTGGCGGCGGATCCGCGGATCGTCCGCAACCGCCGCAAGATCGAGGCGACGGTGCTCAACGCACAGGAACTGCTCGAGTTCGACCGTGAGCCCGACGGGTTCAAGGCCTACCTGCAGTCGCACGGCGGGTTCGACGCCACCGTGGCCGACCTGCGCCGGCACTTCAGGTTCCTCGGCGACACCGGCGCGTACTACTTCCTCTACGTCGTCGGCGAGCCGGTGCCGCCGCACGAGGAGTGGATGGCGGCCCATCCGGGCGCCGGCCGGGGTACGGCGAAGCGGAGCCGCCAGGCCTGAGCGGTCCCGAGGTCGCCGGGCCTTCGCCTTCGACGGTCCGGAGATCCAAGACCGCCGCCTCCCGCCGGCAACGTTCTTCCTGCATTCCTGCAGAAACGGCGGATGATGACCGGTCTCCGTCGTGTTGTCGTCCCGCTCGTCCCTCTTGTCGCTCCGGTATCATTCAAGGCATGGATGACGAGGTGCTGCCAAGGCGTCTGTGGCCCGTCATCGGCGCCGACCCGGTGCCTTCGCTGCTGGCCGCCGATGAGCCTGCAGCCCGCTGGGTCACGCTTCGGCGCGTGCTCGGCCGGCCGGAAGACGATGCCGACGTTCGGAAGGCACGCCGCGAGGTGCTCGCCGACCCGGGCGTGCAGGATCTGCTGGAGCGGATCCCGGACTGGGAGGCGGCAGACAAGGTCGGCGGGCACGACAGCCCGCGCTACGCGCCCAACCTCCTCCACCTCCTGGCGGACATGGGCGTCCGGCCCGGCGACGACGACCGTTTCGACGACCTGCTCGACGCGTTCGCTCGTCACGAAGACGGTGGCCGGTTCGCGTGCTTCACGCAGTGGCGGCAGATGCCACAGCCGGTCTGGTGCACCCTGCCGTGCGACATGCACATCATCGCCGACATCATGGCGCGTTGCGGCCGCGCCGGTCAGGCCTCGGTGCGCCGTTCGCTGCGGCGGATCCTCGACGATTTCACCGAGACGACACAGGGCCCGGGCTGGAAGTGCATCCCCGATCCGGTCGTCAAGTTCCGAGGGCCGGGCCGGGTCGGGGACGTGTGTCCGCTGGTCACGCTTGAGGCGCTGCGTCTGTTCGCGCGGCTCATCGAGCAGCCCGCGGGTGTGACGGCTGCCGGCGCGGACGGGCTTCGCCACGTGACTCCGGCCGTCCGCACCGTGCTCGGCGTCTGGCGTGACCGTGGCGCCCACAGGCCGTACATGTTCGGTCACGGCCGCAGCTTCAAGACGGTCAAGTGGCCGACGACCTGGTACAGCGTGGCGCTGGTGCTCGACGCGGTCGGGCGCTACCCACAGGTGTGGAGCGCCGCTTCGCCCGTTGCCACCGAGGAGGACCGCCGCTCGGTCGCCGAGCTCGCCGCCTCTCTGATCGCGTACAATGTCGCACTCGACGGCAGCGTGACGCCGCAATCGTGCTACAAGGGTTTCGAGCGCTTCTCGTTCGGTCAGAAGAGGCGGCCCTCGCCGTTCGCCGCCGCCCGTCTGTTCGCCATCCTGAAACCGTTCGAGGAGCTCGCCGGCGAGATCGCGGCCGTCGACGTCGCGGCGCTTGCCAGCTCGCGCGGTGGCAGCGGCACCGCCCGCCCTCCGCGCGTTCCGGGCCGTCCGTAGAGCCGGTCGTCAGATGCGTGGTCGTGGACGCCCTGCGCTCCGGGTCGGACCCGTTCGCCTTGCCGGGTCAGCTCCGCCGGCCGCGTCGCCGGCGGTGCCCGCGGCGGTTGTCGCGGATGGCCTGGCGGGCGGCCTGCCAGCCGGGGATGCCGCTGACCCCGCCGCCGCCGTGCGCTCCCGCCGAGCCGTTGTAGAGTCCGGTGACCGGTGTGCGGTAGTCGGCGTAGCCGGCTGCCGGACGCATATGGAAGAGCTGGTCGACCGAGAGCTCGCCGCCGTAGACGTTGCCGCCGACCAGTCCCAGCTCGCGCTCGAGCTCCCACGGTCCGATCACCTGGCGGGCGAGGACGGCGTTCGGCAGGTTCGGCGCCATCTCGCCGAGGGCGGCGATGACGCGGTCGGCAAAGGCCTCGACGTCGTCGCGATGCGGCTCACGGTGCCACTCGTGCGGCACCCACTGCGAGTAGATCGACATGCAGTGGAGTCCCTCAGGCATGAGCGTGTCGTCGGAGACAGACGGGATCGTCACGTCTGCGATGGGATGCTCGGCGGGGCGCCCGGCGGTAGCGTCGTCGAACGCCGCCTGGACGTACGCTGGTGAGACTGCCAGCTCGATCGAGCCGCGGTGGTACTCTGCCGCGACGTGACTCGCATCGCCACGGCCGGGGCCTCCGGCGTCCGCCGGCACGCCGCAGGGCGCGCCGGAGAAGCGCGGCAGCTCGGCGATCGCAAGGTTGATCTTGACCGCTCCGCCGCGACACTTGAAGCGCCGGATGTCTTCGACGAAGTCCGGTGGCAGCGTCGCCGGGTCCAGCAGTCGGAGGAAGGTGAGCCTGGGGTGGACGGTGCTCACCACCACCGGTGCCCGCAGCTCGCTGCCGTCGGCGAGGACGACGCCGGTGACACGCTCTGAGATCGTACCGATGCGCATGACTTCGGCACCGGTGCGTACCTCGGCTCCACCAGCCTCGGCGGCGCGGCGACAGGCAGCAGCCAGACCGCCCATACCGCCACGGGCGAATCCCCAGCCGCCGACATGCCCGTCGCCCGGGTCGCCCATGGAGAGGTGCAGGAGGACATACGCGGTCCCCGGGGTGTCTGGTCCCGCCCAGGCGCCGACCGCGGCCGTCATCGCCATGAGCGCCTTGAGCTCCTCACTCTCGAACCAGTCGTCGAGGATCTCATTGATGCTGGCCGTGAAGAGTCGTGTGACGTCGGCCACCCCGCGGACCCCGAGCCTGCGGGCCCGCCAGGCGATCTCCAGCGTGCCGGCCAGGTCGCTCGGCTTCAGCGAGCCCAGGCACGGCGGTATCTGCGTGAAGATCGGCCAGACGACGTCGGCGATCTGCCCCAGCCATTCCTCCCAGCGAGCGTAGGCCTCGGCGTCACGACGCGAGACACGCGCGATGCTCGGGTAGCTGCGCTCGGGATCCTCGCTGAGCATCAGACAGCGCCCGTCGGGGAACGGCACCAAGTAGGGCCCCATGGGGTGGATGCGCAGGCCGTGACGGTGGAGGTCCAGGTCGCGGATGATGCGTTGCGGCATCAGGCCGGCTACGTAGGAGTACGTGTTGACGCGCCAGTCCGGGTGCTCGGGCCAGGGGGACGACGTGTCGGTACAGCCACCGACGCGCTCACGGCGCTCCAGAACGAGGACTCTGGCGCCGGCCCCGGCCAGCTTGGCGGCGCAGATCAGCCCGTTGTGGCCGCCACCGATGACGATGACGTCGTACTGATCGCGGGGCACGTGGCCTCCCTCAGTCGGCCGACCTGTCGTCGCCACGGTCGCAGCCTGGTCCGCCCGGCACGTGCGTGTGCTGTCGCTCAGCAGGCTACTTCGTAGGCTAGACAGCGGGCGGACTGTCCGTCAAGGGTGCCCTGAGCGCTCTGGTGGTCCGCGACAGCCTGGCCGGCGGTCTCGGGGCAGCGTGGGGCATCCGGCCGAACGTGTCAGCCGTGGCGGAACTCCCCGAGTCGGCGGTAGGCGGTCTCGGTGAGCAGATCGCGGATGCCGGCGAGCTTGTCGGAGGTGGACGGTGCCAGCTGCAGACCGGGGAATTCGGGGACCGCGCGGCCGCCCAGTCGGCGCAGCCACGTCCGGCCACGCAGCACCGGCCGCTTGACACGATACGTTGCGGATTGCGAGGCGACCATCTCCTCAGGTGAGGCCTCCATCAGCGTGAGGCGTGCGGGGGCAAGCCGCTCGATCAGGTCATAGCCGACGGAGGTCCGGGCGATCAGGTCCGAGACTCCCGGGGACCCGTAGAAGCGCTCCAGCCACGTGTCGCCGAGTGCGATGTCGGCCGGCTCCACCAGGGCGTCTGCGCAGGTGCGACAACGCGGCTGGATCCAGGCGGCGACGTAGTGGTCGTAGTAGTCGGCAAAGGACGCCGTGTGCAGGGCGCCGGAGCGTGTGTGGAGGCGCAGCTCGCCGGGCCAGTCCGGGCCGCGGTAGCCCACCAGGGTCAGCTCGGCGGGGTCGACGCCGATGCGGCGAGCCGCGACGCAGGTGGCACGCGGCAGCATGTTGAAGCCGCAGAAGACGCCGACGGTGAGCGGCACGCGTTCACGCAGCACTTGGCTGCGTCGCTGCGCAAGCCGCAGTCCCTGGATGTGGCACGGGAGCCCGACGAAGGCGTAGCGGCCGGGCGAGGCGCGCACCTCACGCAGCGCCTCGCCGACGGCGACCATGCTGTACTTGGAGCCGCGCAGGGCCGCGACCTCGGCGGTCGAGCGAGCGATCGCCGGCTCGGCCGCCAGTGGCGTGGCGCGGCTCATGCGGACGCCGATGACGGCATCGACGTCGCCCTGTTCCAGCGCGCCCTGCAGCAGTGCCGTCGCGATGCCCCCTGAGGCGCCGGCGAAGCGCGTGTCAGGATCGCTGGCCCACCCGTACCACAGCCCGCGATACGGACCGAGGAAGTCGCGGAACGGGGCGTCGCCGTTCCGCTCACGCCACCACGCCCCGGAGCCGTAGTCGAATCCGTCGCCGGGGCAGACCTCGTCGCAGACGCCGCAGTCGGTGCAGCGTGCGTGATCGATCTCCGGCAGCCAGCCGTCGCGCAGCGTCCAGCGCATGCGCAGGGCATCCTGAGGGCACACGCCTGCACAGGTGCCGCACTGGGTGCAGAGCCCGTCGCGGACCACGTGCTCGATCGTCATGACATGTCACTCCCGGGTCGGGCCACCTGCCTCCCGTCCATGTGAGCGGAGCCTATCGCAGGTGGCCGACGGCGGGCACGCCGGCTCAGGGCGTCGGTCCTGGGGACGCTCGACCGGCTACCCGCCGTCAGCTATCGTTCGGCCGTCGTGCAGATCGGTGCCCCCGGCCGGTCGACCGGCCCGACAGCGGCGAGCGGACGGACGCTTCAGCACCGACCATTCTGCAGAGACCGACCCCGGAGCGTGCAGATGAGCGTCACCGCCGCCGTCATCATGATCGCGATCGGGCTGGCCATGGCCGGGATCTGGACCAGGGACATCGTCGCCGGCGCCGAGGTCGACCGCTCGGCGGGCCTGTTCCGAGCCCGTGAAGCCGGCACCGACTCTCTCTTCTGGCTGCACTGGCTGGCCGAGTACGGCACCGCGGCGGCGCTGATGACGGCCGCTGCCGCGCTGCTGGCCGGTGCCGGGTGGGGCCGGCCGCTCGCCTTCCTGGCTATCGGCGCGCTGGTCTACTCAGCGACGAACGCCCTTGGCTGGGCCTTCGGACGCCGTGAACGGTACCCGTATGCTGCCCCCATGCTCGTCAGTCTCGTCGGGGCGATCGCCGTCCTGGTCCTGGTGCTCGCATCCTGACGGCGTGATCATGGCGATCGACGATGGATCGTCTGTGGCGTCGCTTCAAAGCCCGCAGGACAGCAGCCCCTGCCGCTCGAGGTAGCGCTGGTGGTAGTCCTCGGCGGGCCACCAGGGGCCGGCCGGCACGATCTCGGTGACGATCGGCCGTCTGAAGGCGTCTGAAGCCTCGAGACGGTCCTTGACGGCGCGTGCCGCCGCCTCCTGCTCCGGTGAGTGGAAGAAGATGACGGAGCGGTACTGGGAGCCGATGTCGGGGCCCTGCCGGTCCTTCGTGGTCGGATCGTGCAGAGCGAAGAACGTCTCGACGAGCCGTTCGTAGCTCACCGCGTCGGGGTCGAACTCCACCTTGACCGCTTCGGCGTGGCCCGTCTTGCTGCGGCAGACCTGACGGTACGTCGGTTCCTCCTTGGTGCCACCGGTGTAGCCGACCTCCGTGTCCATGACGCCGGGGACGGTGCGGAAGCGCGCTTCGACGCCCCAGAAGCACCCGGCGGCGAACGTAGCGATAGCCATCTGCGGCCTTTCGTTGCTGTCGAGTCCAGTCAGTCCGTGGTTGCGTGCGCCCAAATGCTCTCAAGGTGCGTGTTCCCGCGAACGGCCGCTGCCAAGCCTGCCGATCCCGCATCGCCGGCGCGCGGCGTGGATGGAGCGTGCCGAGGGGTGTACAGTGTGCGGCGTCGCGTGATGTGGAAGTCGGGCGTCGCCCAGTGTCTGGGCGGGACCGGCTCACGCGGCCGGCCGGTCCGCACAGGACGAAACGGTCGCTCAGCACAGGAGACGCGAGCCCTCCATGCCCAGCAGCCGACGACGCACCATCCCGGCACCGCTCGCCACGATCGGCTCACTCAAGGCTGCTCCCGGCCAGCTGCGGGTGCCGCCGGCGGCCAACCTGTTCCTCATGCGCTACCTGCGCTCCTTCCCCGTCCGCAGCGTCGGCGGCAACTGGATCGTCCACTCGCATCTGCCGCCGCTCAACAGTCCGGCCTACCGGCGCTTCGTCTCGCTCCACCTGGTGCAGCGGGTCGCCGGTCCATCTCACGCGCAGGTCGGCCTCACCAACGCCTGTCCGCAGGACTGTGTCTACTGTTACAACAAGCAGCGTCGCGGCCGGTCGCTGGACACCGCCACGATCCTGGACGTCATCGACAGGCTGCAGGACATGGGCGTGGTCTGGCTCGGCTTCACCGGCGGCGAGCCGCTGCTCAATCGCGACATCGTGCGCATCACCGAGCGCGCCGCTCGAGGCTGTGCCGTCAAGCTGTTCACCACCGGGTGCGGGCTCACCACACAGCTGGCGCACGACCTGGTCTCGGCCGGACTCTTCTCGGCGGCCGTCAGCCTCGACAGCCGGGACGCGGCCGAGCACGACGCGGGTCGCCGCTACCCCGGAGCCTTCGCCGAGGCGTTGCGCGCCATCGAGACCATGAAGCGGACCGAGGGCCTTCATGTGAGCGTCTCGGCGGTATTCTCGCGGCAGGCCATCGCCGGCGGAGAGGTCGAGCCCTTTCTCGCGTTCCTGGAGGACCTGGGGGTCGACGAGGCATGGCTCAGCGAGGTGAAGCCTTCGGTGCCCGCCTGCTGCGATGCGACGCAGGTCATCGGTACGCAGGAGCACCGCGACCTCTGCGCGCTGCAAGACAGCTGGAACCGCCGCCGGCCCTCATCTCTGACCGTCAACTACCTGGGGCACTTCGAGGACGGCTCGACGTTCGGCTGCAACGCCGGGGTCAAGATGGTCTACGTCGACGCGTTCGGAGAGGTCAGTCCCTGTGTTTTCACACCCATGACGTTCGGCAACGTCACGGAACGGCCGCTGGAGGAGCTCATCGAGGAGATGCGCGGCCACTTCTCCCCCGGCGACAGTTGCTGGATCAACGAGCACTACGATGTCCTGCACGAGCTGGCCGGCGATGCGATGATGCTCGATGCGCGACTGAGCGCGGCCGCGGCCGAACGGGCCGGCGCGGTGTCGCCCCCGGCGTTCGACCGGATCCTCTACGGAAGCGGCGGGGCGGCGGCCGTCGCCCGAGCGGGATCCAAGAGCGGGCGGTCGCCCTGGGGGGCGCGCTCGACCACGGCGGATGGCGAAGCGTCGGGCGGCGGGCCGGCGAACGGGCGAGGAAGGGGACGGTCGATGACGGCGATCGACAGGGGCGGAGGCGCCGGCGCGGCCGGCGACCGAGATGCCGCCGGCGCCGACGGCCGGGAACGGCTCATCAGGCTGACCGGTCATCTTCTGGCGGGCACGTTCGCCGCCGTCGGACTCATCTTCCTGATCCTGCCCGGACGGGTGCTGGCGGCGTTCAACCGGCTTTCGACCGGCATCGGTCTGCCGGCCGCGCCGACTCGGGGCTATGCCTTCTATCTCGCGCTGGCGGTGGCGTACATGTACGTCGTCACGCTGCTGGCCTGGATGATGGCTCGTCGCCCGTCCGAGCGCGTCTATCCGTGGCTGCTGGTGCACGCCAAGGCAGCCAGCTCGCTGCTGTCGCTGCTGCTGTTCGCGGTCGATCAGCAGTACCTCATCTACATCGCCAACTTCGTCGTCGACGGCGCCATCGCCCTGCTGGTCGCCGGTCTGTGTCTGCGACGGGGCGCGCACCGCGATCCGGCATGAGTGTCCGGCTGGCCGCCCTCGAACGCTGGACCCCCGGCGCACTGAGCCGGCGCACGCTCGACGAGCTCACAGAGCGGGTGGCGGGCGCATTCGGCGTGCCGCCGCCGGCATGGCCGTCCCGTCGCATGGAAGCGCGCCTGGAGGAGTTCGCGCGCTTCACGGCGACCGCCGCCGGCTGTACCCGGGAGACTACGGCCGGGGCGACGGCCGGACGCCTGCGGCTGGCAGCCTGTGGGCTCGGCGCCGATCTGCGCCGTCGGTTGGGCGTGCGGAGTCCGGACGAGGCGCGGCGGGCGCTCCAGCTGCTCTATCGCGAGCTCGGCATCGCGCTGCGCGCCGGGGCCGACGGGACAGTGACCGTGAGTCGCTGCCGGTTCAGTCGCCACTACTCGCCGGGAGCCTGCCGGCTCATGTGCGCCGTCGACGAGGGGATCGCCGCCGGGCTCACCGGCGGATGGCGGCTCAGCTTCGACGACCGTCTCACGGAGGGCGCCGCCGCCTGCCGCGGACGTCTGGAGCCACCGCTCCCGGACGCGCACGAGCTCACCGTTCCGCCGCCCGAGCCCGTCGCAGAACAGCCGATGCCGGGCGGTCCGCCGCCGGCTTCGCGCGCTCGGCGGGGCAGGCCGGTGCGCGCTGTGGTCGTGGGCAGCGGCGCCGGCGGCGCCACCATGGCTCGCGAGCTCGCCGGGCTCGACGGCGTGCAGGTCACGGTGCTCGAGGCCGGCCGGCGCTTCCGCCCGTTCACGCTGGACCGTGAGCCGCTGGAACGCGTGCGGTCCAGCGGCCTCTTCTTCGACGAGCGGCTGATCACGGCGCTGTTTCCGGCGATGCGGGTGCAGCGCGCCGCCGACGGACTGGTGCTGGTCCGCGGCGTGGCTACCGGTGGTACCACGACGCTGGCGACCGGGAACGCGATGCGGCTCGATGCCGGCTTGTCGACCCTCGGGATCGATCTCACTTCCGAGTACCGGGCGCTGGAGACGGAGCTGGGTGTCACATCGGCCCATCGGGGACGCTGGCGGCCGAGCACTCAGGTCCTCTGGGACGCCTGTCGACAGGCCGGCCTCGCTCCGCAGCCGACGCCCAAGATGGTCGACTACCGCCGATGCGTGCGCTGCGGTCGCTGCGTGCTCGGCTGCCGGACCGGGGCGCGCTGGGATGCGCGACGCTTCCTCGACGACGCGTTGGCGCGTGGCGCCACCGTGCTCACCGGAGCGCGGGTGGAGCGGCTGCAGCCGGCCGGCGACCGCAGCGGCCGGGCCGGCGGTGTCCTCGTGCGCCGGCACGGCCGTCGCGAGCTGGTGTCGGCCGATGTCATCGTGCTGGCGGCCGGTGGTCTGGGCACGCCCGCCATCCTGGCGCGGTCGGGCGTCGCCACGGAGAACCGCCTGTTCGTCGACCCGGTCCTGTGCGTCGCCGGGCCGTGGCCCGGCGCCGATCAGGACCGTGAGGTCCCGATGCCGTTCGTCGTCGAGCTCGAGGGCAGCATCGTCTCGCCGTACTTCGATCACCTCAGCTTCTTCTTCGATCGGCGCTGGCGGCGAGAAGCGTCCGGCCTCGCGTCGCTGATGATCAAGCTGGCGGACAGCGAGGTGGGCGATGTCGGTCGCGGCTCAGTGGCCCGCGGCGGCGTCCGCAAGGCTCTCACGCCGCGCGATCGCCGACGCCTGAAGGTCGCCGTCGATGCCTGCCGGGATGTCCTCGCGATCGCCGGTATCCCGCCTGAAGAGACCTTTCTCGGTACCCTGAACGCCGGTCACCCCGGCGGTATGGTGCCACTCACCTCGGAGTCCGTAGCGACCATGCACCCGCGGTCGCTGCCGGCGAACGTGTTCGTCGCCGACGCCTCACTGCTCCCCGAGTCATTGGGAGCGGCCCCGATGCTGACCATCATGGCGCTGGCCCGTCGCCTGGCCGGGGTGCTGCGCGAGCGCGATGTCGTCTGACCTGGGACCCGGGGCGAGCGAGGCGCCGTCCTCGGGCGTCTCGCGCTACCGCTTCGTCATCCTCGCGGTCGTCTGGCTGTCCTACGTGATGGTCTTTCTCGCCAGGCTGAGCGTCGGCCCCCTGTCGCCGTACCTCAAGTCCTCGTTCGAACTGTCGCTGGCGCAGGTGGGGGGTCTCATGGGGGCGACCGCCGTCGCCTACGCGCCGACGCTCATCGTCGCCGGATGGCTCGTAGATCGCGTCGGGGTACGCCGCATGCTCGTGGCCGGCACGTTCATCACCGGGATCTGCGTGGGTGCGATGTCCCTGGCGCCGTCGTATGCGTGGCTGCTGGCGTTGCTGGCGATCTCGGGGTTGGGCGCCGGATGCATCTACCCTTGTGCGGTCAAGGCGGTGATGACGTGGTTCCCGCTGCGCGAGCGCGCCACCGCGATCGGCTTCAATCAGACGGGGGTGAACCTGAGCGGCATCGTCGGCGCCGCGACTCTGCCGACCGTGGCCGAGCGTTACGGCTGGCAGTACGGCTTCCTGGCCGTCGGTGCCCTCGGGCTCGTCATCTGCCTGCTGGCGGCGGTGCTCTACCGGGACCGCGAGCAGCCGCTGCCGGCCCTGGGACCGGTGGCTCCGCGGCGGGGGGCCACGCCGGCCGGCGGGTCGCAGGTGACGGCACCGGCCGGCCGGTCGCTGTCGCCACCGGGCGCGGGCGCACAGACGATCGCTCGCGACACGTGGACGGCCGGCAGCTCCGCCTCCTTCGACTGTCCGCTGACGGCGGACGGCCCGGCCGCCGGATCGCCTGGATCGACCTCCGGTTCGCAGTCCGTCACGCGCCGGCTTCTCGCCTCCCGGGACATCTGGATCCTCGGCGTGGCCGGACTCTTCCTCGGCGTCGTCGAGTTCTCCGGTCTGGCGCATCTGGTCGTCTATCTGCAGGAAGAGTGGCTGTACACGGCGGTAGCGGCCGGCGGCCTGCTGGCGCTCTGTGAGGCAGCCGGCGGCGTCGCCAAGCCGGCCAGCGGCGTCATCAGCGACCGTCTGCTGGGCGGACGCCGTCGCCCGGCGCTGCTGGTGCTTTGCGCGCTGGCGGCGGCAAGCTGCCTGGCGCTCGCCCTGGCCGGTCCGGCGCTCGGCTGGCTGCTCTACGTCGTACTGGCGCTGTTCGGCGTCGCCGCGGTCGGCTGGGGCGGCCTCTTCGGCACGACTGCCGGGGAGCTGGGTGGCCGGCCGGCGGCCGGCGTCGCGGCCGGCCTCACCGCCGCCATCGTCAACGTCGGCATCCTCTTCGGACCTCCGGTCTTCGGCGCCATCGTCGACGCCACAGGCAGCTACGGGACGGCCTGGCTGGCCATGACCGTTGCCGCAGTGGCGGCGCTCGTCTGCATCGCTCTCGTCCGCGAGCCGAGCTGTCACACCATGAGCCTCTCGCCGGAGAGCCTCAGCGAGACTTGAGCCGTGGTGTGCATGTCCCGCGGACCGGGCACACCATGAGCACGGAGCACCGGCGCAGGACGCCGGGATGCATGGGAGACGAGCGCGTCGGCGGCCGACGTCGCCGCGCGGCGAGAAAGGCACTATCGTGATCGGCAGGAAGGCACGCAGGAGCGGCGACCGGGAGCGGCGAGAGGACTTGCCCAGTGCGGAGGAGCTGCGACAGAGGCTCACGGAGCTGCAGTACGCGGTGACCCAGCAGGACGGTACCGAGCCGCCGTTCGACAACGAGTACTGGGACGAGCATCACGACGGCATCTACGTCGACGTGGTGTCCGGCGAGCCGCTCTTCAGCTCGCACGACAAGTACGACTCCGGCACCGGCTGGCCGAGCTTCTCGCGACCGGTCCGTCCGCAGGCGGTCACCACTCGCACCGACTTCAAGCTGCTGTACCCACGCACCGAGGTCCGCAGCGCCGACGCCGATTCGCATCTGGGGCACCTGTTCCGCGACGGTCCGCAGCCGTCCGGCGAGCGCTACTGCATGAACTCCGCCGCCTTGCGGTTCATCCCCAGGGAGCACCTGGAGCGCGAAGGCTACGGCGAATACCTGGCTCTGTTCGAGCGTGTGGCGGGTGACGATGCCGATCGCTGTGAGGCCGGCGACGAGGATCGCTGAACCGCCAGGCAACGGTCTCTCGACCGGCCCGGCCCCTCGCGAGCGCGCGACCCGAAGGGCGCCGCCTACAGCGCCGCGCCGACGATCAGCAGGACGGCCGCGGACGTGTCGGTGGTCGCCGGCGGGATCGAGCGCGGTCCGGAGGGGGGCCGGTGGGACGCGAGCCTGACGATTGCAGAGAGCAGCAGGAGGGCGGCCGAGACGTAGCAGGCCGTCCGTACCGCGCCCGGCTCGACGCCGTCGGGCAGCACGAGCACCACGATCAGGATAGCGAGGAACGACCCGACAAGGATCTCCCCGAGCAGGGCCCGCGTCAGAGTCGCGCGGTTGCCCGGCGTCAGGACGCCGAAGCGTTGCAGAGAGGCGGGCAGGCGGACCAGTCGGAGCAGCGCCGAGAGTGCGAGCAGGCCGGCGGCGATGTAGACGAGGAGAGGCACGCCGGCCGACCGCCACCTCAGGTGACGGCGCGCATGAAGTCGTCGTCGGTAGGCGGCGGCGCTGCCCGCCACGGCTGTCGTCCGTAGACCCGCTCGTACGAGCGGCAGTTCGGGCAGACAAAACGACCGATGTGGACGACGTACCAGCGCGTGAGGCTGCGCGGCCTGGTCCGTGCCCGCGCGCAGGTGGCACAGCGCGCGCAACGCTCAGCCCGCAGGCGATCGCCCTCCGTGACCCTCCTGAACCCCATGGTCGCCTCCGACTGAGAAGTCGTATCCTTCCCCGGCGGCGCGATCGTGTGCCGCTCCCCGAATGTCGCCGGGAACGGTGGCAATGCTCTGTAACCGGCGTGAACCGCCGGTCAGGACGTGATGAGCTGTCAGTGAGAAGGCGACGTTGCGCGCTCCCTGGCGGCGGCCTTCGGGTCTCCGGAGGGTCCGGATGGGCCGCCGTCCGGACCATGGGGCGGTGCGGAGCCGACGCGGTGGTCCTCTGGCGATCGTGCCTGCATGCCGCGCACGCTCGGCACCAGGAACACCCAGCCGGCCGCCAGCACGCCGAGTCCGGCGGCCAGTGCGCAGGCCGTACGCACGCCGACGGCGTCGGCGAGGGGACCGGCGATCGCCAGGCCGGCCGGCCAGAGCGCCATCGATGCCATCCAATCCCAGGCGGTGACGCGGGAGAGGGCTTCTTCGGGGATCTCCCGCTGCAAGGTGGTCATCCAGACGGCGACCAGCACACCGACGGCGACGCCGCGGCCGGCCTGCACCAGCACGAGCGGCAGGGCGCCACCGCCGACCGCGAGCACGAACGGCGCCGCGGCGGCCGTGGCGCCGGTCAGAGCCACCACGAGCATGGGGTGACGGGGACTGTAGCGCAGGGCGACGATGCTGCCGACGATCATGCCGGCGCTGAGCGCGGCCATCGCGAGGCCCCAGGCGCCGGCGCCCTGGCCGAGCGCGCGCAGCGCCAGCGGGCCGAGCACCTGGAACGGCGCCACCACGATGAACAGCACCAGCATGGCGCGCAGCAGCATGACCCAGAGCCACGTGCGTGAACGGACTTCGCGCCAGCCGGCCAGGAGCTCGCCGACGAAGCTGCGCTGGACTGTGACGCGCGCACGGGGCGGCACGCGCAGACTGAGCAGGAAGCCGATGCTGGCGAGGAACGTCCCGGCGTCAAGAGCGATCGCCACGCCGGGGCCGACGCCCGCCACCATCAGGCCGGCCAGGGCGGGGCCGACGAACCAGCCGGCGTTCTCGGAGAGGCCCAGGAGCGCGTTGGCCTGCTGCAGCTTGACGGCCGGCACGATCTGCGGGACCAGGCCGCCCAGCGCCGGGCGAAAGAACGCCTCGGCGGCTCCGTAGGCGGCGCCGACCAGCGCCAGGCTCCAGATCTGTGCCCAGCCGCCGATCAGCAGCGCGGCCGCCGTGGCGACGACGAGCATCCGGACGACGTCGGAGGCGATCATGACCCACTCGCGACGCAGACGGTCGGCCCAGACGCCGCCGACCAGCGCGAAGGCGACCAGCCCGAAGCTCTGGGCTGCCAGAACCAGGCCGAGGTCGGTCGCCGAGCCGGTCAGGTCCAGCACGGCGTAGGTGATGGCGATCGGCGTGATGCCGTCGCCGATCACCGATACCGACTGACCGAGGAACAGGCGCAGGAAGTCGCGCTCGCGGAGGACCGCAAGGTCGGAGAGCCACCGTCTCACGAGCGGTCAGCTGTCGGTCGGCGGCACGGGAGCTCGGGCGCCGTGCGACGCGAGGGCCGCCGGCACGTGCTGCTCCAGGGCCGTCAGATGCGGCATCTCGACACCCAGCTCGCGCCCGGTCGCGACGACGTCGAGGAAGACCTGCGCGCGATCCGGGTGCCGGTCGTAGAGCTCGATCATGCGCTCTGCCACCTGGTTGCGCTTCAGCGTCGCCGGGATGAGGCGGGAGGCGAGGCGGCTCGAGAGGTAGAAGGGCATGACCTCCCGGAAGGCGCGCACGTCCACGCCCAGGCGTTCGCAGACCAGCAGCGCATCGCGGACGGCCAGGACGGCCTGACGCATGGAGGCGGGATCGCGTTCGAGCCGATCGATCCCGCCCGACTTGAAGCTCGCGCCGATGAGCCCGGCGGCGATGGCGAACACCACCTGAGACCAGTGCTCCATCTCATGACGAACGCGGGGCTTGAGGTCTGCCGACGCGAGAGCGACTGTCACCCGGTCCAGAGGGTCCGACGCAGAGGCGGTGAGGGAGCCTACCGCGACGGCCGGGAGCAGGGCCGCCTGCAGGGAGCGTCCGTCGGGAGAGAGCGTCCCGCCGGCCGCGGGCATGCCCCACACATACTGGGACCGAGGCAGGGCGGCATCGACGTCGTGGGCGCCGGTCCAGAGGCTCATCAGGAACAGGACCGGCGCGTCGGCGGCCAGGTCGGCCACCTGTGGGAGCGCCGCCGGCAGCTCGTTGTGCGTGACGCTGACCAGCATCAGTTCGTGACCTGGGAGCGGGTCGCCATGCATCATGACCCGCGGCGCGTACCTCTCGCGGCGCGTGACAGCCGGCCGGTGGCGGCCGTCAAGGACATCCAGCGCCAGGCCGTCGGTGAGTTCGGCGGCCCGGCGCCGCCGGACGAAGTGTGTGACCTCATGGCCGGCTTCGGTGAGCACCCATCCGTAGAGGCTGCCCATGGCACCGGCGCCGAACACGAGGATCCTCATCGTCCCTCCACCTGCGTGGTCTTCTGTGGATGGTCTTCACAGTAGGGTGATAGTGTACCTTCCCCCCGGACAAGCGCTGCCCGGTGAGGAGGCGGCCGTCGGCCGCCGACACGAGTGAGCTCGGGGCCGAGATGCCGGTGCCTGCGGGCGGTCTGCACGGTACAGGCGGCCCAGGATCGGGGTGAGGCGTCGTGGAACAGCACGCGACCGTGCCAAGCGCGGACGGCGCCGATCCGGTACGGATCGGTGTGCTGTCGGACACACACGGCCGGGTCGATCCGGCGGTCCTGAGCGCCTTTGCCGGCGTGACCCACATCATCCACGCCGGCGACGTCGGCAAGCGCAGCGTCCTTCGCCGTCTTGAGGCGGTCGCACCGGTCACCGCCGTGGCCGGCAACGCCGACAGCGGCCGGCTGGCAAAGGAGCTCCCGGCTCAGGCGATGGGCGAGGCCGGCGGTGTCCGCTTCCTCGTCGCCCACAAGCCCAAGCAGCTCAAGAAGCTCCTGCGCCGTGGCGTCCCGGAGGGTGTCGATCTGATCGTCACCGGACATCTCCACGAGCCTTCGGCGGCGTGGGAAGACGGCGCCCTGCATCTCAACCCCGGCACCGCCAGCGCGCCGGAGGAAGGCGACCCCGCGCCGACCATCGCCGTGGTGAGCCGCTTCGGCGACAGCCTGTCGGTGACGTTCATCCCCGTGCTGCCCGGCCGGGAAGACGGCGGTGCGCAGCCGGCAGGGTCCGCCGCCGAAGATGCCCGGCGGGACGAGAAGGGAACGCACCCGGTATCCGTCGCCGATGTACAAGGCGACGATGTCGTGCCGGCGCACGGAGAGACCGCCGTCACGGGCCCTGCCGCCACCGGTCCGGCCGCCGCCGTTTCAGCCGCCGCCGGCGCGGTCACGTAGCGGGCCGCTTCGACCCGTCGGTCTCGGGTCACCGCTCCAGCTCGAGCCGCTCGCCTACTCTCGTCCGCAGGTCGGTGATGTCCTGCATCGTCTCGTGCCGGGCACAGAGTGTGCGGCACGCGGTATCATCGCTCGAACCCGCCGCAGCGCTCCGGTGCCCGGGTGCGCACTCCGCGACGGACCGATCGAGGCGCATGTCATGAGCACGTCCGGACAGACCGGCCACGAGTCGACCATCGCCGTCGTGGCCGCCATCGTCGGCAATCTGGCCATCGCCGTCGTCAAGTTCATCGCCGCGGCACTCACCGGCAGCTCGGCCATGATCTCCGAGGGTATCCACTCGGTGGTCGACACCGGCAACGGCGGCCTGCTGCTGCTCGGCATCCGCAAGGCCGGCCGGCCGGCCGACGGCTCGCACCCGTTCGGCTACGGCAAGGAGCTCTACTTCTGGAGCCTGATCGTCGCCATCAGCATCTTCGGCATCGGTGGCGGCATGTCGATCTACGAAGGCATCCTGCACATCCAGCACCCCAGCCCGCTCAAGGATCCGCTCATCAACTACATCGTCCTCGGCGTCGCCATGCTGTTCGAGGCCGGTTCGTTCACAGTGGCCTACCGGCAGTTCCGCAAGGTCAAGGGTTCGCGCAGCACCATCCGCGCCGTGCACGAGGGCAAGGACCCGAGCATGTTCACGGTCGTCTTCGAGGACACCGCCGCCCTGCTCGGCCTCATCATCGCGTTCTTCGGCGTGCTGCTCGGTCACGAGCTGGAGAACCCCTACTTCGACGGCGGCGCGTCGGTGCTCATCGGCGTGCTGCTGTGCAGCGTGGCCGTGTGGCTGGCGGCGGAGAGCAAGGCGCTGCTCGTCGGTGAGAGCGCCGACCCCGAGACGGTGAGCGCGTTCCGGTGCGTCGCGCTGGAGGAACCGGACGTGCAGCGCGTCGGCGACACACTCACGATGCATCTGGGCCCGCGCGACGTGCTGCTCAATGTGGGCATCGAGTTCGCTCCCGGCACCACCGTTGAAGCGGCGCACGCCGCCATCCACCGCATCGAGCGCCGCCTGGCCGACGACCACCCGGAGGTCAGACGGGTGTTCATCGAGGTGGAGCAGTTCGACGAGGACGGACGGGTGATGGACCCGTCGTGACACCTCAGGTCATGGTCGAGCAGGAGGAGGAGTCACCATGTACGAGGTCGCCGTCAAGGAGGTGCCTGAGCAGCCGGTCCTGAGGGTGCGCAGGCAGACCACGATGGATGGCGTCGGCGACGCCATGGGCGAGGCGTTCGACGCGATCATGGGCTACATGGGCCGGGCCGGGATCGCCTGGGCCGGACCGCCCCTCTGTCTGTACTCGGAGGATTTCGATCCCGAGGCAGGCGGCGAGATGCAGGTCTGCATGCCGGTGGCGCCGGGCACGGCAGGCGAAGGCGCCGTCGAGGCCGCGGTGCTGCCCGGTGGCCGCATGGCGAGCACGATGCACCGCGGTCCCTACGACGCGCTGGGCCAGGCCTATGCGGCCGTCTTCGGCTGGATGGAGGAGCACGGACACCGTCCGGCCGGACCGTTGCGCGACGTCTATCTGACCGACCCGGAGCACACGCCGCCGGAGGAGTACCTTACCGAGGTGCTCTGGCCGATCGCCTGAGGCCGCGCCCGCTTCGGGTCGCGGCTGCGCTCATGTGGCGCAGTGTCCGGCGACGCAGAGCCGTGGATGCTGCTGGGTGACGCAGTGCACACCGCCGTCGGAGCGTGCCAGCGGCCAGCCGTCCACGGTCAGCACCTGGTGGGACGGGAAGGCGGCGCCGATGGACGCCACGGCCGGCCCATCCATGGCATCGCCGAACACCGGCATCACGATGCCCCCGTTGGCGATGTAGAAGTTGATGTACGAGGGCGAGAGCACGCGACCGGCGTACTCCCGCCGCAGCGGCTGACGTACAGGTACGACCTGGAGGCGACGACCCCGAGCGTCGCGAGCCGTCCGCAGTCGTTCGAGGTTCTCCTGCAGACAGCCGTACTGGCTGTCGGCGGGATCATCTTCGGCGAGCGCCAGTACCGTCGCTCGCCCGGCGAAACAGGCGAGGTTGTCGACGTGGCCGCCGGTGTTGTCGGCATCGAGGCGTCCGGTCAGCCAGATGACCTTGCGCGCGCCCAGGCAGTCGCACAGCAGCCTTTCTGCCTCCGCGCGCTCCAAGCCGGGATTGCGGCACGGGTCCAGTACCACCTCTTCGGTGGTCAGGACGGTACCCTCCCCATCGACATGCAGGGCACCGCCTTCCAGTGTGAGACCGGCGACGAGGTGGCGAGCTCCGGTGAGAGAGCAGACTCGCCGGGCCATCTGCGCGGTCTGTGCGTACTCCCGGTAGATGCCGCCGTAGGCGTTGAATCGCCAGTCGATGCCCACCAGCCGGCGTCGGTCGCCGAAGACGAACGTCGGCGCCGTGTCGCGTGTCCACGAGTCGTCGATCGGCAAAGGCACGAGCGTGACCGGCCACGTCGTCTGATCGCAGGTCTTCGTCAGCAGCTTGCGGGCCTGGGTCACAAGGTCCGGCGACACGATCAGGCGCACGGGCTCGAACCGGGCCACCGCGGCGGCGATGGACACGGTCGCGCGGCGCGCCTCGTCCAGATCCCAGGCGGGCAGGGGCCGACACGGCCAGGCCATCCAGCAGCAGTCGTGCGCCTCCCACTCGGCGGGCATGCGCAGACCCGACACGGCAAGCGATCGATCAGGCGGCACGGATGGCCTGCGGCACTCCACGGGGATCGTCCGGCTCGGACGGGGACGGCGTCGCCCTCACGATGCTGAGCCGCGCGTCCGTAGTCGTTGCGCCAGGTCCAGCTCAGGGTCGGTGCGCAGCTCGTCGGCGGTCGGCAGACTGTCGCGGCGCATCAGCTCGGCGAAGGCGGCGATCTGCGTGTCGCGGGTGCCCAGGATGCCGCACGGACGGTCGCTCGCGGCTCCGCCCGGGAAGTAGTAGACGAGGAAGTCGCGGTCCTGTGGCCGGCCGGCGATGATCGCGCCGGCGGGATCGCCGGCGTAGCCGGCGTAGCCCAGGCGGGTGTCGTACTGCTGCGTCCAGAAGAACGGTACTCCTGCGAAGGGCGCGCCGCGGCCGGCGATGTCGAAGGCGGCGGCGCGCCCGTGCTGCAGCGCCAGCCGCCAGTGCTCGATGCGGACCCGCAGGCCGGTGTGCGCGGCCGGCCAGGCGGCGATGTCGCCGGCCGCCCAGACGCCCGGCGCCACGCGCAGGTGCGCGTCGACGCTGAGCGCGCCGTCGGAGAGCGTCAGTGCGCCGTCGACGAAGCCGGTGGCCGGCTGTACGCCGATGCCGACGACGACGATGTCGGCCGGCAACTCGCTGCCGTCGTCCAGTGTCACGCCGTGTACCCGGCCGTCGCCGTCCAGGGCGGTGACCGTACGGCCGAGACGGAAGCCGACGCCGTGCTCTTCATGCAGCGTTCGCAGCGCGGTGCCGACGCCGGGTCCGAAGAGCCGCGCGAACGGGACCTCCTCGAGCGCCACCACGGTGACGTCGAGGTCGCGGTGGCGCAGGCTCGCCGCGACCTCCAGCCCGATGAAGCTGGCGCCGATCACCACGGCCGAGCGTGCCCCCTCCAGCGCCGCCACGATCGACTCGCAGTCATCCCACGAGCGCAGCGTGAAGACCCCGTCGAGCTCGGCGCCGGGTACGCTGAGTCGCCGCGGTGCACCACCGGGCGCCAGAAGCAGAGCGTCGCCGGTCAGCACGACGCCGTCTTCGAGCGTGAGGGTCCTGCTCCGGACGTCTGCGGCAGTCACTCGACCGTGCAGACGCTCGATGCCGCGCTTCTCGTAGAAGGCGGCCGAGCGCAGCGGCATCCATGACGCGGGCATGGCGCCGGAGAGCAGGTCCTTGCTGCAGTTGGGCCGGTCGTAGGGCAGCCGGTCTTCGGCGCTGATCATGACGATTCGACCGGCGAAGCCGGCCTGCCGCAGCGCTTCCGCAGCGCCGGCGCCGGCCGCTCCGGCGCCGAGGATGAGCACCGTACGCCGGTCGGCTTGAAGGTCGAGGTCGGTCATCGGCATCGCCCGCGTGCCGCGGTCGTCATCGGGCACCGTCACGTAGACGTCGTCGCCGTCTCTCCGGACCTGATAGCTCGGCAGACCGAAGAACGAGGGCGGTTCCAGCAGGTCGCCGTCCTCGGCGGAGAAGACTGCCTGGTGCCAGGGGCACACGAGCCGCTCGCCGTCGAGTACGCCGAGTTCCAGAGGCCCGTGGTAGTGCGGGCACTGTGCGGGGTAGGCGTGAAAGCCGGTAGCAGTCTTGACGAGCAGGCAGGACCGGTCCCCGACGGCGACCTTCCGCATGGTCCCGACGGCGAGGTCGTGGACTCCGGCGACGCGAGCTTCCATGGTGTCCTCCACAGACTCGGCGGCTGGTCTTGCCGCCATCCTATCGGATGGTCGCAGGCGTTCTGGTCCGTAGAGCTCGCCTGCGACCCCCCCGGCATGTCGTCGGTCTGCCCAGGGTCGTCCACAGCCGCGCGTCCGGAGTGGGGCCGCGGTGCGCCGAGGCCGCCGCGGGACCCTCGTGGCAGGCCGAGCTACGGTGTGCCGGTGGGGTCCGCGAGGTCGACAAGGAAATCGTCGACTGCGCGACGAAACGGGACCGGAGCGCTCCACATGAGCGGATGGGCGCCCTCCGGCCAGAGGAACAGCCGGCAGTCGGGGACCGTGAGGGCCATCTCTTCGAGTCGCGCTCCCAGGTCGCCTATCACGTCGTCCTCCAGAGAGCCGCTCAGGAGCACCGGACAGCGGACCTGGTCCAGGTGTCCGCCGAAGGGGTCATGGTCCCCGTCCCGGACCAGCCGTTCAAGAAAGTCCGTGTCGGCCTCTATCACAGCCGGCCAGTCGGGACCGTGAGCCCTCCGCCAGAACCACGTCAGCGACTGCCTGCGCATGAAGCCTCCGAGTGAGTCCGCCGATCGCGGATGCTGGACGGCGGCCGACTCGTCGCGTCGTCTGTCGAGAAGCTCCCGGCGGGCAGCGATCTGCGCGCGGAGGTCGGCCGTCCGAAGCTGTGGCGGGCAGCTGTCGGCAACGACGCCCGTGACCAGATCGGACCGCTCGAGTGCCAGCAGGAGCGCGACGATGCCGCCGCCGCTGCTGCCCACCAGGACGGCGGGGCCGAGGTCGAGGCGCTCCATCAGCGCGGCGACCACGCCGGCGGTGAGCATCCACCAGTCGGCGGGCCAGACGGTCAGCCGCGCGGAGCGCCCGGTGCCGGGTGGGTCGAGGGCAAGGCAGCGGAAGCGATGCCCAAAGTAGCGCAGCTCGGAGCCGAGATTGGCGGACGACGCCGTGTTGCCCGGCAGGAAGATGAGCGCCGGACGACCGCCGGCGGCTCGCCGTGGCGGCCGTTCCTCGCGGTAGTAGATGTGGAGTCCGTGGTGGATGAGCGTCGGCATGCGGCTTTCCCGTCATCCTACAATGCCGGACCTCTTCAAGCGGTACCCCCGGGACCATGCGATCGCACGAACGGCGTCCGCTGCCGGAACGTCATCGGGGAAGGGGGATCGCCGTCCGTGACGGTCCGACTGTCGCTGCCCGGGAGGCTCAGATGAGGAACAGGGCGCCGAACAGGTGGTAGGCCACGATGGCGGCGAAGAGGCCGAGCGTGAGCAGTGCGACGCCGAGCATGGACCGGTAGCGGCGCAGCAGGTACACGAGCACGGAGACGCCGGCGACAAGAGCGATCTTGACGATCACCGCCTGTGCCGGGTCGTCGGCGATGAGGGTGCGCATGAGGGGGTTGACCTCGATGGCGCCCTGCTCAAGCGCGCGGAGCGTGAAGGCCAGATCGAGGATGCTCAGAAGGTTCGCCAGCGCAAGGAGCAGGACCAGCGCCAGAGGGTTGTCGCGCAGAAAGACGAGCGTACCCTCCCACGCCGAGCCGACCCGTGAGGTCGACCGATGACGGCGGTCGAAGCCGGTGCGTCGCTCGCGCCAGACCCAGGTGCGACGGCTTCGTCGGTCCTCGGCTCGACGCTCGAGCGATGTCCGTCCTGGTACCCCTGTGTCCATGTCCCGTCCGCTTCTGTGGAGGTGCTCCACGTTCACGCCTGATGCCTGGGGCTTTCCCGCGGCACACCGCCGGCAATCCTATGGGGGCGCCGAGGCCTGTACAATCGCGTCGGCGTCGTGCGCGTCGCCTGCCTGGACAACACGCGGAGGGAGCGTACGCATGAGGCTCAGACCGCCATCGGGAGTGTCGGTGCATATCGCGCGCGTGGCGCTGGCTGTGATGATCACGGCGACCATCCTGCTCGGAGTGGCTTCGTCCGCCTCGGCCAAGAGCTACTCGATCGACGACGTCTCGATCGATGCACGCGTGCTCGAGGACGGGGCCATGGTCGTGAGCGAACGCCGTACCATGAGCTTCAACGGCGATTTCACCCGTGTGTTCTGGTATCTGGACAAGACGGGGTCCCAGGGTATCGAGGTCACGCAGGTGCTGGGACCCGATGGTGAGCCGCTGCAGTGGACCGACGAGCCCTGGGCGCGACCGGCCGGCACGTACAACGTCACCGATGAAGGGTCGCGCCTGTTCGTCCAGGCGTTCTGGCGCTACAGCGACACCACCGTGCAGCTCACCCTCGACTATCGGGCGCTCGGCGCCGCCCGGCGCTGGCAGGACACGGCCGAGCTCTACTGGCAGTTCGTCGGCACCGGCTGGGACGTGCCCACCGACCGCGTCGGCATCCTCATCACGCTGCCGGAGGGCGTCACCCGCAAGGAGGTACGGGCCTGGGGCCATGGACCGCTCAGCGGGCTGGTCACGCGTGAGCCCGACGGGACGGTGCGACTCACCGTCGTCGACTTGCCGCCCGAGACCTTCGTCGAGGCGCGGGTGCTGTTCCCGGCGGCGGCTCTGTCCGAGGCCCCGGAGGCCGGCGGTCCGCGCCTGGCGGCGGTGCTGGCGGAGGAGCAGCGCTGGGCCGACGAGGCCAACCGCATCCGCCGCAACCGCCGGCTGCAGCAGGCCGCAGGCTGGGTCCTGGGGCTGGGCTTCCCGGCGGCCGCTCTCGTCGTCGCCCTCGTGCTCTTCTTCCGCTACGGCCGGGAGCACCGCGCCGGCTTCACCGGGCAGTACTACCGCGAGCTGCCCGACCCCGATCTGCCGCCGGCCGTGGTCGGGGCGCTCTGGCGCATGGGCACGGTCACCAACGCCGATGTCTCGGCGACCATCCTCGATCTCGCCGACCGCGGCGTGGTGACCGTCTCACAGGTGGTCCGCCAGAAGCGCGGCCTCTTCGGCAGCAAGGACGACGAGACCTACGAGATCGTCTGGGACCGTGAGAAAGATGCGAACCTGCGCGGTATCGAAAGCAAGCTGCTGAGGCTCATCTTCGACGATCTGGCCAAGGGCGATCGGATCGGCATCGACGAGCTGCGCGACCGGGCCAAGAAGCAGCGCTCGACGTTCAGCCAGGGGATGAAGAGCTGGCGCGAGGCTGTCGCCGCGTATGCCAAGGATCGGGGCTTTCTCGAGAAGACCGGCGGTCGCGCGATGGGCGTGACCATGACGCTGGGCATCCTGTCGATCGCCGCCGGCGTCTTCGGCTTCATGCTGGCCGAGAGCCTCTGGCCGCTCGCCGGTGCTGCGGTGGGCGGCATCGTGGCGGCTCTGGCCCCCGCCATGCGCCGCCGCTCACCCCAGGCGAACGAGCTGTACGCCAGATACAAGGGACTGCGCAACTACATGCGCGACTTCGGACGCATGGACGAGAAGCCGCCGACCTCGGTCGTCCTCTGGGAGCACTTCCTTGTCCTGGCTGTGGTGTTCGGCATCGCCGACGAGGTCATCAAGAGCCTGGAGGTCAAGGCGCCTGAGGTCGTGCGTGACGCCGGCTTCGCGACGACCCATTACTGGGTGGCGGGCGGCTCCCACTCACCTCTGGGCTCGTTCAGCACCGGCTTCTCCGCCGCGGTGGGAGCCACGTCGTCGTCGGGCAGCGGCGGCGGGGGCGGCTTCTCAGGCGGCGGTGGGGGCGGCGGCGGCGGTGGTGGCGGCGGCGCCGACTGACGACCGGCCCCCGCCGGTCAGTCGCGAGGGCCGTGCGCGGATCCTGACCGGCACGTGCGTCCCGGCGTCGTCGATGTGGCCGGTTGGGACGGTGGTCAGAAGCCTCCGACCCGTCGCACGGCGCGTGGGATGGTCGTGAGAAAGGCGACGCAGCAGACCGCGGTGACGGCGTTCATGCCGACCAGGGCGAGCATGGTCTCGTACGACACCGTCGGCACGCCGGGCAGCCAGCCGAGATAGGCTAGCAGTGCCGCGGCGCTCGCCAGCAGGAAGGCGACCACTGTGAGTCGCCGGAGGATGGTGAAGGGGCGCGCCTGTGTCTGGCCGAGCAGCGCCAGCGCCAGGCACGCGAGCAGGACCGCGCCGCCGGTCGCCGCCAGCACCACGGTCAGCGACAGGACCTGCTGGCCGGCCGCGACGCCGAGCCAGCGTTCGGCGGCCTGGCGGATGCCGACGTTCGCGGCGGCGGCCACGATCGCCGCCAGGACGCCGGCAAGCGGGATCCTGCCGGCTGCCAGGGGTTCGTGCCACGAGCGGTTCAGACGGTGCTCCTCTCCTGGTCGCTGGGCTCTGGGCCCAGCCCAGAGACACCGCACTATTGTGTCGCATCGCGGTCGCCCGTCACAACGCACGGCCGGCAGCACCCGGCCGCGACGCCTGCCGCGGTCGTCATCGTCGTCTCCCACGTCGTCACCGCCGGCTGCTCGACGCAGGGTCTCTGCGGTCCTTCGCCGGAGACAGGTGTAGACGCTGCGAGAGCGTGGGTAGAAGCATCCGTATCCGAGCAGAGGGGTACCGATGACACGTCACGTTCCGGCCGATCTGGCCGCCAAGGTCGAGGCCGTGCAGGCTGCCGCCAGCGCCGCCGCCGCGGGACCGCGGCACGCTTTCCAGGTGTCGGCGGAGGTCCAGCCCGGCGTGAGGCTCGTCGTGACCGACGCAGAAGGTGCAGCGATCGTCTTCTCGCTGTGGAGCGAGGAACGCGACGTCGCCGAGATCTGTGGCGATGCCGCCTATCCGGCGACCGCCGGTCTGCTGGCCATCGACAAGGCTCAGGTCGCCGATCTTTCGCGCCGTGGCGTCACCGTCGATCTGGCTGCTCTGGTCCGCAGCGAGACCTTGCCCGGTCTGTACTACGCCCTGTTCGACCATCTCAGCGACCCCCAGCTTCGCCGGGGCCTGGCGCGTCTGGTGCCCGCCCTGACCGGCAAGCTGTAGTCGAACGATCACATCCCATGCCGAGTGAGGAAACGACGAGGAGGAATCGATATGCCGCAGCCCTTCATGAACACGCCACCCAAGCCCGAGAAGCTCGGCGCCATGACCGCCGGCTTCCTGCAGGAGGCGTTCGCCGGGGAGAGCCAGGCGTCGCAGAAGTACCTGGCGTTCGCGGCCAGGGCCGCCGACGAGGGTCTGCCGAACGTGGCCCGTCTCTTCGAGGCGGTGGCGTATGCGGAGAGCACGCATGCGCGCAACCACCTGAGCGTACTGGGCGGCATCGGCGACAGTTCCGAGAACCTCAAGGCGGCCTTCGGCGGCGAGACCTTCGAGATCGACCAGATGTATCCGGCCTATGACGCGGTGGCAGAGCTGCAGGGGGCCAAGGAGGCGCGTACGTCCATCCGCTACGCCAAGAGCGCCGAGCAGGACCATCAGGCGCTGTACGAAGCGACGCGAACGACGGTCCAGACCGGCGAGGACATGGTCGCCGAAACCATCAACGTGTGCCCCATCTGCGGCCATACGGTCATCGGTGACGCGCCGGGCGAGTGCCCCGTCTGCGGCACCGCCGGTCAGTTCTTCCGTGCCTTCTGAGTGACGTTCACCCGCAGCGCACGTTGTGCGGGTCCGGGAAGGAGTGTGCCGCATGGGTATCGACCCAGCCGACAAGAAGCTGCCCCAGCCGGAGGACCTCGACCCGATGACCGACGAGGTCCTGCACAGAGCCTTTGCCGGGGAGAGCCAGGCGGCCGAGAAGTACCTCGTCTTCGCCGAACAGGCGGAGGAAGAGGGCTTTCCGAACATCGGTCGCCTGTTCAGGGCCATCTCGTTCGCCGAGACGCGTCATGCCCGCAACCACCTGCGCGTCATGCGCGGCATCGATTCCACAGCCGGCAACCTGCTGGTGGCGTTCGAGGGTGAGTCGTTCGAGATCGACGAGATGTACCCGGCGTACCGGCAGATCGCGCGTACGCAGAAGAACCATCAGGCGGTGCGCTCGACGAGCTACGCCATGAAGGCGGAGGTCGATCACAAGAGCATGTACGCCGACGCCCGCGAGCGGGCGCTCGCCGGCCGGGACATCGACGACCTGCCGGTCAGCGTCTGTCTCATCTGTGGCCACACGGTCATCGGCGACGTACCGGACAAGTGCCCGGTCTGCGCCGCGGCTAAGGAGCAGTATCGCACGTTCACGTGACTCCTGCGGTGGGGCTGCCGCGCTGCGCGACGGTCCCACCGCAACCCCCTCCTCGTCCGGGAGGATGCCGGCCGTGGCTGCCGCGTGTAGACTCAGGAGAGCCGTGGCGACGGTGCCCGGCGACTCCCCGCAGTGGCGATGAGGAGGTGTGCACGTGGGCTTCACGTTCGGCGTCGGCAGACAGGCGCCGGCCTTCACGCTGCCCGCCACCGACGGCAGCACGGTCTCCCTGTCCGACTACCGCGGAGACTGGCTGCCGGTGCTCGTGTTCTTCGCCTTCGATGATCCGCAGGTGGTGGAGCGGCTCCGCGGCTTCAGCGCCGCTGCTGAGGCCCTCTGGGGGCTGAGAGGACAACCGGTCGGCATCGCTGTGGCCGCGCCGGAGGACCTGCTGCGCCTCGAGGAGTCCTCGGGCGGCTTTTCGTTTCCGCTGCTGTCCGACGCCGACGGACACGTGACACGCTCGTACTCGGCCACAGGGGGTCCGGGCGGTGAAGACGCGCCTCTCGCTGTCGTGGTCGATCGGTCCGGGAAGATGGTGTGGTCGGGCCGCCACGACCAGGCGAGCGCCGCGGCTGTCCTGGCGGCCTTCCGCGACATCGTCCGCTGAAGGAGACGGTGCCCGCCGGATCCGGGTGCCTGCGGCGCCGGCTGGACGGTCCAGGCGGACACGCGGTCTGCGGGTGACAGAGCTCGGTTGCCGGACTGCTTCGCGCGATCAGCGCACGCAAGGCCGTTCAGGTCGCGGGCGAAGCGGGAACGATAAGAGCGTAAGCAGCCGAGGGAGCGAGATCGACATGATCATCGGACAAACGATGTTCAGTGTGCGTCGCAGCACCGAGCACCGCGCCGAGAGCGCGCTCGATGAGATCGCGACCCTGCTCAACGAGGCTCAAGGTGTGCGGGGCTACCGCATCCTGCGCTCGGTCGGCATGTCGCCGCTGGCGAGCGATCTCTGCGACGACGGCCGCGAGGCGGCTCTCTGCGACGCGCACTACGTCATCCAGACCAACTGGGACTCGGTCGAGGACCACGACGCCTTCTACTCCGGTGAGGGGCTGCGACGCGTCTACATGACGCTTGCCTCCATCCTGGCCACCGGTCCCTACGAGATCCTCTACGAGTCGCTGGTCGAACAGCCGGCGTGTGAGGGGATCACCGTCTGACCGGTCGCGGCGCGCACGGCCTGAGCTGCCTTGTGACGGCCCAGGCACCGGGCGCGTGAGTGGGCTGCCGTTCAGTACCGAGTGTCTCGAGCAGGCCCTGATGCGCTGACGTGGCCTGGATGAGCAGATCATGAGGCCTGATGAGGAGACGAGGGGCCTGACGAGTTCCTGCTGAGCAGACGAGGAGGGCGGCCCGCCTGGGTAGGCCGCCCTCCTCGAGGTCTCCTTCGCCGGATGTCCCAGAGGATGCCCGCGAAGTCACATGAGTGCCGTCTCTTGCCTCAGTGAGCGCGCGCCACGCGGGCCAGCACATTGGCGGTGCCGAACGGGATGACGTCGCCGGTCGGCAGTGCCGTGCCGAACGTTGCGTTGACGGCCCCGATGGCGGTGTCGTTGAGGCCGACCGCGACCTTGGAGATGTACACGTACGTCCGGCCCTTGCGGGTGTACTGCTTGATGGCCGCGTTGCTCAGCTCGAGCTCAAGGACGCGCAGACGCTTGTCCCCATTGACGATCGCCGTGATGTACGACTCGGTGCCGATGCTGATGGTGAACCTGCTCAGCTTCAGCGTGTTCCAGCCGGTGCCTGCCCGCTGCACGAAGAGCACGCCACCGCTGTGACGGATCTTGCCGGCCAGGGTCTTGCTGTCGACACGACCGCTGGTGACGGGGAAGGTGAACTTCAGCGACGTCTTGGTGCCGACGACCGGCGACGGCGCCACCGGCAACGGGACGATGCCGGCGCCGAGCAGGACGTCAAGGGTGCCCGGAACGAGCGTGACCGCGGTGCGCTGGCCGTCGAGGTTGAGCGGCCGCGCCGAAGCGCTGGCCACGCTTGCGAACAGCGTGACCAGCAGTGCGGCCACGGCGACGAGCAGGAACACAGAGGTCCTGCGACTGATGTTATGGGTCATCTCTCCACTCCTTGTCGACTAACCTGCCCCAGGCTTTGATGACAGTGATTGTCATCCTTTATGGGGCAGTGTCTACCCGCGTACTGACGGTGACAAACAACTCATCGTCTCGCAGCAGCTGTGATGGTGTGTCTGCGGGGCCGCATGCTTCGGAAGCGTCAGGTCGCAGGGTGACGCCGGCTTCGCCAGCCGGTCGCTCGTCGCCCCAACACCTGATCACCTGAGGTCCGGAGGAGGCTGTGGGTATACTCGTCGGCATGGACAGGCTCGTGCTCTTCGATATCGATTGCACCCTGATCGACGCCGGCGGCGCCGGCGGGCGGTCGCTGATGGTCGCCATCCGCGAGGTCTACGGTGTCGGCGGCTCTCTCGACGGCTACACGTTCCACGGCCGCACCGATCCAGCCATCGTGCGTGACCTGGTGATGATGTGGGGTATCGAGGGACACGAGGTCGACGGCCGCCTGGACTCTTGCCTGGACAGGTATGCGGAGCTGGTGCAGACCGAGGTGCTCGAGACCGGTGTGACCGTGCTACCTGGGATCAGGGACCTCGTAGCCGCTCTGACGGGCGATCCGGGGATCGTCGTCGGCCTCCTCACCGGCAACGTCGAGGCCGGTGCTCGCAGCAAGCTCCACCCGACCGGGTTGCTGTCGTGCTTCCGCCTGGGAGCGTACGGATCCGATGCCGAGCGCCGCGACGACCTGCCGGCCATAGCAGTGGAGCGGGCACGGGCGCTCACCGGGCGCACGTTCACCGGGAAGAGCATCGTGGTGATCGGCGACACCCCGGCCGACGTTTCGTGCGGTGCTCACCTGGGCGTCAAGAGCGTCGCCGTCGCGACCGGCAAGCACAGCGTGGTCGAGCTGGCGGCGGCGGGCGCCGACCATGTCTTCGGCGACTTCTCGGACTGGCGCGAGGCTCATGCCGCCATCGCGTCCTGAGGATCGGCGCTGCCGGAGCCGCTGGCCCGACGAGCCCGATGCGGAGCACGATCCGCAGGCGAAACCTGTAGGACATCGTCCTAACCAGTCGCTAACAGTCTGTGCTTATCATCCGCAACGCTTCCCACACCGACACGAAGCCTGAGGCGGTGAGCATGCCCAAAGCCAGTGTCCTCGTCGTCGACGACGAGCAGGACATCCTGGAGCTCGTCGAGTACAACTTGAACAAAGAGGGCTATCGCGTCCTGACGGTGGCTACCGGGGAAGACGCGCTGCGCGTGACGAAGTCGCAGACGCCCGATGCCATCGTGCTCGACCTGATGCTCCCCGGCGTCGACGGCCTCGAGGTCTGCCGCCTTGTCAAGGCCGATCCGAACACGCGTCACATACCCATCCTCATGCTGACGGCCAAAGGCAGCGAGGCAGACGTGGTCGCGGGACTCGAGCTGGGCGCCGCAGACTACGTCACCAAGCCCTTCAGTCCGCGCGTGCTGACAGCTCGCATCAAGGCCGTCCTGCGGCGCGACGCTGCCGACGACGCCGGCGACGCATCGTCGGTGACGGTCGGCGAGCTGGTCATCCACCCCGGCCGCCATCAGGTGCTGGCGGAGGGTCGCCCTGTGGAGCTGACCGCGACCGAGTTCCGCATCCTGCTGTTCCTGGCCCGCCGACCCGGCTGGGTGTTCACCCGCCAGCAGATCGTCGACGCGGCGCAGGGCGACGACTCGTTCGTCCCCGACAGGTTCGTCACCGACCGCTCGGTCGACGTGCATATCGTGTCGCTGAGACGAAAGCTCGGTCCCTGCGGCCCGTACATCGAGACCGTGCGCGGCGTCGGCTACCGGTTGCAGGACATCTGAGTGGCTCGTTGACGGCAGGATCGCTCCGACGCCGAGCTTTGCGGCGGGGCCATGAGCGGCGTCAGAAGATGAGCTCCGTCAGGAGGTAGGCGGCGGCGCCGATCGCTGCCGCGGCCGGGATCGTCAGGATCCACGCCGTCGCGATGTCGCCGGCCACCCCCCAGCGCACGGCAGAAGTACGCTGCGTCGAGCCGGCCCCCATGATCGCCGCGGTGATGGCGTGCGTCGTCGAGATCGGGAACCCGAGCTGGGCGGTGGCCTGGATGACCGTCGCGGCGCTGGTCTCGGCGGCGAACCCATGGATCGGCTCGAGCTTGATCACCCGGCAACCCAGCGTGTGGATGATCCTCCAGCCCCCGCTGTACGTGCCGAGCGCCATGGCGGACGCCGCCGCGAAGACGACCCAGGACGGTATATAGAACGACTCGATGGTGCCGGTCGCGAACAGCGCCAGGGCGATGATGCCCATGGTCTTCTGCGCGTCGTTGGACCCGTGCGAGAACGCCATGAAGCCTGCCGAGAACGTCTGGAGGATGCGGAAGTGGCGGTTGACTCTGGAGGGGGCTCTGTTGCGGACGATCCAGAGCAGGCCGATCATGGCGGCGCGCGCGCCGACGAGGCCGACGAGCGGCGCCACGACCATCGGCAGGATCACCTTGAGCCCGATACCGCCCCAGAGTACGGCATCGAGCCCGGCGTGGACCAGCGTGGCGCCCACCAGGCCGCCGATGAGCGCGTGCGACGAGCTGGAAGGGATACCCAGGCGCCACGTGATGAGGTTCCACGCGATGGCGCCGATCAGAGCCGCCAGGACGACCGTCTGCGTCACGGCTCCCGAGTCGACGATCCCCTCGCCGATCGTCTCGGCGACCGTCGTCGACACGAAGGCGCCGGCGAGGTTCATGACGGCCGCCATGGCGACCGCCACGCGCGGCTTCAGCGCCTGCGTGGAGACGCAGGTGGCGATGGCGTTGGCGGTGTCGTGGAACCCGTTGGTGAAGTCGAAGACGAGCGCTATGACGATGATCGTGACGAGGAGCGCCGTCTCCATCTAGTTGTTCTTGAGGACGATGCTCTCGATGATGTTGGCGACGTGTTCGCAGTCGTCGATGGCGGTCTCGAGCACCTCGTAGATGTCTTTCCATTTGATGACGTCGGTGCACGGCATCTCGCCGTCGAAGAGGCCGGCGATGGCGTCGCGGACGATCCGGTCGCCGTCGTTCTCCAGGCGGTTGATCTCGATGACGCAGGTACGGACCTTGTCGCGTGCCTCGAGATCGTCGATCGCCATGCGCATCATGGTGGCGGCTTTCGCGACCACCTCGGCCTGTCGGCGCACCTGCTCGGTGGGAGCCTCGATGCGATACAGGATGATGGCGTCGGCGGCCGCCTCGATGTGATCGAGGACCTCGTCCATGGTGGTCACGAGCTCGTAGATGTCTTCCCGGTCGATCGGCGTGATGAAGGAATGATTGAGGCGGTGCACGACGTCGTGGACGAGCTTGTCGCCGATGTGTTCGTGCTCGAGGATCTCTCGCGCCCGCGATCGCCCGTTGGGCAGCTCATCGAGGAGGTGTCCCAGCAGGTTGGCAGCGGTCTCGACATTGGCTGCGAGCTCTGAGAACGCACGAAAATAATCATGCCCCTTGGGCACGAGCCTGATCTTCACGTCGCGCTACCCTTTCCGAGGATGCGATGCGGAGGGGGTTCCCTGCCGGCGACGCTCCGGTGGCATACTACCGCACGGACTGCGTTGAGCAACCTCACGGAGGAGCACGCCGCCGATGGCGCGCATCAGACTCAGATGGAGCATGGCGGCCACCTATGTCGTGGTGGTCGTCGTGTGCATGGTGGCGCTGGGGAGCTATCTGATCGGCTCGGTCCGCGGCTTCTACCTGGACCATATGGCGAGGGAGCTCGAATCGCGGGCCAATCTCGTGGAGAACCGGCTCGAGCCGTCTCTGGAGGCGATCCGGCCGTACGATCTGCAGGCGCTCGTCACGACGCTGGGGGAGGTGGCGGGCACCCGCTTCACGGTCATCGATCGGGACGGGACGGTCCTTGCCGACTCTTCGGCCGATCCGGCCGGGATGAACGACCACAGCACCCGTCCCGAGGTGAGAGTCGCGCTGGAGGGCGACGTGGGCGTCGATACCCGAGAGTCTCCCACCTTGGGGGTCGACGAGCTCTACGTGGCAGTACCCCTGAGTGAGGGAGACCGCGTCAACGGCGTCGTACGCGCGGCGGTGCCGCTCACCAGCCTCAATCAGGCGCTCGACTCGCTCTATGTGCGCATCGGGCTGGCGGCCTTGATCATCGCCGCGGTGGTCGGCGGCGTCGGCATCGTCATCTCCAGCCGCATCAGTCACCGCATGCGCGACCTGCGGGAGGGAGCGGAGCGGTTCGCCGCCGGTGATCTCGCCTACACCGTCGAACCGTCGCGGACCGAGGAGTTCGGCGCCGTCGCGACCAGCCTCAACAGCATGGCACGCCGGCTCGATGAGACCATCCGCACCATCACCGAGCAGAGCAACGAGCGCGAGGCCATCCTGACCAGCATGGTCGAGGGGGTGGTGGCCGTTGATCTGGACGAGCGCGTCATCACGCTCAATGAAGCGGCTGCGGCGCTGCTCAGCGTGGATGCGCAGGCAGCTCATGGCCGCACGATCCAGGAGGTCGTGCGCAACCTCGACCTGCAGCGGCTCGTCGCCGAGGCGCTGGCCGAGCAGGCGCCGGTGGAGGGCGAGATACTGTTGCGCACGCCGCAGGGAGACCTTTTCCTGCAGGTCAACGGGACCGGGCTGCGGGATGCGGAGGGGATGCCGATCGGCGCTATCGCGGTGCTCAACGACGTCACTCGTCTGAAGTCGCTGGAGGAGATGCGCCGGGATTTCGTCGCCAACGTCTCACACGAGATCAAGACGCCGGTGACCAGCATCAAGGGCTTCGCGGAGACGCTGCTCGACGGGGCTCTGGATGAGCCGGAGGATGCACGACGCTTCGCCCGCATCATCGTCGGGCAGGCCGATCGGCTCAACTCCATCGTCGAGGACCTGCTGGCGCTCTCCAGCGTGGAGAGCATCGGGAAAGGCTCCATCGACCTGCAGGAGGCCAGCGTCACCGACGTCCTCGAGGTGGCGGTGGAAGTCTGCGCCGCCAAAGCCGAGGCCAAGGGCGTCACCATCGTCCTCGAGGCCCGGGGCGAGACCTATGCCGCCATCAGCCCGCCGCTTCTGGAGCAGGCAGTCGTCAACCTGGTCGACAATGCGGTCAAGTACAGTCCGCCGGGAAGCGCCATCACGGTCGCACAGGAAGACGCAGGCGATGAGCTGGTCCTCTCCGTGCGCGACGAGGGCTGTGGCATCCCACGCGAGCATCTGCCGCATCTCTTCCGGCGCTTCTACAGGGTCGACAAGGCGCGCAGCCGCGAGATGGGCGGGACCGGCCTGGGGCTGGCGATCGTCAAGCACATCGCCACCGCCCACGGCGGCCGCGTGAGCGTGACCAGTTCGCTGGGGGCCGGCAGCACCTTCAGCATCCACCTCCCTCGCACGGCGCATCCGGAGGCTTAGCCCGGCCTCTGGCCTCGTGGCACTCCGGCGTCTCTGGCCGCCCGTTGGGACGCGCTAGCGGTTCCCCAGCGTCGATGGGGACGCGCCAACGGTTCCCCAACCGTGACCCAACACGACGTTCGTGTGTATCTGTCGCGCAACTCGCCGAACGCTCACGAGACGCACACCGAGCGGTCCTACGCTGCCCCTCATGCAGTGTGAGAGCCACCGGAAGCAGCCGATCGAAGGACGCCCGGGGCTCTCCTCAACAAGGGGAGAGGAGTCGAGTATGAAGAGACTGAGCCGCAGGTTCAGCGTCGGCGTGGCGGTCACGGTGACCGCCGTCCTGGTGCTGCTGGTGGCCGCCGTGCCGGCGCTGGCGGCGACGACCATGACCGGGGCCGGCGCCACGTTCCCGCTTCCGCTCTACCAGAAGTGGGCCTCCGACCACAACAAGAAGACCGGCGACAAAGTCAGCTACAGTGGCGGCGGCTCGTCGTTCGGCATCACGCAGATCAAGGCCGGTTCGGTGGACTTCGGCGGCTCCGACGCACCGCTCACCAAGAGCGCGCTCAACGCCGGCGGACTGGCCCAGTTCCCGACCTGTGTCGGCGGCGTAGCCATCGTCTACAAGGTCCCCGGCATCGGCTCCGGCCAGCTGCGTCTCACCGGCGCGGTGGCTGCCAAGATCTTCATGGGCGACATCACCAAGTGGAACAGCTCGGCGATCAAGAAGCTGCAGACCTCGGCGATCGCCAAGAAGCTTCCGAACAAGCAGATCGTCGTCGTGCATCGCTCCGACGGCTCCGGTACCAGCTGGATCTTCACGAACTACCTCGGTGGCCTGTCGGCCCAGTTCCGCAACGAGGTCGGCATCGGCAAGTCGGTCAACTGGCCGGTCGGTGTCGGCGGCGCCGGTAACCCGGGCGTGGCCAACATCGTCAAGACCACGAGCGGCGCCATCGGCTACGTGGAGTATGCGTACGCCAAGCAGAACAAGATCGCCTACGCGCAGCTCAAGAACCGCTCCGGCAAGTGGGTCAAGCCCAACAGCAAGACCTTCGCCGCCGCGGCCGCCAACACCAAGTGGTCCTGGGGCAACGGCTTCTACGAGGTGCTCGTGAACAAGCCCGGCAAGACCACCTGGCCGATCACCGGCGCCACCTTCGTCCTCGTCAAGCGCAACCAGAAGAGCGTCGCCTTCGGCAAGTCGCTCCTCAAGTTCTTCAACTACGCGTACACCAATGGCGGCGCCAAGAGCTCGGCGCTCAAGCTCGACTACGTCCCTATGCCGAAGAACGCCGTCACGGCGATCCAGAGCATGTGGAAGAGCACGGTCAAGAGCGGCGGCAAGCCCTGCTGGCCGTGATCTGACCTACTGCGATCCAGTCCACGCCGGTCGTCATCGGCGTGTCGCGGCGGGACCGGCGCTCGTACGAGCGCCGGTCCCGCTCGCGTTCTGCCGCCGCAGATGTGCCGCCTGGATCCGCCGCCGCGATTCAGTGCCTGCTCACGCAGTGCTAACAGAGCGCTCACACAGTGCCTTTAGCGTTCAGCGGGTTGGCGGCACGCCAACCGTGAAGCACTTCAGTCGAGGCATAGGGAGGTACTGATGAGGTTGCAGCGGACCCTTCGTCTGGTCGCTTTCGCGGCCATCGCGGCGCTCGTGCTCGGGCTCGCGCTCGGTCTGGCCGCTTGCGGCGGCGAAGACAGCGACAACGGCGGGGACACCGGCGGTGACACGAAGAAGGGCGGCACATTGACGGGGGCCGGCGCCAGCTTCCCCTACCCGCTCTACTCCGCCTGGGCGTCGGACTACAACAAGGAGACCGGCGTCAAGGTCAACTACCAGTCGATCGGATCCAGCGGCGGCATCGAGCAGATCAAGGCCAAGACCGTCGACTTCGGCGCCTCCGATGCACCGCTCGACGTTGCCGAGCTCGATGAGGCGGGGCTCATGCAGTTCCCGATGTGCGTGGGCGGCGTCGTGGTCGTCTACAACCTCGAGGGCGTCGCGTCCGAGGCTCTCAAGCTCGACGGCCCGCTGGTGGCAGACATCTTCATGGGCAAGGTCACCAAGTGGAACGACCCGGCCATCCAGGAGGACAACCCGGATGTCGAGCTGCCCGACCAGGAGATCACCGTGGTGCATCGTGCCGACGGCTCGGGTACCACCTGGATCTTCACCAACTACCTCGCCGTCGTCTCGCCGGCGTGGGAGTCTGAGCTGGGCGCCGACAAAGAGATCGCCTGGCCGGTCGGTGTCGGCGGCAAGGGCAATGAGGGCGTCGCCGGACAGGTCTCGCAGGTCTCGGGCTCCATCGGCTACGTCGAGTATGCCTACGCGAAGCAGAACTCCATCCCGTTCGCGCAACTGCAGAACCAGGACGGCACCTTCGTGTCGCCGAGCCTCGACAGCTTCTCGGCCGCCACGGCCAACGCCGACTGGGCCAACACGCCGGGCATGGGCGTGATCCTCGTCGACGCCCCCGGCGCCGACTCCTGGCCGATCGCCGGCGCGTCGTTCATCCTCGTCTACAAGGAGCAGAGCGACGCCGACCAGGCCAGGCTGATGCTCGACTTCTTCGACTGGGCCTACAAGAACGGTCAGCAGACGGCCGCGGGCCTGGACTACGTGCCGATCCCCGACAATGTCGTCGAGCTGGTCCAGACCATGTGGAGCAGCGACATCACGGCCGGCGGCTCCGCCGTCTGGGAGTGATCCCGGTCTGACCGGGCATCCTCGATGAGCGACACCGGACACTCGCTCAACGGTGGCTGGCGGGTGCGGGACATGGCGTCCCGCGCCCGCCGCGCGCCGTCGAGCCGTACGGACACGGCCTTCAGGGGCTTCACCATCGCCTGTTCGCTCTTCATCGCCCTGCTCATGCTGGGCATCACGATCGCTCTGGTCGAGGGATCGTGGGAGAGCATGCGCGAGTTCGGCCTGAGCTTCCTCTGGACGTCCGACTGGGACATCAACAAGGGCGTCTACGGGGCCCTCACGCCGATGATCGGCACGCTGACGACCACCCTCATCGCCATGGGGATCGCGCTGCCCCTGGCGCTGGTGATCGCCCTGCTCCTGGTGGAGCTGGTACACCCGGTCGCGGCGCGCATCATCGGTACGGCGGTCGAGATGCTGGCCGCCATCCCCAGCATCATCTACGGCATGTGGGGCCTGTTCGTGCTGGTGCCGATCATGCAGGCGCACGTGATCCCGTGGCTGCAGTCCACCCCGCTGGGGCAGATACCATGGCTGCTGGGCGGCCCGCCGCTCGGTGTCGGCATCCTCACCGCCGGCCTCATCCTCGCTTTCATGGTGCTGCCGTTCATCACCGCCGTGTCGCGCGACGTGCTGCGCATGGTGCCGACGGTGACCAAGGAGGCCGGCTACGGCATGGGCGCCACCACCTGGGAGGTCACCCGCAAGGTGAGCTTCCGGTACGGGTTCGGCGGCTTCGTGGGGGCCACGTTCATCGGCCTCGGGCGAGCGTTCGGTGAGACGATGGCGGTGGCCTACGTCATCGGCAACTCCTTCACCATCCCCGAGAGCATCATCGCTCCCGGCACCACCTTCGCCTCGGCGATCGCCAACCAGTTCCCTGAGGCGGTCGGCCTGCAGAAGGCGGCGCTCATGGAGCTCGGTCTCATCCTCTTCCTGGTGACGATCGTCTTCCAGCTCATCGCGCAGCTCTGGCTGGGCTACGTGAACAAGAAGGTGGGGATCCGCTGATGCGCGCGCTCTCTGAAGTCCCGCACCGCTCGGTCGCCGGGCGCCGGAGTTCCGACATCGTCATCAAGGTCCTGGCGTGGATCGCCGCCTCGCTCGGCATCGCCCTGATGGGCTGGGTCATCGTCGTCTGCGTCCAGAGAGGCATCGCCGCCTGGAACTGGGACTTCTTCACGCAGCTGCCGACCCCCGTCGGCGAGCCCGGCGGCGGCATCGCCAACGCGCTGGTCGGCACGCTCATCATGACCGCGCTGGCGACGGCGCTCGGCGTCCCGGCCGGCTTCTTCGCCGGCGTGTACCTGGCCGAGTTCGGCAAGAACAGCCGCTTTGCACACGGCATGCGCATGGTCACCAATGTGATGATGGGCATCCCCTCGATCATCGTCGGCCTCTTCTCGTACATGCTGCTCGTACCGACGCTGGGGACCTTCTCCGGCTGGGCCGGCGCTCTGGCGCTGGCCGTCATCATGCTGCCGGTCATGGCGCGCACCACCGAGGACATCCTCAATCTGGTCCCCAACGAGATGCGCGAGTCGGCGCTGGCCGTCGGCGCGCCGCGCTGGCGGGCGACGCTGGGCGTGGTCGTCAAGGCGGCCCGCGCCGGCCTGCTCACCGGCGCCATCCTGGCGGTGGTCCGGGTGAGCGGTGAGACCGCCCCGCTGCTCTTCACGGCGCTCAACAGCGCGTACTGGACCATCGACCCGGGTCAGCCGTACGCTAACCTCACGGTGACCATCTACCAGTACGCCAACTCACCGTTCCCGGACTGGCAGGAGAAGGCGTGGGGCGCGTCGCTGCTCATCATCGTCCTCGTGCTGGGAGCCAACATCACCGTCCGTCTGATCGCGCAACGAGGTAAGCAATGAGAGAACCGACGACCGAGGTGTCTACCGCTGAGCCGCAGTCCCAGGCGACGGTCGTCCCACCGCGCATCGAGGTGGACGACGTGACGCAGGCCGGCCAGGAGCGTCACAGCGATCTTGAGGTCAAGATGTCTGTGCGCAACCTCGACTTCTGGTACGGCAAGTCGCAGGCGCTGTTCGACAACAGCATCGACTACTATCAGAACCGCGTCACCGCGATCATCGGGCCGTCAGGGTGCGGGAAGTCGACCCACATCCGCTGCCTCAATCGTATCTACGAGCTCTATCGCGATCATAAGGCGAGCGGCGAGATCGTGCTGGACGGCAACAACGTCCTCGGTTCGGGCGTCGATGTGCTCGACGTGCGGCGCCGGGTCGGCATGATCTTCCAGAAGCCGAGCCCGTTCCCGATGACCGTCTTCGAGAACATCGCGTACGGCCTCAAGCTGTTCTACAAGCTCAACCGCAGCGAGTTGCGCGACCGTGTCGAGGACGCCCTGCGCCGGGCCGCGCTCTGGGACGAGGTCAAGGACAAGCTCAACGAGCCGGGTACGGGGCTGTCCGGCGGGCAGCAGCAGCGCCTCTGCATCGCCCGTACCATCGCCACCGAGCCCGAGGTGGTGCTCATGGACGAGCCCTGCTCGGCCATCGACCCCATCGCCACCGGCAAGATCGAGGACCTCATCGAGGAGCTCAAGCACCAGTACACGATCCTGATCGTGACCCACAACATGCAGCAGGCGGCGCGTGTCTCGGAGTACACGGCGTTCTTCTTCCAGGGGTATATCGTAGAGTTCGGCGAGACCACCAAGCTCTTCTCCAACCCCGACCAGAAGCAGACCGAGGATTACATCACAGGCCGCTTCGGCTGAGCATCGACCGGTCAGCGAGGACACCATGGGCATCCATTTCGAACGCGAGGTATCCCGCATCAAGAAGCGCATCCTGGCGCTGGGGGCGCTCGTAGAAGAGAACATGCACAAGGCGTTCGTGGCGCTCGAACGGCGCGACGTGGAGCTGGCCAAGGAGGTCATCGCCACCGACGTCACGATCGACCAGACAGAGGTCGAGATCGAAGAGGACTGCCTCAAGATCCTCGCCCTGCATCAGCCGGTGGCCGGCGATCTGCGCTTCATCGTGGCCGTCTCCAAGATCAACAACGACCTGGAGCGCATCGGCGATCTGAGCGCGAACGTCTGCGCACGCACCATCGAGTTGTCGCGCGAAGAGCGCATCACCATCCCCACCACCATGCTCGTGATGGCCGAGCGCATCGAGGCGATGCTCGCCAGCACCCTCGACTCGCTGATCGACGTCGATGCCGAGATGGCCCGCCGGGTGCTCGTCGATGACCGCGAGGTCGACGAGCTGTTCGCGCGCCTCGTCACCGAGCTCAAGGAAGACATCCGCTCTCATCTCGACCTTCTCGACCCACTCATCGTCGTCTTCACGGTGGCGCGGTACCTGGAGCGCATGGCCGACCGCATGACCAACATCTGCGAGGACATCATCTACATGGCCGAAGGCGAGATCGTGCGCCATCAGGACCCGTCGGCCGTCGACGAGCTGCTGGAAGAGGAGATGCGGCGCGAGAACGGGGAGTGACCCGCCGGAGACCGTCGGTGCTCCGTCGGCGGCCGTCCTGCCTCAACGCACCTTCACGGTGACCTGGGGCGACCGCGCCGCGCCGACCGCGAAGCAGTAGACGATGGTGCCCTGGGGATCGATCGGCATCGAGTATACGGAGTAGGTGGCCCTGCGGCCGCCGCCCAGCGACTGCGTGCGGGTCTCGATAGCCGACGCCGGGACGGTACGGGCGTGCCACTTCCCGCCGATCCGGAAGCGCAGGGTCAGCCTGTCGCTGGAAGTGAGGGCGGGGAAGGTGCGGCCGCGCAGGACGGCACCCTTGCCTTTCGCGATCGCGACAGTACCCGACGGCGAGACCGACAGCGTGCGCACGTCGATCCAGGTGCTGCGCAGTCCAAGCCGCTCGCGCAACGCCTGGCCGGAGACGGCGCGCACGCCGCGCGAGCCGATCGCATAGGCCTTGACCACGCGCGGCGAGACGCCGCGCTTGACCACGTAGATGGCGCGCAGAGCGCCGGGCGGCGAGTACGAGGATCCGAGGGCCCGGGACACCGACGCGGCGGAACGGACCAGGGGACTCTCGGGCCAAAGGAAGTAGGGCGATCCCTTGTCGTAGGGATCGGCCACGCTCTTGAGGTATGGCACGGGGCCGCCGGACCAGACGTTCTCGACGTTCTCGGTGCGGCCGCCGGAGCTGGCGAAGAAGTAGGCGCCGATGGGGTGGCCGCGGTAGGTGGGCACCTGACCGCGCGTGACGTCGACGGCGGCCGTCGTGGCCCCGGCCTCGGCGCTGGCGCCCCCGTAGGCCTGACTGCGGGTGGTGCAGTAGACGTCGAAGGCACCTCCCGAACCGATGCGCTGCGCGCCGAAGGAGCGCGCCGCCGCCGCCTGTGCCCGCAGCGCCTCGCGCGGCCACGTCGGTGAGACCTCGCGCGGCAGTACGCCGTACAGGTACTGCTCCAGCGGCAGATGGTTGACGATCATGAAGCCGGCACCGCTGCGCACGATGCGCAGGGAGCCGCGGTAGCGCGCCCGCGCACCGGCCGGCCAGCCGTTCTGGGTGCTGTTGGCCAGCCGCAGCGTCGCTGAGCCGCCGGAGAAGACGACCGGCTTCTTGAACGACCAGCTCTGGCCCGCGGCTTTGACCCGGTAGGCGCTGCCCGACCAGGTCACGGTGGCCGGCGTCCCGCCGGGGATCCTCTGGGCGTCGGCGCCGGGCGCATCGACCGTGTAGGTCCGGCCGCAGCTGATGCGGACGACCGGTTGCGATTCGGCCAGCAGTACGCGGATCGTCTTGTCTGCGGTGCGGCCGATCTGGACGCCGGTGTAGTAGTGCTTGATGATCCGCTGCCACGTCCAGCCGCGGCGGGCGGCGCCGCAGGCGCCGTACTGCGACATGCCGACTCCGTGGCCGTAGCCCCGGCCGACGATGGTGAAGCGGGTGGCCTCACCGGCTGCCTCTGCCGACGGCACGGCGACCGTCGCCGCAGTCAGGATCAGGAGGGCCGTGACGGCTGAGCGGAGCATCGTGGTTCGCCTTCTGTGCATCACCTTTCCCGTCCGGCTTCCGACGAAGGCCGGTGTCCGTGCTCTCTCACTGTCGGCAGAAACGCCGTGTGCCTGAACCGTTCTCGAGCGTGGCCCTGAAGGCTTCGGCAGGCCGCTGCCGAAGGCGCCGGTAAGGCCAACGGGCCGGCAGGCGTTCCTGTGAACGCCGTAGTGTATGGTAGCCGACGTTCGGCTCAAGAGCGGCAGGGTGCTGTCGATAGACACGAGTGATGGCGCACGTTCATCAGACAGAGACCACCTGGGCCCGGCGCGCGGCGAGCGGCGCGCTCGCCTTGGCCATCGCAGGTGTCGTCTCGCTCGCCATCCTGCTCGCGCCGCCCTCCGAGGCCGCGGCCAAGAAGTATCGCGACGTCTCGAGCGGGCACTGGGCGCGCGCCTACATCTCATGGGTGACCAACCAGCGGATCGGCGGGCAGCGGCTGCTCGACGACTTCGGCAGCAGCTTCCGGCCCAAGCGGGCTCTGACCAGAGCACAGGCGGCTCGCGCGCTGGTGCTGGCGGCGCGTCGCCAGAAGACGGCGTTCAAGGCCATCGAGATCGTCGACGTGCCGCCCGACCACCCCTACCACGACGACATCCAGCGCGCGAAGAAGCTCGGCCTGCTGGGCATCTACAAGGACGGGTTCCGACCCGACGAGCCGATAGCCCTCTGGCAGTTCCATCGGGCCGCCGTACGCGTGGCCCGGCTGCGCTTTCCTGCTGAGGACTGGTCGATGCTCAAGGCTCTCGATCGCCGCTACTGGGAGCCGAACCCCGGCTGGAAGCCCGGCGTCCCCAAGTACTTCGCGACCGAGGTGGCGGCCCGCTACCTCGGTCTGCGGTTCAACCACCCGGCCGGCGACGACAGCCTTGAGTTGGGGCCCATGGATCCGGTACGTCGCGATGAGGCGGCGTACACGGTCTACCAGCTTCTGCGTCTGCCGCAGTGGCGGGTGTACTCGCTGCGTACGTTCAACAAGGTCCGCTTTCCCAAGCTCAGCGAGCGGCAGAAGCAGATCCTCAGCTTCGCCTTCAAGTGGGCCGGCTATCCGCATATCTACGGCGGCGAGTTTCCCACCGTCGATTCGCCGTACGGCCGTCAGGCGCACGGCGGCTTCGACTGCTCCGGCTTCACCTGGTGGGTGATGAAGATCAAGCACGGCTATGGGATCCCTCTATCGCAGCGTTCGGCGGCGCAGATGGCGGCCGGCGCCAAGCCACGCATCAAGAGGGGCAAGCTCGAGGCATGTGACCTGATCTTCTTTGGACCGTCGGGCCCGAAGTCAGCGGCAGCATCGAGCTACCATGCGGCTCTGTACATCGGCAATGGGTGGTTCATCCACTCGACGGGTTCGTCGGCCGGCGTGAGCCTGGCGTCCATCTCCTGGCCGGGCTGGGCCTGGACGACCGATCTGATGTGGGGCCGCCGGCTGCTCAAGAAGGCCGAGCTGCGCGTCGTCCGCTAGCTCCGAGCCGGCCGCCAGTCGACACGGCGCACCGGCCGCCAGTCGACACGGCGTACCGGCCGCCCTCGACACGGCGTACCGACCGCCCTCGGTGTCAGATGGTCTCGTCGGTGCGCAGCTCGCCGGCTGCCTCGGTCGACATGAGATCCAGCACCCGGTCATGGGTCATCGCGCGGCCCATGAACAGGACGCTGCCGCCGGCCCACAGCGTGACCCGGGCTCCGACAGGGAAGCGGTATGCCTCTCCGCCGTGGACGACCGCGGTGAGAAGCGAGTGGTCGACCTGGCGCACCACCTCGCACCGCTCGACCGGGAACGGGACTCCGTCGTCGATCTGCAGGTGCGGATCTCTCTCTGGTCCGATCAGCACGACGGCCTCCGATGCTGCCGCAGGCTCGCGATATCGCAGTATAGCAGGGCCCTGTGGAGTACTATAGGAGCGAAGGACGTCGTCGGCGGAAAGGCGCAGCCGAGAGGGCCTGCCGGAATCGCTTCTGGGGGCCTGACATCGGTACGACAGCTCCCGGAGCAGGCGAAGATTCCTTCGCAACGCCCGCAGACGACAGGTTTGGGTACTTTTCCTGCGGATCCATGCCTGTCGGCCCGGGCCAGGGGATGACCGGCGGTGCTCGGAGGGAGCCGCAGACACCGCCGCAACGACGGCAAAGGAGTGGCCATGCAACGAGTCTTCCGGCGACGGAGTCACCGCGGCAAAGCGTTCCTGCTGGCACTGGTCGTCGGCCTGCTGGCGGCCCTGTCTGTGACCACGGTGGTCCTCGCAGAGAGCCCCTCTCCGGCCGACAAGCTCATCCTGCGCGCCGGCTGGACCAACGATCCCGACAACCTCAACCCTTTCATCGGCTACGAATCGTCGTCCTACGAGGTCTGGCGGCTCAACTACAACCTGCTGACGGGCTGGGACGCTGCCACGCTTGAGCCCGCACCGGAGCTCGCTGAGAGCTGGGAGATCTCGGACGACGGCAAGGTGTGGACGTTCAAGATCCGTCAGGACGCCACGTGGCAGGACGGCGAGCCGGTGACGGCGAAGGACGTGGCCTGGACGTTCAACACGATCATCGAAGAAGAGCTGAGCGCGTTCACGCTCTACACCGAGTTCATCGAGAGGGTCGAGACACCGGACGACTACACTGCCCGGTTCATCTGCAGCCAGCCGAAGGCCAATATGCTCGGCCTCTGGGTCTTCATACTGCCCGAGCACATCTGGGGAAAGATCCCGGCCAAGGCTCTCGCCGAGACCTTCGCGAACGACCCTCCGATCATCGGTAGCGGCCCCTTCCAGGTCGTCGAGTGGAAGAAGGGCGAATTCCTGCGCATGGAAGCCAACAAGGACTACTGGGGTGGTGCGCCGACGATCGACGAGGTCATCTTCCAGACCTACAACAACTCGGACACGATGGCCCAGGACCTCAAGGCCGGCGCTCTCGACTGCGCCTGGAACATCCCGACGGCGCAAGTGGAGCCGCTCGACGCGCTCCCGGATGTGACCGCGCATGGCTACACGCCGGTGGGCATGGACGAACTGGGCTTCAACTGCTACGAGGGCGAGGCTTCGCTGGGGCATCCGGTGCTGCGCGACCCGGCCTTCCGACGGGCGCTGAACTACGCCGTCGACAAGGAGCAGATCAAGCAGATCGCCTACTCGGGCTTCGGTATCCCCGGCCTGAGCATCATCCAGCCGGACAAGTACACCGACCCGGATTGGCACTGGCAGCCGCCCGAGCCCTACGAGTTCGACCTCGAGAAGGCCAAGTCCGAGCTCGACGCGGCGGGCTACACGGACGAGGACGGCGACGGTGTGCGCGAGTACGAGGGCGAGCCGATCACCTTGCGCCTCTACGCGCGCAGCGAGTCCGCCGAGAGTCAGAAGTCCGGCAAGCTCATCACCGGGTGGTTTGAACAAGTCGGCCTGGATATCAAGTACGAGGTCATCGACGACGGCGTGCTCGGCGACAAGCAGTTCAACTACAACGACGACGACGAGTTCGCGCCCGACTTCGACATGTTCATCTGGGGCTGGGGCGGAGACATCGACCCCAACTTCATCCTCTCGATCTTCACCACCGCTCAGATCGAGAGCTGGAGCGACTGCAACTGGAGCAACGAGGAGTACGACGAGCTCTTCAGCGAGCAGCAGCGCACCATCGACCCGGATGCGCGCAAGCAGATCATCGACCGCATGCAGGAGATCTGGTACGAGGAGAGCCCGTACATCATCCTGCAGTACCCCGATAACTTCGAGGCGTACAACACCGGCAAGTGGACCGGCTGGACCCGTTCACCGGCCGAGGTCGGCAGCGTGTGGTACAACGCGACCGTTTACGACACGTACCTCAATCTCAAGCCGAACACCGAGACCGCGACGAGCGGCGGCAGCAACACCGGGCTGATCGTCGGCATCATCGTGGGTGCAGTGGTGGTGATCGGCATCGTCCTGCTGATCCTCCTCAGGAGGCGGCCCAAGGCCACGGAAGAGGTCTGACGCGTCGACGGCCGGCTGGGGCGACGGACCCGACCCGGACGGTCACGACAAGTAATGGGGGGCGGCGCGCCTCAGGGCGCGCCGCCCCCTTCACGTTCCGTCGTCATGAGCCCTCATCGGGCGCCGTCCAGAGCTCTCCTCAGCCGGCTGCCGTCGCCGGCTCCAGGTACGGCAGCCAGGAGTCGTGGATGTCGTCCACGTACATGTAGACGAAGCAGGTGGGATCGGGCGCCCGCGGCGGACGAGCGAGGCGCATGTCGGCGCCGGCCGGCGTCCTGTCTCCCTTCTTGAGGTTGCAGGGCGCGCACGAGGCGACGACGTTCTCCCACGTGTCGGTGCCACCCTTTGAGCGCGGCAGCACGTGGTCGACGGTGAGCCGCTTGTCGGCGCCGCAGTACTGGCAGCGGAAGCGATCGCGGGCGAAGACCGCGCGTCGCGAGATGCGGCGCGCGGGTCCGCGCGGGACGTGGACGTACTCGCGGAGCTTGATGACGTGAGGGACCCGGTGGCACTCGTGCTCAGAGCGACACAGCCTCTCTGAGAGGTCGATCGCCTCGGCCTTGCGCTTGAGCAGAAGGACGAGCGCGCGCCGTGAGGAACACACGTTCAACGGCTCATATGTGGCGTTGAGGACCAGCACCCTGCGCACGTCCGCATCGTAGCATAGGCTGTATGAGCATCCCATGAGAGCCCGGGCCCGTCCCGGGCCCGACCTGCGATCCGGAGCCGGACGTGGACCTGTTCTCCATCTCCGACGAGCAGCTGGCCGACGAGGCACCGCTGGCCGCCCGCATGCGCCCGCGGCGGCTCGACGAGCTTGTCGGCCAATCGGACATCGTCGGCGAGGGCACCGTGCTCCGGCGCGCGCTGGAGCGCGGCGGACCGTCGTCCATGCTCTTCTTCGGCCCGCCGGGCAGCGGCAAGACGACGCTGGCCCGGCTTGCGGCGGCTGAGACCGGCGCCCGTCTGGTCCAGCTCTCGGCCGTGAGCGCCGGGACCGCCGACGTCCGCGCCGCCCTCACGGCGGCCCGCGAGGCGCGCACCCTGGATGGTGTCCGCACCATCCTGTTCATCGATGAGATCCACCGCTTCAACAAGGCGCAGCAGGACGCCCTCCTGCCCGCCATCGAGGACGGGGTCGTCACGCTCATCGGCGCCACCACCGAGAACCCCTACTTCGAAGTCAACTCGGCGCTGCTCTCCCGGTGTCGGCTCTACCGGTTCGAGCCGCTCAGCGTGGACGAGGTGGCAGAGCTCGTGGAGCGGGCGCTGAAAGACACGGAGCGCGGCCTGGGCCGGTTGCCGCTTGAGGTCGAGTCGGGCGTCACGGAGCTCCTCGCCGAGGCCTCCGGCGGCGACGCCCGCGTCGCCCTCAATGGTCTGGAGGCGGCGGTCCATGCTCTCGACGTCAAGCCGGGCGGAGAGACGCGGACCATCACCGTCGCGGCGCTGCGTGACGCGATCCGGGAGAGCCCCGTGCACTACGACCGCCGAGACGCGCACTACGACACCGTCTCGGCGTTCATCAAGTCGCTGCGTGGCAGCGACCCCGACGCCGCGATCTACTACCTTGCCTGCATGCTCGAGGGCGGCGAAGACCCCGTCTTCATAGCCCGGCGGATGGTCATCTTCGCCAGCGAGGACGTGGGCAACGCCGACCCGACCGCCCTGCAGCTCGCCGTCGCCGCTTCGCGGGCCGTGGAGCTCGTCGGACTGCCCGAGGGCAGGATCAACCTCAGTCAAGCGGCCACGTACCTCGCGCTGGCGCCGAAGAGCAACGCCGCCTATCTGGCTATCGATGCCGCCCTTGCCGACGTGCGCTCCAGGGGCACGCTGCCGCCACCGGCGCATCTGCGCGACGGCAGCTATCGCGGTGCTGCCGGGCTCGGTCACGGCGTGGGGTACAAGTACCCGCACGACTTCGGTGGCTACGTCGTCCAGAGACACCTCCCGGAAGAGCTGGCCGAGCGGCGGTACTACCGTCCCGTCCGTGGCGTCGAGCTTCGACGCGCCGAGTGGCTCGGTGCGACGTTCGACGGAGGAGCTAAGGATTCTCTCGAGACCGCCGATAGGCACAACAGGACCGATCCTGAGAGACCATGACGCTGCAGACGCTTCTCATCATCGTCATGCTGACCATCGTCGTCGTGCTGGCCCTGGGCTGGTGGGTCGCCACGCGGGTGAAGCGCGAGATCGATGAGGGTGGCGCGCCGGTCGGCGGCGCTCCGCGTACCGTCACCGTAAGACCGGCATGTGCGCTGCAGATCGCGCGGATCTCTTCGGAGCCACTCCTGGTGAAACGGGAGGAGAGCGACCTCAGGTATCAGGTAGAGGACAAGGCGCTCAAGCCGCTGGCGTCGCTGGCCGACCGTCGGATGCGGGCCGCCCTCAGGGAGGCGGCGGTGGCCGTCGACGCGGTGTTCGGACCACGATGGACGGCGATCATCCAGGTCTCGAGCGAGGCGGCGCTGACGGTCACGCGGTTGTCCTGAAGAGGGGCGGCCGGGCAACGTGCTGAGCGGGGCGGCCCGGAGACCGCGGCGGCGTCAGGGCGCGGGCCGCTCAAGTGACAGGGGGCCTCGTCCGACATAGACTCGGCGAGGCGTGCAGGCTGGATGTCGAGGCATCGGGCGACCGTTACGGGAGGCGATCATGAAAGGCGTCTGGAAGTTCGTCGGCGGGTGCTTCGTCGGCGCTGCCTCGGCGATCGTCGTCTCCCCCAAGTCGGGATCGGAGCTGCGTCGCAGCATGGCGCTTCGGCTGGCACACGGGCTTGAGCGAGCTGCCGGAGAGACACCCGAGGGCGCGTCCGCTCAGAGCGGACGGCGGGCGCCTCAGGAGGCACCCTCACGCACCGCCGGGGCCGGAGTCGGGTCCACGGGCCCGGCAGGATCCGTCGAGTCGCCGCCGGTCGTCGCCGGCGCGGTCGCCGCGCCGGTCTCGGGTGCGTCTGACGGCGCCGCCGTCCGACCGCACAGCGTCATGACCAGCGAGCCCGAACGACCCGGACCGTCGCCGTTGGACACACCGGTCGCCGCTGTGCTTGCGTCTCAAGAGTCCGCCGCACCGGCGTCGACGAGTATCCCCGACACCGTCCGCCCGCCGCTGCCGGAAGTGTTCGCGGTGCCGGCGGAAGAAGCGGTGGTAGAGGCGGCGAAAGAACCGGCCCTCGGATCGCTGTCGGCAGAGTCACCGGCGTCCGTGGTGCCGGTGCCGGAGGCTGAAGAGGTCGAGATGCCGGTGCCGGAGGCTGAAGAGGTCGAGATGCCGGCGCCAGAGAGTCCGCCGGCGGAGGCCGCGACGTTCGAACCGTACGTTCAGTCGGCCGTCACGCCGGACGCCTTCGCGGTCGAGGAAGCGCCTGTCGAGACGGTCAAGCCGGAGGCTGCCGAGGTACCGGCGGATGAGGCTGCGATGCGCCCTGAGACGGCGGTCCTGGCGGCGGCGGCGCAGTCGGCGGCCGCCATCGGTACGCCGGCTGTGGGTGTGGACGCCGCACGGGAAGAGGCGCCCGAGGCCTCCGGCATCGACGACCTGCGGGCGCGCATAGAGCAGACCAAGGCCGCCGTGCGCGAGGCGCTGGAGAAGCCGTTCTCTGCCGATGAGCCGGACGCGTGGCCACCGGAAGGATCCGGCACCGCATTCGCGCCGGGCACCGGTGTCGTCGGCGATGAGGGCCCCACGTTCCTGGGCCCTGAGGAGTCGGTCGTGGCCGGCGACGATCAGACGACCGGTCTCGAGGATGTCGGCGTCCGGTCCGCGTTTGCCGAAGGAAGTGGCGAGGGCGTCTGGATGGTCCCCGAGGCCGTTGTCGGGCAGCAGGCTGAGATCGCCCCGGGGCCGGTGACGGAGGAGGCAGACGCTGACGCAGCTGCGGCGGACTCCGGGGCGCCGCTGGGCAGTGTCGACGCGGCGCCGGTCGCCGCCGACGAGGCTGAGGCCCCGTCCACCGCGACGCTGCCGGGGTCCACGCCGGCGGAGCCTGTGGCAACGGACGGACGTGTGGCGGAGTCCGCTGTGGTGACGGAGCCGGCACCGCAGGTGAGTCCTGAGGTCCGACCGGAGTCGCCGGCACCATTCGAGTCGCTCGCCGAGGCGGGGAACGCCGAAGCTTCGGTCTGGGGGCCGGCCGCCGCCGAGGCGCCCGCGGCACCGGCCGCCGCTGTCCCGGATGCCGCGGCCCAGGCGACGCCGGCGTCCGAGCTCGATCAGGCGGTCGCCGACGCGTTCACGCTGCCGGACGAGACGTCACCGCCCCCCGAAGCCGCCGTGGTGGACCAGGCCGAGATGCGGCGTCGGATCGAAGAGACCCGCAGCCGCCTGAAGGCCAAGGCCTTTGATGCCATGACCAGCGGCGAAGCCGCGCTCCTGGCTCACGAGCCGGCGGAGACCATAGCGAGCACCGAGGCCGATGAGCCGCTCGACGAAGAGGTCCAGGCCGTCATCGACCGCTCGCTGTCGCAGGACGACTACTGAGACGCCGGATCGGGAGGCACGGCGCCCGAGCGCTGCGCCGCGGCAGCCCGTGCCCCCTTCGGGGGAGCCTCCGCAGTATCCTCGGACGCCGCCGCACTGAGCCTCGGCGTCCGTCGCTGCAGCGGTTTGTGCATGTGGTGCCCCAGATGCAGTGCAGCGGCGACGAACGCCGCTCCGAGCAGCGCCGCCATGACCGGGACGGTGCGGTCTTCCAGCAAGAGGAAGAAGTACCACCACACGTCGATCCCCAGGTCGAAGCGCGTCGCGAAGTACAGCAACGCGACCACCAGGCCCGCCAGTCCACCCCACGCCGGAGCCCACGAGACCGGCCAGGGACCGCGGCGGGCCAGCGGCCAGAGGACCGTCGCCGGCAGGATCACGAAGAGCGAGAAGGCATTGACGAGCAGGACGAGCAGGCACGTCGCCAGCAGCACCAGGTGCACGACGGTGACGGTGTTCCGTGGCTCGACCGGTCTGCGTCGTTGCCGGTGACGCTCCACCGCATGGGCGTAGAGCACGACGCCCGCCAGTAGGGCGAGCAGGATCAGGACGCGGACGTAGCGCGGGCTCTGAGCGACCAGGGAGTCCGGCGGTATCGCCGAACCGGGGCTGCCGGGCAGCAGACCAAACGCATTCGCCATGTACACGACGATGAGCATGACGATCCAGGGTGCAACGCGGACCACGTAGAGCAGCCAAGCCGGCCCGAGCGTTGCTCCCCGCCGCCGCGCCGCCGCCAGCAGATCGATCGTCACGGCCAGCACGGGGATGAGGAGCACCGCCAGGGCGAAGCGGATGGCGGTCCCGGAGAGGCGACGGTAGCGGGAGAAGAAGAGCGATGGACCGGCCGCCGGTAGTTCACCGGCCTGCTTGTCGATCGTGTCGACGAGCCGTTCGACGGCCCGGCCGGCCCGGCCGAGCGTCGCTCGAGAGACGTTCTTGCGGGTGTCGTCCACCGGCGCCAGATCGCGACCGGCGACGCTGATGCCGATGGCCGGGATGCCCCGTTCGACGAAGGCAGCGTGGCTGCCGCCGCCGACCGGCACTGCCAGGTGAAGCGCCTGGGTGATGATGTTGGGCAGCGGGGTCGGCAGCCGTGCCTCGGCCTTGCCGGCCGACTCGGCTGTGGCCCAGAGCCACGGCGGAGCGACGTTGTCGCTGGCGCTCCAGCCGTCGAGCGCGACCCGTTGTGGCTCGGGCGTGGCCAGATCCGAGAGGCTCAGCGCCGCCACGATGTCGAGGTCGGGATGGGCGTCGAGGAAGGCCCTGGTACCGACGGCGCCGTACGAGTCGCCGTCGGTCCACAGGAAGACGATGCTGCGTGCGTGCCGCTCGACGCTGTAGATGCGGGCCAGCTCAAGGAGCGCCGCCACCCCGGACGCGTTCTGATTGGCCCCCTCCCGGACGAGAGGAGGGGTGTCGCGGTTGGCGACAAGGACGATCGCCTTGTTGGACTGTCGGCCAGAGATCGCCCAGACGTTCTGCAGGGCCGTGTCGGTGCCGTCGAGCGTGGTGTCGAACGGCTCCACGAACGGCTCCATGCCGATCGCCTCGATCTGCTCGGTGATCCAGACGGCGACGCGATTGCTGGCACGCGAACCGGCGGTGCGCTCCGGGTATTCGCCGGCCACAGTGGCCAGATCGGCAAAGGCGCGTCGTCCATCGAATGCCGTGGCATCGGCGCTCAACTCGGGCGCGTTCGTGGGTCGCAGAGCGATGAGTGAGATGAGGGCGAAGAGGATCGCCGCAAGCCACGTCCTGCGATACAGCTTGAGATTGGGCAGGACGGCCCCCTTTCGGCGGTTCAGGGCATGCTACCAGACCGACGCCTCAAGGAGCGGAGGGCGGGACCGCGAGCCTGTCGATCAGGCTCGCGGTCCCGCCCTCTATCGTGTGCGCGGGCGGTCTTTCTCTCCCGTCTGGTCTCTTGACCGGCCTGCCGGGCCTCGGTGCGCGGAACAGAGCTGAGGTCGGACTTTCAGCTGATCTTGGGCAGACGGGCCATGGCCGCCGCGATGGCCTCCTCAGGGTGGTCGTAGTCGCGCAGGTCTCCCGAGAGGTAGGCATCGTAGGAGGAGAGGTCGAGCAGACCGTGCCCGGTGAGGTTGAAGAGGATGTTCCGCTCGGCGCCCTCTTCCTTGGCCCGCAGCGCCTCGTCGATGACGGCCTTGATGGCGTGCGACGACTCCGGCGCTGGGATGATGCCCTCCGTGCACGCGAACAGCTGGGCGGCATCGAAGCACTTCGTCTGCGGCACCGCCACCGCCTCCATGAGGCCCATGTTGACGACGTGGCTCACCAGCGGCGCCATGCCGTGATAGCGCAGGCCGCCGGCGTGGATGCCGGCCGGCATGAAGTCGTGGCCCAGGGTGTGCATCTTGAGCAGCGGCGTCGTCTGGGCCACGTCGCCGAAGTCGTAGGTGAACTGGCCCTTGGTGATCGTGGGGCAGGCGGTGGGCTCGACGGCGAGGAACCTTGTCTGACGCGTGCCGGCGATACGCTCGCGCAGGAACGGGAAGGCGATGCCGGCGAAGCTGGAGCCGCCGCCGACACAGCCGACGATGACGTCGGGATAGGCGCCGGCTGCCTCGCACTGTGCGATCGCCTCTTCGCCGATGACCGTCTGATGCAACAGGACGTGGTTGAGGACGCTGCCCAGGCTGTACTTGCAGTCGTCGTCCTGGGCGGCGACCTCGATGGCTTCGGAGATCGCCAGACCGAGGGTCCCATTGGAGTCCGGGTCCTCGGCGAGAGCGGCCCGACCGGCGTTGGTGCGATCGCTGGGGCTCGGGTAGACCTCGGCGCCCCAGAGCTGCATCATGCTGCGCCGATACGGCTTCTGCTGGTAGCTGATCTTGACCATGTAGACGGTCAGATCGATGCCGAAGAACTTGCATGCCAGGGAGAGGGCGGAGCCCCACTGTCCGGCGCCGGTCTCGGTGGCGATCCGCTTGACGCCGGCCTGCTTGTTGTAGAAAGCCTGTGCGACCGCCGTGTTCGCCTTGTGCGAGCCGGCCGGGCTGACGCCCTCGTTCTTGAAGAAGATGTGCGCCGGCGTCTCGAGCGCCTTCTCGAGATTGGTGGCCCGTACCAGCGGCGTCGGTCTCCAGATGCGATAGATGTCGCGGACCTCGTCGGGGATGGCGATGTAGCGATCGCTCGTGGCCTCCTGAGCGATGAGGCCCATCGGGAAGATCGGTGCGAGGTCGTCGGGGCCGGCCGGCTGTAAGGTGCCCGGGTGCAGTGGCGGCGCCGGCGGCTCGGGCAGGTCGGCGGCGATGTTGTACCAACGCTCGGGGATGATGCTCTCGTCGAGGATGTACTTCTTGTTCATGCTGCTCCACCTCGTCGTCGTGTCATCGAAGGCCGCAGGGGTCGGGTCTGGGGCGCTGAGTGCGTGAGCCGGGAGGTCCTGCGAAAGGTGACCGTCGTGCGGACGTACTGCTCCCTGTGGGGGTCCGGTGAGGGTCGGGCGGGCACAAGGCCCGCGTGGGGTGGGGTGATCAGGCGCGCAGGGCGCGCCACCAGCGACGGAACCAGATGCGGCTGGTGCTGGTGATCATGCGCGGCAGTGTACCACACTGTGTCAAACGGCCCGCGTAGCCTTAGTCGACGCGCGTGCCGAGGCTGAAGCGCGTCAACGGGACGCCGGCCCCGCGTCCGCCGGAGTGTACGATGCGACGTGCACCCGATGGAGGAGGATGTCGTGAAAGGCTACGGACCGGCTGCCCCAGACCAGTCGCCCCGCTTCGCCGGCATCCCGACGTTCCTGCGCCTGCCGCATCTCAGAGGCGTCGAAGGCATCGACGTCGGCGTGCTCGGCGTCCCGTGGGACGCCGAGTCCCACTGGCGCACCGGCGCGCGCTTTGGACCGGCTGCCATCCGCGAAGCGTCGCTGACGCTGCGCCCCTTCTACAACCCGGCGCAGCGCGTGGCCCCCTTCGATCTTCTCTCGGTAGCGGATCTGGGCAATGTGGATGTGGTGCCGGGCTTCACCGACCGCACGCTGGCGAGTCTCACGGAGCGGCTGTCTGAGGTCCACGAGGCCGGTGCCGTGCCGATCTGCCTGGGCGGCGACGAGAGTATCCTGCTGGGGGAGCTGCGAGCGGCCGCGGCGGCCCACGGCCGCCTCTCGCTGGTGCTCTTCGACGCACACAGCGATACGTGGGACGAGCTCGCCGGCGCTCGCTACGTGCACGGCACCATCGTGCGCCGGGCGGTCGAGGAGGAGCTGATAGACCCGCAGCGATCGTTCCTCTTCGGCGCTCGCGGCGGCGCGTTCGGCCCGCACGAGATCGACGATGCGCGTCGGCTCGGCTTCACCGTCGTCCCCTGGGACGACCTGGCCCAGCTCGGGACGGGCATGGTGGAGGCGGTGCCGGACGTCGCCGGCGGCAAGGCCTTCCTGAGCTTCGACGTCGACTTCGTGGACCCCGCCTTCGCTCCGGCCGTCAGCGGCCCCGAGGTCGGAGGTCCCAGCTCGATGCAGGCGCTGGCGCTGCTGCGCGGATGCCGCGGGTTGCGGATCGTCGGCGCCGACGTCAACTCCGTCGCGCCGGAGCACGACAGCGGCTCGATCACCGCCGTGCTGGCAGCGACGGTCGCATTCGAGATCCTGTCGCTGATCGCCTGCACACGCGGAGACGATCAGCGGCGTGAACGGCGCGGCGACGGAGAGACCGCATGAGGCCGGCATGAAACCGGCACGGGCGGACTCGCCTCAGGCGCAGGTGCTGCGAGCAGCCTGCATCCAGCTCAACTCCCGCGACGATGTGGCGGCCAACGTCCGCGCCGCGACGGATCTGATCGAGCGGGCGGTCGCAGCCGGCGCACGACTCATCGTGCTGCCGGAGACGTGGAACTACAAGGGCAGCCTGAGCGGCATCCACTCGGCCGGCGAGACCATCGACGGTCCCAGCACAACGCGGATGAAGGAGCTCGCGGCCCTACACGGCGTGTTCATCCTCGCCGGCTCCTTTTACGAGCGCAGCGACCGCCGGGGCCGGCTGTTCAATACGAGCGTCCTCTTCGGGCCGAGCGGCGAGCGCCTGGCCGAGTATCGCAAGCTGCACCTCTTCGACGCGGTATCGGACACGGTGGTCTATCGCGAGTCGGACGTGCTGCGGGCCGGTGACGAGATAGTGGTCGCCGAGGTCGACGGTGTGCCTCTCGGGCTGTCGATCTGCTACGACCTGCGCTTTCCGGAGCTCTACGTTCAGCTCGCCCTGCGCGGGGCTCGCATCCTGGCGGTGCCGGCCGCGTTCACCGCGTTCACCGGTGCCGCTCACTGGCACGTCCTCTTGAGGGCGCGGGCCGTCGAGACGGGCTGTTTCGTCCTCGCCGCCGATCAGGCCGGGTTCCATACGGCGACCAACGAGTGCTTCGGGCACAGCCTGATCGTCGATCCCTGGGGCCGTGTCCTCGCCGAGGTCGAGGAGGGCGCCGGCTTCTGCATCGCCGACCTTGACCTCGCTCAGGTCGGCGATGCACGCAGGGTTCTTCCATGTCTGGAGCACCGGCGACCCGATGTGTATGGCAGAGTGGCGCCAGAGGGTGGCTCCGGTATCTGAGCCGCGGTCGGGGCTGCGACCGGCCGGCAACGACCCCGCGGCGGTCCCTCAGGCGGTGGCGACCGCGCCGCCGTCCTGGGCGTCCGCCGGCGCTGTGTGCCGGGCGCGGACGAAGGCGACGATCATGCTGACCGCAGCGCCCGCCAGCACCCCGACGCCGGCCCCGACGCGCCAGTCGGTACCGGAGGTGCGTTCGGGCGTCCGCGCCAGCTTGATGACGCGCGGCTGCTCGATGTCCTGCGCGATGAGCAGCGAGACGCGATCGTTCTGAAGCTGCGTCTCGACGGTACTGCGTGTCTGGGCGACCGACTGGAGTATCGTCAGGTAGGGAGCTCCCGCGAGAGCCTTCTCAGCGGCGCTCTGGTCTGATGCCGCAATGGCGTCGAGGGAGTCCTGGGCCGCGTCGGCGCGCGCGTCGAGGGTGGCGACCTCGGACTCGGCCTGCTCGATGCGCTCCTCGAGCAGAGCGATCTTCTGCGTCGCGAACTGACCGAGCTCGGTGGTGAGGGCCGCGGCGAGCGCATTGGCGCCTTCTGCGGCCGGCTTCGCCTGGCCGTAACGGACGTGCACGATGATGGTGCTGATCGGCTGGCTGGAGCTGCGGCCTACCTGTGGCGGGATCTCGACCTCGGTGGCACGGCGCAGACGGCCGGCGGTCATCGGCGGGCCGGCGGCCTGGGCCGCCTCGTCGAGCACCCGCTGACTGGTCGCCAGGTCGGCGGCCGCCGTGGGGTTGTTCTGCACGCCGGCGAGGTCGTTGCCGAACGCGTCGGTAGGCTGGCCGAGGAAGATGGTCGCGGAGGCGTCGTAGGTGCGGCCGGCGTAGACAGCGATGAGCGCGCCGGCCAGGGCGCCGGCCAGCACGAGGATCAGAATGATCCACCAGCTCCGGGCGAGGATGCGTCCGAAGCCGCCGAAATCGATGTCGAGATCGTCGCGATCGGCCATGGTCAGCGCATCATACCGCGCCGTCTCATGTCGCGGTGAGCGCGGCACGGACGTCGGCGGCGCGCCGATGCACGGCGGTGATGGCGGCGCAGACCGTCTCGACGTCCGCGTCGGTGAGGTTGCCGTAGAGGGGCAGCGAGACGATCTGGCGGGTCAGACGCGCCGTGACCGGCAACGACTCCTCGAACCGGCGGCCGACAGAGGCGAACGCCGTGAGGCGATGCGCCGGTGGGTCATAGTAGACCCGAGTCGGGATGCCCTCGGCGGCCAGGGCGGTCACGAGCTGATCGCGAGAGACACCGAGGTCCCCGCCGACGGTGATCGAGAAGTCCTTGTAGGAGCAGCGGTCGCCGTCGGCCACGCGCTGGAAGTCGATGCCCGGAAGCTGTGCAAGCGCGCAGCGATAGATCAGGGCGAGCTCGTTGCGCCGCTCGGCCTCACGCTCAAGAAGGTCGAGACCGGCTGTGCCGAGCAGGGCGCCCGACTCCGGCAGACGGGCGTTGATGCCGGCGAAGAGGGCGTCGTAGCTGCCCGGGTTGCCGTACTCACGGCCGAGGGTCACGTGCTCCGCCGTGGCATCGTCGTCGGTGGCGACCACGCCGCCCTCGCCGGTGATGAGCAGCTTGGTCGGCGAGGTGCTGAACACCTGTGCCAGGCCCTGACGACCGACCGGCGCGCCGGCGTGGAGGGCGCCGAACCCGTGCGCCGCGTCGTAGACGACCGCCAGGCCGTGTCGCTCGCCGATCTCGTCGAAGGCCGCGGTGTCGGCCGGCGTGCCGAACACGTGGACGGGGATGACGACGCCCTGCCCGGGTGTCACGTCCTCCCGCTCGATGGCGTCTGAGACCGCGGCAGGGTCGAGTGACCATGTCTCCGGATGCACGTCGCAGAAGACCAGGTTTAGACCCGCCCAGGCGGCGGCCATGGCTGTGGCCATGAACGTGAAGCTCGGCAGCAGGGCAGTGCCGCCCCGGAAGCGGTCGAGCACGAGCATGAGGCCGGCGGTGCAGGAGGAGACGCCGAGGGCATGCCGTACGCCGAGGTGCTCGGCAAGACGACGCTCGTACTCGACCAGTGCGGGCCCCTTTGTGAGGCTCCCGCTGGCGAAGCACTCGGCCCAGCGACTGCCGACCACGTCGTACGGCGGTAGCGTCGGACGAAGCTGACGGAGTCCGTCGGGGTAGGCGGCACTGCCGCCCAGGATGGCGGGAATCATGTGTGTCACGCACCCCATTCTACTCAGCGCCGCTCCGGGTCCCAACCCGCGGGCCGGACTGCTTCGAGAGCAGCGGCGGTCGCCCGGTGCTCAGCTCCCGCCCAGCGGCGCTCTATATGCCGGGAAATAGCCGCCGGGGTCGCCGCCGCCCCGCTCACGCCATGCCTGCAGGGCACGCGCGTACGCCTCTTGATCATGCACGCAGCGCCCCACGTAGAGGCGGCTGCGCAGCGGGGAGAACCCCGCTTTGAAGCGGAAGAGCTCGTCGTCGCCGCCGCTGCGGAAGCCGCCACCGAGGTGCATGCGGGTAGCGCCCAGAGCGGCGCCCCGATCCATCGCGGTCACGAACAGCAGGTTGTTGGGCCGCTCCGCGAGCGCCGCCGCATCGGAGCCGCCGAGATGGTAGTGGACGGCCTGCGGAGACCGCAGGAACAGAGCAGCGGCGACGATGGCGCCGGCTCCGGTCCTCCGATCACCGACACTCTGCGCCGGCCGCCGGACACACAGCAGAGCGGCACGATCGCCGAGGAGCTCGCGACAGTCATCGAAGTAGCGTCGGGGGAAGAGGTAGTAGTCGCTCGCCGAGCGCCGCTTCATCGTGTCCGTGTACAGGTCCATGAATGCCGCCCACGCGCTGTCGTCGTCCTCCGCGGTGCAGGTAAGTCCGGCCCGTTCCGCCTTGCGGAGGTTGCGCCGGGTGGAGGAGCTCAGAGAGCTGCGGTGCTCCTCGGGTGTGGAGAGACGGCACCAGACGGTCTCGTTGGCCGGCACGACCTCGACGCCGCCGGCGCCCGTCCCGGCACCGCCGACGCGAGCCGGCGGCATCTCGCCGTCCGGCTCCGGCTCGACGGTGGACGATCCCATGGCAGAGCGGCCGCCGCCAGCCGCCTCGTCCTTCGGGCTGCAGTCCCCACCGGCATCGAGCGGCCCCGGCGGCATGTCGCGCTCCGTCTGCAGCAGCGGATGGAAGCGGATGAACTCGCTGACGACGCCGCGTTCGGCACACCAGCCCGCGAAACGACGGCGGAGTTCGGCGAGCAGTCGCCGGCGGTCCGGATCGGCGGCCGCAGCGTGAGATACGGCGAGATCCTCGGAACGCTCGGCGGGCGGCAGCGTGGTGGTCGGCGCTGTCGTCTCGGCGGCCTTCCGATGCGTCGAATGCACGAGCGGTCCGCCGTACCCGTAGGCGCTGCTGAGATCGCAGCGATCGGCCCACTGCGGGCCGAGGACCGGCTCCAGGGGGCGCAGCAGGAAGGGATAGAGGACGGTGCCCGTGTCGGTCTCGAGGACGGCCCCGCAGGCCCGACCGTCTCCGTGGCGCTGCCAGAGGAGGTGGTAGCCGGCCGTGAAGTAGACGTCCTGCAGATCGAGCGGCAGGTCTGCGATCCGCGCATCCCACTCGGACCGCTCCCGTTCCAGGTCGAGGACGCGGAACACCGTCAACCCCCGGCCGACCGGTCGACGGGCTCCACGTCTTCCATGAACTCCTCGCTGACGTCGTTGGTGGAGCCGCGGCGGAAGAGGACGGCCGGCAGCGTGGCCAGCAGGATGCGCAGGTCTGTGCCCAGCCCGAGATTGTCGACGTACTCATCGTCGTAGGCGATCATCTGCGACCGCCGCAGCGTGTTGCGCCCGCGGATCGCCACAAAGCACGTCATGCCGGGCCTGACGCTCAGGATCCGGTCGTAGAGGTGTCCGTAGCGCTGCACGATGAACGGAAGGTTGGGCCGCGGTCCCACCAGGCTCATGTCTCCGAGGATGACGTTGAAGATCTGCGGCAGCTCATCGAGGCTGGTGGCTCGCAGCCAGTGCCCGGCCGGCGTGATGCGCGGGTCGCCCTCCTCGAGGTAGAAGCCCTTGCCCTGCTCGACGGCACCGACGACCATGGTGCGGAACTTGAAGATGCGGAAGACCCGGCCGCCGCGTCCCACCCGTTCCTGGCGAAAGAACACCGGCGCGCCGCTGGTGAGGCGGACGATGAGCGCCACGACGCCGAGGAGCGGCGAGATCAGCACCGTGCCGGGGATCGTGAGGCCCAGGTCGAGCGCACGCTTGCCGTGGCGTTCGTAGAAGCTGGTGGGCACGGGCACTGGATCGACCCCGTCAGGCTCGGGAGAGCAGGTAGCGCAGCGAGCGCACGGCAGGCAGAGGGTCGTCGACGGCGAACACGGCGCGCACCTTGCGCTTGCGGTAGTCGCGCAGCACCGCCGCCAGGTCCAGGTCGCCGCAGCGCGCCATCTGGTAGGACACGTAGAGGTCCTTGGCGAGGTAAGCCCAGGCGAGGTCGTCGCGGAAGAGCCGGCACGTTGACGGTACCCGACCGCAGAGGTCGGCGTAGGCGAGAGCGGCCATGTCGAAGCGGTCGTTGGCCGCGAGGCCGAACCACACCGGCGGACGGGTGTTGACCTCCAGCAGCTTGAACGTGTCGTCGCGGGAGTCGTGGGCCATCTCCACGTGGGCGATGCCGCGGTAACCGGCGTGCAGCAGCAGGCGCAGGCCCTGGTCGAGCACGCGATCGTCGTGGTCGACCTCGAAGAAGGCGCTGGTCCCGAACTTGAGCGGCCCCTGCCGGACCTTGCGTCCGACGACGGAGGCGAGCGGACGGCCGTCGGTCGAGATGTAGGCCAGCAGCGACCAGATGCGGTCGCTGGAGTCGGGGATGAACTCCTGTACGAGGGTCTCGAAGCCGGCGTCGGAGGCCGTGCGCCACTTGGCGACCGCCTCATCGACCGAGTCGGCCAGCATGACCTTCTCGCCGAAGTGCAGAGCGAAGTCCTGGCCCTCCACCGGCTTGAGGAGGAACGGTGCTCGCAGGCCGCTGTCGCGGATGGCCTGCTCGCAGTCGGCGTGCACCGTGGCCGGCGCCGGCACGCCGGCCGCGGCGGCGACCTCGGCGAGCCTCTCCTTGCGGCGCAGGCTCCAGGTGACGTCGGGGTCGGGCGGCAGAGGGACGTCGGCGATGTCCCGCACCGCGTCCCAGTTGCGCAGCACGAAGGCGACGTGCTCGTCGCGCTCGGCGAAGAGGACCAGCCGGCCGTTCTCGGCCGCCAGCTCCTGCAGGATCCGGAGAGTGCGCCGATCGCGATCGCCGCACTCCGGTGATGGCGGCACCACGTGCCGGGAGCGCAGGTACCGCGAGCTCATGGCGAAATCGGTGGAGCTGAAGGCGACGCCGTGGACGGGGACGCCGCTGCGACCCAGCGAGCGCACGATGGCCAGGCCGGCGTGCAGCAGGCCGAGGACCACGGCCGGGCGATCCTCGCCCGCGGCGCCGGCGCGGTGACCCACGGAGCCGGCCGTTCGCGCGGCAGCGTCGTTGTGACCGACGGAGCGCGGGGCGGTCCGGTACGTCGCCGCGGACGGGGCGGCGTCGGCGACGGCCGCCTCGAGCACTTCGGCAAGCCGGTCGGCCATGAGGTCGCGGTCGAACTCGCGTTCGGCCAGGACACGCGCGTTGAGGCCCATTCGGGTCACGACGTCGGGCTCGGCCGCCAGCGCCGCGAGGGTGGCGGCCAGGGCGGGGCCGTCGCCGGCGGGGACGTAGGCGCCGGCCCCCTCGCGCTCGACGAGCCGCCGCAGCCACCCGTCGAGGTCGACCACCACCGGCCGTCCGGCGGCCAGCGAGTCGAAGAACTTGTTCGGCGAGTTGCTCTGGAGAGAGGGATAGGGCGCGAACAGGGTGAGCGTGACGTCGGCGGCGCCGACGATGCCGGCCAGGCGGTGCTTGGCGACCGGCTCCAGGAAGCGAACGTTGTCGAGCCCGGCTCCTTCGGCGCGGGCCTGCTGGGCGGCGCGTTCGGTGCCGTCGCCGATGCAGACGAAGGCGACCCGTTCGTCGCCGGCGGCCTTCAGCACGGTGGCGGCGTCGACGAGCTGTGCCAGCCCATTGGCGCGCCCCATGGCGCCGGTATAGAGAGCGACGAACCTGTCCTGCAGGCCGTGCTGCCGGCGGAAGTCGGGGTCGACGGCGTCGGGCCGGAAGAGGTCGAGGTCGCTGGCGTTGGGGATGAACACCAGCTTGTCGGCCGGTACGCCGCGCTCGATGAGGGAGGTCTGCGAGCCCTCGCTGAGGACGATGACCTTGCGGGCTTGGGCATAGAGGCTCATCTCAAGGCGCTCGGCCCAGCGTGCCAGGCGACGGCTGCGGAGCATGCCGAGCTCGATCGGCACCGCCGGCCACAGGTCCCGGATCTCGAAGACGAACGGCACGCCCTTGAGGCGGGAGACGACGACGCCGGGGATGCCGATGGTGAGCGGCGTCGAGGAGGCGAACACCACGTCGGGTCGCGGCAGAGCCAGACCGGCCGCGGCGGCGGCGGCGGTGAAGCCGGCGAACGACGCCATGCGGGCCGCCGCCGACATGAACTGCGAGTACGGCATCGAGAGGTACACGACGTCGATGCCGTCGACGCGCTCACGCGCGACCAGCCGACCGCGCGGGCGCTCGGTGCGGTCGAGCTCGAGCGCCCGCGTGTCGCGACTGACGATGGTGACCCGATGGCCGCGCTCGACCAGCCGGCGTGCCAGTTCATAGGACCTCGTCGGGGTGGCCCGGCTGCGGGTGGCGAAGTACTGGTGGAAGTAAAGGACCCGCATCAGCGACCGCCGGCGCCGGAGTCGCCGCCGCGCCCGCCGCCGGCCCCGCTCGCTCCGGTGTCGGGGTCTGCCGTGGCGTCCCAGAACACCTGGTCGTAGTAGCGCACGGTGCGGCGCGAGCTGCGCACGCGGGCCTGCAGCTCGGGCAGCACGTCATCGGGCAGCTCGCCGAGGGCGCGTTTGATGCCCAGGTACGGCAGGTCGAAGTCTTCCTGGTAGACGAACGTGGAGACGCGCGGGTTGACCTCGAGCAGGCTGTCGCCCTTGAACTGGATGTTGACGAACCAGTCGAGCTGCAGGGCACGGCAGATGTGGCGCGCCGCCGCGACCAGGTCGGGACGCTCCACGGTCCTGAAGGCCATCGCAAGGCCGGTGTCGATGGCCTCACGCGTCTTCGTCTGGTGCAGCAGGATGCTGCCGTCCTCGACCAGTGCGTCGACGGTGTGCTCGACGCCCTCCACGTACTCCATGAGCATGAGCCGCGGGAACTCCACGGCGTCGCGGAAGAGGCTCACGAACTCGTCGAGCGTCATGACCACGTCGCTGGGCCGCTCGTACAGCAGGTGGCGCACGCGATCGACGTCGGCGCGCAGCACGCGGAAGCCGCGCGAGCCCTTGGCCACCGGCGGCTTGAAGCAGACCGGCCGCTCCGGGTACCCGAGGCGACGGGCGCCGATGACGAACTCGTCGAGGCTCGTGGGCACGATCATGTCGGGCTGCCGGATGGGAGTGTCGAGTAGCGCGGCGTGCATGGCCGCCTTGTCGTTGCACGCGTCGATGCCGCCGGGCTCGCCGACGAGGACGCGGGTACCCAGGCGCTCCAGCTCTTCCTTGTGGCGCGAGACGGGTCCCACCTCCAGCGACGACTGCACGAAGAGGATGTCCGGCCGCCGCCGCTCGACCTGCTGCAGGAGTGCTTCCATGTAGTCCTCGCTGGTACCCCAGGGCACCAGCGAGAAGCTGTCGCCGAGGAAGCGGCCGAGGGCGTCCGGCCGCGCGTCGAGGGCGTGGATGCGCACCTCGCGCTCCCCGTTGTCCTTGAGCATGCGGATGAGCGTGGAGGCACCCGGGCAGCCGGAGGCGGTGAGGACGATCGAGAGGGGTCTGAGCGTCACGGCGTTCCTGCTCCGGGTCGCCGGCTCATGTCGCCGGAGTCCTCATGGATGGTGCGCGTACGGTGTCCAGCGCCGCTCCTCAGACGACCCAGCGGTAGAGCTCGAAGACCTCGGCCAGATCCCGGCCTACGTCGATGGCGCGGGTGAACGCCAGGTTGCGGACGTAGTCCTCGCGGGCGTAGTTGCGATGCTGCTGACTCTGGTAGCACAGGAGCGCCGCCACCTTCTTGTCGATGTGGCGCCGCTCGAGCGTGACGTACACCTGGTGGTTGAAGGTGATGTTGTTCCACGGTATCTCGTAGCCGAGGAGCGTGGTGCGCTTGAAGGCACGCAGTCCCTCCTGGGCGATGGTCTGGTGGTCCTGATGCAGGTCGTTGAGCGACGGCATGAGCACCAGGTCGGGTTGCAGATCGCTCTGGATCTCGATGAGCCGCTCGAGGATCTCCTGCCGGTTGGCCGGGAAGGTGCGGACCTCGAAGTCGAAGACACGCAGATCGTCTTCCGGGATACCGATCGCGGTCGTCGCGTGACGCACCTCGGTGGCCAGGATGTCTCGCGGGAAGCCGTCCGGCACCGAGCGGGTGGCGATGGAGAACGCGGCGTACGTGACGCGCGCGCCCTGTTCGACGAACCGTGCCATGGTGCCGCCACAGCCCAGCTCGCCGTCGTCGGTGTGCGGTGCGAGGACGAGCACGTTGGAGAAGAGCTCGACGGTCACCGGCTCCCCTTTCTTGCGCCGCGGAGAGGCGGCGCACCGTGGTGTGCGGGGACAGCGCGGGGCACGGGACTCAGGCCTCCCGCGACGCCCTGAGCGCGCGGCAGCGCCGCGCCAGAAGCTCGGCGTAGAAGTCTACCAGACGGCCCTCGATAGCTTCCCACGAGTAGCGCGCCTCCACGGCGGCGCGGGCGCGGGAGCCCATCTCCGTCAGAGTCCCGCGGTCGACGTCGAGCAGGGTGCGCACGCCGGCGAGGTGCCCGGCGACGCCGGGCTCCACGGCGACGCCGCAGCGCTCCTCGCGGACCACGTCGCCGCGGCCCGGCAGGTCGCTGACCAGCACCGCGAGGCCGACCGCCATGCCCTCGTAGAGCTTGGTGGCCACCGTCGGCCGCGCATACTGGGCCGTCTGGAGGGCCGGCACCCAGACGACGTCGGCGCCGGCCAGCAGGTCCGGGACGTCTTCCGGCGGCACCCGGCCGAGCAACGTCAGGCGGCCGGCCAGCTCCCCGTCGGCCGCTGCCCGCACCTCGGCCTCGAAGTCGGGATTGGAGAACGTGCCGCCAAGGTAGAGCACGGCGCCGTCGACCTGTCTCAGCACGTCGAGCATGACGTCGACGCCGCGGGTGCGCGTGAGGCTGCCGATGTAGATGAGCTTGAGGCGCTGCTCGGCGACCATCCCGGGCTGCGGCTGGGCGTCGCGGAAACGTGCGAAGCGCGGGTAGTTGGGCAGCGTGACCCGCAGATCGGGGCGCCCGCCGAGTTGCTCGAACTGCTCGTCGACCACGGCCACGACCCCGTCGGCCAGAGAGACCAGCGACCGCTGGCCGCCCACTGTGGCCCGGGCGGCTACCGGTCGCAGCCGTCGCGGGATGTAGTACTTGCCTTCCACGGCCTGGGCGACGTACTCGTGCATGTCGTAGACCAGGCTGCCCACGAGCGGCCGCAGCGCGGGAAAGAGGGTCAGCAGCTCCGGGTCGTGGACGTGGACCACATCGGGACGCAGGCGATGCAGCTCGCCCAGCAGCGGCGCCGCGCTCAGCCAGCGGGTACGGCGTGACCGATGCGGCAGCTCGCCGAGATGCACGCCGCTCGCGAAGCCGCTGCCGGCGCCCGGCGCCAGGTAGGTGACCTCGTAGCCGGCGTCGGCCAGCGAGCGGCACTCGCGTTCGAAGATGCGCGGGTCGTCCGGGCGGTGGACCACGGAGATGTGGACGACCCGGGGACGTTCCTCGTCCCACTCTGGCTCGCGGCTGCCGGTACGCTGCTTGGAGCGGGGCGCCGGGGTCACCGGGTCGGCTCCAGGTGCCTTCCCGCCGGGTCGCCCCGCCGCGGTCTCAGGGGTGGGACGGCCGGGCGCGCCGGCCGCCGTGTCGGGTGCGGTGATGTCCGTCGCCGCGTCGCCGACGATCTTCTCGTCAGTGCCGACGGAGCGTGCGGTCCAGCGCCGCACGATCTCGGCGGCCGGAAGGCACTCGCCGCCGTTCTGCTGCACCCAGCGGACGATCTCCCAGTACGTGTCGCCGTAACCGCGGCCGATGTAGGGATGAAAGCGAGTGTGGTGCCAGAGGATGGCGGCGGCGCCTCCGGACGCCCGCATCCTGTCCAGGACGGTCACTGTGGCCCGGCGTCCCTCGTCGGCGGACAGGTGGCGGTAGTGACGCTCCTGGAGCGTCGAGTCCATCACCGCCAGCGGCAGCTCGACGATGTCCAGCGGCCGGTCGTACGCCATGTCCCAGGGGTGGAACGGATGCGAGAAGCCGCAGCGGAAGCCCTCCTGCTCGGCGAACGCCAGACTTGTGTCGTAGGCGAACCCCGCCTGCTCGACGAGCGGCAACGACGTGTGGTAGAGGCACTTGAGGTAGTGGTAGCGGATACCGTCGATGCGGCCGCCGCTCGCCGCGGCGAGCGACGCGCGGTCGGCGCGCAGCGACGCCGCATCGATCGAGTCGCGGTGGTTGCCGTGCAGGCCGACCTCTCGGTCGGCGGCAGCCAGTAGCTTGAGCAGCTCCGGTCGCCGTCGGCGGTAGGTCGCCGGCTGGTTGCCGTCGGTGCGGTGCTGGTGGCTGGCGATGATGTAGAAGCTGGAGGAGACGCCGAGCGCGTCTTCCCCGGCGATCAGCTCCGGGAAGGTGTACGCCGGATCCCTGCCCTGTGGCAGGTCGTAGCGCAGGTGATGGGCGGCGGCGCCGAGCTCGAAGCGGGCCGTCGCCCAGCGGCGCCGGCCGAGTCCCTGGACCAGGCGGCGCGCCCAGGCCAGCCAGCCGCGCGCGGTCCAGCGTTGCAGGCCGTCCACGTCGTGCGTGAGCGCGACCAGGAAGCGCGGCACCGGCGCCGGCCCCGGCAGGCCCAGGGCCGCGCAGCGCTCGGTGAGGACGGTGCGCAGCCACGCCGCGTACGCGTCGCAGGCCGGCTCGTCGAGGCGCAGAGCCTCGTTGTCGGCGAAGAGGCTGGCCGTGTAAGGGAAGCGGCCGTGCCGGTCTCGCTCGGGGCGCGTCAGCTCGTCCCAGCAGGCGAGCAGCATGAACGCCGATATGACGAGGTCGAAGGGCACGGCGAAGCCGGCGCCCTGAGCAGGGAAGGCGCCGACCAGGCTGCCCGATCCGATCCCCGCCGCGGTCGGCGCCGCGTCGATGTCCATGGTGCGGAACGACTCCGCCGGCAGAGGCTGGCGCGCGGCGATGAGCTCCTCGGCCTCCAGGGTCGAGGGGATGGTCGGGACACCGGCGATGGGCTGCTGAGCATAGGCCAGCGCGCAGGCGGTGGCACGGTCCGGGTCGGTGACGACGGCCGGGCGCACGCCGGCGGGCGGGCCCAGGCAGTCGAGGACCCAGCGGACTTTGGCCGACAGGGCTTCGGGGGCGGCGACGAAGACCGGGATCTCGGTCAGCGTCGGCCGGCTCACAGCTCGATCTCCTCGGAGCCCGGTCCGCCGGCCGTACGTCGACCCGCTCCGCGTCGGGCGGCCACCTTCGCCATGCGCCAGAAGTTGACCAGCCCGGGGCCGGGGTCGTCGAGCGCCATGACGCCGTCGCTGCGGATCCCGCCGAGCGATGCCAGCCACTCCCCCATGCCCTGCTCGCCGCGCCGGATCTCGCGCATGCTGTCGACTCCCTCTTTGAGGATCAGCACCCACTTGCCGCCGTCGCACTGCCGCGGCGCCGTGAACGGCTTCCCGATGGCATCGGCGTACGAAGCAAGCGTGAGGTTCACGCCGCTGGCGGCCGCCAGCGAGTGCCAGAGCCAGTGACGGGCGTTGACCTCCATGAGCTTGTAGCGCCCGTCGCGCGGGTCGCGCTTGAACTCGACCTGGCTGACGCCGTGATAGTGCAGCTCGCGCAGCAGACGCAGGCCGGCCTCGGCGAGCTCGTCGATCCAGACGCTCACGGCCAGCCGCGCGGTGCCGAACGTCCGCGGGTGCTGACGCAGCTTCCTGCCGGTGAACACCGCCAGTGGGCGCGACCGGGCATCGAGGGTCGAGCCGACGGTGTACAGCTCGTCGTCACCGCCGGGCACGATCTCCTGGAGCATCAACGTGCCGCAGTCGGCGCAGCGCTCATACACCGCTTCGAGCCGGTCCGGCGACTCGACGATCAGCACCGGTCGCCTGAAGCGCGTCTTGAACGCCAGGCTCTGGACCGGCTTGAAGATGGCAGGAAAGGGGATCTCGGCGGCGCCGGCCTCCAGATCGGCCGGGGAGCGGACGAATGCGGTGAGCGGCGTGTCGACGTCGGCCCGCCACGCCGCCCGCATCTGCTCCTCCTTGTCGTAGAGGCGCACCATCGTGCGCCAGTCCGAGAACGGGATGCGGAACCATTCGCGCAGCTGTTCCGCATGTCGCGAGACCGGCCAGATGAACTCGTCGTGGGTGGGGAACAGCACCGCCCGCTGGGGCAGACTGCGGCCCAACTCCTCCAGCCAGGCGACGAAGCCGTCGCCGTCCCCGACCGGTGCGGGGCAGACGCTGCAGGCGGCGTACCGCGAGACGAAGCCCAGCGCGCGAGGATCGGGATCGACGGCAAGGACCGGCACCCCGGCACGGGCCAGGTTACGGATGACGCCGAGGCCGTTGGCGTAGGAAGCCTGCAGGACGACGGCCGGCGGTCGCTGGGCCGCTCGCCGTGCGAAGGATCGGTTGCTCACGTGTGCTCCTCGTCGCCGGTGTCCGACCGGGATGTGCGGGCGTGCATCCTGTCGAGCACCGCCCTGTAGATCTCGAGCTGGCGGTCGGCGTTACGCTGCCAGGTGAGGCCGGCGGCGGCGGCGCGGCCGGCGGCACCGACGCGGCGTCTCTCCTGCTCGTCGCCGAGCGCTCGCGAGAGCACGGTCGCCAGGGTGGCCGCGTCACGCGGCGGGACCAGATAGCCGGACTCGCCGTCCGTGACGAAGTCCTCGACCCCCTCGCCCCGGCAGGCCACGACAGGTGTACCCTGCACCATCGCCTCCGTGTAGACCAGGCCGAAGGCCTCATCCCAGCTCGGCAGCACGAACAGGTCGGCGCGGGCCATCAGGGCCAGCACCTCGGAGTGCGGCAGGCGACCGAGGAAGTGCACGCCACCGGCGATCCCGAGCTCTGCGGCCCGCGTGGCCAGCGAGTCGCGCAGCGGGCCGTCACCGGCGACCGCCCACTCCACAGCGACGCCGTCATCGCGGAGGTGCCGGAGGGCATCGAGGACGACGGCATGACCTTTGCGCTCGATCAGGTAGCCGACGGTGAGCAGGACGCGGCGGCCGGGCAGGTAGTCGGCTGGTGACACGGGTCGGGGGTCCCCGGTGATTCCGTTGAGGTTCACGAAGAGGCGCTCGGCCGGCACATGATCCTGCAGGGATGCAGCGACTTTGCTTGAGACGGCGATGACGGCGGCGGCGCCGCCGAGCACCTGCCGCGTGCGGGCGGCCGTACGGCCGCCCGCACGCAGATGCTGGTACACGTCGGCGCCGTGCACGGTGATCACCAGCGGCACCCCGAGGTCGGCGGCCAGGCGTTCCGCGGCGGCGCCGTCGGGCATCACCTGGTGCGCATGGAGCAGGTCGGGTGCGATCGCGCGCAGCGCCGGCAGCTGCCGGCGCAGTGTCGCGTAGTACAGGTCTCCGGAGCGGTCGAACAACAGGCGCCGCGGCAGCACCGGCACGCGCGGGTATTCGGCGACGATGCCGTCGCGGACCGCGCGGTGGGGTGTCGCGTGACGACGGCGCAGGCGCGGGTGCAGCCGGGCCATCCCAAGGGTCATGGCGGTCGGTGAGAGCACGGTCATCTCGAGGCCGAGGTCGCGCAGTGCGCACACCTGCTCGTGGACGAAGAGGTGGCGCTCGTGACCGGGGGCGGGGTAGAGGTGCGAGACGACGGTGACCCTCATGGACGCTCCTCCTGCTCGCGCTCGCCGGCCGGCGATCCGGCGACGGTGGCGGAGGACGCGCCGACCGGGGGCTCCGCGGCGACCGCCACGGCCGGACCGGCGACGGCTTGGCTTCCGGCGGCTGCCGCACCGTTGCCGTCCCGGGTGCGGACGACGACCGCCAGGGCCAGACCGTACAGGATCCACATGGGGGCGAACGAGGCGGCGGTGCTGGGGCCGAAAGCGCCGATGATGAAGCCCAGCAGAGAGGTCGTGACGGCCGCCGCCAGCCATCCCTCGGTGCGCGAGCGGGACCTCCGCGTGGCCCGCCAGCAGACGACGATACAGCCGCCGAAGAACAGGACGAAGAGGATGAACCCGGGCAGCCCGGAATTGACGAACACCTCGAACCACCAGCTGTGAAGGTTGCCGAAGGCGACGCTCACCTCTTCCGACTGTTTCGTCAGCTCCTCAGCGTTCCCCGGTCCCACGCCGGCATAGAAGAACCGGTTGGCGGCGGAGAAGCCGGCCCTGGCCAGGCTGAGGCGCACGTCTCCCGAGCCCTGACCCGCCTGCACGTCTTCGGCTACTCCAACAAGGCGGAACTGTCGCAGGAAGGGGATGTCGGTCTCGTTGAGCGCCAGTACCCCCATCCCCCCGATGAGGACGACCAGCAGCGCCGCGGTGAGCACGAGGCGGCGACCGGTGAGCCAGCCACAACGCACCGTCACGAACCCGACGATGACCGTCTGGACGGCGATCGTCACAAGACTCGTGCGGGACCCTGTGAACAACACGATCGCCGCCATAGCGGCCAGGAGCAGCAGACCGCAGGCGCGCAGCCAGGCGCGCCGGGTGACGATGACCCCGAGCAGCACGAACGGCCAGCAGATCGCGAAGTAGGTTGCGAGGTCGTTGGCGTTGACGAACCAGGCTGTCGCCTTCTGACTGGTGGAGACGAGCGCCGCCGAGCCCGGCAGATGCCACCCGGTGCCCAGTTCGGCCGCCGCGAGCAGGACGGTGAGGGCTAGGACGCCGGCCAAAAGCCAGAGCAGGGCGTGCAGGTAGCGGGCCCGTACGCCGCAGGCGGCGACGCAGAAGGTGAGTACGAGCATGGTAGCCGTGGTGATGAGGTACTCAAGTCCGGTGACCTTGTCAGGTGCCCAGAGCAGGGTCACGATCATCCAGGCGTACCAGAGGAGAAGCGCGGTGCGCAGCCCGCGCGGACCCGCCGTGATGGCGGCGGGTCCGAGCGCGATGCGGCATGTTCCCAGCAGGGCGAGCAGCGCGAGCACGATGCGGAAGGCGAACAGGGGCCGCGCCGACGGCGCCGCCAGCGCGGGTCCCAGCACGCCGAGCGCCGGCAGCGCCACGGCCAGCGTGACCAGGACGGCGTGCAGGCGCAAGCGTGCCAGTCGTGTGCGGGAGAGCGCCAGGGCCAAGCAGACGGCGACCGCGACGCCGATGGCCAGGGCGTCCCAGGCGCCGCGCAGCAGCGCCCAGGCAAGGGCGAGCGTCGCGAAGATCCCGAGCCCGAGAAGCAGGAGGTCGCCGGCGGTGACGGCGCTGCGACCGACGCCGGCCGGCGGCCCGGACCTGGGCGTCGGTGTGCCGCGCGGCGTCGCACCGTCGCGGCGCGACGGCTCGCCGGGAGTGACGTGTACGGCGGTGCCGCTCACGCGCGGTCTCCGGGTCCGCCGGCCGGCGGACCCGCTCGCGACGGCGAGTCTGCGTACCGTCTGACGAGGCGTGCCTCACTCTGATCGGCGAGGCAGTCGAGCAGGGCGCCGAGGCGACGCGTCAGCGTGCGGCCGTCGTAGCGAGCCACGGCATCGTCGTCCGGCGGCGGCACTGCGCCGCTCCGGACCTGCTCGACGAACCGTCGCAGGGGACCATCGGGCGGCTCGCTCTGAGCTGCGATCGCCGCGCCGCCGCACTCCTCCAGCAGATCGGCGGCGGCAGAACGCGCGGGGATGTAGGCGAAGATCGGCCGGCCGGCGGCGAGGTACTCGAAGACCTTGCTGGACAGCGCCTCGGGCGCGTTCCCGGTGATGAGCACAAGGCCGTCGGCGGCACGCTGGTATGCGAGCGCCACGTGATGCGGGACGAAGGGCAGGGTACGCACCCGCTCGCCGACGCCCAGCTCGGCGGCCTGACGCCGTATCTCGCCGCCTTCGACGCCCACGAACAGCAGCTTCACCTCGGGCGGAAGAGTCGCGAAGGCGTGCAGCACGCGGCGGAGCTGCTCTGAGCGCCCGTACAGTCGCCCCGTATGGACCAGCCAGAACCCCTGGCCGAGGTCGACCGGCGGGAAGGTGCCGTCGATCGCGTCGTAGCCGTTCGGCAGCACCGTGACCCGGTCTGCCAGGGGCGGGAACCGGTGACGGAGAGAGGCGGCGATCGGCTCGGCCGTCGCGGTGACAGCTGCCGCGCGATGCAGGGTCCACTCCTCGAGCGCATAGTGGGCTCGCCGGTGGAGCGACGTCGGGTAGTGACGCAGATGGCGCGTCGCCCAGGGGTCACGATAGTCCGCGAGCCAGGGCAGACCGCTCTCGCCGGCGAGGATCGAGGCGACCAGCTGTGTGCTCGGGCGGGGGAAGCTCGACATGATGGCGTCGTAGGGTGCGTCGCGCAGCAGGCGGCGGCCCAGGATCACCGCGGGACCGATCCAGCCGGCCCACTCGTCGGGTACGAAGAGCCAGTCGTTCACGGCGCCTCTGCGGCTCGAGCGTCGCTGCACGCCGGGTGGCGGGCCGCCGACGCGGGTCTCGGAGGCCGCGGCCGCCCGGCCGGACGGCGAGCGGTCGGCGCTGTCCGCCTCGGCTGCAGACTCGATGTGCGGGACCTGGTCACCGGAACAGCCGGCCTCTTCACCGGCGCTCCGACGATCGACGGTACGCCTGACACCGCGCGCGGCGCGCCGCGCCGCGCGGTACAGGCCGTCGGGTCCCGGGGCCGCCGCGCGCTCGACGCACAACCCCTCCGGCACCGGAGCCGGACCCTGGGCGCGGACTGTAAGGACGGTGACGTCCCAGCCGTACTCCGGCAGGAAACGGGCGAACCGTACCTGCCGTGCATTCCCGCCGCTGGCCAGCGGCGGGAACGGGTTGGCGACCATCAGAAGCCTGCGGCGGCGGCGATCCGCCCCCGCCGTCGGGCTCTCTGCCCGATCCGGCGTCGGATGCGACGTCATACGATGCCTCCGCCCGATGGCATGTCCGTCTCCAGCTCTTCCTCCAGCTCTTCCTCTTCGCGTTCCTCGGCCTCTTCTTCGGCCGCGGCGGCGGCGGCGTCGCCGCCGTCCTCGCGCCGACCCAGCGTCGCCTCGCCGCTCCCACCGCCGACCCTCGGTGCCCCGGCCGCCACCCGGCCGTCGCCGGTGGGCAGGCCCGACGTGAGCGGCTCGCCGCCGACCTGCCGCTCGCCGCCGACGACCGTCGGCGCGGGTCGGCGCCGTCTGAACGGCAGCCGCCGCGCCGCCAGCCGCGCCCGCTCGCCGGCGGTGAAGAACCCGGTCAGCCAGAGCGTCAGCGGGAACAGTGCCAGCGTCGGTGCCACCACCGCCTGCTTCCACAGCATGTCCCCAAAGGCCTGCTGCGGTCCACCGCCGATGAGCAGATCGATGCCCAGCGCGGCGCCGAGCGCCACCGCGGTCGCCGCCACAAGCTTGATCAGACGCGCCCACTCGTAGCGGATGGGATAGTAGTGCTCGGAGATGAAGTACACCATGAGCGCCAGCAGCGCGTATCCCAGCAGCGTCGTGCAGGCGGCGCCGAACATGCCGTAGGCGGGGATGACCCAGAAGTTGAGCCCTACGTTGATGCCGCCGGAGATGGCGGCGATGACCGGGATGAGCTGGTTCTTCTTGGCGACGTTGGAGCCGACCCAGAAGACGAAGTAGGCGCTGTAGGCGGCCGTGGAGAAGGCGAGCACCAGCGTCGTGGGCCCGACGCTCCAGTACGCCGGCTTGGTCAGCAGCACGCGCACCAGCAGCGGCATGAAGACACCCATCGCGGTGACCATGAACAGGCAGAAAGCGAGGAAGTACGTCGAGCTGCGGGCGACCAGGCGCTTGTGTTCGACGGTGTCCTTGAGCTTGGCGTAGTGCCACTGCGGCCACGCCATGCGGAACGCCATCATCACCAGGTAGACCGGCTGCGACAACGAGACGGCGACGGTGTAGAGGCCCAGCTCGGCCTGCGACCGGTAGCGGATGAAGAAGAAGCGGTCCGAGAGCTTGAGCAGGTAGAACGACAGCGTCGTGAAGATGGCCGGCGCCGCGAACTGGATCATCTCCCACATGTGACCCCACACCGGGCGCCAGTCGAGGCGCTTCCAGTAGGTCGGCAGGGCCAGCGTGTTGAGCACGAAGGCGGCGATGGCATTGCCGACCAGGACGCCCATGGGACCCATGTCGGCCCACACCACCAGGGCGACGGTGACCGGCACCTGGACCAGGACGCGTCCCACGGTGAAGAACGAGAAGGTCACCGGGCGGTGGTCGAGGCGGAAGAGCGTGTAGGGCAGGTCGCTCCAGTTGGTGAAGAAGATGTTGATGAGCGCGATGTCGAAGTAGATGGCGTCGCTGCGGTCGCCGGTGACGAGCTCGGCGACCTCCGGCATGGCAAGAGCGAGCGCACCGAGCAGCAGGCCACCCCAGAGGAACTTGACGTAGAAGACGTTGGTGATGACGCGGCGGTGGTTCGCTTCGCTCTTCTCGTCGAAGTAGAAGCGCGTGAAGGCGACGTCGAAGCCGAGCGTGACGAACACGTCGATGAGCGTCGCCGTGGTGAGGACGATGCCGAGCAGGCCGTAGTCCTCGGGCGTGAGGTAGAAGGAGTACAGCGGCAGCAGCAAGGCGTGCAGGAGCTTGATGAGCGCCCGGCCGCCGCCGTAGATGACGGAGTCCTTGAGCAGGAGCTTGTAGCCGTGCTTTTCGACACCAGCGCCGCCCGCCCGGCGGCGCCGCAGCCGGCGGATCAGGGCGGTCACGCCGGCTCCGAGAGGAACGCTTCGATGCGCTCGGTCAGGCCTGCCGTGGGCACCTCGACGATGCCGCCGTTGGCGACCGGCATGCGGTGGACGGTCTCGATGCCGCCGCCCTCAAGGAAGGCACGGACGAGCCGGATGCTGCCGCCGTGCGTGACCAGGGCGGCCGTGCGGCCGTCGGCGGCGACGTCGCGGACGGCCGCCAGCACACGCCGCTGGTGCTCGGCCAGGCTCTCGCCGCCGGGGAAGCGGAAGCTCTCGGGATGCTCGCGATACCTGCGCCATGTCTGGGGGTCGTCGCGGATGATGTCGCTGAAGCGACGACCCTCCCAATCCCCCCTGCGTGTCTCGGCCAGCCGCTCGTCGACGAGCAGCGGCACGCCGTCGGGCTCCGGAGGCCCGGGGCAGACGGCGGCGCCGTTCGAGCGCTCCCGGGCCTCCAGCTCGGCGCGGATGATCTCGGCGGTCTGTCGCGCCCGCAGCAGATGGCTGGTCACGATCAGCCCGATGCCGCGCCCGGCGAGCGTGCGCGCCTGCGTCCTTGCCTGCTCACGTCCATCCTCGTTGAGTGGCACGTCGGCCCAGCCCTGGCACCTGGCGGGCTCCACGTTCCAGTCGGTCTGGCCGTGACGGATGAGGTAGAGCAGGCGGTCGTGAGCGCGCGTCATGTGATTCCTGATCGGCTCCGGGGCGTACGTGGGTGGGCGCCCAGCGGACGCGTCCTTCAGTGGAAGTGCAGGAGGGTGTCCCCGCGCAGACCCAGACGCAGGGTCTCGAGCGAGATCACATCCTCGGGAGGGATGTTGCCGAGGTTCACGTCCGCGCCGAACTCCTTGATGAAGGCGGTCTGCTGGCTCTTGATGGGCGCTTCGAACAACAGGCGGTCGGCGCTTACGGCCTGGACGATCTCATCCAGCAGCCCTGCCTTGACCGCCCCGTTGGAGTGGAACATGCCGACCGTGCCGCTCTCGCGACCCTCGGTGATGACCTTCCAGGCGCCGGCGTCGAGCTCCCGCCTGATCGAATCGACCCACGTACGGGGGGCGATGACCACATCGGGGTCCTTGCTGCCGACTTCGCTCAGCACCTTGAACTCCCGGGCGAGCCTGCGGATGAGGGCGAGCTTGTCTGCCTCGTCCATGGCGACCGTGCCGTCCGACACCTCGACGTGCCGCATGCCGAGCTCACGGGCCGCCGTGAGGTACTCGGAGAGCCTGTCCTGCCGCAGGGCCAGCTCCAGCATGGTGCCGCCGAAGCAGACGGGGATGCCGGCGTCGTGGTAGCGGGCCACCTTGCCGGCGAGGTCCTGCGTGACGTAGCCGGTACCCCACCCGAGCTTGACGATGTCGATGAAGGGCGCCGCGGTGTGCAGCAGGTCGTCGATCTGCGACGGCCCGAGCCCCTTGTCGAGGACGTGGGTGATCCCGCTCTCACGAGGCTTGCGGCTGCGCGCGGGCAGGGTAAGAAAGTCCAACATGGCCGCCTCCTGGGCTCAGGCGCGAGAGCGCCCGACGAAACGCCCGTATGCTATCAGAGCGTGGTGCCGAGGCGGCCCTCCGCGAGCTTCTTGGTCGGCGCCTCCTGTGGCCGTGCGGGCCGCTCTCGGATAGGCTGGCGGTGGTTCGGATCGGCGGCGTTCCAGCGCATCGAGGTCCAGATGGAGACACGCATCGGTCGATTCGATGAGCTGCCGGACGGCGTGCCGGTCCAGGTCAAGGCGGCCGGGCGACCGGTGCTCCTCGTCCGGCTCGGCGACGAGGTGCACGCGCTGCCGGCACGCTGCACGCACCGGCCGCGGCCGCTCGCCGGCGGACTGCTGCACGGCGGCCGCCTCATGTGTCCCAGTCATCAGGCGTCGTTCGACGTGCGCACCGGCGACGCGCTGGAGCCGCCGGCGCTCGATGCCCTCACCAAGTATGCCGTCAGCGTCCGAGACGGCGACGTGTACGTGGAGATCCCCGAGGGCGCCCCCGCTCGCCGCCCGATGCCGATGTGGCCGTACGATCCGGAGAGCGACCGGCGGACCTTCGCGATCGTCGGCGCCGGCGGGGCGGGTGCGGTGGCGGCCGAGACGCTGCGGCAGGCGGGCTATCAGGGGCGCATCCTGCTCATCAGCCGCGAAGCGCACCTGCCGTACGACCGCCCCGGCTGCAGCGTGGATTACCTCAGCGGCAAGGTCGGCGGTGAACAGCTTCCCCTGCGCAGCGCCGACTTCTACGAGCACCACCACATCGAGCGCTGGCATGCCGAGGTGAGCCGCCTGGATGTGCCCTTGCGCGCCATCGACTTCTCGGACGGGGAGAGGCTGCGGCCCGATGCCGTCCTCATCGCCACCGGCGGCGTCCCGAGGCGGCTGCCGGTGCCGGGCGCAGATCTGGAGGGCGTCCTGGTGCTGCGCTCGTGGGACGACAGCGACGCCATCATCGCGGCGGCCGAGAAGTCGGCGGCCGCCGTCGTGGTCGGCGCCGGGTTCGTCGGACTCGAGGTCGCCGCCGGCCTGCGCCGCCGCGGCCTGGACGTCACCGTGGTGGCGCCGGAGGCGCTGCCCCTCGGCCCGCTGCTGGGGGGGCGCATCGGTCGTCTCGTGCGGGGTGTCCACGAGACGGCCGGGGTGCGGTTCGAGCTCGGCCACTCGGTCGCCGCGCTCGTCGGGGACGGCCATGTGGATGCGGTGCGGCTCGACGACTCCCGTGAGCTGCCGGCCCGGCTCGTCGTGATCGGCATCGGAGTGCGGCCGGCGACACGCTTCGTGGAGGGTCTTCCGCTGGCGGACGACGGCGGCATCGACGTCGACGAGCAGCTGCGGGCGGCGCCCGGTGTGTGGGCCGCCGGTGACGTGGCTCGCTATCCCGACAGCTACTCGGGGTCACGGGTGCGCATAGAGCACTGGCGTACCGCGCAGCAGCACGGTCGCGCGGCGGCTCTCTCCATGCTCGGCAAAGGAGAGCCGTTCGTCGGCGTCCCCTTCTTCTGGACGCACCAGCATCGTCTCGCGCTGGCGTTCGTCGGTTGTCTGCAGGGCTGGGACGACGTGGTCTTCGACGGCGATGTGGAGAGCGGCGACTTCATGGCCTTCTTCTTCGCCGGCGGGCGCCTGAGGGGCGCCGGCGGTACCCGCGGCGAGCAGCTCGGAGCGTTCGCCGAGCTGATGCGCAGTCATACGCTCCCGGATGCCGCTCGCCTGCGCCGCCACGCCGACCTCGACCTCGTCGATCTGCTGCGTGAGGCGCCCGGGTCCGGCTGATGCCGCCGGAGCGTCGCCCGGAGGTGCGGTCGCCATACGGTGTGCGAGCCTGTCCGACTCCGACCATGCTGTGCTATGCTCGCCGCGGTTTGACCGATTGGTCAGTCCGGCTGACCGGCCGTGCGGCGGGACCCGCGGTCGCGACTCACGGGAGGCGAAGATGGCACGCACCCTGACCACGACTCCGAGGGCGGACGGGTTCCGCATGCCGGCCGAGTGGGAACCGCATGCGGGCACCTGGATGCTGTGGCCGCAGCGGCCCGACAACTGGCGGCTCGGCGCCAAGCCGGCGCAGCGTGTCTGGGTGCAGGTGGCCGCCGCTATCGCCCGCTACGAGCCCCTCACCGTGGGCGTCAACGGTGAGCAGTTCGCCAACGCGCGGGCTCTGCTGCCCTCCGACGTCCGCGTCGTCGAGTTGTCCAGCGACGATGCCTGGGCGCGCGACTGTGGCGCCACCTTCGTCATCGACGACGGCGGCGGCGTGCGCGCCGTGGACTGGCGCTTCAACGCATGGGGCGGTCTCTTCGACGGCCTCTACTTCCCCTGGGACAAGGACGATCAGGTGGCGCAGAAGATGGCCGAGGTGGAGGGCGTCGAGCGCTATCGGGCGCCGTTCGTCCTTGAGGGTGGGGCCATCCACACCGACGGCGAGGGTACCATGCTCACCACCGCCGAGTGCCTGCTCTCGCCCGGTCGTAACCCCGACATGAGCAAGGAACAGATCGAGCGCGGGCTCGCCGACTACACCGGGGTCGAGAAGGTCGTCTGGCTTGAGCGTGGCCTCGACCCGGACGAGACCACCGGGCACGTCGACGTGGTCGCCTGCTTCGTGCGCCCGGGAGTGATCGCCATGGCCTGGACCGACGACGAGTCGGACTGGCGGCACGAGGTGCTGGCGCAGGACTTCGAGATCCTCTCGCGGGAGAAGGATGCCCGTGGCAGGAGCTTTGAGATCCACAGGATCCCTCTGCCGGCGCCGATGCACGCCACCGAAGACGAGGTCTGGAGCATCGACTCGGTCGAGGGGGCCATCCCGCGCCAGGTCGGTGACGAGCTGCCGTGCTCGTACATCAACTACTACGTGTGCAACGGCGCCGTCATCGTGCCGGGCTTCGACGATCCCAACGACGCGGTGGCGGTCGAGAAGCTGCAGGCGCTGTACCCGGACCGTGAGATCGTCATGCTGCCTGTGGGCCGCGAGATCGAGCTCGGCGGCGGCAACATCCACTGCATCACGCAGCAGCAGCCGGCGCCGCAGGGCTGACGGAGGCGCGACGGCCGCCCAGCCCCGGCCCCGGACTCAGCGGTCGTGTGAAGAGTCCTGCGGAGGGCGGCGCCGGTCCGGCTGGTGCGGTGGCTCCTCGATGCCGTGTGCCTGCAGGTAGAGGCAGAGCATCTCTCGCCAGACGCCATAGGGGCCCTGGAGGCCGAAGTCGTCGGGGCCGATCACGCGCTGGATGCCGAGGCCGTCGGTGACCGCCAGGGCCACCGCCGCCAGGTCGCCGAGGCAGGCCGTGTCCGGGTCGGCGCCGCCTGAGCCGAGCGACCACGCATAGAGCTCGCGGTAGCTCTGGTAGAGCGCCGCGAGCCGCCAGCGCAGACGGTTCTCGCGCAGCATGTGCGGCAACAGCTCGGCGAAGGCGCGCATGTCGCGACGGTCGTCGGAGACCTTCATCTGGTCCTCGGTGAGCGCCCGGACCGGGTCTTCCTCGGACTGCAGCTCGGCGATGCGGCGGCGCAGCTCCACCTCCTGGTCGTGCGCCAGCGAGTCGAACAGCGCCGAGACGAGACCGGCCTTGCTGCCGAAGTAGTGGTTGACCATGGCCTTGTTGTGGCCGGTCTCGTCCTGCACGGCCTGCAGGGTCAAGGCGTGGAAGCCCTTCTGCAGCACGATCCTGCGGGCCGCGTCGAGGAGCTCTCGCGCGGTCCGCGGCAGGAGCGCCACGGGGGCGGTCTCGGGGAGCGGCCGGCTCACAGGTCAGCGCCGGAGGCCGGGCGCCAGTCCGGCCATAGCTCCGGCTCTCCGAACGCCGGGACGAGTCTCTCCCATCCGGGTCCACCGGAGGTGGGGTCGTCGACGATGCGGACGGAGCGCATCAGCTCGTAGAAGGCGGTCTTGAGGGTGCACGGCACGGCGCCGGACGAGTACATGCGGCGCAGCGCCGGCGCCACGTGCGGCTCGCTGCTGAACAGGCAGTCCTCCAGCAGGAAGACCTCATGGCCGCGGTCCAGCAGCGAGAGCACCGACTGCAGCACGCACACGTCGGTCTCGGCGCCGGCGACGAGGAGCTGGCGGCGGTCGAGCGCCTCGACGGCCGCCACGATCTCCTGCTGTCCGCAGCAATCGTAGGTGTGCTTCTCGTGGCGTGTCCCGTGAGCCGGCCAGACGGCCTCGCAGCGGTCCGGCAGCCGGCCGTTCTGCTGCGGCCGTTCGAAGGTAGCCAGGGTCGGCAGCTCGAGGTGCGCCGCCATGAGGAGCAGCTTCTCCAGGCGCAGCACGACCGGGAAGCGGGGGCCGGCCATGATGTCGAGAAACGCCGGCTGCGCGTCGATGAGTACCACGGCCGGGCGGGTGAGGCGCAGAACGGGCGTACGTTGCGGATGGATGCCGTCGGACATGTGGGGAGGCCTCCCTTCCGGCGCCTGAAGACGCCACCGGTGCTAACGACGGTTGGTCTGGAAGACCCATTCTGCTGTCACGTCGGAGAGGTGTCAACCCACGGTGTCGATCGCCGTTCACATAAGCTGGCCGTGCTTTCTGAGTGCTTCAGCGCGACAGAAGGACGGTCGGTCGGTGGTTCTTGACGCGGGTGCAGCGGTCTGCAAGACTCCTAACGTACGTTAGTATCGATCGACCAGGACGGTCACAGCGCACGTGGAGAGACGCCATGCCCGCAGCAGTCCCACAGACGATCACTGAAGCCGCCAAGGCCACCTTGGCGCCGCTGTCGAAGTTCCGCGGCCGTCACTACCTGACCGACCAGGACTACGCTCGCGAGGAGCTGCTCGAGCTGCTGCAGCTGGCCGTCAAGCTCAAGGCGCTGTGGCGCGACAAGGGGCTGACGCCGTTCTTGCCGGGGAGGACCCTGGCGATGATCTTCGAGCACCCGTCCACGCGCACCCGGGTGAGCTTCGAGGCCGGCATGACCGAGCTCGGCGGACATGCCCAGTACCTGCGTCCCGGCGAGATCCATCTGCCCGGTCGCGAGAGCATCAAGGACACGTCGATCGTGCTCTCGCGGCTCACCGATGCCATCATGGCCCGCACCGCGTACCACAGCAGCCTCGTCGAGCTGGCTGAGTGGGCCACGGTCCCGGTGGTGAACGGTCTCACCGACGACTACGACCACCCCATCCAGTCGCTCACCGACGCGCTGACCATCTGGGAGACGGCCGGATCGTTCGAGCGACTCAAGCTGGCTTTCCTGGGCAAGGTGAGCGACGCCATGGCCAGCTCGGTGGCCCTCACCTGCTCGCGGCTGGGCATCGACGTCGTCATGGCCGGGCCGGCCGACCACCAGATGGCGCCGGAGATGAAGCAGCTGGTGCGGGCCAACGGCGAGCAGAGCGGCGCCACGCTGACGCTCACCGACGACCCGGTGGAAGCTGTGGCCGGTGCCGACTTCATCTACACGGTCCTCTGGTGGTGGCTCGAGGAAGGCGAGGAGCGGGAGGCGCTGCGTCGCACGTACAGGCCGTTCCAGGTGAATGAAGAGCTCTGGGCGCAGGCCAAGCCGGGTGCCCGGTTCATGGACTGCCTGCCGGCGGTCCGCGGCGAGGAAGCGACCGATGAGATCATGGACGGACCGATGTCCCTGTGCTTCGACCAGAGCGAGAACCGCAAGCACCTGCAGAAGGCGGTGCTGCTGGCGCTGATCGGCAGCGACCGGCTGCCCCATGACCCCGACCTGCAGGAGATCGGGCGGGCGCTGCTGGCCTGAGCCGGGCTCCGTCGCCCCGTCCGGCGGCTCGCCGGGTGACCTTCAGGCTCTGCCCGCTGCCGGCATTCAGAGGAGCTTGCGCGAGCGTTCCTCGAGGTAGGCGACGAAGGCAGCGGCGGCGTGGGAGAGGCTGCGCCGCCGCGCGTGGATGAAGCTGAAGAAGCGCTCGATGCGGAAGTCGGCGAGGCGGGCGACGGCGAGCGTCCCGGCGGCTACCTCGTTGGCCACCGCGTACTTGCTGAGATAGGTGACTCCGGCGCCCGCCATGACCGCGTTCTTCACCGACTCGTTGAGGCCCATCTCGAACGCGACGTGGAGGTCCTGCTCGCGCAGGCCACGCTCCCGCAGCTTGGCCTCGAAGACGTCCCGGATGCCGGCGCCTCGCTGCTGTACCACCAGCGGCTCGCGGCACAGCTCGTCGAGTGAGACGTCGTCGCGTCCGGCCCAGCCGTGATCGGGCCGGCAGGCGATCACGATCTCATCGCGACACAGCTCGCCGACGACCAGGTCGCGCTCATGCGTCACGGCGCCGACGACACCGATCTCCAGGTCGCGGGCCAGTACCTGCTCGATGACCTCCCGCGTGGCCGTGACCCGCAGCGAGACGCTGACCTTGGGGTGGCGGTCGCTGAAGTCGGCGATGAGCCCCGGCAGGACGTGCTCCCCGGGGCCCGTCGAGGCGCCGACATCGACGCGCCCGGCGAGCAGCTCGCTCAGGTCGTCGATCTCGCGGGTGGCCCGGTCGCAGTCGTCGAGCATGTGCGAGGCATACCGGTAGAGCACGCGCCCGGCGTCGGTGGCCGTGACCTCGCGCCCGCTGCGGTCGAGCAGCCGCGTCCCGAAGCGTTTCTCAAGCGAGCGCACCTGCTGGCTGGCGGCCGGTTGCGTGACACCCATCTCCTCCGCCGCCAGGGAGAAGCTGCCCAGCTCGACGACCCGGCAGAACAGCGCCAGATGCCTCAGGTCCATGACGTCAGGCTGCCGTGATCGCCCGGTCGCCACATCGCTCAGAAGCGCTCCACGATGCCGGCCAGCGTCTCGCGGGCGCCGGCGGTGACCTCCTCGTAGAGGCTGCGGCCGTGGGCATCCATGGCGACGATCAGCGGGCCGAAGTCCTTGACGCGGAACTTCCACAGGCACTCGGGCATCAGCTCCTCGAACTCGACCTCCTCGATGGCTTCGATCTGGGTGGTCTCGAGGGCGGCGGCGCCGCCGGTGATGGCCAGGTACACGCCGCCGAGCTCGCGCAGCACCGGCAGCGAGCCGGCGAGCAGGCCACCCTTGCCGATGATGGCGCGCACGCCGTACTCCTCCATCAGGCCGCGTGTGAAGCGGTCCATGCGGGCGCTGGTCGTGGTGCCGATGCAGACCTTCTCGTAGCGGCCCGGTCCGAGCTTGCGGACGTTGGGGGCGGTATGGATCAGGGCCGCCCCGCGCAGGTCCATGCGCGGCTTCTCGCCGCGGTCGAAGATGGCGATCTGGGTGGCGTCGCGGATGCCGATGACGGTGCCGTCGAGGCGCAGCTTCTGGCCGGCTCTCAGCTCCCGCAACGCATCGAGATCGGTGATCGGGAAGGCGATGTGCCGCTCGTCGCTGTTGCTCCGTGTCATGGCGCTTCGTCCTCCCCGCTCAGAAGCCGTACTCGACGGCGCCGTCGGCGCCCATGGTGGCACTCGACCGCCGTGCCGCCCAGCATTGCAGGTTCACGGCCACCGGGTTCTGGGTGATGTGGGTGTGGGCGTGTTCGATGGCGAGGCCGAGAATGGTGTTGCGACCGCCGAGGCCCATGGGGCCGATGCCGAGCTCGTTGGCGGCGGCCTCGAGCTCGACCTCCAGGGCGGCGATCACCGGATCGTCGTTGCGCGTGCCGAGTGGCCGCAGCAGCGCCCGCTTGGCGAGCGCCGCGCAGAGATCGGCGGTGCCGCCGAGGCCGACGCCGACGATGGTCGGCGGGCAGGGCTTGGGCCCGGCGTCGACGATGCACTCCAGCACGAAGCGCTTCACAGCGGCGACGCCGTCGGCCGGCACGAACATCTTCAGGAAGCTCATGTTCTCCGAGCCGGACCCTTTGGGCAGGCACGTGAGGCGCAGTCCGTCGGCGGCCAGGCCGAGCCGCGCCCGCTCCGCCTCATCGGGGAACTCGTAGTGCATCGCCGGCAGGTGCCGGCCGGTGTTGGTCATCGTGTTGGCGCGCGTCACGGGATGCACGGCGTTGGGCCGCAGCGGGTGCTCGATGGTGGCCCGCTCGGTGCCGCGCCCCACGGCCGCCTCCACGTCGGCGAGGTTGAGGGCGCAGTCGTGACCGGTCTGCACCCAGAACACGACCGTCCCGGTGTCCTGACAGACGAGCATGTCGTTGTCCTCGGCGATGTCGATGTTCTGGAGGATGATGCCGAGGGTGTCGCGGCCGGTCTCACTGGTCTCGGTGTCGGCGGCCCGGCGCAGCGCCGCCTTGACGTCCGGCGGGACCAGCTTGAGGGCGCGGATGTACGTCTGCTTGGCCGCTTCCTCGACGACGGCATACGGATCGGGGCTGGGCATGCGCGATCGCTCCTCGCGTCGGGCCGGCGGCACGAAAGGCCGCCGATGTGATCAATCGGTGCCTCGATTGTACCGGACCGGCCGCCGGCCGCTGGGACGATGCCGGTCGTCGCGCCGGATGGCACGGCAGAGAGAGGTAGCCAGGGCGTCAGCGCACAGCCACCGGTGTGAGACGAACGGTCGCAGGAAAGCGCGTTCCGGTGTGGCATACTCCGCCCATGAAGACGGACGTCCAGGAACGACTTGCGAGGCTTGTCGAAGCGATCGTCGCTGAGGTCTGACCGCTGCGGATCGTCCTCTTCGGCTCTGCCGCGCGGGGCGAGATGACCGGCAGCAGCGACCTCGACCTGTTGGTGGTCATGCCGGACGGGTCACCGCGGCGAGAGACCGCGAAGCTCCTCTATGGACGTGTCCGCGGCGTCCGTGTGCCGTTCGACATCGTGGTCGCCACACCGTGCGATCTTGAGAAGTACGGCAGCTCGCCGGGCCTCATCTATCGCGAGATCCTCCGCGAGGGGCGGGAGCTCTATGCCGCATGAGCCGGGCAGTCCCTCTCGCTGGCTCGACTACGCACGGGGAGATCTCGTCCTCGCCCAGCGGTCCGCCGACCGTGATGTCCCGCTGCTGCTCCTGTGCTTTCATGTGGCCGAGCGTGAGCTCGGTAGGCGATGAACTCGCCGGCCTCCTCGGCCGTCAGTCGCGCACATCGTACGGCCGCCAGCCGCTGAGACGGTAGGCGGTCGCCAGCGACAGCCCGAACGTCAGCCACAGATACGGGTCCTCGAAGAACGCGTTGTACAGCAGGCTGTGCACGAGGACGGCGGCCACGACGGCGCCGAGGGCGGCGCGGATCAGGTAGAGGCGTCGGGCGTCGTCCTTCCCGGCAGAGCCGTCGTCGGCAATATCGGCTCCGCCAGGACCGGCGCGCACGGGGGCCGTCTCCAGGCCGGGCAGACGGCGTCGGCGGAGGGTGGTATCGAAGGCCGCCCAGACGACTGACAGGAAGACGAGCAGTCCGGGCACCCCCAGCTCGGCCAGCAGCGTGAGCGGCGTCGTGTGACTCTCGCTGAGTCGCTTGCTGGCATGCCGGTTGCGGTAGTCGGGGTAGGCGAGGGAGAAGGCGCCGTAGCCCACGCCTCCGGCTGGCCGGTCGGCGGTCATCTTCAGGGCCGCCTCGCCCAGGTACAGGCGGCCGCCGGTCAGCTTGTTGATCCCCCAAGGCCTCTCGAGCTTGGCGCGCGTGACGCTGACGCCGCGCGCCGCCAGGAGCAGCCCGCCGGCGAGCAGAAGGACGAGGACGGCGGCGCCGGCCACGGCGGCCCCCCGGCGTCGTCCCAGCCAGGCGAAGGCGAACACGATGAAGCCGACGGCGAAGGCCATCCAGCCCGAGCGCGACAGCGTGAGCAGGTTGGCGCCGGCCAGCAGGAAGGCGGCGGCGGCCAGTCGCCGCCGCCACAGCGGCACCGCGACCATCAGCCCGATGCTCAGCAACAGCGCCACGATCAGGAAGCGGCTGAACATGTTGGGGTCCCAGAAGAGCGAGTTGACCCGGAAGCCGTTGCCGAGCTCGTAGTCGTCCATGATGCCGCTGCGGTTGAAGACCAGCCAGCGCGTCGGGTACTGGACGATGCCGATGACGGCCAGCACCACGCCGCTGCCGATGACCGTGAGCAGGACGCGCCGCAGGCCGTCGCCGTCGGCGACGTACCGGAACGTCAGCATCGTGACGATGCCGAACGGCAGCAGGAACGCCATCATCTCGACGAGACCGGCGCCGAAGACCTCGCTGCGCCAGGCGGCACCGAGCGCGTCGGCGCCCCACCCGGACCCGGCCCAGAAGACCGAAAGGCCGGCCAGAGCGATGAAGGCCGCCAGGCTCAGGCGCAGGGGGTCGAGGGGCCTGTCGAGTGCTGGCGGAAGGTGGCCGGCTCCGACTGTCTCGCGCGTCGCTCCGGACGGCGGGCGCAAGCGGTCGCGGATCACGACCTCGGCGATCAGTATGGCGAGGATGCCGGCATACAGCGGCAGTAGCAGGTAGGCGGAGCGGTCGCCGAGCGGCACCGGGATGCGCAGCGGCATGACGGCGACGACCGCCGGCAGCGCCCAGGCCGGGAAGCGCCAGGCCAGCCAGGTCAGCGCGGCGATGACAGCGATCAGAGCGACGGCGCCGCCGGCGATGAGCGCCGCGCGGCCGGCGAGCAGCGCGTCCAGGTCGGCGGTGTCGCCGAGGGCGAGCCCGGAGAAGACGAACAGCGTCGCCGTGGCGGCGACCAGGACCACAGCGAGCGGCCGGCGGCCGCGGCGGACGCCGAGGAACAGCGGCAGGTAGGCGGCCAGCACCACCATCAGGCTGAGCTTGGCGATGAGCAGGCTCGTCGTCATGGCGCCGACCGCCATGGCGCGGAGCTACGTGCGGGGTCCAGCGCTCACCTCGCGTACCTGCCTCACGCCCCGGTCCAGGGGGCGCTGGGCACGGCCGTCGGCTCCACGATAAGCCGGGCGGCCTGCAACGTCGCCTCGATGTCGCCGTCCGTCAGCGCCGCCCGCAGCCGCTCCAGGTCTCTCTGCAGGATGTCCCACGGTACGGGTGTGCGGGTCGCCGTCGTGATCTTGGGATGCACCGTGCGTCCGACCTGCTCGGCGTCGTTGAACAGCTTCTCGTCGAGCTTCTCGCCGGGCCGGGTACCGGTGAAGACGATCGCGATGTCCCTCTCCGGCTCCAGGCCGCTGAGGCGGATCATCTCGCGTGCCAGATCGACGATCCTGACCGGCGTACCCATGTCCAGGACGAAGATCTCGCCGCCGGCGCCCATGACGGCCGCCTGGAGGACCAGCCGGACCGCCTCCGGGATGGTCATGAAGAAGCGCGTCATGCGCTCGTCGGTGACAGTGACCGGTCCTCCGGCGGCGATCTGCCGCTTGAAGATCGGCACCACGCTGCCGCTGGAGCCCAGGACGTTGCCGAACCGCACGCTCATGAGCCTGGTGGTGCGATGCTCTCGACCGAGGCTCTCCACGATGCGCTCGGCCAGCGCCTTGCTGGTACCCATCACCGTCTGCGGCTCCACCGCCTTGTCGGTGGAGATGAACACGAAGCGCTCGACATCGAAGTCGATGGCGGCCTGCACCAGCTTGAGCGTCGCGAAGCTGTTGTTCTCGAAGGCCTGTGCGGGGTTGCACTCCATCATCGGTACGTGCTTGTAGGCGGCAGCATGGAAGACGATCTGCGGGCGCTGCTGCTCGAAGACCGCCCGCATGTCTCCTTCGTCCTTGACGTCGACAAGGAGCGGCACGGCGTTCTTGACGTTGCGCTCGGCCTCGAGCTCGTGGTGGATGGTGAACAGGTTGTCCTCGGCGTGGTCCAGCAGCAGCAGGCGGCGCGGGTTCATGGCGGCGATCTGGCGGCAGAGCTCGCTGCCGATGCTGCCGCCGGCGCCGGTGACCATGACGATGCGGCCGCGGATGCCGGCGACGACGTCGTCCATGTCCAGTGTGACCTCGCCGCGACCGAGGATGTCCTCCACCTGGACGTCGCGGAGCTGCTCGATGGTGACCGTGCCCTTGATCAGCTCGTAGACACCGGGCAGGGTCTTGACGCTGACGTTGGCCTTCTTGCACATCAAGACGATGTCCTGGACCACCTTGCCCGAGATGGACGGCATGGCGATGATGACCTCTTCTGCGGCGTGCTCCTCCACGAGCTGCGGCAGCTGACGGGTGCTGCCGACCACGCGCACGCCGTGGATGTGCAGGTTCTTCTTGCGCGGGTCGTCGTCGACCAGCCCGACCGGCTGGTAGGTGATCGTGCGTGTCTTGAGCATCTCGCGCACCACGAGCTCGCCGGCATCGCCGGCGCCGACCACCAGCACCTTCTTGCGGTCGCGGGAGAGCTCTCGGCGCCACGGCCGCTCCCACACGATGCGGGCGAGCAGACGGACGCCGCCGACCAGCAGGAGCGTGAGCACCAGGTCGAAGGCGATGACGCCGTAGGGCAGGCTCTCCACGGCGACGTTGACACCGAACCTGGAGTAGAGGGGCGCCTGGAGGGTCCTGGCGACGATGAGGCTGACCACCACCGCCGCCACCTCGCCGACGATGGAGGCCTCGACGATGTGGGTGAGGTCGCGGACGCCGCTGTAGCGCCACCACTTGTTGTAGAGGCCCATCAGCCAGAAGACGAGCACCTGCACGCCGACGACCCAGGGGAACACCGTCCAGAGCAGGTGCTCGTAGCGCGCCGGCGCCGCGAAATCGAAGCGCAGCTGGAAGGCGAGCCACAGCGCCGCCGCGACCAGGACGGCATCGGCGACCGGCTGCCAGAGGCGATGACGACCGATGAGGAAGCGATGCTTCAACGTGCGCTCACCCGTGCTCGCGATGGAGAGCCGCAGGGTCGGTGCGGTGCTCAGGGCACGCCGCGACGTTGCGTACGGCTCCAGCAGTCAAGGATACCACGGGCTGCGTGGCGCAGGCTCAGCGGCTACGCCTTGAGCAGCATGGCGACGCCGCTGGCCAGCAGCACCAGCGCCAGGATGAAGCGCAGCCACTTGGTGGGCGTCTTGAGGGTGAGATGCGAGCCGAGGATGACGCCCGGCACCGAGCCCAGCAGCAGCGCTCCGACCATGCCGAGGTCGACGTTGCCGAAGCGGATCTGGGCGATGCCGGTGGCGCTGAGCAGGAGCAGCGAGTGGAAGACGTCCGTGCCCACCACTCGCGAGGTGGCCAGGGGATAGAAGACGATCAGCACCATCGCCAGGAGGGTGCCGCTGCCGACCGAGGTGAGTCCGATGATGAAGCCGGCGACGAGGCCGACACCGACGGTCGCCAGCTTGCGGCCCAGCGAAAGGTGCATGTTCTCGAGCGCGTACTGCTTGTCAATCTTGAGCACCATGACGCGCACGATGAGCAGGATGCCGACGATGATGAGGGCCGTGCCGATGGCCTGGTAGAGGACCATGTCGACCATGTCGGTGTGGTTGCGCTTCATGAAGTCGACGGCAAACGCGCCCAGGATGCCGGCCGGGATGCTGCCCACGGCGAGCCAGAGGGCGAGCGGCCAGTCGACGGTGTGCTGGCGGAAGTGGCGCCACGAGCCGAACGCCTTGGTGACGGCCGCGTACGTGATGTCGGTGCCGATGGCGAGGGTCGGCGTGAAGCCGAAGAAGAAGATGAGGATGGGCGTCATGAGGGCGCCGCCGCCCATGCCGGTGAGGCCGACGAGGAAGCCGATCATGACGCCGACGAGGCTCAGGTACGGGTTCATGTAGCCGCCCAGCGGCGTGAGATAGATGGCGACCGCGACGATAGCCCAGACGCCGGCGGCGAACGCCCAGCGGAAGCGCCAGAGACGGTCGGGCACCGGCAGTCCGAGGATGGCGGGGACCGGCGCCACGGGTTCACCGTGGCGCCGGTCGAGAGCGGTCTCAGCTTCGAGCGGCCCCTGTGAGGCCATGCAGCCCCTCCCTGCTGCGAGGGGAGCGAACGGTCGGGCGGTGGATGCCCGAGACGTCGCTCAGGCCGTGGCGCCGCTCTTGAGCGGACGTGTGTGGATGCCGCACTCGCCGCCGCACTTGCTCGTGTCGAGCCAGCGGCCGTCGCGCTCGCTGCCGCCGGCGGTCAGATGCGTGCACGGCTCGCAGCCGAGGGAGCGATAGCCTTCGGCGTACAGCGGGTTGACCGGCACCTGATAGAGAGCCAGGTACTGCCAGACCTCGCGCTCTTCCCACGGGAGGATGGGGTTGAGCTTGATGAGGCCCTCGTCACGCTCCTCGCGCTCGAGGTAGTCGGTGCGCGTGCGGCCCTCGGTGCAGCGCAGGCCGGTGACCCAGCACGACACGCCCATCTGCTCGATCGCCCAGCGGACCGGCTGGACCTTGAGGAGGTCGCAGCACTCGTCGGGGTCGGTCTTGTAGAGCTCGTCGGGGATCTCGACGTCGTTCTTGAAGATCAGGGTCTCGGGATACCGGGCGACGACCTCGTTCATGAACTGCCTGGTCGCCGGCGGCTTGAACCGCGTGGTGACGATGAAGCCGCGGATCTTGGGGTCGACGCGCTTGGCGAGATCCCAGATCGCGACCGAGTCCTTGCCGAGGCTGTTGGCCACGACCAGGCCGTCGCCGAACTCCCGGCGGGCATCCGCGATCAGGTCGAGCGACCGGTCGACCTTCTCCTTGAAATTGAGCCCGCTGACCAGCTCGTGGACCTCGTCTGGGGTGGTGGCGACCTGGACCATTCGTTCCTCCTGGTGTCGGTGGCCTCCCGGCGGGAGGCGATATCATGCAGATTACTTATCGATGCGATTCACAGATGCGCATGCGGCAGAGTACCGGTCGGCCCGCCGTCAGTCAAGATGCGCAGCGTTCTCCTGCGACGCGGAGCATTCCCCCCCGTCACTCGGGGTCGGTCCGTCGGCAACAGATGCGTCCCGCTCGGCACGGAAGGACTCGAGGAGCGCCTCGGCGGCGCGCGAGAGGATGCGTGCGCGCGACCGCACCATGAAGAAGTCGCGGAGGATGACGAGCCCCTCGACCGGCACCACGTGCAGCAGTCCGTGTTCGACCTCCGGACCTATCGCCCAGCGGCTCAGGAACGTGACGCCACCGCCGGCGATGGTCGCCTGCTTGGCCGACTCCATGAGGCCCATCTCCATGGCGATGGTGAGGTCGTCCCGGAAGAGGCCCGCCGAGCGCAGGTGGTCCTCGACGACGGCCCGCAGGCCGGCGCCGTGCTGCTGGACGATCTGCGGCTCCGCTGCCAGCTCGGCCAGCGAGATGTTGTCGCGCCCGGCCCAGGCGTGGCCGCGCGCGCAGACCAGCACGACCTCGTCGTGGGCCAGCGGCTCGCAGTCCAGCTCGGGACGGGTCGATGGGGCGCCGACGGCGCCGATCTCAAGCTCGCGGGCGACGACGCGCTCGATGACGGTATGGGTGTCGTCGACACGCAGGATCAGTGACACCCCGGGGTGGCGGGCCCTGAACCGTGTCAGGAGGCCCGGCAGCACGTGTCCGCCCGGTCCCGACGAGGCGCCGATCAGCACCTCGCCGGCCAGGAGCTCGCTGAGGTCGGCGATGCCGGTACGAGCCTGTGCCTCGAGGTCGAGGATCCGGCGAGCATGATCGTAGAGGACGCGGCCGGCGTCGGTGGGCATGATCACGCGGCTCGACCGGTCGAGCAGCGTGACGCCCATCTCGCGCTCCAGCGCCCTGAGCTGCTGACTTGCGGCCGGCTGGGTGATCTGCAGGTCGGTGGCGGCCAGCGAGAAGCTACGGCGCTCGACGATGCGGCAGAAGAGCCGGAGGTGTCGTATGTCCATCTGGCGGCCTCCGTCTGCTGTCGACGCCGTCTGTGTCTAACGTGGCCGGGACGCCGCGCGACGCCCCGCTCAGCGCTCCCTCGTGCCGAGGCGCAGGATCTGGTCGACGAAGAGCTGCGGGTCACGCAGCGTGGCGGCGCCGGTCGTGGCCGGCGGCTTCTTCTCGACCGTGATGTCGGCGTAGGTCTGCACGCGCGTGAGCCGGCCCTCGGCTATGAGACGCTCGTCGACGGCACCGAGCTTGCCGGCGAACAGCGTGAAGGCCGGCGTGCCCAGGGCGACCGCCTCACGGTTCATGGTGCCGCCGGCGCCGACGACGAGGTCGGCGGCGGCGATCAGGCTGAGGCCGTCGACGGCGCGATCGGGAACGATGACGCTGGGCTTGCCGGTGGTCGAGAGGCGCTCCCGCTGCTCCTCGGTGCGCGGCAGGATCACCAGGTGCACGTCGTCGCGGTCGCCGAGGCGGGCGACGATGTCGTCGACGAGCGGGTTGTGCAGGCGATGGTAGAGGGTCACGTCCGGCGCCGGGCGCAGGACGACGACGATCCGCGCCGGGTCTACTCCCAGCCGCGGCAGGATCTCGAGGTCGGGCCGGAAGTCGAAGAGGTAGTACTCCTCCTTGAGGCCCGGGTAGCGGACGATGCGCTCGGGCGCGATGCCGTAGGGCAGCAGACGCACGAGCGGGATGGCGCGCGGCACGATGATCTCGTCGACCAGACGCAGGTTGAGGTGATGCGAGGCGGCGGCGAACTCGTAGTCGAACATGGTGAGCTGCGGGATGCGCAGGATGCGCGCCGCGACGGTGAGGTCGTTGGAGTTGTGGCCGGCGGCGACATCGAAGCGGCCGCGGCGGCCGAAGGCGACCAGCCGGCCGCCGCGATCGAGCAGGCCGCCGGCCTTGGCGGCCACGTTGCGACCCCGGTGACGCCCGATGATGACGGCGTCGATGCGGTGGTCGGCCAGGAGTTGCTCCGTCTGCGCGTAGCGCCGGGCCGTCACAGAGACGTCGTGGCCCTGCTCCCTGAGACGCCGGACGATCGGCGCGAAGAAGAGCACGTGCGGCGAGTTGGTGATGTCGATCCAGACCTTCACGGCGCTCACCCTACCATCGTCGCGCGCGCCTCAGGTCCGGCCGGCCGGCAGGCCTGGCAGCTCGAGGCAGGGCTCGAGTCGTTTCAGCCGCCGGGTCTCGCGGCTCACCGGGCCGGTCGCAGCCCGCTGCGGTGTCGTCGAGGCCCGGGGCAGTGTCTCTGCAGTCCAGCCCAGAGCGGCCGTCACTCAGGAGAAGACGGCGGCGCTCAACTCAGGGCGGCCGCCACCGCGTCGGCGACCTCCTTCACCTGCTCCTCAGTGAGGTTGGGATGCATCGGCAGGGCGAGGTTCTGGGCCGCGGCGGCATCGGTGACCGGGAAGTCGCCCGGCTTGTGTCCCATCGCGGCGAAGACCGGCTGCAACTGCAGCGGCGTGGTGTAGTACGCGGCAGAGCCGATCTGTCGCTCCTTGAGGGTCGCGGCGATGGCGTCGCGCTGTGGGTGGCGGATGACATACAGATGGTAGACGTGCGTGCGGTCGTCGGGTGCCGCGGGGCGCAGGACCGTGCGTGGCAGATACTCGTCGTACCAGGCGGCCGCCTGTCGCCGGCGGGTGTTCCACTCGTCGATGACCGTGAGCTCGATGCGCAGGATGGCGGCCTGCAGCTCGTCGAGACGGCTGTTGAAGCCGATCTGTTCGAAGGTCTTCTTGTCCCGGCTGCCGTGGAACCGCAGTACGCGGGCGGCGTCGACGACCGTGTCCCGGCGGCCGGTGACCAGGCCGCCGTCGCCGAAGCCGCCGAGGTTCTTGGTGGGGAAGAAGCTGAAGACGGCGGCATCACCGAGGGAGCCGGCGCGGCGGCTCTTGTAGGTGGCCCCGAAGGCCTGGCAGGCGTCTTCCACGACCGCCAGGCCATGCTTGGCGGCGATGGCCGCGATCTCGTCGGCGTCGGCCGGCAGGCCGAAGAGGTCGACCGGCATGACGGCCCGGGTCTTGTCGGTGACCGCTCGGTCGATGCCGTCGGGGTCGATGTTGAGCGTGTCGGGCTGGATGTCGACGAACGCTGGCGTGGCGCCCGCCTGCACGATGGCCTCGGCGGTTGCGTAGAAGGTGAACGGCGAGGTGATGACCTCGTCGCCGGCGCCGATATCGAGGGCACGCAGGGCGATGGTGAGACCATCTGTGCCGTTGGCGACGCCGACGGCGGCGGGAGTACCGATGTAGGCTGCCGCCTCATCCTCGAACGCCTTGACCTGCGGGCCGAGGATGACGCGGCCGCTGCGCAGCACCTCGAGCACGGCCGGCTCGATGCGCTCCTGGAGCTCGGCGTACTGGCCGGGGATGTCCATGAGGCCTACTGGCACGGGGTCCTCCCATCGTGTCGCGTACATGAGACACCGACGAGGCTGCTCTCCGGCAGCGTCATGCTGCCGGGATTTGGCCGCTGGGTCGCCGCCGGTAGGCGGCGGTCGGCCCGGTCGTCGGCGGCCAGCGGTGGAGCCTACCACGCGGCGCCGGCAGGTGCGTCCCCGCGACCGGTAGGCCGGCCTCCCGGCGCGCGCGGGCGCAGCGTGCGGTAGTGTTCCGAGTGGACACGACGGCCCGGCCCGGTCGCGGCGGATCCCGCCCGGCAGACGGTCCGGACCCGGGGCGCGGCAGGGACGTGCCCGCAGACTCCAGCAAGAAGGGTAGCGACGATGAGCGAACACGGTCCGACCAGCTTCTCCGTCCGCGCGCCGGCCACGGCCGGCAACATCGGTGCCGGCTTCGACTGCCTGGCGCTCACGCTCGACCTCTGGAACGAGGTCCACATCGAGCTCGGCGGCGAGGGTCTCAGGGTGGAGCTCGAGGGGAGGTTCACCGAGCGCATCCCGGCCGACGACACCAACCTCATTGTCCACACGATCAACAGGCGTCTCAACGAGCTTGGTGTGGCGCGGCCGCGCGGGTTGCGCGTGCGCTGCGTCAACGATATCCCGCCGAACTCGGGGCTCGGCTCCAGCAGCTCGGTGCTGGCGTTAGGTCTGATCGCCGCCGACACCATCGCCGGTCGGGCGTTCACGGCCGAAGGGCTGATGCAGCGCGTGGCCCATGTTGAAGGTCACGCCGACAACGCCGCCGGGGTGGCCTTCGGCGGCCTGGTGCTGGTGGTCGGCGAGGACGAGGAGCATATCTGGCGCCGGTACGAAGTGCCGGAGCTCAGCATGGTCGTGGTGACGCCTCCGGCGCACTACTCGACGCGCCAGGCGCGGGCGCTGCTCCCGCAGGCGGTGCCGCTGGCCGACGCCGTGTTCAACATGAGCCGCCTGCCGCTGGTCATCGAGGCGTTGCGCAACGGCGACCTCGACCTGCTGCGCGTGGCCGCCGACGACCGTCTGCATCAGCGGTACCGGCTGGCGCTGACGCCCGGGGCCGAGGAGGCCCTATCGGCGGCGACCGAGGTCGGCGCCATCGGCGCGGTGGTCAGCGGGTCGGGCCCCAGCCTGCTCGCGTTCGTCCACGACGAGCAGGGGGCCGAGCGCGTCGGCGAGGCCATGCTCGAGGAGTTCCACGTGGCCGGCGTCCAGGCGGACGTGCGCGTGCTCACCACCAGCAACGCCGCCGCCGGCGTCACGGCACGCGAACCGGCAGTCGACTGAGTCGCGGCGCGCCGGTCCAGAGACGGCGAGGTCCTATCGTGACGGGCGTGGTACGTGCGGGCTTCGAGCTCACGGAGCACACTGCGGACGTGGGCGTGCGGGCCTGGGGGTCCAGCGTCGGCGAGGTCTTCGAACAGGCGGCGCTGGCCACGGTCTCGCTGGAGTACGACCTCGAGACCGTGCGCCCGGCAGACGCGACGACGGTCGTCGTGGAGGCGCCGGAGCGCGATCTGCTGCTCGCCGCCTGGCTCAACGAGCTGATCTACCTGATCGACGGCGAGCGCTGGGTCTTCGCGCGCTTCCAGGTCGATGCCGTCGGGGCGATCGAGGATGCGGATGGACGGTCCGCCTGGTCCTTGCGAGCGACGGCGATCGGTGAGCGTCGCGACGCGCGGCGGCACGCCGTACGGACGCTCGTCAAGGCGGCCACGCTCCACGGACTTGCGCTGCGGCACACGTCTCACGGCTGGGTCGGCGAGGTGCTGCTGGATGTCTGAACGGTCGGCATCGGCGCTGCCGTCGACAACGGCCGCGGGAGTCATATCCTTGGAGTGAGCGGGCAGCTGCTGCGCGGCGCGCAGCGACGCCGATCTGTCGCGTCAAACGCATCATCGCCGTCACGAGGTCGACGAGAAGGGTACGGCCGGAGCATGCCTCACATCGAGCTGATCGACGAGCACACCTGGCGCATCGAGCCCGAGGGCGACATGCGGGTGCCGGGCATCGTCTATGCCTCGGAGGAGATCCTGGCCAGCGCCCGCGCAGACAAGGCGCTCGAGCAGGTGATGAACGTGGCGACGCTGCCCGGCATCGTCGGCGCCAGCATCGCGATGCCGGACATCCACTGGGGCTACGGCTTTCCTATCGGCGGCGTGGCGGCGATGTCGCTGGATGACGGCGTGGTGTCGCCGGGCGGCGTCGGCTTCGACATCAACTGCGGCGTGCGCCTGATCGCGACCGGTCTCGACGACGCAGAGGTGCGGCCGCGGACCGATGCGCTGCTCCACGAGCTGATGCGTCGCATTCCGCAGGGCACCAACGACCGCGGCTCGCTGCGGCTTTCGCCGGCCGAGCTGCGGCGGCTGATCGAAGAGGGGGTCCCCTGGCTCCTGGAGCGCGGTCTGGCGACCGAGGACGATGTGGCGTGCACCGAGGAACACGGCGCCGTGCCCGGCGCCGATGCCGTCTCGCAGAAGGCGGTGCAGCGCGGCCACACGCAGGTCGGCAGCCTGGGGGCCGGCAACCACTTCATCGAGCTGCAGGTGGTCGCTGAGGTCCTGGACGATGAGACCGCCGCCGCCTGGGACATCCGGCGCGGGCAGGTCGCGGTGATGATCCACAGCGGCTCGCGCGGCTTTGGGCACCAGACCTGCACCGACCACCTGCAACGCATGGCAGGCGCTGTGCGACGCTATGGGTTCGAGCTGCCGGACAGGCAGCTCGCCTGCGCCCCGGTCGGCTCCCCGGAGGGGCGGGACTACCTGGCCGGCATGGCGGCGGCGGCCAACTTCGCGTTCGCCAACCGGCAGGTGATGATGCACGAGGTGCGGCTCGGCTTCGAGCAGGTCTTCCGGAGCCCATGGGAGCGGCTCGACGTACGCCTCGTCTACGACGTGGCGCACAACATCGCCAAGCTCGAGGAGCACGAGATCGCCGCATCCGGGGTGGCGGGCTCCGGCGGGCGGATCGACGAGAGATCGGTGGCGCGCGCCGGCCGGCGAACGGCGGGGGAGTCGTCGCGGGCGACGGTCCTGGTGCACCGCAAGGGGGCGACCCGCGCCTTCGGCCCCGGTCGCCCCGAGCTGCCGCCGGTCTATCGCGCGACCGGTCAGCCGGTGATCATCCCCGGCAGCATGGGTACCGAGAGCTGGCTGCTGGCGGGTACGGAGCGGGCGATGACGCACAGCTTCGGCTCGGCCTGCCACGGCGCCGGCCGCAGGATGAGCCGCGGCGCGGCGAAGAAGGTGATGAGCGGCGCCGAGGTCCGCGCCGACCTGGAGGCGCGGGGCGTCGTGGTCCGGGCCCAATCGACAGGTCTGCTGGCGGAGGAGGCGCCGTACGCCTACAAAGACGTCGCCGCCGTGGTCGACGTGGTCGCCGCCGTCGGCCTGGCGCGCAAGGTCGCCCGCCTGACACCGCTCGGCGTGCTCAAGGGCTGAGCCGTCGCGCGTCTGAAGGGTCTCGGCGCGCTCAAAGGCTGCGTCGTCGCCTGTCCGGGCGGCCGGGTGTGCTCGAGACCCGGCGCGTCGCCGCCCGTCTCGTGTGGCCGCGCGTCACTCGTCGAGGGGCGCGGCCGGGGCCATCCGTACCGCACCTCTGCGAGGTTCCACCTCCACCCCCCGGCGCCGGGCCCACACCTGGGCCAGCTCGGCCCCGAAGAACATGATCATGGTTGAGTAGTACACCCAGAGCAGGAACACGATGAGCGACCCGGCCGCCCCGTAGGCCGACGCGGTTCCGCTGTAGGACATGTAGATACCGAACCCGATGCGGCCGAGGCTGAAGAGGAAGGCCGTGACGAGGCCTGAGAGCCACACGTACCGCTGTGGCAGACGACCCAGAGGCACGGCGCTGAACAGGATCGCGAAAGCGACGGTCGCCAGAGCGAGTCCGAAGATGAAGTCGAGGCCACGCAGCGCCAGCTGCGAGTCCGGCAGGAAGCCGGCCACGCGACCGGCGACGATGCTCCACGCGCTCGCGAGCGCCAGCAACGCGGCGAGCGCCAGCCCCAGCGCCAGCACCAGGGCGAGCATCGCCAGGTGGTTGAGGATGAACGGCAGAAGCCGGCGTCTGTCTTTGGAAAGGGGCGCCGGCGACACGTTCCAGACGGCGTTCAGCGACTTCTGCAACGAGCGGAAGGCGCCGGCGGCGGCCCACAGGAGCGTCACGGCGCCGATCACCAGCGCCACCGCGCTGGCCTTGGGACTGGCCATGTTGTCGAGGACGATCCGGATCGCGTCGGCCGTCTGCTGTCCGAGGTAGTCGTCGGCCTTGCCGAGCAGCTCGTCGAGCACGACAGTGTTCTGGTAGACCAGGCCGACCACGGCGACCGCGATGATCACCAGCGGCGCCAGCGCCAGCACGACGCGGAACGACAGGTCGCCGGCATAGGTGGAGGCCTTGTCCGCGATCCATTCTCGACCCGTCTCCACCAGCGCGCCGGCGGCGCTTCTCACTCCTCCGTACGCTCGGTCCAGGGTCGCTCTCATGCCCGTCTCTTCACCCGACCGCCTTCTTCTGAGGTACCGCAGGTCCTGCGTAGATCACCTCAGGTTCCGCATGATCCTGTCTCGAACGTCTCAGGCTTCGCCCGACCCTTCGTCGGCCGATCCCTCCCCCTGCAGATGGCGGCGGGCCTCTTCGAGTGCCGCGATCTGCTTGGCGTCGAGCTGAGGATAGGCGAGGTCCAGCCCCTCTATGGTCTGGACGAGGATGGCGGCGACGAGCGTGCGTGCCACGTACTTGTGGTCGGCCGGGATGACGTACCACGGCGCCCACGGCGTGGAGGTCGCCGTCAGCGCGTCCTCGTAGGCGGCCATGTACTCGTCCCAGTGTCCCCGCTCGGCCAGATCGGCGCGCGAGAACTTCCACTGCTTCTCGGGGTCGTCGAGGCGGGCCAGGAAGCGCTCCTTCTGCTCGTCCTTCGAGAGATGCAGAAACAGCTTGACGATCCGCGTCCCGCAGCGGTCGAGGTGCTCCTCGAACGCGTTGATCTGTTCGAAGCGGCTCTTCCAGAGGTGCTTGCCGCTCGGCGTGTCTGGCGGCAGCTTCTGGTACTCGAGGAGCTCCGGGTGCACGCGGACCACGAGCACCTCCTCATAGTAGGAACGGTTGAAGATCCCGATCCGTCCGCGCTCCGGCACCCGTTTGGCGCAGCGCCAGAGGAAGTCGTGGTCGAGCTCCTCGGCGGAGGGCTGCTTGAACGAGGTGACCTCGCAGCCCTGCGGATTGACCCCCGACATCACGTGCTTGATGGTGCCGTCCTTGCCGGCTGCGTCCAGAGCCTGAAGCACCACCAGCAGGGAGTACGTGTCGCTGGCCCACAACACGTTCTGTGCGTCGGCCAGCTCCGCCTTGAGGCGGTCGAGGATCTCGCGGGCCTTCTCCTTCGCCTCCTTCTTCGCCAGATGCTGGAAGCGCGGACCGCCTTTCCAGGCGGTGTCGCGGGCGTGCAGGCGGGCGGGCTTTCCCGGCTCCACGAGGAGCCTCTCCAGGACATCGCTGTAATCGGGCATGGCGCGGACCTCCCTCGGCGGCTTCGCTGCCTCACCGTACCCTATCGGCGCCGGTCGCGGGGAGACTGAGCTTGGTAGGATGGCGGGGCGCGTGCCCAGGTAGCTTCGGCCGGTGAGTGCCGCCGGGCCCGTGCCGGTGCCCGAACCTGACCCAGGAGCGAGGAGCGATGCCATGAGCTACCGCCTCGGCGTCCTCACCAGCGGTGGTGACTGCCCCGGCCTCAACGCGGCCATCCGCGCGGTCGTCCGCTGCGCGGAGAACGAGTACGGCTTCCGCGTCATCGGCATCGAGGATGCCGGGCGCGGCCTCATCGAGCGCCGTGTGAGAGAGCTCACCGTGGAGCAGATCGATTCCAACGGGTTCGACCCCATGCTCAGCACCGGCGGCACGTTCCTGGGGTCGATCAACAAGAGCATCGGCGACGTGGAAGACCAGATCATCGCCGGCTATCGCGCGCTGGACATCGACGCCCTGATCGCCATCGGCGGCGACGGCAGCATGGCGATCCTCCACGGCCGCGCCCGTGCGGCCGGCTGGGACATGGTCGGCATCCCCAAGACCATCGACAACGACGTCGCCTGCACCGACTTTGCCATCGGGTTCGACTCGGCGGTACGCACGGTCACCACGGCCATCGAGTACCTGCGCACCACAGGTGTGAGTCACGACCGCGTGGTCGTGCTCGAGACCATGGGCCGCCACGCCGGTCACCTCGCCCTGCACGGCGGTATCGCCGGCGGCGCCGACGCCATCCTGATCCCCGAGATCCCCTACACGGTCGATGGTCTGTTGCGGGCGGTGGAGCGCACGCGCATCTTCCGCGACCACACGTTCGCCGTCGTGGTGGTCGCGGAGGGCGTGGCGTCGCCGGACGGCGAAGCGGTCACCGACACCGACCGGCTGGGCCGCACCCGCCTGGGCGGCGTCGGGCACGTCATCGCCGATGCCCTGGGAGGGGCCAGCGGCGGGGTGATCGAGGCGCGCGCCACCGTGCTCGGCTACGTCCAGCGTGGCGGACCACCGACGCCGAGCGACGTGATCCTGGCGTCGAAGTTCGGCAAGCGGGCGGTCGACCTGGTGGCACAGCGGAGCTTCGGCCGCATGGTCGCCCTGCACGGCGCCACGGTCGACGACGTGCCGCTCGACGACGTGGTCGCCGCCGGTTCTCGGCACGTCGACCCCGAGAGCCAGACGCTGCAGGTAGCGCGGGCGCTGGGGATCTACGTCGGCGACCGCTGATCGGGCCGGTCCGACGGCCGGTCGTCAGTCCTCGGCGTCCCCCTCGTCTTCCAGCTCGCCGTACATCTCGAGCAGGGCTTCGGCCTCCGCCGCCTCCATGAGGCCGACGGCGACCAGGTCGAGCGGATGCACCCATTCGTCGGCCAGCGGGATGCCGCCGGCGTCGGCGACGGCCTCCCGCAGTGGGATCGCCCAGCGATGCTCCAGCAGGATGACGGCCGCCGCCGAATCGTTCGGCAGATCCTCGATGAGGTCCTCCAGCTCGTCCTCGTCGAAGAGCTCGAAGCCCTCCTCGGCCGCCTCGGCGCCGATCTCGGCGCCGATCTCGGCGCCCTCTTCACCGCCGGCTCCGAGTCCGATGAGCGCACCGACGTAGGCGCCGAGCTCCTCCGCTTCGGCCACCGAGAGATCGCTGCGCTCGACGACGGCCACGTCGCCGTCGACGTCCTTGTAGACGACGAGGCCATCGATGACGCGGATCAGACCGCTCTGCGTGAGCTTGTCGAGCTCGGCGATGACCTCTCCCTTGAAGTCCGGCCGGTCAAAGCCGAACGCCAGCATCTGGACCGGACCGATGCTCATGCCTTCACCTCACGTCTCGTTGCGGCGGCCGCCGTACACGGCCAGGGCATAGATGACGAGCACGTCGAACGCGATGACGACGATCGACCAGAACGGATAGGCCTGCATGGTGCCGAGATGGGAGACCGCGTTGAGGCCGGCGATGACGATGCCCACCCAGCGGCCCAGCTCGCCGCCGCGCCAGACGCTGGCGGCGGCCAGCAGCTCCGCGATGCCGAAGATGAGCGTGATCCAGCCCCAGGTGCGCAGGTCGGCGAACACGAAGACCGCTTCTTCGGTGAAGAACCTGGAGTTGGCCAGCGCCGTGATGCCGTAGACGACATTCATCACCCCGGCGAACGCCAGCATGATCCAGGCGAAGAGCACCCACCCCGCACCCTTCTGGTGACCGTAGGGATCTACTTGCATTCCGACTCCTTCCGGCGGCCGGTCCGTGTGCGCGGGACCGGTGCTCTCACGGGGCGCGGCGCAGCGGTGCGCCGGGTGTCACTTCTTCCGGGAGGCGGCGGTTCCTTGATGCTCCCGGCGGGACGCGGGATGGGACGCCCCGGGCCGCATCGGTCGGCACGCACTCTGCGCGGCCCGATCGTCATGTCTCGTCGGGGAGGCCGCGCCGGGCGTCGAAGAGCGGGAAGAGGTCCTCGGCGTTGCGGGTGGGAGGTACCTGCATGCCGGCCGGGTGGATCACGAACGCCTCCGTCTGCTCGCCGCCGAGGCCGCCGTGGCTGCCGACCAGCTCCTCGAATGCCGCCACCGAGCCGTCCCGGTACACGGTGCTGATGACGATGAGGTCGCCGGCGTGGGGGAAGGACGCCAGCCGCTGAAGCTGCGCGACGCGCTTGGCGACCTCGTCCTCGCCGTCGGCCATGAGGTACGGCCGCAGCGGATCGTCGCCGGTGACCACGCCGCCGGCCAGGTCGCGACTGCCGCCGGCGCCGAGAGCGACGGCGGCGCCGGCCGCGTCGCGTGCCACGACCAGGCCGACGCCCTCATGCTGCAGCACGCTGTCGAGGAGTCCCGGGTAGGCGGTCTCGACCTGGCCCAGTGCGGCCCGGCCCCGGTCGATGTCGAAGTAGACGTTGGCCAGGTTGCCGCTGGCGCAGACGACCACTGGTGCCGTCATGGCGCTGGCCGGCTCCGCCTGTTCGAGCCGCCGGCTCAGCGAACGCCGGGTCCGGCTCTCGGTGCCGCGCAGGTGGTCGAGCTCCATCAGGAACGCCCGCGTCTGGCCGCGGGCACTCTCCGTGGCGTCGACCTCGCTCACGGTCTTCTCTGCACCCGTCAGACGGTCGAAGAGCTGCCCGAGCGTCTCCCCGTAGCGCTGGCGGAAGGTGGCGCCCTGCGACTGGCCGTGGTCGGAGAGGATGAAGAAGTCATAGGGCCGGCCGGCCCAGCGGTCGAGCACGGTGAGCAGGCGCTTGACCTGGCGGTCGAGGCCCTTGAGCGAACGGAGGGCGTCCTCCCGGGTGGGTCCGGCATGATGGGCGATCTCGTCGTAGCCCACGTACGTGGTGTAGATGGCCGGCGCCCCGCGCACGATCTCGTTGACCACGATGAAGGTCGACAGATTGCGCAGCAGGACGTTGGTGGCCGCCCTGGTGAGCGGATAGAGGCCGTGCAGGCGCTTGATGCGCGGCCGGCGCCGTGAGAGCCACTGCCAGAACGCCTGTGACACCTCGGTGGCCAGGTCGAGCAGGGCCAGCATGAGGGCCCGTGGGAAGAGGTAGGGGTCGAGGAAGAAGCGGTTGAAGTCGCGATAGGCGGCCCTGCGGGCCGCCTTCTCGTGCGGCGCCTTCATGGCGCTCATGACGAACAGGACGCGCTCGGCATCGCCGGTGGCGTGGTTGTTGACGCCGGCGCCGCCGCGCAGGAGGCCGTGGCCGGTGCTGTGCGCGGCATCCATCTCGGCGGCGTCGGCGAAGTTGCTCGAGGAGACCACGCGGCCGCGCTCCTTGTCGAACCAGCGGAAGGCGGGGATGTCCCAGTTGTCGCCGTGCATGATGCCGGCCTGGCACGACGACGTCTGCGACGGCAAACCGCAGTCGAACGGGCTGAGCGCGTGGGTGCCGTCCAGCAGCAGCTGCGTGACGGTCGGCATCTTGCCCTCGTCGATGGCCCGGCCGACCATGGCGTGGCCCAGCCCGTCGATCTCGAACAGGACGATGCCGCGACCGGGCCAGTCTTCCTGGACGGTGCCGCGCTCGCGACGGCTCAGCCAGCGGGCCAGGCCGGCCCAGAACCCCTCGGCGTCCTCGACTCCCACCAGGCTCATCAGAAGAGCGTTCACGATGGAGAGAAGCAGGACGGCGAGGACCGCCCACCAGAAGTCGGTGACCTCCAGCACGCCGGTGAGCCACGCGGTGAGCAGGAACACGAAGCCGCTGATGAAGAGGGTCGCGAGGCCGAGCGTGACCACCGACACCGGCAGCGCCAGCGCCACGATGACCGGCCGCAGCAGGCCGTTGAGGATGGCCAGCGCCAGCGCCGCGATCGTCGCTGCGAGCAGGACCTCGGGGAAGGTGGATGGTACGAGCCGGACCTCGGGCAGCAGCTCGGCGACGATGAGCAGCGCCATCGCCTCGATGGCCCAGACCAGGAGGAATCGGGCGCCGAGCTTGACCACGCGGGCGAGCACATGCGCGGCGCCGCGGGGCTGCGGGCCCGCGGCGCCTCCCGGCCGCGGCACAGGACGAGCGGGCAGCGTCACGGGGCCGGCTCCTCGCCGCCGGACACATCGGCGATGGCGGCCGCGCCGTCGTCGAGGAGCGTACTCTCCCCGGGCTGCAGGATGCGCACCTCGACGTGCGGCGCCAGATGACCGGCGTAGCGGGCGAACGCGTGCGGCGGCTGCATGGCGTCGAAGCGTCGCATGCTGGTGGTGACCGGGGGTCCGTACGTTCCCCAGTGGACCGGGATGACGAGCCGCGGCTGCAGCATCTCGAGGGCGTGTGCGGCGGTCAGCGGCGTCAGGTGGACGTCCTCGTCGACCTTGGAGCCCCAGCCCCACACCGGCAGCAGGGCGGTGTCGAGGCCGCACCCGAGCTCGCGCATCTCGGGGAACGAAGCGGTGTCGCCGGCGTAGTAGATGGCGTCCCGCGTCCCGATCGTGTAGCCGATAGCTTCGCCGTCGTCGGCCCACGGATGCCGCTTGCCCTCGTGGCGGGCGGGAACGGCGATGACATCGGTGTGCCCGATGCGCACCCGGGCGCCGGCGGCGAGTCCCTCGACGTGCGCGAAGCCGTAGCGGCGCAGCAGCTTCTCTCCCACGCGCGGCACGAGCACGCGCACCGACCGGTCGAAGAGCCTCAGCGAGGCACGGTCGACGTGGTCGATGTGCATGTGCGAGAGCAGGACGGCGTCCGGACGGATGAGGCCGCCGATGTCTGGCGGGGAGGCAAAGCGTCGCAGCGGCCCCGCCCAGCGTCGCAGCAGCGGGTCGGTGAGCAGCTTGACGCCGTCGATCTCTATGAGGACGGTGCCGTGCCCCACATAGGTGATTCGTCTCATCAGGCGGCTCTCAGATGGTCGCGGTGCCGGCGCTTGCAGCGAGCACTCTACCCGACTCGTGTCGTCCACCGTGCGCCCATCAAGGGTAGACTGGCGCGACAGGCCCCGGCCGCGCGTCGGGACGATCCGTACGCAGGGGTGTCCACATGTGCTGCTTCGCCGTCATCCTCGGCTTCTTCGGTCCCCGCTTCGGCATCCTGGTGTGGTACCTGGCCGACCCCACGCGCTGGAGCATGAGCTTCTCCACCTGGATCTGGCCGCTGCTCGGCTCTCTGTTCGCGCCGTGGACCACGCTCATGTACGTCGCCGTGGCTCCCGGCGGGGTGCAGGGCTTCAACTGGTTCTGGATCGTGCTCGGCATCCTGGCCGACCTGGCCTCCTACGCCGCTGAGGGCCGTAAGGGCGGCGAGCGGGTGGGCGCCTCTCGCTGACCGGCGTCGCTCAGATCCCGACGTTCTGCGGCAGCAGGAACTCGATGATGGCGGCGGTGACGAAGAGCAGGCTGCCGATGCTGAGCAGCACGATCTTGGGACCGATACGGTCGAAGCGCGTGCTGATACCACCGAAGAACAGGCACGAGGCGAAGAGGACGCCGATGAGGACGAAGTTGTCGCCGGTCTGGTTCGCGTCTTTGGCAGCTTCGAAGTAGGCGCCGGCGTCGTCGGCGAGCTGATCGCTCCTCTCCCGCTCGGCGAGCACGTACTCGGGCAGGGTGAACGGCGTGCCCTCCGGGATGTTGTTGATACGCGGCAGCTCCAGCCAGGCCTCGAAGGCGGGCACGAACTCAACCCGGAAGCGCTGTTCGAGGAAGTCGGCCAGTCGCTGGTCGCCGGCGGCCTTGGCGGCCACCCAGTCGGTGAAGACGTTGACGTCGACGGCCGTCTGCTGGGCAGCCAGGTTGGAGGCGCGCACCGACTCAGTCCGGTTCGTGTTCGCGAGACCGAAGTTGACCGCCTGTACCCCGCCCCAGCGGTGAGCCTGATAGGCGCTCCATGCCGTCGCCACGGTAGCCATCGAGATCAGGATGACCGACCATGTCTCGATGCGCAACAGCCACTCCTTGAAGCGTTCGTAGGTGGTCTCCTCTTCGGGGTGATCCGCCGCCGGTGTCATCGACTCCTCCCTGGCATTGCACGAGGTGACGGCAGTCTACCGTGCGCCCGGTCGCCACGCGGGACGTGTCGCCGGCCGCGCGACGCCGGCTTTCGCCACGGCCGTGCGCGTCATGAGCGCGGGTGCTGCTCGATCCGGCGGTAGGCCCGGACACGGCGAAGGGGTGCGGCCGGCATCCGCCGCCCGCACCCCTTGTCTTCCGCAGCGTCGTGCCGTCGCCACGTGCGTGGCGCGATCGCCTTACGCGCCGACGATCTTCGCCTTCGCCCTGGCGTACTCGTCGTCGGTCAGCTTGCCACCGTCGTGAAGCTCGGACAGCGTCTTGAGCTGATCCGCAGGCGCCACGTCGCCCGAGTATTTCTGGACGAACTCGCGGCTCGCCTCATCCATCATCTGGCGTTCCTGCGGGGTGGCTCCGGGGCGCCGGAACAGCAGGTACATGAGCGTGCCGAAGAACGGGATGATGAAGACGATGAACACCCACACGGCCTTGAGCCAGCCGCTGATGTCGTCGCGCCGGAAGATATCGAAGAAGGCAAAGGCCCACATCATGATCAGCGGGACCCAGATCAGCAGCATGAAGAAGACGTCCCAAAACGAATCCACGTACCCTCCCTTGTGCGATGGACAGGTGGGTCACCGTCTGGGTGCCCGTGTCTCATCGGTGGTGTGCGGCGACAGTACCCCACGCCGTGATGGTGGGAAACCTCGCAATTCTACGAGGGTGGACGCGCATGCAGCGCCGCGCGAGTGCTCGGAACGGGTCGGATATGATGTTGGTCGCAGTCTGGTGAGAGTCCCGCAGCCGACGCCCGGAGGCCCGCTTCCGTCGTGACGGCGATTGTCGTCATCGCTGCCTTCTACCTCGTCTTCGCGGTCGTTTCCGCGAGGCTTCCGCCGCTCATGCTCTCGGTCCCGATGGTCTTCGTGGGGTTCGGCCTGCTCATCGGCACGGAGGGGGTGGCGCTGATCACGCCGACCGAGGATCCGGAGCTGGTCACCCGCGTGCTGGAGGTCACCCTGGTCCTCACCCTGTTCGGCGACGCGGCGAAGGTGTCGTTCAGAGACCTGCGCCGCGAGTCGACGGTGCCCTTCCGGCTTCTCGTGCTGGGGCTCCCTCTTGCGATCGCCACGGGATGGCTGGCCGGCCTGCCGCTGCTCGGCGGTCTCGGTCTGGTGGAGATCGCGGTAGTGGCGACCATCCTGGCGCCTACCGACGCGGCCCTGGGGCAGGCGGTGGTGCAGAATCCGCGCGTGCCGGCGGTGGTGCGCCACGGGCTCGGAGTGGAGAGCGGACTCAACGACGGCATCGCGTTGCCGGTGCTGACGCTGCTGCTCACCGGTGCCGCCATCGCCGCCGGCGAGGAGCGCTCGCTCGACATCCTCGAGACGTTCCTGCGCGGACTGCTGCTGTCGGCCGTGGTGGGCGCCGTCGCCGGGCTGGTCGGCGGCTGGCTGCTGGTCAGGTGCGACGAGCGCGGCTGGGTGGCCAAGTACTGGCGGCGTGCGGTGGGGCTCAGCGTGGCCCTGCTCGCCTGGGGACTGGCCGTCTGGCTGGACGGCAGCGGGTTCATCGGTGCCTGGGTCGGCGGACTGGCGTTCGGTCTCGTCGTGCGCCGTCGCATCCCCAACGCGTGCGACGTCGTCGAGGAGCTGTCCAGCATCCTCATCACGCTCAGCTTCCTCTTCTTCGGCGCGCTCCTGCTCGGCCCGGCGCTGCACCACCTCACCTGGCAGACGGCGCTGTACGGCGTGCTGAGCTTGACGCTGGTCCGCATGGTCCCGGTAGCCCTGGCGATGCTCGGCAGCGGGTTCCGCGGCCGCTCGGTGCTGTACATGGGCTGGTTCGGGCCGCGCGGGCTGGCGTCTATCGTGTTCGTCGGCCTTGTCGTGAGGCAGGCACTGCCGGCCACGGACGTGGTCGTCTCGACGGTGATGTTCACGGTCGGCCTGAGCGTGCTGCTCCACGGCGCGACGGCGTATCACACCTCGCAGTCGTACGGCGCCTGGTACGAGCGCGCGCACGAGCGCGCGCTCGAGACCGGCGTGCCGCTGGCGGAGAGCGCCGAGGTCGTGGAGGTCAAGGTCCCGCGGCGGCCGCACCTCGGCGCTCATCGGTAGCCGGCGGTCAAGCTTCAGTCCGGTGATGCCGCGGCCGATGAGACAGGAGACCGATACCCACGGGACCGCGAGAGGGAGACGATGGACGGCGAGCCGCAGGACGAGAGCACCGAGCCGGAAGCCGGCCACACCGGGTCTCGGACCGAGGATGGCGGCTCCGGACTCAAGTCTGCCCGCGCCCTGAGGATCAGGGGCTGGGTGGCCGCCACGCTGGTGGTCTTCGCCGTGCTGTTCGCCATCGCGACCGCGGTGGCCGCCTGGTCGCATTCGCTGCTTCTCGACACCGACAAGTATGTGAAGACGGTGGCGCCGATGCTCAAGGACCGGCAGGTCACGGCCGCCATCGGGCAGGTCGTCGCCCACAGGACGGTCGACCTGGTCGACCGCGCCTTCGGGATGGAAGCCGCCGACCCCGGCGGATCGGGCTCCGGCGACTCCGCCGGCGACGAGCTGCGGGCGGAGCTGGCGCGCGAGGTCACCGATGTGCTGCGCACCGAGGAGGCCTACGGAGCGTGGGAGGCCATGCTGAGGTACTCGCACCGGCGGGTCGTCGACACGCTGCGGGACCGCGACCCCGCGTTCACCATCGAGGGCGAGGCGCTGCGCGTCGATCTGGTGCCGTTCATCGTCGCCGCGCTGCGGGAGCTGGAGAAGATCGCACCTAGCCTCCTCGGTGCCGACGATCCGATCCCCACGCTGGCCGCCGACGCAACGCCGCAGGAACAGCGCGAGGCGCTGGGCGCCTATCTCGGCATGACCCTGAGCACCGACTTCGCCAAGGTCACGCTGTTCGAGAGCGACAAGGTGGCGTTGGCGAAGCAAGGGGTGGCCCTGTTCGATCGGCTGGTCGAGTTCCTGTACATCTTCACCGGCGTGCTGGCCGCGGCCGCCCTCGTGGTCTCGCCGCGGCGCCTGCGGACGCTGATCCAGCTCGGTATCGGCGCCGTGATCGTGGTCCTCGTGGCGGTGCTGACCATCGACCAGATCAAGAGCTCGATCGTGGCGGGCATCGGCGGTGAGAGCGGGCCGATCATCACCGGCGCCCTCGATCGTGTGCTCGACGGGCTGAGGAACGCGGTGGTCTGGCTGCTCGTGGCCGGTGCGGCCGTCGGTGTGAGCGCCTACGTGCTCATTCGCGTCTTCCGGCCCGGGAAGGCGTCCGAGACGGCGGCCACCGGAGCGGCGATCAGCACGGCGGCCACCGAGGCGGCGACCGGCACGGCGGCCACCGAGGCGGCGACCGGCACGACTGCTATCGGGACGACGGGTATGGAGGCGCCGACCGGGACGACCGCCGGCGCGCTCGTCGCCGGGGTGCGCCGGTATGCCGACCCGCTCCGCGCGGCCCTGGGGGTGATCGTCGTGGTGCTCGTCCTCTTCGTGCCGCTGTCGTTCGGCGGCAGCCTCGCCCTGGTCGGCGTGGCGGCGGCCGTGATCCTCGGGGTCACGTGGGTCGTCCGTGGCCCACCGCCCGCCGCAGAGCATCCCACGACGTAGCCCGGCCACAGCGCAGGGCTTCTCAGACGGGACGCACCGGCGCCGCGCCCGCTACTCCCGCTTGCGACGCGGCAGCGGCAGACGCAACTGCCGGCGGGGCTTCTCGCCGCCCTCCTTCGGCGTGTCGCCGATGATCACCGACATCCAGCGCCACTCGTCGAAGGCCTCGAGCACCAGGCGCTTCACGAGCAGCGTGACGGGCACGGCCAGCAGACCGCCGATGGGTCCCAGCACCCAGCCCCAGAGCAGCACGGACAGAAAGACCCACAGCGGCGCGAGGTTCGTCTGGCTGCCCATGATGCGCGGCTTCACCAGGTTGTCCGAGACGCCGTTGATGACCCAGTAGCCGGTGAAGACGATCAGCGCCTCGATCCAGCCCCCGGTGACAAGGGCGAGCAGCACCGGCGGGATCAGGGCGATGACGAAGCCGATGAAGGGGATGAAGCTCAGGAAGAACGAGAGCAGGCCCCAGAGGACGGCGTTGGGGACGTCCAGAGCCAGGAGCAGCAGGGTGTCGAGGACGGCGACCACAGCGCCCATGTACGTGGTCACCTTGATGAACGCCCGCATGTCGGCCGAGACCTCGCCGATGCGGCGCAGGGCGTCGCCGGCCATGCCGCGTTGCAGCTTGCCAGAGATGGACGTGGCCTCCAGCAGCATAAAGAAGACGGTCAGTGCCATGAGCGAGAGGTCGGACAGCAGGCCCACGACGCCGGTGGCCAGGTCGGCCCCGGTCGAGAGCACGGTCTTGGGGTCGATGTTCTTGAGGTCCAGCAGATCGTTGACGTTGATGCCGAGCTGCTCCAGGCCGTCCTTGATCCAGTCCCAGTACGGCTGCAGCTGCTCGGCGTAGTCGGGGAGGTCGGCTGCGAAGCTGGCCAGTGAGGCCGTCATGAGGGCCATGATCAGGATGCCGACCACCGCCGACACGACGACTGTGGTCATGAAGGCGACCCCTGTGGGCACGCGGTGACGCACCTGCCAGGCCAGGATCGGCGAGAGCGCCACGGTGATCACGAGCGCCGTCAAGACCGGTGTGACCACGTCGGCGGCGATGCGCATGCCGATGAGGATGACGACCGCGGCGGCCGCCACCAGGATGACCCTGGTGCTCGAGGCACCCACCAGCTGGGCCCTGATGGGAACGTCGAGCGTGGGCCCCTCAGGGCCCGCGGCCACGGCGCCGGCCGTCGGCACGGTGTCTTCGCCGGCGGGCAGGTCGCCGCCGGGCGATCCCGGCGTGGGCTGGTCGCCGCCCTGCGGCGGGCTGTCGGGCGCGTCGTCGGTCACCACGTCACTCTCTCCCCTGCGCTGTGCGAGGGGTCGGGGGAGCGCCCCGGCCTCACACCGTACGGGAGTGGTGTTCGCTCACGAGGCAGTCTTGCCTGCATCCGCCGGCGGCCGCCGGTCCATCCAGGTCAGCCCGCCGATGAGCCCGCCGGCGACGATGACGATGACCAGCGCCCAGGCCCACCCGGGGGAGCCGAAGAGCAGGATCGCCACGGCCGCCACGCCGATGACGATGCGCAGGACGTCGACGTTGGCGCGGATCCAGTCGACCGTCGGGCTCCTCTGCTGGGATGTCTGTTCGGCAGCCACCTTCCAGGCGCGGCGGCCCCAGTCGACGGTGCCGCGACCGGCGCGTACGAGCCAGCGGGGCATGCTGGCGATGTAGGCGAGCACCGCGATGATGGCGCCGCCGATCAGCAACCAGATGATGGCCTGCTCCAGGCTGCCGAAGACCGTGTCGACCACCGAACGGATGATGGTGCCGGCGTCGCCGGTGGCGTTGCGGACCACGGCCGCCTGGAGCTGGTTGATGGCCACGCGGGCGACGACCACCACGATCACCGCACCCGCGCCGAGCTGTATGAGCGTGCGCAGCCGTCGTGGCGAGATGACCAGCGCCGCGACGACTACGGCGACCGCGACGCCCAGCAGGACCCAGACGATGGTGTCGAAGAGCTTGATAGCCTCCTGCGCCGCGGCCACACGATCGTCTTCAAGGAGCACGATCTGACCGAAGTCGGGGCTCAGCGGCCGTCCCAGATAGTCGGCCAGCTCGGCACGCTGCTCTTCGATCGTCGCCTCGGGGTCGAAGCGGGGGAGCGGCGCGTTGTTCGCTATCACCCCCGGAAGGATGTCCTCAAGACGTTCGACGGCGGCCACGATGAGTGGCACCAGGTCGAGGGTGACCGCCGCCCCTTCCAGCTGCACCACGGTCGATTCGTCGCGCAGGATGGCGACCAGACGCTCGTGCGCGAACCGCTGGATGGTCTCCCAGCCCTGATAGGCCTTCTCGGTGCGCAGCAGTCGCGTGACCTGCGTCGCCAGCAGATCCTGGACCTGGCTGGTGATGGGCGCGGCGACGAAGCCGACCCGCGAAGGCAGCTCTTCCTCGAGAAGCTCTCGCAGACCGACCGCCTTGACGGTCTGCCTGGCGATCAGCTCGCCCAGCGACTTGGTGACCGTCGGGTCCTTGAGGACCGGCGCCACGGTGGCTACGTACTTGTCGGTGTTGAACAGTAAGGAGTGCGACCACAGGGCGACCGCGGTGACGATCCAGATGAGGACGGCGAAGCAGACCAGCGCCAGCGCTGTCCAGCGGCGCACCTTGTGGGCGCGTCGGCCCTTCTCGCCGGAGGCGGGGACGGTCGCGGTCACGTCCTCGGCGCCGACCGCGGCGGCGGCTCTCTCGGCGGCCGCGGCAGCCTTCTCGGCGGCGTCGGCGGCTCTGGCGGCGGATGCGGCGGCATCGTCTTCCGCCGCCGTCCCGCGGGCCGCCTCCGCCGCCCGTGCAGCGTCTTCGGCAGCGGCGGCTGCGGCTTCCGCCGCCGCTTCCGCCGCCGCATCGCCCGCGGCGGTGTGCTGCCCGGCGTCGGTGGTCGTGTCGTCCGATGCGCCCACGTCGGCGTCTGCCGGCCCGGACGGCTGCTCCGGGGTCTGCGACTGGTCTGCGGCCATGTCGTTTCCTCCTTCGGCCATGTCCGCGAGGAGCAGACGATGGGCGTCTGTCTTGTCGGGCGGCGCGTCGGCGGGGGCGTAATCAAGCAGGGTGTGCCCGGTGCGCTCCCCGGTGCGGCGGAAGCGGACGCGCTCGTTGAGCATGGCCGCCGCCACCACCAGCCGACTCGCGAAGTAGAGCCAGACGAGCAGCACGATGGCAATCCCCAAAGCGCCATACAGGCTCGAGGAGCCCTTGATCCGCCAGGTGAAGTAGAAGGTGGCGACCTGCAGGCACAGCACGCCGACCGCCACCAGAACGGCGCCCGGCAGCAGGTCGCGCCAGCCGACATCAGGGTGCGGCAGCAGCCACGAGGCGACCATCCACAGGCCCCCCATGGCCGCTCCGGAGAGGACAGTGCCGAGGACGTCGAAGAACCGGCCCTCCGCGCCGGCGCCATGGTTGAAGCCGGCGGCCACCATCACGAAAGCGACCAGAAAGCCCATGAAGACGATGGAGGCGAGGAACGGACGCGGCCAGCGGCGGACCGTCATGCCCCAGGCCAGCGCGTGCACAGTGCGCAGCGAGGTGGTGGTCCAGTGGGACGCCCACAGAAGCGCGAAGAGGCCGAGGATGAGCGAGAGCCAGATCTGCCCTCCCGTCATCCGGCCCGCCTGGGCCACGGCGTCGGCCGCGAATCCGACGACGCCAAGGGCGTCCACCGCCTTCTCGGGAGAGATGCTGGAGAGGTCGGTGAAGGCACTGATGACGGCCACGATGACCACGATGAACGGCACGAGCACGAGGAAGAAGCGGAAGGCGAGGGCGCTCGAGATGACCGAGCCGGCCACGTCGCGGTCGCGTTCCGTGAAGCCGAAGAGGAAGTCGACGAGCCAGTAGCGTGTCCGGTAGTCCTGCAGCCGGCGCTGCCCGCCGTCGACGGCCGTCTTGACCCGTGCGCGGGTGCGACCTATCCGGCCGGGCTGCCTCGAGTCGCCGGACGTCTCATCGGGCTGAGACACGGTCGCGTGAGCCTCCTCGGCACCTTGGCGTCGATACGACGCCATTCTCACCTATTGCCGGGGCAGAAGGGAACCACATGCGGTTCGGGGAACACTGACGCGGGAACGCTGACACGGGACGCTCACACGGGCATCGCGTCTCACCGTTGCGCGGTAGGAACATGAAGTCATGACTGGAGGTATCCATGGAGGGACTCGAGGCCGTGAAATGGACGTCGGTGCTGGCGCGCGGGCTCGTCGCCATCGCGTTCGGCATCGTGCTGCTGGCGTGGCCGGGCGCCACCGTGTTCGCCGCCATCATCGTCTTCGGGGCCTTCGCCATCATCACCGGCGTCTTCGGGGCCTTCAGCGCCATCGGCGGCCGACGCGAGCGGGCACACTGGGTGTGGTCGCTGATCGGCGGGCTGCTCAGCATCGTCGTGGGTGTGGTGGCGCTGGCCTATCCCGGCGAGACCGCCGTCGTGCTGCTCTATCTGATCGCGGCGATGGCGATCGTCTGGGGCCTCTCGGATCTCTTCCTGGCACTTGGCATCCGCGGCCAGTTGTCCGGCTGGGGCGTGCTGTTCCTGGTCCTGGCGGGGATCATCTCCGTCGCCTTCGGCATCTATGCCTTCGTCAATCCCGGCAAGGGCGCCATCGCGATCCTCTGGCTCATCGGCGTCTACGAGATCGCCTGGGGGCTGTTGTTGACCATGGTGTCGTTCGCCGTCCGCAGCGCGCAGAAGCACGGCGGCGGAGGGATGACGCCGGCCTGAGAGTGAACGAGGCCATGACGGTGAGCGTGGCATCGACCGGCCGCAGCTCGCGCGAGCTTTCTTGGAGGAAGCCCACATGAGGGGGCGCACATGAAAGAGACGAGCTGGACGAGCCGCTACCGGATGATCGGTGAGGCCACGCGCGGCGACGCCGCCGAAGCGTTCCGAGCGGTGGATCAGCGCGGTAACGAGGTGGTCGTCAAGGTCACACGGCCGCGCGACCCGCAACACTTCCTCCACCAGATGGAGGCGGCCGCGAAGGTCGACCATCCCAACGTGGCCAGGGTCTTCGACTGGGGCAAGGACGGCGATCACTGCTGGGTCGCCCGGGAGCCGGTCGACGGCGTCGATCTGCGCGCCGTGATGTCGTCGGAGGGCCGGCTGTCGAGCGAGGCGGCTGCCATCGTCGGCGAGCAGGCGGCCGCCGGGCTGGCGGTTCTGCATACGGCCGGCGTACTGCACGGCGGCGTCGCTCCGCACACCGTCCTGCGCAGCTTCGACGGCACCGTCAAGCTGGTCGATGTGGGCCTGCGGGCCGCCGTGGTCCCGGTCGACCTCAGCAAGGCGGCGCCGGCCGCTCTGGCCTGGTACACGAGCCCCGAAGAGGCGCTCGGGCAGCCGCTGGTGCCGGCCTCGGACCAGTACGCGCTGGGCACCGTCCTCTACGAGCTGACCACCGGCCGCCGGCCGTTCGACGGGCCCGACGCCTTCTCGGTCGCCGACATGCAGGTCGGCGCCCAGCCGACTCCGCCGCGCACGCTGGCCGGCGACATCCCGCCGTCGCTCGAGAACGTCATCCTGCGGGTCCTGCAGAAGCAGCCTGAGGCGCGCTACACGAGCATGGCGGACATGGAGCGCGATCTGCGGGCGGTCGTGATGGGGGCGCACGTGCCTCTCGCTCCGCCTCCGGCGCCGAGGAAGAAGCGCCCCGTCCTGCCCTGGATGATCGCGCTGCTGGTACTGATAGCCGCCGCCGCGGTGCTGACGGCTTGGGCGCTCGGCGCCTTCGGCGGCGGCGGCATCGCCGTGCCCGACCTGGCCGGGAAGGATCTGGAGCAGGCGCGCACGGCGCTCCAGGCAGACAAGCTGAAACTCGGCACGGTCGAGTACGAGGAAGGCAGCTCGGCCGACACGCCCGGTGTCGCCGTCGTCGCGCAGTCGCCCAAAGCCGGCGACAAGGTCGGCGAGGGTACGGCGGTCGACGTGACGATGAGCGCCGACCTCATCGCGGTGCCGGACGTGGTCGGCAAGAGCGAGGCGCAGGCGGTGGCAGATATCACCGGCGCCAAGCTGAAGGTCGATCAGGTGGAGCGCGAGGCGAGCGACACGGTCGCGGCAGGCTTGGTCATCAAGCAGACTCCGCAGGCCGGCGCCAAGGTCGCGCCGGGCTCACCGGTGAGCCTGGTCGTCTCCAGCGGTCAAGAGACGGCGTCGGTGCCCAGCGTGGTCGGAGCCTCGCAGTCCGACGCTGAAGACGCCCTGGAGTCGGCCGGCTTCAAGGTGGCGACGCAGGAGCAGGCCAGCGACACGGTGCCGGCCGGCGACGTCATCAGCCAGGACCCGTCGGCCGGCGTGACGGCGGCGAAGGGCGCGACGGTGACGCTCGTCATCTCGACCGGCCCGACGCCGACGCCCACACCGACACCCACGGAGACCACGCCCGAACCTGCGCCAACGTGATCCGCCGGTAGTGTCGACGGCGCCGACGGCGCCGCGCGAGGACGCGATGACAAGAGGGGCGGGCGGAGCGCACGCGCTCCGCCCGCCCCTCTCAGAACCGGCGGCCGGCTGCCGCCGGGCTGCCGGCCGCGCGGATCACGGCCGATCCGGGTGACCCGCCGGGCTCAGGGGGTCACAGACCCAGAAGCTGCTTCTTCTTGGCCTGGAACTCCTCGTCGGTGATGATGCCCTGGTCCTTGAGCTGGGCGAGCTTCTGCAGCTCGGCCATGTAGGCGGGCTCCTCCGCCTGCGGCTGCGCCTGCTGATACTGCTGCTCGGCCGGCTGCTCGTACTGCGCCTGTTGCTCGGCGTCCTTACGGGCGTACCTCTGCTGCTGGCGGTGCGAGACCGCTCCCGCGGTGCCCGCCACCACTGCCGTTGTCGCCGCCATGCCTATCAGGCCACGACGGCCTCTGCGAAGTGGCATCTCGCCCTCCTTGGGCTCTCTCGTTAGTCAGTCAGGACTGCTGCGCCGGGTCGGCGAGGGCGGCCTCGACGACCTCTGCCGGGATGCGCTCGTTGGCCAGCAGTTCGCCGTCGGCACTGCGGACGGCCTGCGCGAAGCGCTCCGCCCAGACGTTCTCCCACACCAGCACGGCGCCGGAGGAGTTGACCGGCAGGCTCTCGGCAGCCTGCTCGAGGTCGTCGTCGCCCAGGAGCGACGAGGTCTCGCCGGTGATCTCCGTGATGCCGGCGATCTCGTCGGGCCAATCCTGCAGCTCGAAGCCTTCGGCGTTGCCCTGCTCGTCCTTCAGGATGAACAGCAGGTCGAGGATACGGATGGTGCCGTTGTCGACCAGCTCGGTCAGCGCCGGGATGATCTCACCTCTGAACTTGTTGCCCGGGAACCCGAACACGCAGTACTCGACGGGGCCCATCGGCCACCTCCTCTTGTTGCCTGGGACTGGTGCCGAACCCTGATGCGGTCGATGTTACCCCTTCCGTGCGGAATTCACCGGTGGGACGTACGCAGCGAGTCCTTGGTCTGGCGCTCGGCGGTGGGCGTCGGGTGGCTGAAAGGCGAGGATCGCTGGATCGCCGAGGAGAGCGACGCGACGTGCTCCGGGTCGCCGCGCAAGTATCTTCATCAGCGGTCATGACTCACCGCCGTCCCTTCCGCGCCCCGAGCCGCGATCCACTCCTGCGCCGCGTCCAGGGCCTCGATGACCGACGCCCCGACCGTGTCGGTGTAGCGGAACACGTTGCGCGGCTTGAGCGTCTGCAGCCGGCCGGTCCTGACCAGCTGCTCGTAGAGGTGGGGCCCGACCTCGGCGAGCAAGAGCTTGCTGTCATGCGCTCTCAAGGTCTCGGCGTAGCGCTCCAGCATGCCGAGGAAGGTGCTGCCCAACTGCTCGTATTGGCGCAGGTTGAGGATCACGACGGAGCGTGCGGTCGTCTCGGTGACGACCGGCAGCTGGTCCTCCATGAGGCGCGCTGTCGCGTAGAGGGTGCTGCCGTCGGGCGTCAGCACCGTCGCCCGGCCGGCGCTGAACTCGGAGGGCGGGTCCTGTTCGCGCGGCAGTGGCTGGTTTGGCACGATGACCCATTCCTTGAGGGTCATTCGATTGGACTGTCGCACGACGTGGAGGAGGATGGACAGCGCTATCCCGAGCAGCACGGCGTACTGCAGCGGCATGAGCAGGGTGAAGACGAAGGTCGTCACCAGAGTGACCGCCTGCATCGCACCGGTGCGCAGCACGAGGCCCACGGCGATGCTCAGGAACGCCATCCAGCGCGGCATCACGCCGGTCCGCAGCCACAAGGTCGCCTGCGAGAAGAGGAAGACGGCCGCCATGCGCAGCGCATAGACGTTGAAGATCTGCGCCACCACGTCGCGAGCGAAGAAGTAGGTGCTGCTGCCGGCAGAATCGTCCGGTGACCGAGCGTGGCTGGCGACGATCGTCGCGGCGACGCCCACCGCGGCGAACAGCAGCGCCAGGAAGAGCAGTCCGCTGCCGAGGAAGACGGTGGAGAAGAACTGGAAGAAGATGCCCGAGAAGGGCAGCAGGCCCACGGCGAACGATAAGCGCCCGGTGCCCCGCTCGAGCCACGCCCCCGTGTCCGCGGTGACCTCGGTGAGCGTCGTCACGATGAGCGTGAGGCTGATGGCGCAGGTGACGGCGAACAGGATCCCGGCGATGGCGCCGGCGCGGGGCGTCGTGGCCCGCCGCTCGGCGCGCATCACCTCACCCGGCAGAGCAGGGCTCATGATGGTGTCCTCCCGCTGAGCGCGGGTCGGCCGCCGCGTCCGCCGCCCGTCAGTTGCTCTGCAGCGCCTGCTCCATCTTCTCCAGAACCTGGTCGATGCTGAAGCTGGCCGGCTTCATGCGTGGCGGGAACTCCTGGAACGTCTCGAGGAACTGCCGTACCAGGAACTGCGCCGCGTACATGATGTAGGCGTGGTCGATCATCCAGTCCCAGTAGGTGTTGGAGGTGATGTCGGCGCGCTCGAACGGGTCCGTCCGCAGGTTGAAGAACTTGGGGATGCGGAGGAAGACGAACGGCTCCGCCCAGATCTGGATGGTGCCCTGGACGCGCTGCTCGGCGAAGACCACCTTCCAGTTGTCGTAGCGCAGGGCGACGAGGTCGCCGTCGTCGGAGAAGTAGATGACGCCCGGACGCGGGCACTTCTCCTCCCGGCCGGTGAGGTAGGGCAGCAGGTCGTAGCCGTCGATGTGCACCCGGAAGTGCTTCTCGCCGGCCTGGTGTCCCTGCTTGAGCTTCTCGACGATGTCGGGGTCGCCGGCGGCGGCCAGCAGCGTGGGCAGCCAGTCGGTGTGGCTGACGATGTCGTTGGACACCGTGCCGGCCGGGATGTGCCCGGGCCAGCGGATCAGCTCCGGGACGCGGAAGGCGCCCTCCCAGTTCGAGTTCTTCTCGTTGCGGAACGGGGTCATGGCGCCGTCCGGCCACGTGTTCATGTGCGGGCCGTTGTCGGTGGAGTAGAGCACGATCGTGTCCTCGGCGATGCCCAGCTCGTCGAGCAGGTCGAGCATCTGTCCCACATGCTTGTCGTGCTCGACCATGCGGTCGTGGTAGAAGGACTGCCAGCGGCCGGCCTGCCCCAGGATGCGCTCCTCGGGATGGGTGCGGAAGTGCATGGCCGTGGTGTTGAACCAGACGAAGAACGGCTGCTGCTCATCGCACTTGCGGCGGATGAAGTCCTGGGCGGTGGCCACGAACTCGTCGTCGCAGGTCTCCATGCGCTTCTTCGTGAGCGGCCCCGTGTCCTCGATCTTCTGCTTACCGACGCGGCCCCAGCGCGGCTGCTCGGTGGGGTCGTCCTCGTCGGTCGCCCAGCTGTGCATGACGCCGCGCGGGCCGAACATCTTCTTGAAGTTCGGGAAGTCGGCTTCGGGCGGGTAGTCGACGGCCTCCGGCTCTTCCTCCGCGTTGAGGTGGTAGAGGTTGCCGAAGAACTCGTCGAAGCCGTGGGCGGTGGGCAGGTACTTGTTGAGATCGCCGAAGTGGTTCTTGCCGAACTGGCCGGTGGCGTAGCCGAGCGGCTTGAGGAGCTCGGCGATGGTGGGGTCCTCGGCCTGCAGGCCGATGTCCACGCCCGGCATGCCGACCTTGGTGAGCCCGGTGCGGTACGGGTTCTGGCCGGTGATGAAGGCGGCCCGGCCGGCGGTGCAGCTCTGCTGCCCGTACGAGTCGGTGAAGCGCATGCCTTCGTCGGCGATGCGGTCGATGTTGGGGGTGCGATAGCCCATCAGCCCGTCGCTGTAGCAGCTCAGGTTGGTGATGCCGATGTCGTCGCCCCAGAGAACCAGGATATTCGGCTGACCGTTGGGCATGCGGATCGCTCCTTCCCGGCGTGGCCGGGCATCGTCCCTTCGGGTCGCTCGCGGTGGCGCGACACCGGCCGCGGAGGCCGGCGACGTCACGCAACGCGTGGACGACGATGACCTGACGTGTTGGAGGAGAGTACGACGAATCGACTCCGACCTCCACTGTTGTCTCGGGTCGGTGGCACGGGGCGTCGCCCCGCCGGTCCATCCGCCGCTACTGCGGTCCGCGCCGGGCGCGCGCCCGGCCGTGGTGGCGCGTCGTGTGGCGCGATCTCAGGACGGGTCGCGCGCTCGCCGGCCGGCGTGGCAGTCGGCGAAGCGCCGGCCGCTGCCGCAGGGACAGGGGTCGTCGTCGTTGACGTCCGCGAAGGCGCGGTCGAGGATCGCCATGACCTCCCGCGCTTCGCGGCCGCGTCGCACGAGGCCGGCCATCAGCTGCATCTCGGGGGCGACGTGGTGGAAGAACTGCTTGAACCCCGGGCAGAGGTAGTTGAGCCCCGGCTCGCCGTCGGGCGTGGGCACGAAGCGGTTCTTGGGACACTCGCCGTGGCAGGCGAAGCGCACGTCGCACTCGAGGCAGTATCGCGGCAGCGTGTCCCGCTTGTCGCGGCCGAACTTCGCCTGCTGCTCCGACGCCATCAGCTCGATCATGTGCCGCTCGCCGATGTCGCCGAGCAGGTACGCCGGTTCCACGAAGTGGTCGCATGAGTAGAGATCGCCGGTGTGCTCGAGCGCCGGGCCGAGCCCGCAGGTCTCGTTGAAGACGCACATGCCCGATGAAGCCATGCCCAGCCAGTTGCCGACGGTCGCCTCGAAGGTCTGGACGAAGATGCTGCCCACGTCGCGCCGCACCCACTCGTCGAAGACGACGCTCAGGAAGCGGCCCAGCTGCTCCGGCAGGATCGAGCGGTCGGAGACGGTGGTGCCGGTCTGGAGCAGCCGCGATCCGTCGGCGGCGAGCCGCTCCACCACCGGGATGAACTGCATCCAGGTCGTGCCCGCCTCGTCGCGCAGGAAGCGGTAGACCTCGAGCGGGTGGTCGGCGTTGACACGGTTGAGGGCGGTGAGCACGTTGACGTCGACGCCGTGCTTCTGCAGCACCCGCAGGCCGCGCATCACCCTGTCGAAGGTCGGCTTGCCGCCTTTGTCGACGCGGTAGGTGTCATGAAGGGCGCGCGGGCCGTCGATGCTGATGCCGACCAGGAAGTCGTGCTCCTTGAAGAAGGCTGCCCACTCGTCGTCCACCAGCGTGCCGTTCGTCTGCATCGTGTGCAGAAAGCGCATGCCCGGGCGCCGGTACTTCTCCGCCAGGGCCAGCGCCCGGCGATAGAAGTCGATGCCCATCAGGGTGGGCTCGCCGCCCTGCCAGGCGATGGCCACCTCGTCGGTCTGGTGCGCCTCGATGAGCTGGCGGATGTAGCGCTCGAGCAGCGCGTCGCTCATGCGGAAGGTGCCGCCGGGGTAGAACGCCTCCTTGTCGAGGAAGAAGCAGTAGGCACACTCGAGGTTGCAGGCGGCGCCGGTCGGCTTGGCCAGGAGATGGAAGGCCGGCGGTGCGTTCGGGGGTCGTTGTGGAGTCACGGCATCGGCATTATGTCGTCGCTGCCAATCATCAGGTGAGCCAGCCTCGCGGCTCCGGCGGTCCTGCGCGCGGCCATCCGGGCGCGGCGCCTCAGACGCCCCGTTCGGCCGCGATCCGACCGCTCTCGACCGCCTTCGCCAACTCCTCGTGATCGCGTTCGTTCTGGTCGGCGTAGGCCGCCGCGAAGTCGGCGACCGCGCGCGGGAAGGAGTCGCCGGTCCCCAGATAGGCGGCGATCGCGATGCCGTCCCCCGAACGGGCGTGGGCCCGGGCGAGCGTCCAGCCACACATCTTGGCGTAGATACCGGTGCCGTGAGGCGTCGGATCCTCGAGGTCCACCGACCCCTTGCCGTCCCAGAGCTGGCGTACGTAGAAGTCGCGCTGCTCGCCGTCGAATCCGCTGATGCGTGTCCAGCCGAGCATGATGTCGCCGGCGGCCTGCATGAGCTGCTGACCCTCGACCACGCGCCTGCCGTGGTTGGCGTAGCGGCTCCGACCGAGATGAGCCTCGAGCACCGAGGGTTGTGCCTCCTTGAACTGCAGGAACAGCGGATCGCCACCGTCGCGCCCCAGGCAGAGGGCGATCCAGGCTCGCGTGCCGACGCTGCCCACGCCTACCACCTTGCGGGCCACGTCGACGATGCGGTACTGCTCGAGCAGGTGCCGGCGATCGTCGGGCAGCGTGCTGCGGTAGCGCCGGAAGATGCTCAGGAGAGCCTTCTGTATGTCTCGCGCCTGCTCGTCGCTGAGCAGGTCGGACAGCGGTACCAGCAGCGGCGGATCGGCCTTGATGCGAGGTGCGCCGTCGACCATACGGGTGAGCTTGTCGAGGGCTCGCAGGCTGTGCTTGGAGCGCGCCTTGTCGATGAGCTTCTGGGTGCGCGCCAGCACCCGGCGCTGCTGTTCACCCTTGCCCTTGGGAGCCTTAGCCTCTCGCACCTGGGCGAGGATCGCCTCGACGTCCAGGTTCGCATACCACACGTCCATGGTGTGCTGCTCCGCGAACCGTGCCATGGTGTCGCGGTACTCACGCACCGCGGTCATGACGACGTCGCGACGGGCGGCCGCTTCGAAGCCGGCGTTGCGGCCGGCGACCTCAAGGCTGGCGGCCAGGCGCTTGAGGTCCCACTCCCAGGGCCCGGGCAGCGTCTCGTCGAAGTCGTTGATGTCGAAGACGAGGCGCCGCTCCGGCGAAAGAAAGGCGCCGAAGTTGGCGAGGTGAGCATCGCCGCAGGCCTGCACGATGAGGCCCGAGCGCGGCGTCGGCGCCAGATCGGCCGCCATGATCGCCGCCGCCCCGCGGAAGAAGGCGAACGGCGAGAAGACCATGCGGCCGTACCGGATCGGCAGGAGCTCCTGCACACGCGTGTCTCCCTGCTCTTCCAGCAGCGCCACCGGATCCGGTCGCAGGTCAGACGGCCGCCAGCCAGCATGGCTGCTGCGCGGCGTCTCGGCCCGCGCCGCCTTGCCGCGCGCCACGCGCTCGGCGACCGACAGATGGGGCACGACGCGTGGCCGTGCCTGTGCGTCACGCTCCAGCCTGGCCGTCGCCGGTATGCGCAGAGTGCCGGGCCTGGTGGAAGGTGTGCTCGTCGCAGGTCGCTGCACGCTGGGTCCGAGCTTCTGTGTGCCGGGCATGCGTCCCCCATGGTCGGCCCGCCGGAGCAGACTGCCGGTCTGCCGCGAGGTGAAGCTGATCACGCTTCGTCGGCGGCGGGCGATCCTGCGATAGTACTCCTTCAAGGAACGCGGTCCAGTCTGTTCTGCGTGACGCGTGAACGGTGCCGTCACGCCTTCCCATGTCGTGCAGGGCCCAGTATCCTGAGCCCGGCCACAGGGACGCCCGCCCGCCGCGCGGCGGGTGCGCCGGCCGTCACGACGATGTCGTCGACACTGAGGGGGAGCGATGACGGCTGAGAAGGCCGCCGCCGGAGTGGTCCTGATGACGCTCGGCGTCGGGCAGTTCCTCATGACGCTCGACAGCTCGGTGATGAACGTGTCGATCGCCTACGTGGCGAACGACCTGGGCACCACGGTCACCGGCATCCAGACGGCCATCACCCTCTACACACTGGTGATGGCGACGCTCATGATCACCGGCGGCAAGATCGGCGCCATGATCGGCCGCCGGCGCGCCTACGCGATCGGCTGCATCATCTATGGGGCCGGTTCGCTGACGACGGCGCTGTCGCCGAACCTGCCGGTGCTGATCCTCGGCTGGTCGTTCCTCGAGGGTGCCGGTGCGGCGTTGATCATGCCGGCCACGGTGGCTCTGGTGGCCGGCAACTTCCCGGCCGCGCGCCGTCCGACGGCCTACGGGCTGATCGCCGCTGCCGGCGCCATGGCCGTCGCAGCCGGTCCATTGATCGGCGGCGCCGTCACCACGTTCGCCTCCTGGCGCTGGGTGTTCGCCGGGGAGGTGGCGCTCGTCCTGCTCATCCTGGTGCTGATCCGCAAGGTCCAGGACACCCCGGTGGCGCGGAAGCCGCGCCTGGACCTGCTGGGCGTGCTGCTGTCGATCCTGAGCCTGAGTGGCATCGTGCTGGGCGTGTTGAAGGCCGGCGAGTGGGGTCTCATCAAGCCTAAGCCCGGCGGTGTCGAGGTGCTCGGCATCTCGCCGGCGCTCTGGCTCATTCTCGGGGGCCTGCTCGTCCTGTGGCTGTTCCTGCTGTGGGAGCGGCGCCTCGAACGGCGCCGGCTCGAGTCGGGCGACGTTCGATCTGTCGAGCCACTCATCCGGCCCAGCATGCTGCGCAACCGGCAGCTCGACGGCGGCCTGCTCATGTTCCTCATGCAGTACCTGATCCAGATGGGGACCTTCTTCGTCATCCCCCTGTTCCTCTCGGTGGTGCTGGCCCTGAACGCCATCCAGACGGGGCTGCGGCTGATCCCGCTCTCCCTGGCGCTGCTCGTGTCGGCGATGGGGGTCCCGAAGCTCTGGCCCACGGCCTCTCCACGTCGCATCGTGCGCGTGGGACTGCTCCTCATGCTGGCCGGCCTGGTGCTGCTGATCGCCGGCATCGACCTCGATGCCAACGCCGGGGTGGTCGCCATCCCGCTGCTGCTGCTCGGGCTGGGCATGGGCGCGCTGGCCTCGCAGCTGGGGGCGGTGACGGTGTCGGCCGTGCCCGACGAGCAGAGCGCCGAGGTCGGCGGCCTGCAGAACACGGCCGTCAATCTCGGCGCCTCGCTGGGCACGGCACTGGCCGGCGCCGTACTGATCGCGAGCCTCACCGGCTCGTTCATCAGCGGCATCCAGGAGTCGGACGACGTCCCGGATCCGGTGAAGGAGCAGACGAGCGTCCAGTTGAGCGGCGGCATCCCCTTCCTGTCCGACGCCGACCTGGAGCAGGCGCTCAAGGATGCCGGCGCCACGGAGGCCGTCGCACAGGACGTGATGGAGAGCAACCGCAGGGCGCGCATCGAAGGGCTCGACGCGGCGCTCGGCGTGGTGGCGCTGATGACGGCGGCGGCGCTGTTCTGTACCGGTCTGCTGCCGAAACGGCCGCCGGGAGCCGCCGGATCCGAGCCGGCGGCGTCGGCCGAGTCCTCCGGCTCATCGCCGGATCCCGCCATAACGTAGCAGCGCCGGCCGAGACCGCCGGATCGGATCCGGATCCCGCCGACTCCGGCCTCAGCCGCCGTGGGAGTCGATCAGCGTCGGTAGGGCCGACGCCGGCGCCGCCGACCTCAGTCGCCCCGGAGGCGCAGAACCTCGGCCTTGGTCAGGCTGAGCAGGTGATCGTAGATCTCGCGCAGGCCCTCGCCGGAGAGCGGCCCTTTGTTGGCCCGGCTGACGTAGGTGAGCATCCAGGCCTCGCGGTCGGGGTCGACGAAGTCGATGCCGTGCTCGGCCTTGTAGGTGTGGAGCTGCGCGACCAGCTTGAGACGCTTGTTGATGGCGTCGACGATCTTGAGGTCGTTGTCGCTGATCTGGTCGCGGAACTGGCGGATGACCGGGTCGTTCTCGGGGGTGGTGCTCACGTGGGGGCCTCTTCCTCGTCGTCCTCGTCGATGTCGATATCGTCTTCGTCGTCCTCGAGGTCGTCATCCTCGTCGTCGTCCTCGAGGTCGTCGTCCTCGTCTTCGTCGTCCTCATCGAGCTGCTCGATGTCGGCGACGTGCGCCTCGCGGAAGTCGTCTGGCGTGACGTTGTCGAGGAAGCTGCGGAAGCGCTCGACCACCTCTTCCTGGTCATCGACCTCGTGCTCGAACTCGATGGCGTTCTCTTCCAGCAGCTCCTTGCTGGCGAAGATGGGCGCGTCGGTGCGCACCGCCAGGGCAAGGGCGTCGCTGGGGCGGCTGTCGACGTCTATCTCCTCACCCTCCTTCATGAGCGTGAGGCGAGCGTAGAAGGTGCTCTCCTTGAGCTCGGTGACGGTGATCTTGCTGAGCTGTGCGTCGCAGTGCTCGATGACGCTCATGAGCAGATCGTGCGTCATCGGCCGCGGGAGCTCTGTGCCCTGCAGGCGGATGAGGATGGCGGCCGCCTCGGGGTGACCGATCCAGATCGGCAGGTACCGGTTGCCCTCGGCGGTGCGCAGCAGCACGATCGGCTGTTTGCCGACCACGTCGAAGGACACACCGTAGATGACCATGCGTTCAACGTCCATGATCCTAAGTATACGACGGCCGCGCCGGGCGGCGCGGTGGGAGGGGTTGCCGCCCGGGCCCCCTTTGCGGGGGCGACGTGCGAGGGCGACGCTAAGGACCAGCGTGCGTCGCTCGTTGCTCAAGAAGACGACTCCACGAGCACGAAGAGTGTGATCGGAGCTGCACCGGTCACGTGAGCGACCCCGGCCGGCGGCGCGAGCCATCCCCTTGCGCGCCGCCGCCGGGGTCGCGGCGTTGCGGGAGGCGAGGTGCCGGGCTCATACTGGAGAGGCTACGGAATACGCTCAGTGGAGCCCTGCCGGCGTCGAAGAAGGAGCCATGGACCGATCGCCCCGGACAGGCCCGACCGTTCTTGCGGCGCTCGCATCGATGCTGGAGCTCACATCTGTGTTGGCGCTGGCGTCGACGCTGATCCTCGCGTTCGTGGGTGTCGATGGTGCGGGTGCCGCTGCTGCAGCCGCCGATGTGCGGCACGAGCGGGCACCCGCCGTGGCGCCCGCCGGCAGCGAGTCGAAGACGGCCGCTCCCGCGGCCTCAGCACGAGATGCCCTGACGGGTGGCGCGCCTGCCGCGACGCGGGCCGCCGCGGTCCGTTCCAGGACGTCGCGGCGGCTCGTGGTACGCGCCGCCGCCTCGACGAAGGTCCCTCGCATGGGGCAGGCGGTACGGATCACCGTCCGTGTGCGAGACCGGCGCGGCCGCGCCGTACGCAACGCCCGCGTGCGCGTGACCTGGTCCTTCTCCGACCGCACGGTCACCCGCGTCAAGCGGACCGACCGCCGGGGCGTGGTGCGCTCGCGGCGCGTCGTCGGAGGCGATCCGGGCGCTGTGGTGCGCGTGAAGGTGACGACGACCTGGCGCGGCCAGCGCAAGAGGAAGCGCCTCACGCTCACCGTCAGGGCTGCCGCCGCCGGCGGATCCGGCGGCCGCCTGCAGCCGTCGGATCTGGTCTACCGCGGCGCCTTCCGCCTGCCGGGCGAGTCCGGCGGGTCGTCGTGGGAGTGGAGCGGCGACGGCCTCGCGTTCCGTCCGGACGGCGACCCCGGCGGCGCCGGCGACGCCTACCCGGGCTCGCTCTTCGGCATCGGCCACGACTGGCAGCACTACCTGTCCGAGGTGACGATCCCGGCGCCGGTGGTCTCGGCCGACAAGGATCCGGCCGACCTGCCGCGAGCCCGCACCCTGCAGCCGTTCGCCGACGTGCGCGGCGACCTCTACCCCGACCTGGGCAGCGAGATCCTGCGCTCGGATGTGGAGTACCTGCCGGCCCAGACCGGTCAGAGCTCCGGCAAGCTCTACCTGGGCTGGGGCCGGCATATGCAGGAGGGAGAGCGCAACGCGACCCACATGTGGTGCGAGACCGACCTGAGCGACCCGCGACCGGCCGGGCCGTGGTCGGTCGGCGGCCTCGAGGACTACCTCACCTGCGACTACCTGTTCACCGTCGATCCGTCCTGGGCGGCCGCCAACGCGCCCGGCAAGCTGCTGGCCACCGGGCGCTTCCGCGACGGCGGTCAGGCCGGCATGGGGCCGTCGATCTTCGCCACCGCGCCGTGGCAGTCGGGGGACCCGCCGGCGCCCGGCACACGCCTGCCGGCCGTCACGCTGCTGCGCTACGACAGCGTCTACACCGGCGCCGAGCACATCCTGGACGGCTACCACCACTCCGACGAGTGGTCCGGCGCCGCCTGGCTGAGCGGCGGCGGCAAGGCCGCCGTGGTCTTCGCCGGTACCAAGGGCCGGGGCGACTGCTGGTACGGCTTCCCCGACGGTACCGTCTGGCCCGACGAGCCGCCCTACCCGCCGGTGCCTCCCGAGGGCGGCCGCGGCTGGTGGAGCAGCCGCTTCGAGGGGCAACTGCTCTTCTACGATCCCGCCGACCTGGCGGCCGTGGCCCGCGGCGACCTGGCCGCCGACCGGCCGCAGCCGTACGCCGTGCTCGACCTTGACCGGTACCTGTACCACGTCACCGGCGAGCAGCAGAAGTACCACACCGGCGCCCTCACCTTCGATCGCCAGCGCGGCCGCCTGTTCCTCATCGAGCCGCTGGCCGACGGCGACCGCTCCATCGTGCACGTCTGGTCGGTCGAGTGATCGGTCGACATGCCGCCGGCAAGATTGCGCTGACGACAAGCGCATCCCGTGGATGCCGGCCGGCTGGTTGACGCTCCGCAGCGCCGCGCCTCCGCCGTCAGCCGGGCGTGGGCTGGTTGACGCTCCGCGGCGCCGCGCCTAGACTGACTGGCCCCGGCGGGCGTATAGCTCAGTAGGTTAGAGCGCTTCTCTGATAAGGAAGAGGTCCCTGGTTCGAATCCAGGTACGCCCACCACGATTTGCAGGGATTTTCTCTCTCCCTCCTCCCCTCGCCAGATACCCGTTGTTGCCGACTGTTGCCATACGTCCCCTCACTGGGTCATACTCAGGCTCGAAATGGGGATCCGAAAACGGGGCAAGAAGTGGCTCGTCACCGTCGAGCTTGGCGAGGACGAGAAGGGCATCCGGCGGCGCAAGTGCCTCACCTGTGAGACCGAGAAGGAGGCCATCCGCCAGGAGGCCATCGTGCGCGGTGAGGTCGCCAAGGGCTCCTATGTCATGCCCTCCAAGGAGACCGTCTCGCAGTTCCTGGATGAGTGGCTGAGCCACGTCTCGCGCGAGAAGCGCCAACGCACCAAGGACGCCTACAAGATCACCGTCGAGAAGCACCTGCGGCCGGCTCTTGGACGCATCCGCCTTGCCGACCTGCGGGCGATCCACATCGAGCGCTTCGTCACCGCACAGCACGATCGCGGGCTCGCGGCGGCAACTGTCGCCAAGCACTACTGGACGCTGCACAAGGCGCTCGATCGCGCCGTGATGTGGGGCAAGCTGGTGAGCAACCCGGCCGACCGAGTCGAGCGCCCTGTTCTCGGCAAGTCACGCGTTCGCGTGCTGAGCGTCGACGAGCAGGCGCGCCTCTTGGCCGCTGTCCGCACCGCGGGCCGCCGCAAGAAGAAGCAGCCCGAGGACGACTCCACCACCGGCTGGCTCTACGGTCTCGTGCTCCTGGCGCTGGCGACCGGCATGCGTCGTGGCGAGCTGCTCGGCCTTCGGTGGGCTGATGTCGACCTCGACGCCGGCGTTGTCGGTGTGCGCGACACGATCGAAGAGTCGACGGCTGGCGTCGAGCGAGGCAAGACCAAGACCGACGCGGCCGTGCGCCAGATCCGCGTCCCAGACTCGGCGGTCGCCTTCCTGCATGAGCACAAGGAACGGCAGGATGATCTGCGCAAGGCCATCTCGACCTACGTCGACAATGGCCTGGTCTTCGCCCGCAGCGACGGTGCGGAGCGCCGCCCGAGTTCGGTCACGGCCGCCTTTGCCCGGGTCTGCCGGGATCTGAAGATCCCCGACGTCCACTTCCACTGCCTGCGCCACACGCACGCCACTGAGCTGCTGCGCGCCGGGGTGCCGGTCAAGGTCGTCTCGGAGCGCCTCGGCCATGCGAGTCCCTCGACGACGCTGGCGATCTACGCTCACGTGCTGCCGGACATGCAGGCAGACGCGGCCAGGCATGCCGACGCGGCGCTGATGCGCGTTCTGCAGCCGCCTAGCTGAGGACGTCCACACTTCGCCCGTGTCGGGCGCCTACCATCTGGCGCGTGAGCGCTCAGCATGCAACCGAGGCCGCACCCACGTTGCACGTGGAGTGGTGGCCGATCGAGAAGCCGACTCCGTACGCCCGCAACGCCAGGCAGGTGCCCGAGCCGGCGATCGCCAAGGTCGCCGCCTCGATCAAGGAGTTCGGCTTCCGCCAGCCGATCGTCGTCGACGCCGAGGGCGTCATCATCGCCGGCCACACCCGCCTGCTGGCCGCCCAGCGCCTCGAGCTACCCAGCGTGCCGGTGCACGTCGCCGAAGGACTCTCCGAGGCCCAGGTCAAGGCCTACCGCCTCATGGACAACCGCTGCCACGAGGAGACGGCCTGGGACGAGGAGCTGCTGCGCCTGGAGTTCGAGGAGCTGGCCGACATGGACCTCGACTTCGCCCTGACCGGCTTCGATGAGGATGAGCTGGTGCCGCTGCTGGCACCGCCCGGGGTCGAAGGGCTGACCGACCCAGACGAGGCCCCTGAGCCTCCAGAAGCGCCCGTGTCGCGCTCCGGCGATCTCTGGCTGCTGGGACGCCACCGCCTGCTCTGTGGCGATGCCACGGCGCCCGACGACGTGGTGCGCGTCATGGACGGCGCCCGCGCCGTGCTGATGGCCACCGATCCTCCCTACCTGGTCGACTACCAGGGCGGCAACCACCCGAACACCGAGGCCAACGGCGGCAAGTGGGGCAATCCCAACAAAGAGAAGCACTGGGACGCCTACACCGACCACGCCGCGGCGGTCGACTTCTACCGCGACTTCCTCGCAGCCGCGATCGAGCAGGCACTCTGCCAGGCGCCAGCCATCTACCAGTGGTTCGGCGCCATGCGCACCGACATCGTCCTGGAGGCCTGGCGCGCCGTGGGCCTGCTGCCCCACCAGATGCTGATCTGGCACAAGAGCCGCAGCGTGCTGACCCACTCGCACTTCATGTGGGACTACGAGCCGATGATGTACGGCTGGATCGAGGGTAAGAAGCCGGCACTCAAGCCGCCGGCCGATGCGCGGGCGGTGTGGGAGATCGAGTCGAAGATCGACGACGGCGCCTCAGGAATCCACCCCACCCAGAAGCCGATCGAGACGATCCGCCGGCCGATCAGCTACCACACCGAGCCCGGGGCGACGATCTACGAGCCCTTCTCCGGCTCCGGCACGGCGCTGATCGCCGCCGAGGAGCTGGGGCGCACCTGCCACGCCATCGAGCTGTCGCCGGCCTTCGTCGATGTGGCGCTGGCGCGCTGGCAGGCCTTCACCGGACGCGAGGCGGTCCTCGAGGGCGATGGCCGCACCTTCAAGGAGCTGGCCGATGAACGCCTGGCATGAGCGGCCGCGCCCCGAAGGCGGTCGTCCAGCGACGCGTGAACGTTGTCTACAAGCTGCTGCTCAAGGGCTTCTCGATGCAGGAGGTCGTCCAGTACGCGGCCGAGCGCACCGATTGGAACGTCGGCGAGCGGCAGGTCTTCAAGTACCTGGCCCGGGCCCGGCAGATGCTCGAGGCCGAGGCCAAGACCGAGCGTGCCGAGGAGCGCGGCAAGGCAGTCGCACGGCTCAACAACCTCTTCGGCCGGGCCTTGAACGCCAACGACCTGCGCCAGGCGCTGGCCGTGCAGCGCGAGATCAACGAGCTGCTCTCGCTGCGCGACGGCCCGCGCGAGATCGACGGTCCGTCGGCGGCCGAGGAGTACCTCGGCGTCCAGAAGGGCGAGCCGATGGACGGTAGTCCCCCATGAAGATCCATCCACTGACCGCCAAGCAGCGCGCCGCCTGGTGGGCCGTCGAGAAGCACCGGCTCACCGTCTGCGAGGGTGCCGTTCGCTCCGGTAAGTCGATCGCCGCCGACCATGCCTTCGTCGACCTCGCCATGCACGGCCCGGACGGCAACCTGCTGTTGACCGGCAAGACCCAGGACACCGTCAAGCACAACGTCATCGACCCGTTGATCGAGCTGTTCGGCGACGAGGTCTGCCACTTCAAGCAGGGCGCCCGGGAGCTGCTCCTCCGGGGGCGCGGTCGCGAGCGGCGCATCTACGTCGTCGGCGCCAACGACGAGCGCTCCGAGCAGAAGATCCGTGGCGTGACCCTGGCCGGTGCCTACGTCGATGAGGCCAGTACTGTGCCGGAGTCGTTCTGGACGATGCTGCTCAGCCGCCTCTCGGTCGAGGGCGCACGGCTGATCGCCACCACCAACCCCGACAGCCCGATGCACTGGCTCAAGCGCCGCTATCTCGACCGCGCCGAGGAGCTGGACATCGCCCGCTTCGCCTTCCGCCTCGATGACAACCCGTACCTGCCGGCGAGCTATCTCGAAGCGCTCAAGCGCGAGTACACCGGCCTCTGGCATCGACGCTTCGTCCTGGGTGAGTGGGTCGCCGCCGAGGGCGCCGTCTACGACATGCTCGACCTCGATGCCCACGTGACCGACGAGCTGCCGCGCATCGAGGATTGGTGGCTGTTCGTCGACTACGGCACCGCCAATCCGTTCCATGCCCTGCTGGCCGGCATCGGCGCCGATGATCGCCTCTACGTGGCCCGCGAGTGGCGCTGGGACTCGCGGGAACGCCACCGACAGCTCACCGATGCCGAGTACTCCCAGCGTCTGCGCGACTGGGTCGCTGGCGGCGCCGACGGCGCCCACACACTCAACGGCAAGCCGGCGCCGGTGCCGCTACGGATGCTGATTTGCGATCCCTCGGCGGCCTCGTTCTATGCCCAGCTGCGCCGCGACGACTGGGTGCGGCCCAAGGACGCCGAGAACGACGTCTTGGACGGCATCCGCTACACCGCCAGCCTGCTGGCCGGCGACCGGCTGCGCATCCATCGCTCCTGCGAGCACCTGCTGCGCGAGATCTCCGGCTATGTCTGGGATCCCAAGGCACAGGAGCGCGGCAGCGACGCTCCGCTCAAGGTCGACGACCACGGCGCGGACGCGCTGCGCTACGGCTGCTTCACGACCCGTCGCCATACCCGCCACTGGATCGCCTCAGCGCTCAAGGAGGCCGCCTGATGCTACCCACTGACCCCAACATGGCCTGGCCGCCGGCCGGTGCACAGCCGCTCGACATGGCGACCTGGCGCGCCTGGTACTCCGGCAACCCGGCACAGCTGCAGGCCAACGCGGCACCGCCGGCCAACCGCGTGGCGCGCGCCTTCTTCTGGCGCCGTAGCCGCGAGAGCCTGGGCGCGCCGCGCCCCAAGCCGATCCACGTGCCGCTGGCGGCCGAGATCGCCCAGTCGAGCGCCGATCTGCTGTTCGGTGATCCGCCCGACCTGCGCATCACCGACAACGAGAAGGCTTCCGAGCGCCTCGATGAGATCGCGCAGGCAAGCGGTCTGGGCAACACGCTGCTGGAGGCTGCCGAGCTGTGCGCGGCGCTCTCTGGCGTCTATCTGCGCGTCTCTTGGGATACCGAGATCGCCGGCCATCCGTTCCTGACGGCGGTCAACGCCGACCACGCCGCGCCGGAGTTCACCTACGGCTGGCTCTCGGCGGTCACCTTCTGGCGGGAGCTGCCGGCGAAGGACCGCGGCGTCTGGCGCCATCTCGAGCGCCACGAGCCGGGCGCCATCCTGCATGGTCTCTACGCCGGTGATGCCACCCACCTCGGCAAGGCCAGGGAGCTGGCCGACCACGAGGCCACAGCCGGCCTTGAGCCGGTCGTGACCCTGCCCGACGGCGTGCCCGCGAGGCTTCTCGTCTGGTATGTGCCCAACGTCAAGCCGGATCGCATCGAGCCGACCTCGCCGCAGGGTCGGGCCGACATCCAGGGCGCCGAGGACCTGCTCGACGGACTCGATGAGACCTACAGCTCCTGGGTGCGCGACATCCGCATCGGCAAGGCGCGCATCCTCGTCCCGCACGAAGCGCTCGAGAACCCCGGCAAGCGTGGCGGCGGGAAGTGGTTCGACGCCGACCGTGAGGTCTTCACCGAGTTAGACGGGCTCGACCCCAAGGACATGAGCCTGACCGTGACCGAGTTTCAGATCCGTGCCGCCGATCACGCCGCCACCGCCGTCGAGCTGCTCGAGCGCATCACCTCGGCCGCGGGCTACTCACCGCAGACCTTCGGCCTGCGCATCGAGGGCCGCGCTGAGAGCGGCACGGCGCTGCGCATCCGCGAGAGCAAGACGGCCAAGACCGTCGCTCGCAAGCAGCGCTACTGGGCGCCGGCGGTCGAGGCCGCCTGCGAGAGCCTGCTGGCCGTCGATCGAGCGCTGTTCGGCAGCGGCGTCGAGGTCTCGCGTCCCCAGCTCGTCTGGCCAGAGGAGCAGCAGACGCCGCAGGAGCTGGCCGGCACCCTGGAGCTGCTGCGCCGCGCCGAGGCGATCAGCATCGAGACGGCCGTGCGCCTGGCGCAGCCCGACCTCGATGAGAAGGAGCTGACGGCCGAGGTGGCACGCATCCGCGAAGAGTCTGGTACGGTGGTGCCCTCACCGCTGCAGGAGGGCCTGCTGGCATGAGAGAGCGCCACTACCGAAGAGGCGTCACCGCGTGGATCCAGCTTGTCATCGGCGATGACATCGTGACCACCGATGAGGCGATCCTCGAGGCCCTCCAGCGCGCGCACGACGGCGAGGAGCCGATCGATCTCCTCGACGAGCTGCGCGCCCGCAGTGCTGAGGCCGACGATCCCGAGTGATCGACTCCCGCACATCTGAGCGTCTGGCACGCGAGGTCCTGGCCGCCTACGAGGACGCCGAGGCGCGGATCGCTGCCACCATCGCCCGCCTGCTGGCCAAGGACATCGACGACGATGCCTACTCGCTGCTCTGGGCGCAGCGCAAGCAGCTGGAGATCGTCGTGCTGCGCCGGCAGGTCGAGCGCATCCTCGGCGAGCTGGCCTCCGCGACCCCGCAGCAGGTGCTCGCCGCCCTCTCCGATGCGCGCCGGCACGGCCTCGAGGTGGCCAAGGCCGACCTCACGCACGCCGGCATCGCCTTCGCTGAGTCGGTGGCCGTCAACCAGGCCAGCGTCGCCGCCCTGGCCGGCGCCACCACGCAGGCGCTCGGCTCCACCCATCTTCACGTGCTGCGCAGCGCCCAGGACGTCTACCGTGAGGCGGTCGCCGCGGCGGCGCGCGGCGTGGTGACCGGCACCGAGACGCGCCGGCAGGCCGCGCAGCGGGTCCTGGACAGATTCGCCGATCGCGGCGTGACCGGCTTTGTCGATCGCACAGGTCGGGCCTGGAACCTGGCCAGCTACGCCGAGATGGCGGTGCGCTCGACGGCCACCAAGGCGGCCGTGCAGGGCCAGGTGGACAGCTATCGGGGCGCCGGCCGGGACCTCATCTTCGTCTCCGACTCACCGGAGGAGTGCGAGCTGTGCCGGCCGTGGGAGGGCAAGGTGCTCTCGATCTCAGGAGAGACGCTGGGCCATCCCACCGTGGCTGAGGCCGAGGCGGCCGGCCTCTGGCATCCGGGCTGCACCCACCGGGCCAACCTCTACACGCCGGGCCTCACCCAGCCGCCGCGAGTCACCGAGAACCCCGAGGGCTACGAGCAGCGCCAGCAGCAGCGCTATCTGGAGCGCGGCATCCGCGCCTGGAAGCGGCGCGAGGCCGTGGCGCTCGACGACGTGACCCGGGCCAAGGCGCAGGCCAAGGTCCGTGAGTGGCAGGGCCGCATGCGCGAGTTCATCGACGAGACCGACCGCCTGCGGCTGCGCTACCGCGAGCAGATCAAGAACGCCATCTGAAGGAGAGCATCACCATGTACCGGCACATCCTCTTTGCCCCCACCGACGATCCGGCTGGCGCCGCCGCACCGCCCGCGGCCGACGATCCACCCAGCCCTCCGGCAGCTGAGAAGGCAAGCGGCGACACAGACGGCAAGCCGGCCCCGCCGCCGTCGGCCAAGGTCGAGTTCTCGCCCGAGCAGCAGGCGCACATCGACGCCCTGGTCGCCGAGCGCGTCAAGCGCGCCGAGAAGGCCACCGAGAAAAAGGCCGCCCAGCAGGCCGAGGAGGCCGCCCGCCGCTCCCAGATGGACGAGGCCGAGCGCCTCAAGGCTGAGAAGGCCGACGCCGAAAAGCGCGCCGAGGAGGCCGAGAAGCGCGCCGAGCGCACGCTGGTCGCCGCCGAGGCGAAGCTGGCCGTGCTGGCCGCCGGCGCCAAGGCCGACCGCATCGAGCGCATCCTCGGCCTGCTCGACCTCGACGAGGTGGCGGTCGCCGATGGCAAGCCCGACGCCGAGGCGGTCAAGAGCGCCGTCCATGCGCTCAAGGGCGAGCTGCCGGAGCTGTTCGCCGGCACGTCGCTGCCCGGCCGCTCGGGCGCCGACATGGGCGGGCAGGCCAAGCCGACCTGGTCGCGGGCGCAGATCGCCGAGTTGGCCAAGGATCCGAAGGCCTACGCGGAGCACGAGGCCGAGATCGATGCCGCGCTGGCCGAGGGGCGCATCACCGACTGAGAGCCTCCAGAAAGCGTCGCCAGCCACCTCAGAAGGCCCCCGCGACCCCGGGGGCCTTCCGCATTCGAGACGTCCACACTTCCTCTCAGCCGACTGCCTATCCTTGCATCAGACGGTACGTCCGACGGGACGAGAAACACGGGCCTCGGGCTACCCGAGGCAGCGGAGATGCCCTCACCAGGGGCCGCCGACGGGCGCAAAGCGGTGCTCTGCCACACGCAAGAGAAGGAGGCTCCTGGTGAGCGTCGCGACCTTCGTGCCGGAGATCTGGACCGGCAAGCTCCTGACCGCGTTCGACAAGAAGCTCGTCTACGCGGACCTCATCAACCGTGACTACGAGGGCGAGATCAGCGCTGCGGGCGACACCGTCCGCATCAACTCGGTCGGCGATGTGGCGATCGCCGAGTACGTGCCCGGCACGACCGAGGTCGATCCCGAGACCCTCGACACCGCCGATCAGACGCTGGTCGTCGATCAGGCCCACTACTTCGCCTTCGAGGTCGACGACGTCGACAAGCGTCAGGCGAAGGCGGGGCTGGTGGCCGAGGCGACGCGCCGGGCCGGCCACAACCTGGCCGACATCGTCGATCAGTTCATCGTCGATCTCTACACCGGCGTCGATGCCGACAACGACATCGGCGGCCTGGCTATCACCGATGGCGATACGGCCTACAGCATGCTGCTCGCCATGCGCACGGCCTGCAACGAGGCCGACATCCCCGACGACGGCCGCTGGGCGGTGCTGCCGGCCTGGATCACCGGCCTGCTGCTCGACAACTCGAAGTTCGTCGCCAACCCGGCTCTGGCACAGACCGGCGGCAACCTGCTCAACGGCAAGATCGGCCGGGCGGCGGGCTTCGACATCTACGAGTCCAACAACAACCCGCTGATCACCGGCGACGACTACCTGGCCTGGGCTGGCATCAAGCCGGCGATCACCATGGCGCAGCAGATCAACGAGGTCGAGGCCTACCGCTCGCACAAGCACTTCGCCGACGTGGTGCGCGGCCTGCTGCTCTACGGCGCCAAGCTGATTCGCCCCGACGCCATCGTGACCGTCACCGCCAGCCAGACCTGATCTGTATGCGGCGGTCGGGGCGCAGCGAGGGCCCCGGCCGCCAGCTTGATGCCTGAGAGGAGGCCACGATGGCCCGCACCAAGATCACCGTCACCGAGCTGTCGCGCGACGGTGCCACCGACTATCCCGCCGGCACCACGATCGACTCTGCCCTGGTGAGCGCCGGCGCCTACGTCGATCTCGACGAGTGCCCGGCCGAGGAGCTGCTGCTGATCGTCGCCAACACGGCGGTCTCGGCGCTCGATGTCACCGTCAAGGCAGGCGACAAGCCGCTGGCGCCGCTGGCCGGCCAGGGCGACCTGGTCGAGGAGGTCGCCGCAGAGACCGGCGTGGCGATCATCGACGTCTCGACGAGCCAGCGCTGGGCGCAGAGCGGCAGCGCCGCTGAGGACGACTACGGCGTCCACATCGACTTCGAGACCGGCTTCACCGGCTCGATCATCGCGCTCAGGAAGGCTCGCCATGCGTAAGCAGAAGCCCGACGAGTTCGAGCTGGTCAAGATCCAGGGTGCCGGCAAGGCCGTCTTCGCGGTCGACCTCACGCCGCGCATCCAGAAGCTGATCGACCGTGGCGAGGTCAGCGTGCTGGCCAAGGCCAAGCGCGGCCGTGCGACCGAGAAGGCCGAAGAGCCCTCGGCGGCGGTAAGCGCAGAGCAGAGCGCCGCGGCCGAGGGAGCCTCACGGGAGGCCTGAGACCATGCCCTGGATCAGGCTCCCCAAGAGCGGCATCCCGATGCACATCAACGGCCCGCTGCGTGCCGGACAGATCGAGATCCCTGCCCCCGCCAAGGCCGAGTCGAAGCCGGCCGAGAAGCCGAAGCCCCAGGCGACGGAGAAGGCTAAGTGACCGTCGCCTATGCCACCAGCGAGGAGCTGGCCGCGTGGCTCGGTGCCTCGGCGCCGGCAGATGGCGATCGTCTGCTGCTGCGCGCCAGCGAGCTGATCGACGATGCGCTGATTGCTCCGTTCTGCATCGACGAGGCGACGCAACTGCCGACCGACACCGACATCGCGGCGGCTCTGCGCGATGCGGCCTGTGCTGTGGTCGAGCAGTGGATCGAGGTCGGTGAGGCCAACGACATCGACGGCCTGGCCGGCGCCAGCGTCGCCGTCGGCAGCTTCCAGGGCCAGCGTGCGCCGCGCATCTCGCCACGGGCCCTGGGCGTCCTGCGCAGCGCCGGGCTGATGGGCGCCGGCAGGGGAGGGGCGCTGTGATCCCGACGGCGCTGCTCTCCGATCGTGCGCTCTATGAGCCCTACGAGGGCGCCGGCGCACATGGACCCCTGTTCGCCCCCGCGGTCGAGATCGCCGGCCGCCTCGAGCCGCGGCGGACCGTGGTGCACACCGGCGATGGCACTGAGGTCGTCTCGAGCGCGGCCTTCTTCGCCCGCCCCAGCGCGCCGATCGCGCCCGAGGGTCGCCTGAGCTGCGACGGGCGCAGCTACCGCGTCCTGGACGTCGCCACGCGCAAGGCCGGCAGTCGCTCGGTCTACCTGGAGGTGATGCTCGGATGACGACGATCCGCTGGCGTCTCGATCGCCGCGACCAGGCCAAGGAGCTGCTGCGCAGCGCCGCCAAGGAGGGCCTCCATGAGGGCGCCGAGGATGTGCTGGCGCTCTCCAATGAGCGCGTGCCACACCAGGAGGGCATCCTCGAGGACTCCGGCGCCGTCTCGCCGAGTACGCCATCCTCGATCGGTGACGAGCTGATCGTCTCGATCTCCTACGACACGCCCTACGCGGTCAAGCAGCATGAGGACGAGGGCCTGCGCCATCCGAACGGACGCCAGTCCAAGTATCTGGAGAGCGCGCTCAACGAGCGCGGTCCACGAGCGCTTCGTCACGCCGCTGAGCGCATGCGCCGGAGGCTCTCGTGATCGAGGTCGCCCTCGCCAAGTACCTGCACGGCCTGGGGCTGGTCGCCTACGAGCCGTCCAGCACCTCCGGTGACTGCTTCATCGACGCCCTGCCCAGCTCGCCCGAAGAGGCGGTGATGATCAAGGCGACCGGCGGTCCGGCGCTGCCCGATGGCGCCTGGAATCCCTGGGATGAGCCGACGGTGCAGATCCTGGTGCGCGGCAGCGAAGATCCGCGCGGCGGCAAGCAGGTCGCCCAGGCGATCTACGACGCCCTGCAGGGCCTGCACAACACCACGCTCGATGAGGGCGGCGCCGATGCGGTCTACCTGGTTTCGGCGACCGCGATCCAGTCGGCGCCGGCGCACATCGGCCGGGACGAGAACCATCGCCACCTCTTCAGCCAGAACCACGCTCTCCACGTGAGGGCCGACACCCCGAATCGCACGTAAGGAGGGCCGCACCATGGCCACCGACAAGGTCCTGCTCAGGGACGTCACCGTCGAGATCAACACCGGCACCGAGGCGGCCCCGGTCTGGGCGGCGATCGAGAACAAGCTCACCGTCGAGCACACCCCGGCAACGACCCGCGCCGATGTCACCGACTGCGACTCAGACGGCGCCGATGAGAACCGCGTCACCTCGCGCGGCCATACCTTCGCCTTCGGCTACCACCGCAAGGAAGACGCTGCCAGCGGCGATCGCGATCCCGGCCAGGAGGCGCTTGAGACCGCCGCCCAGGCGGTCGGTGCCGCCAGCCTCACGCAGTACCGGATCAGCTCGCCCGGCGGCAACACGCTGACCTTCTCTGCCACGACGCAGGTCAAGGAGATCGGCGGCGGCCACAACGACCACATCAAGGCCGAGGCCGAGCTGGTCGTCTCCGGCGATATCACGAGGGCCTGATGACCGCGCGCTTCCTTGACTGGGACACCGCCCGCGCCGAGCGTGCCCGCGAACCGCTCATCGTGCGCCTCTTCGGAGAGGACTGGTCGCTGCCGGCCGATATGCCGGCCGAGGTGATGCTCGAGATCGTGCGCCTCGAAGCCGAGGAGGGCCCCGACTCCGAGGTCTCCGACGCCCAGGTCTTCTCCGCGCTCTCGCGCGTTGTGCCTGCCGACATCCTCGATGAGTGGTTCGCCCGCGGCCTTGGTGCCGGCGAGCTGCCGGCCCTGCTAGTGAGCATCCTGCGCCTCTACCAACGTCCGCAGGCGGCTGCGAGCGACGAGGCCGGGGCCGAGGGAAAAGCCCCGACGCCGGCCTCATCCTCGAGCGCTGGGCAGCGATAGAGGCCGACTTCATGCGCGAGTACCGCATGAACATCAACGCGGCGGTCGGGCGCCTCAGCTGGCGGCGGTTCTGCGTGCTGCTGGCCGGGCTCTCGCCGGCGTCGCTGTGGTGCCTGCACGCCGCTGCCGATGGCCAGCGCGCGCCGGAGCTTGCCGGCGAGGCGCTCGATGCGTGGATCTCCCGTTTCCCCAAGGCTGGTGAGCGGTGAGCCTCGGCGGCTTCAAGGTCGGTGAGCTGTACGCCACCCTGGCGATCGACGATCGCAGCGTCGATCGCACCCTCGATGGCATGGACGGCAAGGCCAAGGGCGTCGCCGGGCGCATGAGCGGCTATGTCAAGGGTGCCATGGCCGGCATGGCCGGCGCCGCCTTGGGCCGCTTTGCCTGGGAGGGCGTCAAGGCCGCCGGCGACCTCGATGAGGCGCTCAACAAGAGCAAGGTCATCTTCCGGGAGTCATCGAAGGCCGTCGATGACTGGGCCCAGCACTCGCAGTACGCGATCTACTTCACCCGCCAGGCTGCCAACGAGTACGCCGCCACGCTCGGCAACCTCCTGCAGGGCGAGTTCACCCTCCAGGAGAAGGCGAAGATGAGCATGACGCTCACCGAGCGCGCCGCCGACCTTGCCTCGCTGCACAACACCACCGTCGAGGAGGCGCTTGAGTCGATGCGCTCCGGCCTGGTCGGTGAGACCGAGCCGCTGCGCAAGTATGGCATCCAGCTCTCGGCCGCCAAGATCGAGGCCGAGGCGCTGCGCCTGGGCTTGATCAAGGAAGGCCAGGCGCTCGATGAGACAGCCAAGTCGCGGGCGATCTACAGCCTCATCCTCAAGGAGTCGAACGTCGCCGCCGGCGATGCGATCAACACCCAGGACTCGCTCTCCAACAAGCTCAAGCAGGCCGAGGCCGCCTGGCATGAGATCAAGGTCGAGATCGGCACCGAGTTCTTGCCAGTGATGACCGATGCCGCCAAGCAGGGGGTGAGCTTCCTGCGGGTGATCCGGCCGATGATCCCGCTGCTCATCAAGGGCGGCATCGCCTTCGGTGGTCTGTGGGCGGCGGTCAAGGGTTACGGCATCCTCAAGGACGCTGTGGGCGCCGGCCGCGACCTGTTGGGCGCCCTGCGCCTCATCCCCGGCGTCTCCGGTCGTGCCTCCGGCGCCCTGGTCGACCTCGGCGAGCGTGGCGCCAAGGGGCTGATGCCGGCGACCTCTCAGACGGGCCGCCTGCTCACTCTGCTGGGCCGGATCGGTCCAGTGGCCGGCGCCGCGGCTCTGGCCATGGCCGCCATCAAGCTCACCGACATCGTGGCGCCGGAACTCGACACCAACGAGGCGGCCAAGAAGCAGGGCGTCGGCTACGGCGGCAAGAGCGCTGCGGCCTCGACCGAGGCCGAGAAGCGCCTCGAGCGCAACCGCAAGCTGCTCGAGAAGCAGAACAGTGTCAAGCCGCTCAAGTGGTCTCTCGACAAAGGCTGGTTTGCCAACGGCGGTGACTTCGTCGCCCACAGCCCGATGGTGATCGGCGTGGGCGACCGACGCGAGCGCGTGCAGATCACGCCGCTCGATGGCAGCCGGGCCGCCGGCGGCGGTGCGCAGATCACGATCGCCTGGAGCACCTTCACCGGCAAGCCCAGCCGGCGTGAGATCGAGGGCCTCTACCGCGAGCTGTCCCGCGCCGGAGCGAGGCTCTCATGAGCGTGCGTCTGCTGCTCGCCGGGAGCATCCAGCTGCGCTACCGGCGCGAGACCGACTTCGGCCGCCTGGCAGCCGAGCTGGCGCTCGCCAAGGCCGGTCACTACGGAGTGCCGAGAGCGCTCTCGATCGACCGCTCCGAGCCGCGCACGCTGCGCATCCCGATCGTCCTTGAGGGGGCTGCCACGGCTGGCATGACGGCGGCCAAGGCGATCGCCGCGCAGCTCGAGGCGATCGAGACGGCGCTGGCGGCGCCCAGCACGCTGCAGCTCTACGACAGCGAGCCGGACGGCGTGAATGTCACCCTGCGCACCCTGCCTTCCGGCGGGGCGGCGATCGAGCGCCCGGCGATGGCCGCCAACGGCCTCTGCCTGGCGACCCTGGAGATCGTCTGTGAGCCGTACGCCTACAGCGCTTCCCAGACGCTGCTCTCGTCCGCTACGGCGCTGCCGGGCGCGATCGACCTCTCGGCGATGCAGGGAAGCTATGAGACGCCGCTCGAGGTCTCCTTCGCCCTGTCCAACATGACCCAGGTCATCCTCGGCCTGCTCGAGGAGCCCTACGCCGACTGGGCCGACTGGCTCGGCGATGCCAACGAGCTTACCTGGGACTCCGGCGTGGCCGCTGCCGATGGCAACGCTGCCGGTGGCCAGGCGCGCAAGAGTTCCGCCGGTGCCCGCATGGGCGCCGCCATCCCGGTGACGAGTTTCCCGCGCGGTGAGTACGCCCTTTGGGTGCGGGCCCGCATGACGAGCGGCACGGCCCTGCTGTGGTCGAGCAGCATCGGCAGCGACAAGGCCGTGAGCGTCGCGAACACCGCCTATCGCTGGCACAACCTCGGCCGCCTGATCTGCCCCACGAGGCACACCTACGGCGCTGGCACGGCCACCACGAGCCTGTTCATCGACCCTGAGGGCAGTGCCGATGCCTGGCTTGATCGCTACGCCTTCGTGCGCGCCGCGGCCGGCTATCTGGCCTACGACGGCGATGCCTGCGACTCCATCGCTCACGACGGCCAGCACGCCTACGTCGATGGGCGCACCGACTACGAGAGCATCCGCGGCTCGGGGCTCTACGCCCTGCGCGGCAAGCTCTGCGCCCTCGTCGAGACCAACGGCGCGTCCGGTCCCTCCCTCTCACCGACCGTCGTCGTCAAGGCGACCCCTCGAACGAATCTCTGGAGGTAACGAGATGTCCTGGTACTACAGCGGCGGCGCCGCCAACGCAGATCCCGATGCCTCGCTCGGCGGGGCGATCAGCTCCGTCGCCGTCGGCGAGAGCCTCAACGACCTCTTCGACGATGTGGGCGGCGCCGAGAGCGAGGCCGGTGACGTGGAGTACAGGTGCGTGTACTACGTGAACGAGACCGGCGGCACGCTGGAGAACGTCCACGTCTATGTCCCTGGCCAGCCCTCCGGTGATGATTCCTTCAAGGCCGGCAAGGACCTGGCCGGCAAGAACGCGACCGCCGATACGATCGCCGATGAGGACACAGCACCCGACCCGGCCGTGACCTTTGCCACCTCCGCCGACTACGCCGCGGGCATCGACCTCGGCACGCTGGCCAACGGCGACTACCACGGCGTCTGGGTCGAGCGCACGGTGCCGTCCAGCGCCACCGCCGGCACCTCGAGCTGGACGATCAGGGCGCGCGGCGAGACGGCGAGCTAAGGCGCCTGAGGTAGCCTCAGCATGAGCATCGCCTTCCGGGGCCACTCGCTCGGCCACAGCGGCTATGTCGCCTCGCCGTATGCGACCACCAAGCCCTCCGGTCTGGTGGCCGGCGACCTGATGCTCATGCACGTCTACTGCAGCTACTCGGGCGGTGTGACGCTGCCCGACGGCTGGACGCTGCTGCACACAAGCTCAGGGACTTACGTCCGGGGCAAGTACGCCTATCGCTTCGCCACCCAGGCCGACGTCGATGCCTGGGACCATGAGCTGTCCTGGCTCTCCGGCAGCCACTACGCCTCGTTTCTGATCATGGCCTTCTCGGGCGTCGATGAGACGACGCCCTACGCAACGAGCGTCTGGACCTACTACGGCTCGTGGCCGAACTGGCGCGTCGATTGGAACGGTCTCGACGGCATCACCGTCGCCCTGGAGCAGCTGATCGTCCTCTCGGACATGACCGATGCCGGCAGGACGCACAGCGACTGGCGGCTCGACAAGAACAACCCGGCCAACTGGGTCGAGGGCGCCGATGAGTCGGGCGCTGCCAAGGCGTGCGGCTTCGCCTACGCCAATCCGATCGCGAGCCCGGGCAGCTACTTCAACACCGACGCGCTCTGCACGCTGAGCGGCTACTCCTACACGTTCGGCGTCGCCATCCTGCTCAACCCGGCGCCCGAGGTCGTCTATGCCGACGACGACCTCGACGGTTCTCACCGGCTGCTCGTCTGGGCCGCAGCTGACGACCTGGACGGCTCTCACCGGCTGACCGGCGTCGATGATCTCTCGGGATCACACCGCCTGCTGGCCTGGGTCGATGACGATCTGTCAGGCAGCCACGGCGTCGGCTGGGAGAACGAGAGCCTGGCAGGCTCACACCGGGTGCTCATCTGGACGGATGAGGACCTTGACGGCTCGCATCGCGTCATGGTCTGGGCGCCGGCTGATGATCTGGCTGGCAGCCATCGCCTCATGGCCTGGGCGCCGGACGATGAGCTTTCCGGCTCACACCGGCTCCTCGTCTGGGCAGACGACGATCTCTCCGGCACCTATGCCCTCATCCCGGCCGGCGTGCCGGCGTCCGAGCCGCCGCTGCTCTACGTGCCGCAGCTCTCGCTGCTGCTCGATGACGCCGACAGCGTGCCGCTCGACCTGATCGCCGAGGGTGCCGATCCGGCCAGCGTGCGGTTCGCTAACTCGGTCATCGGCGGCCACGGGCGTTGCAGCGTCGAGATCCCGCAGGGTCCGGCGCGGCTGTGCGTCAACGGCCTGCACCGCGGCATGGACGCCGCCCTCTTCGACCGCGGCCACAAGCTCCATGAGGGCACGGTGCTCACCGTCGCCGGCGACGATGAGGGCGGCGGCGGGGTCACGACGGTGACGATCGGCGGCCCGCTCGAGGCAGCAGATCTTGACCGTGGCTTCGAGTGGATCTGGGTCGATGCCGACTACGGCCGCTGGGAGGAGGTCGTCCCGCCTCTCGACACCGTCGAGCGCAAGTGGCTCGATGCCTACTCGACGACCCGCTGGGATCCGCAGGGCTGGTCGGACGCCCCGTGGGAGGTGCGCTGCGACGGTGAGTTGTACATCGGCACGCTGCGCGGCGCCACCTACCGCGGCGATGCCTTCTGGCGCTCCTGTCCCCGTGCGCGCCTCGCCTACGTGCTCGACCGGCGCCTGTTCAACTGGCCCTCGGGCAGCTACGAGGGCCTCGGCCAGATCATGGCCTGGCGCTTCGACTACCGCGCCGAGCTGGGTAGCTACTTCCGCCTGCGCGCCGGCGGGCTTGCCTCGCCCTGGGTCTGGACCTCACCGGGCGGCCTTGTCTGCGACGGCGGCAGCCATGCCGACAACGACGTCGATCATGCCGTCGATGCGCCCTGCATCGTCGTCGAGCTGCTCCACTACCGCCAGACCGACACCGTGGCGGCCGGCGAGCATGTGCAGATCCTCCACCCGCGCGTGCTGGTGCGCCCCGACGGGCCCGGCGCGCGCTCCTGGGCGGTCGGGGACCGGCTGCCGCGCCTCGATGAGTGCATGAGCGACGTGATGCTCGACGCCGACGGCCTGCTGGCCACCAGTGTCGAGGCAGAGCCGATCGGCGAGGAGCTTGAGGATGCCGCGGCAAGCGGCCCGACGCGCAGCGCGGCGCTCGCTCAGCTGGCCGAGTACGACGAGGACGAGGACGGCAGCGGCCAACCGCTCGAGTACGGCATCTGGGATGACGGCGTTGCGATCATCCGTCGCCGCGAGGCGGCGCCGGCCCGCCCGGATCGGTGGCTGGCGATCGACAGCGACCGTGACGATGTCACGGTGCGCGTCGAGTACGAGGACTGCGAGGCGCCCGACTACGTCGAGGTGCGCTACGCCTACCGGCGCACCAACCTCATCCGCCACGGCTCCCCGGCGGCAGCCGGCTACTGGGAGTCGCGCGGCTGCCCCGATGGCCTGCCCTACGACTGGGCGTCCACCGGCAGCGTGGCGAAGGTCACCGAGAGCGACGAGCTGCGCTGGCAGCTGGCCGCCGGAGCGACGATGCGCTTCCCGGCCGACGGCAGCTATCCGATCGTCCCCGACGGCCTGGCGCACGCCTACCCCAACCACGTCGCCTCGGCCGTCATCCCCCTGATCGCCCACTTCCCGCTGCGGTTTCAGTTCTGGGCCAAGGGCAGCGGCTACGTCACCGCCGTCTACCGCCTCAACAGCGACAACATGCGCGGCTCCGACACCCTGTTTGTCGGCGGCATCGGCGAGGCGATCGACGGCGACTGGGAGTTGCGCCGCACCGACTGGTATCCGGATCCGAGCAGCGCCGCCTATGAGCTGCTGTTGAGCATCATCGCCTCCGGCGGCACGCTGACCTGGCGCAACGCCCAGCTCTACTACCTCATGCCAGACGGCATCGAACTGTCGGCCTGGTGGCCCGAGCAGCCGACCCGCGCCGATGCTTCGGTCGAGACCTACACCCTGCCCCATGCAGCGACGATCTGGCAGGCCCGCAACTCGGCGCGCAGGTTCTACAACTCCTTCGCCCGCGGCACTGGCAAGGGCACGATCACGGCCCGCGGCGTCCTGCACGACGTGCGCGGCCGCGAGGTGCCGGTCAGCCGCATCCGCGGTGGCTGGTGGGCGAGCATCGTCAACGATCCGCGCTGTGAGAAGTCGCTCTATGTCTCGGGTGTCTCGGACGTCGATCCCTACGCCCTGGAGGCCGAGCTGTGCATCGGTGGCGAGCAGCCGCCCTGGTCTGCGCGACCGCCACTCCATGAGCGCCGCACCTTCGGCCGCTACGAGGACTGGCGCGGCTTCCGACCGCTGGGAGGTCGCAGATGAGCAACGGTCGCATCACTAAGGCCCAGATCGAGGCGATGCTCACTGGCGATCGCCGCGAGATCGACCGCTACCTGCTGACCGCCGTGATCGAGATCCGAGACGCAGTGGAGGAGATCCCCGGCCAGATCACCAGTACCGTGGCCGCCTGCCGCGCCGAACGCGAGGCCGAGACATCCGACGCCGAGGCCGCCGCCAGGACCGAGGTCGTCCGGCGGCAGCTCCGCACTGAGCGGCGCGCGATCATCGCCTGGACCGTGGGCATCGTCGTGCCCGTCCTGGGCCTGGTGATCGCGCTCGTCAACCTGACCTAAGAGAGGATTCACATGGCACGCTGGAATCTCGGTAGCAGAGAACGCGGCACCAAGGTGCGGCGCATGCAGAAGGCGCTGCGGTCCAACTCGTTCGCCAGGGCGCTCGGGCAGGGCGCCGGCTTCGACTGCGGGCCGATCGACGGCGAGATGGGACCCAAGACCCAGGCGGCCCTGCGCGATGCCCGCCACGCCGTCGGCTTCGCCTCGCGAAAGGCGAGCGAGGCAGAGACCGACTGGGAGCTGCTGGCGATCCTCGAGAAGCGCCAGCAGCTGACGAGCAAGCAGCGCGAGCGTCGTGTGCGGCGCATCAAGCGCTTCCAGAACAGCGTCACCGACGAGCAGCGGCTGCTTGAGGTAGCCGACTACTGGTACGCCCACCGGGCGCAGAGCCGCTACAGCTATCCACACCACAACCTCGATCGCATGATCTGCCCGGAGTTCCCCGGCGTGGCGCCCTGGACCGACTGCTCGGGCATGATCCGCTGCCAGTGGTGGCAGCTCAACCAGATGCAGCCTGGTCGCTGGCCGGATCCGGCGCGCGCCGACTACGCCGTTTGGGGCAACTCTGACAGCTTCATCCTCAACGCGCGCAACTTCGGCAAGTTCATCTCGCTCGGCCAGGAGAGGTGCGGGGACATCGCCTGCTACGTCGGCGGGGTCGGTCATGCCGAGCTGGTGGTGGCGCGAGGTCGCGTGCTGACCAACGGCTCGGAGGCTGGACCCTACTACCGGCCGATCGCGCAGCACTCGGGCAAGCTCTACATCTGCCGGCTGGCGCCGTTTGTGTGAATGAGTGCCGAGACGGCAGGCGCACCGCGCCGGTGCAGGCGATGGCCGATGGGATCACGCCGTCGGTGAGGTGAGGGCACGGCAATTCCGTGTCGAATACCCATCACGGCGTCGGTCCATCCGACCGAGCTTGGGTCTAGACTAGGAGTAGGCGCATCGAACGAAGGGTTGGACCGGCATCAGCGGCTGGGGGTGGGAAACCATGACGGACAGCACCGGCAAGATGGGCGAGTGCATACTGTTCACGATTGGATACCAAGGGGCTACCCCGGACTCATTCGTGGGCGCGCTGCTCGACCATGGGGTACAGCGAGTTGTTGACGTCCGTCTTCGCCCATTCAGCCGGAAAAAGGGGTTCTCTGGCGTCGCTCTCTTCGAGACTATGAGGAAGGCCGGTATCGAGTATGAGCATCGGCCCGCTTTGGGCAATCCGGTTGCTGTCCAGCAGTTGTACAAGTCTGGTCGCGTCGAGGAGGGCCGGAGGCAATTCCGGGCGGTGTTGGAGAACGGCTCCAGCGGCGACGTTGATGATCTCGCGGGGCTATCGACACGCCATGTGACTGCGGTCATGTGCCTGGAGAAGGATGCGGCATGTTGCCACAGGTCAGTCGTGGCAGAGGCAGTCGCAGAACGACTCGGCGGAGCGCTGATCGTAGAGCACCTCTAGATCTTCATCGGCCAGAAGACCCCGAGAATCAGAAACGCCTCGGGGTGCAGATGCATGTTGCCCGCAAAGAACGCCGTGTCACGTTTCGGGTCGCACATCTGCTCGAAGTACTTCTGCTTGATCTTCGCCCTCAGTGTCGCTTCGTCTGGGTAGCGAGAACGCCAGTTTCGATAGCTCTCAGCGATCTCCCAGTCAACGATCGACTGTTCGTGACCACGGCACTGCGGATCGCTGCACCGGTAGCGGTACTTGAAGCGACATGGGATCTTCTCCAGAACGCCCTTGTTCGGGAAGAAGAGGCTGCTCTGTGATGCCTTGCCGGACTGACCGGGCTTCCACTCGTCGGTATCGTCCTCGATCACAAGATCAGTGACCTCGGCCGGACGAAACACGCCCAAAGACGTGCCATCCACACGCTGTTGCTGCTGTAGCTGACACATCGAGTCGATTAGAAGGGGCTCCACGACAGGTCTTCGTTTCGGCCAAGGGCCGCCGGGGGGCAAGCGCTTCCCTTGGAGAATCTGAAGGCTGTCGAGGTTCGGTCGTACGCTCTCTGGCCTGGAGTCGGTGGATGAGTCGACCTCGATCTCGATGATGTCGTACTTGCTGAAGCGCTGGTCGAAGTGCAACTCTCGGAATGGGACAGGCCAGAGGCGCACCCAACTGTAGGGCTCGACGTCGATTCGAATCCCGGCGACACACACCACTTCGCCATACTTGTTGCTGATCGCCGGATAGGCCTTGACGGTGATGACCATGCGGATGCGCTCGCTCACCGCATTACCTCCTACGAAACTGAGATTCGTATGAGATTCTTGACGGGATGGCGGAGCCCTTGTTGGCTGGCATCCGAGCGAAACTCACACTCCACGCCTTCTCATCCGGGCTAAGAGCAGCGTTTGTACCGGGCCGGCCACCGACACCGGAGCAATCCCTTCAGTCAGAACGTCCGGCCCGGGGGCATCATCGCCGGTCGTGCGGACGGGGGCAAGGGTGACAATCAGGGTGAGGGGTTGACGTTCACGTAGGGCACTGCCCTTTCCGCCGTCCGACCGGAGTGGTAGCCTCGGCGTCGTGGCTGAGAACACCATCTCCTACAATCCTCGCATGAGCTTCATCAAGTCCGGGCAACGTGTTGCGGACCACGGAGAGGTCTTCACCCCCGCGTGGATGGTCGATGCGATGCTCGATCTCGTCAAGGGCGAGACCGAGCGGATCGACTCGCGCTTCTTGGAGCCGGCGTGCGGAAGCGGCAACTTCCTCGTGCACGTTCTGCAGCGCAAGCTTGCCGCCGTCGAACTCAAGTTCGGAAGGTCCGACTTTGAAAGGCGCCACTTCGCCCTTCTTGCTGTGATGTGCTGCTACGGGATCGAGCTCCTTGCGGACAACATCGCTGAGTGCCGCTCCAACATGCTGGAGGTCTTGGCTGGATACCTGGATCTTGAGGAGGCGGACGACCTCTATCGAGCCGCGTTATACGTGCTGTCACAGAACCTCATCCACGGTGATGCCCTGAAGATGCGCACGAGTGATGACCAGCCGGTTACATTCGCCGAGTGGGGCTACCTGGGGAAGGGCAAGTTCCAACGGCGCGACTTCCGACTTGACACCCTCACCCAGATGTCCGCTCTTGGTGTGGAAGGGACACTCTTCGCGCACCTCAGCAAGCACGAGATCTTCACGCCGGCCAAGACGTACCCTCCTGCGACCGTGAGTGAGCTGGCGCGCGCGGGTCTCCGCGATTCCCCGGAGGAAGTCGCATGAACGGCAAGGCAAGTCTCTCGCTGCGCGGACGTAATCCGGACGTGTTGACGTGCATTGCGAACCTCTCGAACGACGAGGTGTTCACCCCGCCCGATTTGGCCAACCGGATGCTGGACACCCTCACCGAGGCTTGGGCCGCCAATAACGACGGCGCGGACCTCTGGGCCGACAAGACGGTGAAGTTCCTTGATCCCTGCACCAAGTCCGGCGTGTTCCTGCGTGAAATCACCGGCCGCCTGACCAGAAGACTGGCAGAGGAGATACCGGACCTGCAGGAGCGCGTGGACCACATCCTTACCAGGCAGGTGTTTGGCATCGGCATTACCCAGCTCACTAGCCTGCTCGCCCGCCGGAGCCTGTACTGCTCCAAACACGCCAGAGGCGAGCACTCCATCGCCAAGTCGCTTGCGAACGACCAAGGCAATATCTGGTTTGAGCGCACCGAGCACGCGTGGGTCGACGGCAGATGCGAGTACTGTGGCGCGAGCGAGAAGACCCTCGGCCGGGGCGAAGACCTCGAAAGCCACGCCTACGCGTTCATCCACAGTGACGACCTCGAGAGTCGGGTCGCCGAGCTGTTCGGAGGAGAGATGCAGTTCGATGTGATTATCGGGAACCCGCCATACCAATTGGGTGATGGTGGGTTCGGCGCAAGTGCCGTTCCTATCTACAACAAGTTCGTGGAGCAGGCCAAGAACCTGAACCCGCGCCTGCTCACGATGGTCATCCCAGCACGCTGGTTCTTCGGTGGTCGAGGTCTCGACAGCTTTCGGAAGGAGATGCTGACAGACAAGCGGCTGCGCAAGTTGGTCGACTATCCCGATAGCCGAGCTGTCTTTCAGGGAGTAGATGTCGCAGGCGGTATCTGCTACTTCTTGTGGGATCGAGACAACGCCGGCGAATGTGAGGTTGTTTCGTACCGATCTCCCGACGACCCGTGCACCGTCACGCGGCCACTACTTGAACCCGGTGCTGATGTCTTTATTCGCTTCAACGAAGGCCTCTCAGTCGTCCAGAAGGTCATGCTCGTAGAGACCGGGGCCGAAGGAATCGCTCTTCCGGACGGCAAGAGGTTCGACAGACAGGTCAGCTCCCAGAGGCCATTCGGACTACGGACCTATTTCCGAGGGACCGAGTCGAAACAGGATAACTCGGACGTGTTGGTCCTTCAGAGTGGCGGCAGAGGCTACGCGCCTAGGTCATCCATATCAGTTGGCCTTGAGTTGGTCGACAAGTGGAAGGTATTCACGTCCAAGTCGTCTGCCGAACATGCCGGCCAAGTGGACAAGTCTGGCATGCGCAAGGTGCTGTCCTTGTCGGGGCTGCTGCCACCGGGTTCTGTCGTTACCGAGACCTATGTTCTGCTCGGCTGCTACGACACGAAACAGGAGGCCGAGAACTGCTTGTCATACGTCACGACCAAGTTTTTCCGTTTCTTGGTGGCGACGCGCTCATCGGGGCAAGATCTGCCGCGTTCAGCGTACTCCTTCGTTCCGCTGCAGGACTTCGGGAAGCCCTGGAACGACGCTGCGCTCTACGCCAAGTACGGACTGACGGCGGACGAGATCGAGTTCATTGAATCGACAATTCGACCAATGGACTTTGAAGTCAATGGCTGAATCCATCGAGGAGATCCTTGCGCCGAAGCCGGAGGCCCGGCCGCGCATCTATGCGTACTCGATCGACGACCAGGCACACCAGGGCCTGCTCAAGGTTGGCCAGACGACGCGCGATGTGAAGCATCGCGTCGCCGAACAGGTCAAGACCGCTGCGATCAAGAACTACAAGATCGAGCTGGATGAGTCTGCCGAGCGCGACGATGGCACGATCTTCACCGATCATCAGGTGCGTGCGGCCCTCGTCGGCAAGGGCTTCGAAAAGGTCGAGCTGGAGTGGATGCGGTGCTCGGTCGCTGACTTGCGGACCGTGCTCACTGAACTTCGAACAGGGCAGCACCTCACCGGAACCCATCACGAGACGTTCGTCATGCGTCAGGAGCAAACCGAAGCTGTGAACAAGACGCATGCCTACTTTCACTCCATCTGGAAGGAGGACATGCACGCAGTTCCGCGCTTCCTGTGGAACGCGAAGATGCGCTTCGGCAAGACCTTCACCGCGTACCAGTTGGCCAAGAAGCTTGGCGCTTTGCGGGTGCTGGTGGTGACCTTCAAGCCGGCAGTGGAGGATGCGTGGCAGACAGACCTGGAATCTCACATGGACTTCGATGGCTGGCAGTACCTCTCGCGCAACTGGGACGCGAATCCCACCAAGAGCGACCGCAAGAAACCCGTGGTCTACTTCGGCTCGTTTCAGGACCTCCTCGGTCGCGATGAGGCTGGAAACATCAAGCCCAAGAACGAATGGCTTCACAAGGTTGAGTGGGATCTGGTGATCTTCGACGAGTACCACTTCGGCGCCTGGAGAGAGACAGCGAGGGAGCTCTTCGAGGGCGAGGAAGATGCGGTAATCAAGAAGGAGGCGAAGATCGAGTACGCCCCCGACTTGGAGGCAGTGAACGATGAGCTAGGTGTCCTCTCCGAGAACGAAACCCAATTCCTCCCAATCACCACGAAGGCATATCTCTACCTATCTGGCACGCCGTTCAGGGCGCTGGCCACTGGCGAGTTCATAGAAGAGCAGATCTTCAACTGGACTTACACCGACGAGCAGCGTGCCAAGGTCGAGTTCGCAAACGAGAACCCCGGCAAGTGGAACCCTTACGGGGCCCTGCCTCAACTGCGCCTGCTCACCTATCAGATGCCGGACGAACTACTGACTATCGCAAGCACAGGCGAATTCGATGAGTTCGACCTCAATGAGTTCTTCGCCGCGACCGGCACGGGCCAGGATGCCTACTTCAAGCACAAGGGCGATGTGCAGAAGTGGCTGGACATCATCCGGGGCTCCTATGCACCGGCAGTGGTGGAGAGCCTCAAGACCGGCACGCGGCCGCCGTTTCCATACTCGGATGTCCGCCTCCTGCCATACTTGCAGCACTCATTCTGGTTCCTGCCGAACGTTGCTGCCTGTCACGCCATGGCCAAGTTGCTGGCGGAGAAGCACAACGCGTTCTGGCGGGACTACAAGGTCGTCGCTGCAGCCGGCGCATCGGCGGGCATCGGCCTTGATGCCCTGCCACCCGTGCGTTCGGCTATCGGGAGCGGATTCACGACCAAGACCATCACGCTCTCGTGCGGCAAGCTCACGACAGGCGTGACCGTGCCGCAATGGTCCTCGATCCTGATGCTCCGTAATCTCAAGTCTCCTGAGACCTATTTCCAAGCCGCCTTCAGGGTGCAGTCGCCATGGTTCATCAAGAATCCCAACGGCGACGATCCGAACGAAGACGAGGTCCTCAAGCCTGTCTGCTTCGTGTTCGACTTCGCGCCCACACGTGCGCTGCGGCAGCTGTCCGAGTACGGGATCGGGCTCTCGCCAAGCGAGCCAAACCCGGAGAATGCGGTCAAGGACCTCGTGTCGTTTCTGCCCGTGCTGGCCTACGACGGTGCCAACATGACCCAGGTTGATGCAGGAGGAATCCTCGACATCGCGATGGCCGGCACCTCGGCGACTCTCCTGGCTCGAAAGTGGGAGTCCGCATTGCTTGTGAATGTGGACAACGACACCCTGCGCCGCATCCTGGACAACCCCGAAGCGATGGCAGCCCTCGAGCGCATCGAAGGGTGGCGCGCACTGGGCGACAACATCATCGACACGATCATCAATAGGAGCGAGAAGCTCAGGGAACTCAAGGACAAGGCCAAGGATGGCGGCCTGACGCCCAAGGAGAAGAGGCAACTGACCGAGGCGGAGAAGGAGTACAAGTCCAAACGCAAACTCGTCCAAGAGAAGCTGGTCAAGTTCGCCACGCGCATCCCGGCCTTCATGTACCTGACGGACTTCCGGGAGAACACGCTGCAGGACGTCATCACCAAGCTCGAACCGGACCTATTCCTGACAGTCACCGGACTGACCGTGCAGGACTTCCATCTGCTTGTGCGCCTGCGGGTGTTCAACACAGAGCAGATGAACCAGGCCGTCTTCGCGTTCCGCCGATACGAAGACGCTTCGCTTCGCTACACGGGCATCGAGAGCCATGAGGGGCTGACGCACTACGGGCTCTACGACACCGTGGTGGCGAAGGAAGAGAGCACGACGACTGCCCAGCACAGCGAGTCCAACCGTGGTTAGCTCATGCGCGTTCGGTGGCTCAAGACCCTGCAGGGTGCGCGCAGTCAAGCGACGCTACGCGGCCAGCGAGAGCGACCGCGAGGATGCCCCGATCGGCGTTCTGATGACGATGGAGAGGCCGACGAGGCCGATGTGCGAAGAAGCCGCATCATCGGGTTTCTTGACTTCGTCGTGGGGCGACCACGCCCGCTTGCACATCCTCACGGTGCCGGAGTTGCTGGGGGGCCAGCGGCTCGACACGCCGCTGCCTCAGGCCGGTCGGACGTTCAGGAAGGCGCCGCGCAAGGGGAAGAGCCTGAGGCGCTGAGGCTGGAAGTGGAGATCTAGCTGGACCGACTCTCACGCCTACGGCGGAAGTCAGACGCGGAGAAAACCGAGGAACCGGACACGCAGAGATGTGGACAACAATCATCGCAACGAGCATCGGCGCCGCGATTGCCCTTGTCGGCACCATCATAGGACTCAGGTATCAGGCGCGCACCGCCCTGCGAGAGCGACGCCTCGAGCGTTTGGGGCCGCAATGGGCGAAGCTCATCCAGGTGCTGCAGAGCCAGAAGGTATCCGCGAAGGAAATGCAGGAATTCCGTCGTGAACTCGCCCTATGGGGCTCAGCCGAGGCCGTTGACGCCTACGACGCATGGTCACTTTCGGTCGAGGCTCTGCAGGCGAAGAGGAATGAGTCTCCACAGGACGCGCTTCAGGAGCATGTCCGTACGGCCACGTGTCAGTTGATCAGGACGGCACGCAGGGAGTTGGGCCAGGATGATCATCCCAGTGACATCGCCATATGGCGTCTCTTCGTCAACAACTAGATCGTGATCCCCCTCCATGGGGGAATCTCACCTGTGCGTCTTTCGGAAATAGGCGGCGGCGATGACTAACAGACCGAGATGGACCACGGTCGATCCCAACTCCGACGGCATATGGACCCTTGAGCTATCGTCCTGGAAGCACTTCCACGCATTCATCCATCAAGAGATGCTCGCGTACCGTGACTTCGTATGGAGAGGTCAGCGCGACTCAGGCTGGAAGCTCCGATCGAGTCTGGACAGGGCACTGCAGGGCACGCCTCGCGAAACACGTTCGGAGCAGATGGCGCGCCACCTCGAACGTTTCCGATACGCGTCACGAGGTCGCAGGGCTGCTCTGGCGACGCCAATCGAGGAAGAGAACGACTGGTGGGCCCTCGGACAGCACAACGGCCTAGCGACCCCGTTGTTGGACTGGACAGAATCTCCCTTTGTTGCCCTCTACTTCGCCTTCGAGAAGGAGGAGCGATCGTCGACGGCTTTTCGTTCGGTGTGGGCTCTCGCTGACATGAGCGACATGAACGAGGAGATTAGAAATGCGCACGATGGACCGAACCCTCCCACCCTTGACTACGTTCGGCCCTTTCGCGACGACAACACTCGGCTGGTCAATCAGGCAGCGCTCTTCACGCGTGTCCCCTTCGGTATGACCGTGGCAGAGTGGGTCACTGCCCAGTTCAAAGGCGACAGCGAGACCGCCGGGCTCATTCATCTGAAGATCCCCGACAAGGATCGCTTTGATTGCCTGCGGACTCTCAACCGAATGAACATTAACCACACTACTCTGTTTCCAGATCTTTACGGCGCTGCGGAACACTGCAACAAGGCGCTTCGCATCGGCGCCTATTGAGCACTGTGACGGATGATGAATGATGGCTGAAGAAGAGCCGGTCTCCTCGCCGCCACGTAAGACGGTAGTAAGCTCGCCCTGAGAGGGCCTTGCGCCCCGCCGCCCATCGGCGCATGGTCCTCTGGGGACCTTTCTGCGCAGCACGGTCCTCACACGGCCGAGGAGTCATTCGCCACTCCGACGAAGCGACCTCTCGGTCTTCGCCTGCGATGCACCCACCCCGCCCACTTCACACGGCTACCCTCTGATCTGCGAACGGCGGCCGCCTGGTCAACAAGGCGATTCCGGCGGTGCTAGATGTGCTTCCTCAACTCTGGCCCAAGCCGTTCCTGCAGTTGAGCATACTCCTCTCTCAGGTCGTTCCATCTGTCCACCCCATCCAGCTCCTTGCACCTGCCGACACTCCGAACATCGTCGTTGAACGCCACGATCGCACGTCTCGTCTCGTCGTCTCTGACCTTCTCCGCTGACGCTGTCACCTCCAAGTCTGCCCTCCACGCTGCATGCGTAAGAGGATCGTCGGTCGGGAGGACCTCCCATTTGCCAGTCTCCTTCAGAACGGCCACTCGGCGTGCAAGTACCCGATCTTGGTGCTGCATGTGGTGCTCCAGTTCGCGTTGGATGTGCGCGAGTGTCTCGAGCTGAAGAAGCCGGCGCCGCTCCTCGCGCTCACGCTCGAATCCCTCCTCTTGCATCTTCGCAGCGTTCTTCAGCTGCCAGTACGTAGCGAGGAACGTTACTGCTGCACCGACTAGGGTCCCTAGGAAGCCCCATAGGGCGCTGTCCATTTCCAGCCTCCCTGCATTCCGTGTTGCCGAGCCACCAATGCACCGATCCTATGGAGCGACTGACATGATGCAAGGCTCTCCCCACAGAGACGTCCACACTTCGCCCACCTCACCCCGCTACCCTCATCCCTGCGAACGGCGGCCGCGAGCTGCCTGGGGCGCCTGACCGGGCTTTGACCCCCCTTTCACCGGTCGCGTCCCAGGCGGCTCAGGCCCGCGCAGGCGGACGACGGGGGTGCATGTGTGTCACGGGGCTGGCGAGCGATGACGCGTGCGGAGCTGATCCTGGCGCTCATCTTCTGGGCCGCCGCAGCCGTGGCGCTCGCCAACGAGCTGCTCGCCTACCGTCGCCGCCGGCACGACGCATCGACGCTGGGTGGAGGAGTGGTACCTCGCCGGGCCCATAACCCGGAGGTCGCCGGTTCGAATCCGGCCCCAGCTACCACCGTCACCACCGCCGGCTACATCCCGTTCGCCGGCATCCCCGACCCCGACCAGCTCGAGGAGGACTACGACGACGCCTGCGTGGCAGTCGGCGTCGCCGTCCTTGAGTCGTTCGCCGACGGCGCCAGCGAGGTGCTCGTCACCCGCGACGGCGATGGCTGGTCGATCGAAGACGACACAGACTGAGAGGAGAGCATCGTGTCCGCCACCGAGATCATCAACCTCATCGCCGCCATCATCGTCTCGCCGGTCGTCTACCTGCTGCTCGCGCAGCTCATCAAGCGTCCGGAGTGGTCACCGCTGGCCAAGGCGGCGCTGGCGATCGCCCTGTCCGGCATCGTCGCGATCGCGCAGTCCTGGATCACCGGCGACCTCGGCGCGCTGATCGCCAGCTGGGGCTCGCTGACCGCCGCGCAGGTGCTCGCCTACTGGGGCATCGTGTACGCCTCAGGGCAGGTGCTCTATAACGCCGTCGGCGGCCGCGAGTTCATGATCAAGCTTGCACAGTGGCCCGGGTGAGGCCTTGGATGCGTCCGGGGCAGGCAGTACAATCCCACAATGCGGACACGAACACATGTTCGTGTATCCGGTGAATCCCGTGAGCGAGGAGCGCCCATTGCTGACCCCTGCCACCGCCGTCTCGTACATCAGGACCGAGTACCACTACAGCGTCTCGGCCGAGACCGTCCGTCGATGGGTGCGGACCGGCAGACTGCGCGCGACGCGCAGCGCCAGCGGTGGGATCCTGATCGAACCTTCAGCGATCGACGCTATTCACCAGCCGGTTCCGCCGGCGGCGTAGCGGACAGAGGGGGCGACTCGTGCGCGGGCTCGGTGTCGGCGCCGAACATCTCGTCGATCGACTCACGGGAGAATATCCACCAGCCACCAGGGCCGCCGGGTTGAGCGCCGCGGAGTTTTCCCTTCTTCACGTAGCGGATCAGCGTCGGGTTCGTCAGCCGAAGACCGTAGGTGTCTTCGATGTAGTCGAGGGCATTCCCAACCCGCATCATGTGCTCGCCCACAGAATGTTCCCTTTGTCCGGTTTTATGCAGTATAGGCGTCTCTCGAAGTCTCGACCACTAATCGACGGTTCGACTGAGAATCACTAATACTTGACGGAATCACTGAAAGTCACTTAAACTCGACACCGTGAGACCCAATGCGACGAAAGGAGGCTGCCGTTCGCAGATCAGGCAACGCATCCAGCGTGAAAGGGGAGAAGTGAACCAAGAAGAAGGGCGCCGTCCCGGCCAAGGTCCAGCGCCCAACACTCAGCCCAAAGCCGAGCCACTGAATCGTAGCACGCGGCCCTTCTGCCGTCTGGCTCGGGTGTTCGTGTCCATCGCCATGCTGGCTGTCGCTGCTGGCTTCGCGGGCGATCTGACCCGCGATGGGCATACGGGGATGGCGCTGATCGTCATCCTGGCGGCAGCCGCGATCATCGCGGTGGTGCTTCCCACGGGCGGTCGGTCATGAGCGCCGCCCTCGACAGACAGCGCGGCTGGGAGCAGGTGACGATCACCGACCTCGACGGTGAGCCGCTCGAGGCACGCATCGTCACCGAACCCGATGAGACCTTTGCTCGCGTCTACCTCGACGGCGCGCTCTACATCGGCTCCATCGGCCACAACGCCTTCGGTTGGGACTACCGCACCGCCGGCCAGAGCTACTGGTATTCGGTGGGCGGCGACCGGCAGGAGGCGCTCGAAGTCCTCTGGCGCGAGTACAGCCAGGCACATGGCCTGACGCCGGCGGTGGCCTCATGAGCACCGGACCCCACATCCACACCACCTACCGCTACGTCGAGCCGGTCAACTACGGCGTCGCGATGGACGAGCGCTGGGACGGCTCGGTCGACGAGGCCCAGCATCGGGCCGAGCAGGTCATGGCCGACGATGCCAACGTCTACGAGGTCGTGGTCAGCGTCTCCTACATCGACCGCGCCCGTGAGAACCGCATGGCTGAGCGCGATCGCGCTCTCGGCCTGATCCCTGCGGACGGTGCCCCATGAGCGGCCCACGCTGCGATCGCTGCAAGGCGACAGGAGAGCTGCTCTACCTCCGCGACGGCCGCCTGCTCTGCCGGCGCTGCCGCCTGGCCGAGGTCCAGCCACAGCCACAGTCACAGGTGGCCTCGATCATCAGCTGCTGGCCGTGCGACTCCTGCGATGCAGCAGCGACCGAGATCGAGACCGGCGCCGGCTACTGCAAGGCCTCACCAACGGGCGATGCGGAGTGCGAGGCCTACCGTGTGGTGGCCGAGATCGAGGAGATCGCCGGCCAGGTGGCCGTGCTGATCGCCGGTGTCGGTGATGAGCAGCTGCGCCGCGAGATCGCCGAGGGTACCGCCGATGGCTTCGCCAACGCGCTCTATGAGCAGGGCGCCGGGGCGCGGCTGGCCGACGCTGCCTTCTACGCATCCTGCAACGTGCACCGAATCAAGGCAGCAGCATGACCGCCGCCTGCGAGAGCCACGCCTTGGAGTTCGACCCGGCACGCCACGCCTACCTTCTCGACGGCCGGCCGGTACCGGGCGTCTCGACGATCACCGGCATGCTCGATGCCCCAGGGCTCGATGCCTGGCGGGCGCGAGTCGGCTGGGCCGAGGCTCAGCGGATCGCTACTGCGGCAGCCGAGATGGGGACCGCGATCCACGCCGCCGCGGCGGCGATCGTGCGCGGCATCCCGCTGCTGCCGCTGCAGATCGGCGAGCGCTTCGCACCGGCAGTCGAGATGCTCGGCAACTGGCTCGCCGACAACCTCAGCGAGGCGCTCTTCGTCGAAGAGCCGATGGGCTCAGCCCGGCTGCGCTTCGCCGGCCGGCCCGACCTGCTGGCCACCCTGCGGCACCGCAAGCGGCCGGTGATCATCGACTACAAGAGCGGCAACGGGGTCTACCTGGGCTCCGTGCTGCAGCAGTCCGGCTATCGCATCCTGGCCCGCGAATGGGCCGGCATCACCTGCGATCGCCTGATCATCCACATGCCGCCGCCGCCCGCCGGCGAGGCGCAACGACTCAGCGAGATCCCACTGCGGCGCCACACCGCCGATGAGAGCGCCTTCCATGCCCTCATCGTGCTCTGGCGCCGCTCAGAAGAGGAGACGTACTGATGGCAGCCACAGCATCCGCACTCGAGCTTGCGCCGCGCCAGGACGAAGAGGTCCTGGCCGTCGAGACCCAGGCGCGCACCATCGCCGATGAGGCCCACGACCTGCAGATCGTCGATGAGCAGGCCAACGCCACGGCGCTCGAGATGCTCAGCACGGTGCGCAGCACGGTGAAGCGCATCGAGGCGCTCAAGAAGCGCTGGCTGGAGCCGCTCAACAAGCAGGTCAAGCTCATCCGCGCCGACTTCGACGCCATCGCCGCGCCGGCCAAGGAGGCCGACGCGATCCTCTCGCGCAAGACGAGCGCCTACCGCGCCAAGGTCGCCGAGGCGGCCCGCAAGGAGCAGGCGCGACTGAACGCCCTGGCCGCCAAGCGCCAGGAGCGGGCGGCGGTGCGCGCCGAGGAGCGCGGCGAGGACCCGCCGCCGATCATCCCCCTGGTGCCCAAGGTCGAGACGCCGGCAAAGACGGTGGCCACCGGCAGCGGCGCCAAGGTGACCTACCGCAAGCAGACGCACTTCGAGATTCTCGATGCGGCAGCCGTGCCGCGCGAGTACCTCTCGGTCGACGAGAAGAAGGTCGGCGCCGCCGTGCGGGCCGGCATCGCCACCCCCGAGAACCCGATCCCCGGGATCCGCATCTGGATCACCGAGGAGCCTGTCGTCAGGAGCTGAAGATGGGAACCGCAGTCGAGAAGAGCAGCGCGCCGGCCAGGGTGCCGGCGCTCTATGAGAAGTTCGGCCGCCGCTACGGCGTCGAGCCGGCCAAGGTCGGCGCCATCCTCAAGGCGACCGCCTTCAAGACCAAGGACGGCCCGCCGAGCAACGAGCAGATGGCGGCCCTGCTGATCGTCGCCGATCAGTACGGCCTCAACCCGTTCACGAAGGAGATCTTCGCCTTCCCCGACAAGGCCAACGGCATCGTGCCGGTGGTCGGCATCGACGGCTGGGTGCGGATCGCCAACGACCACGACCAGTTCGACGGTGAGGAGATCGAGCCCGCCCCGCGCGATGAGTGGGAGCAGATCGACTCAGACGCCAAGCTGGCGCCGCCGTACATCACGGTGCGCATCCACCGCAAGGACCGCAGCTACCCGACCGAGCACACCGAGTACCTCGATGAGTGCTACCGGCCGCCGTTTGAGGGCAGCGGCCGCAATGGCCCCTACAAGATCAAGGGCCACTGGCAGACCCACACCAAGCGGGCGCTGACCCACAAGGCGCGCATCCAGGCGCGCCGCATCGCCTTCGGCTTCTCCGGCATCTACGACGAGGACGAGGCGCAGCGCATCGTCGAGGGACAAGGCTTCGACGTCGAGGGCGAGGCGGTCGAGATCGAGGAGATCGGCGCCGCCGGCTGGAAGCAGCTCGTCGCGATCGCCGAGGGCTACGGCTACGAGGACGCCGAGCGCGTCCTTGCCGCCAACGCCGAGGCGCTCGGCTTCGCCGGGCCCGGCGAGCAGATGCCGCGCGAGATCGCCGAGAAGCTGCGCGCCGCCATGGATGAGTCCTGCGGTGGCGGCGATGAGGACCCCGACGATGACCCCGGCGGCGCTGAGGCCGTCGAGGGCGAGATCGCAGACGAAGGCGCCGACGACGATTTCTCCGCGGCGCCGGAGCCCAGCAGCGAGGCCGAGCTGGCCGAGACCTTCGGCGAGCAGCCCGACTTCGCCGATCGCGAGCCGCAGAAGGCGGCGCCCAGGAAGCGCAGCGACTCGCCCAAGGTCACAGCGCCGCAGCTGACCATGCTGGGCGCGCTCTGCGGCCAGCTCGAGAAGCTCGGCAAGCCGGAGGAGGTCTGGCGTTCCGACCTGCTCGAGCAGACCGGCTGTGAGAGCCGCACGCAGCTCTCCAAGGCGCAGGCCAGCCACATGATCGACCGCTTCACCAAGGCGGTCGAGGGGCTGCGCAAGAAGCGCATGAACGAGGAGGCGGCCTGATGAGAGCGCCTGATTCCCTCTCGCCGCTCGATCGCTGCGCTGAGCAGCTCGAGACGACGCTCAAGGACCCCGTGCCGATGCGCGACGTGGCGCGTGTGATGGGCGTCTCGGTGACCACCGCCTACGCCATGGCGCACCGCTTCCTGGCCGCCAAGGCGCACGGCGACATCGCCGGCATGCGCGACGCGGTGCCCTGCATCCGCGCCGGCGAGGGACGGATCATCGTCCCGCGGGCGGTGTTCATCGCCTTCTACGTCGGCGCCGGGCTCTCACGCGAGCTGCTCACGGCGCTCTACGGCCAGCAGGTCGCCGAGCAGGCCTGCTCGAGCGAGGAAGCGGCATGATCGCGCCCACCGAGCGGGCGCGCAAGAAGGGGGCGGTGGCGGCATGACCGCCGCCGCCCCTGTCCATGGAAGTGCCGGCGCGCTGCGTCAACAGCCGCCGGCGTGGCAACCACCGACAGGACCGGTGATCACATGTCGAAGTCTAGCAGCCCGAAGTCCGGGCACGACCAGGAACCGGTGGCCATGAGCGCCGTGTACGTGTGCTTCCTCGCCTTGCAGGCGAAGGTGCGTCACGAGCTGACCGGCGAGCAGATCGAGGCCACGCTCGCCCAGGGCGAAGCTGAGGCGCTGCTGCGTGAGCTGCGCAAGCAGGTCGAGGAGACGGAGGGGGCAGGCGGTGGCCAGCCCACAGCCTGAGCCGTTCGTACAGTTCTCGAAGGAACTCTTCGACGCGATCCTGCGATCGCCGCTGGAGGGCATCCACCTACAGATCGTGCTCTGCGTGATCCGGCGCACGTACGGCGACTTCGGCAAGACGAGCGCGCCGATATCCCTTTCCCTGCTGCGTCGGATGATCGGCAGAGAGAAGAGCCACAGCGGGTGGGTCGTGACGTGCCTCGATGAGCTGATCAAGGAGGGCGTCATCCGTGTCATCAAGGATGCCGACTTCCGCAATCCGCGTGTCCTGGCGCTCAACAAGAACTACGAGAAGTGGGGCCGCTTCTCCGTCGGACCTCTACCCGTGGACGGACCTCTACCCGTGGACGGACCTGTACCCGTGGACAGTAAGGGACAGTACCCGCCCACAGACCACAACAGTACCCGTGGACAGACCTCTACAGTACCTGTGGACAGACCCATAGAAGACAAGAGAGACATAGAGAGACAAGAGAAACATATATGTGGTCCCGATGAGCGATTCGACAAACTCTGGTCGCTGCTGCCCAAGCGGCACGGCGACAAGAAGACCACGAGGAGTCGCTTCGCCAAGCTCTCCAAGCGACAGCAGGAACACTGCCTGACCGCGGCCCGCAACCTGCGCGCCTACCTCGATGCCGGCGGCTCGATCGACTACATCCCGCTGGCTGAGAACTTCGTCGGCGGCGCCAAGGCGCGCTACACGATGTGGGTCGAGGGCACGCCGGCGCTCTACCGGCGCAACGGCTCCCATCGCGATCTCTCCACCGAGGACCTCTTCGCCATGGCCGAGATGGCTGAAGCCGAGGACGTCCCCGACTCCGACTGTGAGGTGATGCCATGACCAGGGCCCAGGTCCTGAAGCTCATCGGCCTGATCAAGGCCGCCTGGCCGCGGGACGAGATGAGCCCCGAGACAGCCCGAGCCTACGCCGAGGACCTCATCGACCTCGAGCACGAGGCGGCGCTGGCCGCCTTCCTGGCGATTCGCCGCAGCAGCAAGTGGCGGCCGCATCAGTCCGAGATCCGCGAGGTCGTCGCCGAGCGCTCACTGACGATCCCCTCGCCGGCCGATGCCTGGCACGAGGTGCAGGAGGCGGTCCGTAACTACGACGACTACGACGAGGCGCGCAAGTGGCCGGACTACTCGCACGACCTCATCCGCCAGACCGTGCGCGACCTCGGCGGCCTGCGAGCGCTCTACTACTCGCAGATGCCGGGCGCCGATCGAGCCCACTTCCTGGCGCTCTACCGCGAGCTGCGCGGCGAGATCGTCGGGCAGGCGACCACGGCGCAGCTGCCGGCGCCGGCGCCAGTGCGCGGCCTGCCGGCTGCGGAGGACGACACCTTGGCGCACCTGCGCGCCAGCACTGCAAAGAGCCTGCGCGCTGAGACCGCGCAGAGTGACTCGGAGGCATCATGACCACCCAGATCGAGATGTTCCCCGCCCGGGAGGCCGACCGCGCCCAGGTCGTGCTCAACTACCTGCTCGGCCAGCGCGACAAGGCCGAGAAGGCAGTCGCCAACGCCGAGGAGAAGCTCTCAGACGTCTGCTCCCTGATCGACAAGCAGGAGCGCGTCCTGGCGCTGCTGCGCGACCACAGCGTCTCGCAGGTCACCGACGAGGTCGAGGTCGTCGAGGACGCCGAGGTCACCGAGGAGGAGCCGGAGCGCATCGGCATCGATGGCGTGGCCGTGGCCGACGACGGCACCGAGTACGAGACGGCGACCGGCGAGGTCGTCGATCCCGAGGCGATCGTCTATGTGCAGCGGCCAAACGGCGGACGCGCCTTCCCGACCGATGTCGGCGAGCAGACGCGCTTCGGTGAGCTGGTCGCGGACTACCTGACCGAGGAAGGCCTCGATGCCGAGGTCACCGACTTCCAGATCATCGGGCCCGAGGGCATGGAGCGCTCGCTGCGCGATGCGATCCCGCGCGGCATGTGGGGCCAGACCTTCCGCGTGGTGCGCAAGGGGCGCGAGGCAGAGGAGGAGCCTTGGGAGTACGGGAATCCCGAGCCGCAGGAGGAGCCGGCGACTGAGGAGACGGCGGCGTGAGTGACAAACCCAGCCTGAAGCAGCTCCTCGCATGCATTGAGCGCGAGCACTGTTGGGGGCCGCCGGGGTCGGGGTGTCCGTACCACCGTTCTTGCCCCGGGATAGTGGCCATCGAGACTGGGATCGCCGAGGTTCTCCGGAGAGAGCTCGATCGGGCGACGCGACGACGCCGGGGGTCCGCGGCGTGAGCGCCGCTCCCAGCATCCTCGCCCTCGACCTCTCGCTGACCGCCAGCGGCTACTGCCGCGACGGTGAGTGCGGCCGGATCACGACGCAGCTGCGCGGCTGGGAGCGCATCGCCCACATCATGCGCATCGTGCGCGACCTGGCCGCCGGCGTCGAGATCGCGGTCCTCGAGGGCTACTCGTTCGGCAGCCAGGGCCGCGCCGTCTTTCAGATCGGCGAGCTGGGCGGCGTGGTGCGCTTCTGGCTGTGGGGGCACCGGATCCCGACCGTCGAGGTCGCGCCCTCAGCGCTCAAGAAGTTCGCCACCGGCAAGGGCAACAGCCCGAAGGACGCCATGATCGCGGCCGCCATCCGACGCTTCGGCTTCGGCGGCCACGACAACAACGAGGCTGACGCCTTCCTGCTGTGGTGCCTGGCCCGCGAGGGTTACGGCGAGCCGGTCGCCACAGTGCCGGCCGCCCAGGCGCAGGTCGCACGATCGATCGCGTGGCCGACACGGTGAGCAACGACTGCCGGCAGAGGGAGGGTCGGGTCAGGCGAGACGGCCCACCTCCCTTCGCCGGCATTGAGCCGCCCGAACGGCGCTGCACGAGCCCGGAGTGTCCGGTGCCCGGCGGCGCCGTTCTCTCGCGCTACAACGAGACCGGACTCTGCTGGCAGTGCCAGGAGGCGGGACGGCGGCCACGGGTGACGGCGCCGTTCGAGCAGGCCGACCACGCGGCGCCCGACGTCGAGCTGTGGGAGGTGGTGGCCGGCCTGCTCCTGCTGCAGCGCAACCTGCGCCCGGGCGTGCCACTCAGGCTCCAGGAGGCGCTGGAGTGCCTTGGCGTGGAGGTCGGCAAGGCGCAGATCCAGGCGGCGCTGAACTGTTGTCGGCGGCGGGAGATGGAGATCGCGACCGAGCGCGGCTCAGCTGGCTACGTGCTCAGCGATTGGGGGCTGTTTCGGCGGGGTCTGCGGGAGCGGGGGTAGCCTCGGATAGTTCACTGTTGGTTCAGTTGCGGACCACCTACAGTTCGTCAGGGCTCCAGTTGCATTCCGGGCACCTGACCTTGCCGCCGCAGATCGACCAGACACCTGGTTGATAGAAGCCGCACCTCTGGCATTTGAAGTCGACAACGAAGTCAGTCGGAGGTGCATCAGCGGGCGGCGCCGTGAGTGGGGTTCCGCATCTGGTGCACACTGCGGGCGTGATTGGGCCGTTGCTGATGATCGAGTGAACGGACGACAGTTCCTTGCACTTTGGGCACCAACTGCCGAACCGTATGCTGGCGTCAACCATGGTCGCCTCCTTCACTCGTCATCGGGAGTACTCCCGATCCTCACCCCCGTCGTGCTCCGTCCACCTTGGCTTCTTACGTTGATCTCTGTCCCGGGTGTGAACCGCACCATCCCTGAGTCCGGCTCCACGACGACGCCCTCGGTTGTGGCGGTGTCGACGGTCTCCACGTTGATCTTCCCGTCGATCTCCGTGATGTCCGATTTCGTCTGCTCCTCCAGGTTCTCTCGCGCTCGCCGAGCTGACCGCACCACCAAGAAGACGAGGAGAAGGACTGTGGCCACGAGCACGTAGGCAGGGTGCAGACCACTCCATCCGAGTTCCACAGCAATCGGTGAGCTGAATGGTGAGATGACGAAGCCGGCCAGAGTGAGGAGAGTCAGGACAATCCCGAGCGCGTCCCACGTTGACTTGGCAATACACGCCAGCTGTCGACGGCGACTCGTCATGGCTCGACTGTAGCACCGTAGGGGAGGGGCGCAACTTGTTGCCGCAGTTGTTGCCGTTGCCGCAAGCACTGGACAGTCAGACGGCCGTCGAAGACCCGATTCCCGGCCCCAGAACGGCCTACAGAGCGAGCCTGGCCCGACTGATTGCGGCGCTCTAGACGCCGCTCGTTGCTCTGATAAGGAAGAGGTCCCTGGTTCGAATCCAGGTACGCCCACCATTCATTTGCAGGTATTTCTTCTCCGCACCCCTCCGCCGAGCCGCCCGGTCGCAACCATTTCGCAACCCAAATCGCTGGGAAGAGTGGGAAGAGGGGGGACTTGCTGGAGTGAGCTGCGTTTCCCTGTGACTGACGCGCCCCGCCGCTCCGGAGTGAGTCACCCCCGCTCAACCGAAGCGCTGGCTACTTGCCGTGCTTGGCGGCAGGGCCAAACGGCAACGAATCAGTTCCCTGCTCGCTCACCTGCGTCGGCGACCGGAGCACTGGATGGGACCAGCCTCGCCATCAGCCCCATGGAGAAGCCGACGGCGGCGACGTCGATCGCGCTCCTGAGCAGTGCATCGACCATCGTGCCGTCAAAGACCAGTCCGATGAACGAGTTGAAGATGAGCCAGTTCAGCCCCACGCCGTAGATCATCACGGCCTTGCCGGCCGTGTTGGTCCTCGCGAGCAGGAGGTAGCCGATGCCGAAGCCGAGTCCGAGCAGGTATCCCCATCCCACGACCGCGATCGGGTACTCGTCCACACAGCTCTGGATGATGCCCAGGGAGCTCACCAGCCATCTGACTGTCCCGACAGTCAGTGTCATCACCAGCATCGCGACAAGACTGCGCCGACTTCCGACGGCGGTGTGCGGCCGCCGGTCGGCCAGCAGGGCGCCGGTGACGGCGCAGAGGAGGATGACGGGTATCGCATCACCGAGGCCGATGATCGCCTGATACGCGACGAAGTCCGAGCCCCAGGCCGCGAACGGACTCGTGTCCACCATGATCTCCTGCATCCCGATCATGTACATGACGGCGAACGCCAGCCCGAGCGTCAGCCCATGGCGGAGAGGGCGGGTCTGCGCGGTGGGCCACGAGACGGTGACGCTCACGGAGCACTGCGCGAAGAGGATGAGGAAGTAAGCGACGGCCACCGCCGGGAAGCCGAACCGGAGCACGAGAACGCCATCGAGCAGGGCCTCGTCGACCTTCTCGGGGAGGACGGCGTGCACGACGATCGCGATGACGGCACAGACGACGATCGCGATGGCGATGACGATCCATCCCACGACCGTGCTCGTCTTGAACGACACCCGGGTCATCGCGGCTCTCCCTGGCCGGTGGCGACCTGATGCCACACCTTCGTCTGCTGCGTACTGTCGGCGCTGTGAGGCGGGCGACCTGCGTGCGGGCAGGTGTGCCGCGGCTCCTCAAGGTGCGTCGACTGAAGCTAGTGTATGGCCTCAGACGAGCATCCGACGCGGGCCGCGTGCGGCCGGACTGTCCACTATTGCGCGGATGACGAGGCCGTGATGGTGGGCCGCGCGATGTCCTCTCCCTGATCCGCTGCTGAGCCGGCCGGCTGCAGCATTCCGCGACCCAGATCGCTGCATCTTGATGGGGGCAACTGGGGTCGGATGTCGCCATGTGGCGACAATATCGGCGGGCCGCATCACCTCGGTTCATCCCCTGACCGGCAAATAAGTGGCAGGACCGCCACTCCACCTGTCGGCAAGATGGGCACCCCAGTCACTCTTCGCTGGACCTACGCAAGCTTGCCCTCACACTCGAGCAGCTTCCTCAGTTCAGGAAGCCCCTTGACCAAGTACGCCTGCATGCCGAAGGAGCGCGCAGCGACTACGTTGGCAGCCGAGTCGTCGAAGAAGCACACCATCTCGGCTTCCACGTCCAAGTGGTCGATGACCGCCGCAAAGACCTCGCGGTCGGGCTTGATGTGACCGAGCAGGTGTGAGGAGAAGGTGAAGTCGAAGCACCCCAGCAACGAACCCAACTGCGCCCAGTGCACGGTGTTGCAGTTGCTCAGGCAGCCGACGTGATAGCTGCCGCGCAGCTCGGCCAGCAGTTCCTCGGCGCCGGGGTAGGGAGCACGCACCCAACTGGAGAACTCGGCAAGGAAGGCCCGGGGTGTCAGCGAGACCGGCCACTCTTCCAGGAACCGCGCCGCGAACTCCTCAGGGCCTACCTGCCCGAGTTCGAAGGCTCGAACGGCCGATGATGTCAGCCAGCGTTCCTTGAGGGTGTCATCGTCGGGTGTCTCGTTCGGCATGGAGCGCAGCGAGTCGAAGGCCGAGATCTCGACGAGCACGCCGCCGAGGTCGAACAACAGAACGGATGCTGGCTTCACCGTTCCACCATGTCACCCTGACGCGATCGGCATCAGCGGCAACCCGCAGGGTTGTCCGGCTCGATGTGCTTGTCTGAAAAACTCAGCCATTCCCGTCTGGCAACGGCGGCCTGCACAACGGCCGGCCTTGCCGATAAGCCTCGGAGAGCTTCTTCAGGTCTTCGACGAACGCCTGATCATTAGGTGCGAGGTACTCACACACGTCATCCAGTACATTAAAGACGAGGTCCATCCAAGACAGCGTGCTCGCATTCATCGCATCCTGGAGTATGAGGCCGTCCACCAGCACATGGATGATGGACAGTTCGCCGACCGCCCAGCCGCTCTCCCCCATAGGAACCGCTCACGCGTGCTCCGGCAGAGCCAGAACATCCGTCGCGTACGCGCGGGCCGCAGGCACGCGGACCGCGTTCAGACCTCTCCGGCGAGAATACGCCGTGGATCGGGCCACTCGGTGAGCCCGAGGTCGGCGGCGATGCGGTCGATGGCTATGCACAGCGCCTCTCCGAGCTCGTCCGGCAGGCCCGCAGGATCTTCGGCCGCAAATCGCTCCGCGCGCTCCGCGGCCGCATCGACGACGCCCGTGCGTCCTGTCGCCAGCCAATCATTGAGCGAGCCGCGATACCCCACGGCGGGCGTCGGGAACTCGCTCCGGATGTAGCGGCGGGTGTGCTTGCTGCTCAGGAATCCGCCGCTGGACAGGATGCCATCGACGATGGCATCGATGTTCAGCGCGTCCGCGTCCCACGGACGCGGGGTGACGACGTGCAGCACGTTGGTCAGAATGTCGTCGTCGATGATCAATCCCTCGGCACAGGTGGCCGCTCCGGCTTGGACTTCACCGATGCCGGAAAGAAAGCGCGGCCGCGCCAGCAAGCCGATCAGGGCGTTGACGGCCCGCTCGTAGCCGTACTGCGCGTCCAATACCTTGCTGTCTGAGGCCAAGCCGTAGCAGTCACAGGCGAGACCGCAGCGACGTGCCAGCAGGACGGCAGCCACCACGCTGACCTGCGGTGTGCCGAAGGCGAAGCCACCCGTACGCGGGTCCACGGCCGAGAGCCGGGGCCCGTACCAGACCGGCGTGCCGGGGGCCGCCGTCTGCAGCAGCACCACACCGGCCAGCATCTCCGCGTGCTGCTGCGCCGCAGCGGCCGAGACGGCCGCCGGAGCCGTGGTCGCCGCCGCTGGACACGGCAGGATCCCGCAGACCGCACTCCCGCGCCGCGCCGTCGCGATCAGCGCGTCGGTCACCTCGCCGCCGAGGATCAGGGGACTCACGGGCGAGAACGCAAGATCGACCGGGTACACACCGCCGGTGCCGTCGGCACCTGTCACCGCCTGCGCCATCTCAGTAACGGCGACAGCTTGAGCGGCAGTGGAGATGCCCGGTCCGCCGACGTACTTGTCGCTCTCGGAGGTGAGCACCAGATAGGTGTAGAGCGCCTCCAGGTCCGGGGGCACGTCCTCCGGCGTCACCAGAGCGATCAGGATGTGCTGGTTGCTCAGGTGATGCATGATGCGCGCCAGCCGTATGGAATCGGCGAGCGTCGCCCGGCGGTGGGCTCCGGTGCGCGGGTCGACGACGTCGGCCACGTAGCCCATGTTGTGGATGAACGTGGGTCCCGGATCGGGATCCACTGGGATCGACCGTGCGGGATCGCGCGCCGCCAGGAGGAACGACCGCGGGCAGGCGGCGAGCGTGTCAGTGACCAGTTCTCGAGGGATACCCACGCGGTCTGCGGGCAGTGGGAGACAGCCGGCGTCCAGCAGCAGCTCCCTGGCCGCCGGTGAATCCACACGCACGCCGGCACGCTCCAGCACGGCGAGCGCTGCCTCGTGGATGGCCGCGAGGGCCTCGTCAGGCCAGGGGTCAAAGGCGGCCGCCAGCACGGCGGCCGCCTCCCCCCCCACATGTGTGCTGCTCACGACTCTTCTGACTTGGGGCCGCCCCTGCCACGGCGCATCAGAAAGAAGACCATGGCGCCCACAACGACCACGGCGGCAATCACGATGCCCGCGATGGCGCCGCCGGAGAGACCGCCACCTCCGGCGGTGTCGGCGGCTACGGCCGGCTTCACGTTCTCATACGTCCCGCGCAGGAACGTCAACACAGGCCGCCCGTCGCCCTTGGGCACGAGCTCCCAGCCGCTCCACTTGTCGGCCTGATAGGCCTCACAGTCGAGGTTGTACCAGAGGATGATGTAGGGCGCCTCGTTGTAGAGATGCTCCTGCATCTTGTGGACGATCTCTTTCCGCTCGTCTCGATCGACGGCCGCCGCCTGCTCGGGGTACATCTCGTCGTAGACCGGGTTTCCATACTGGCTGGTATTCCAGTTCAGGATCTGCGCGCTGGTGAAGGTCGACAGCATGAAGCCGGGGTCGATGTCGCCGCCCCAGCTCCAGATGTAGACATCCATGTCGGCGTTGTCGTAGAGGCGGTCGGAAAAGGCGCCCTCCTCGACGATATTGAGCTTCAGTTCGACACCGACATCCTTGAGCCACGGGACGATCATCTTGCCGGCCGTGATGTCGTTCTGGTAGGCGCTCATCACATCGAAGCGGAAGCTGAGCTTCTCGCCGTCCTTCGACTCGCGGATGCCGTCACCGTCGGTGTCGGTGTAGCCGGCGTCCTCGAGGATCTGCTTGGCCTTTTCGGGATCGAACGTGACGAGGTCGGCCTCCGGCGGGCTCCAGTGCCAGTCGCCGGCGGCCGGCGAGATGACGCCGGTGCCCACCGTCGCCAGGCCGTCCATCGCCTGCTGGTTGATCTTCTCCTTGTCGATGGCCCAGTGGAACGCCTGCCTGATCTGCGCATCCCGCAGCAGGGGATTACCCTTCGATGCGGCGTCGTCCCAGCAGTTGAACGCGAGCTCGTGGAAACCGATACGGTCGACGGCGACAGCCTTGGACCCTTCGACGTTCTCGACGCTGCGCAGGAACGTGGGCGACTCGAAGTACGCCACGTCCAGATTGCCGGCCTTGTAGTCCTGTACCAGTGAGTTGCCGTTCTGGTAGATCTGGAAGTACACCTTGTCGATGGTCGGCGCGCCGCCGAAGTAGTCCTTGTTCGCCTTCATCGAGACGTAGCGGCCCTTCTCGACCTCGTCGATCATGAACGGGCCGGTGCCCACAACAGGCGGATCCTCGAGATTGTCGAGCGTGTCGGCGGGGATCTTGCTCCAGATGTGCTCGGGGAGGATCGGCACGTACAGGGCGAGCATGCCGGCGTTGGGCTGGTCGGACGTGATGACGAGCGTCGTGTCGTCGGGCGCCTCGACCTTGGTCACGTGCTCAAGGAACGGGAGGCTGGCCGCGATCTCATTGTCCAGGATGTAATTGTACGTGAACGCGATATCCCCGGCGCTGAAGGGCTCGCCGTCATGCCAGGTGACGCCCTCGCGGATCGTGAACGTCCAGACCTTGCCGTCTTCGCTGGCCTCCCACTCGGTGGCCAGGTCCGGGGCCGGCTTGTACTCCTCGTCGTACCAGGTGAGGAAGTTGTAGTTGAGGCGGAATGCTTCCCAGGTGATGGAAGACCAGCTTGTGAACGGATTCACGCCGTCGATGTCTTGGGCGATGCCGACCTTGAAGGTGAGCTCCTCGGCCGGTGACGGCGAGGGCGAGTCGGCTGCCGCGGCGACCGGGAAGACGGCGAGTACAGTCAGCAGCAGTGCGCCCGCAATGACGAGCAGTCGTTTCATGTAGACCCCCATGGATGAGTGGAATCGCGGGTGCGAACCCCCGACCTGAAAACCGCGGAGAGGAATCAAACTCGCCGCTCGGTACGCATCTCGGCAGCCGTCAGTCCCCTCCTGCCGTATGCCTAGTGGTGCTGAGCACACCAAAGTATGTGTTCCATCGTGCTTCGACGTCAATAGGTCGCATTGCGTCACAAAGGAAGTGCTCGAAAGCGATTCGTTGTGTCAGACAGGAAGGTACTCGAAAGCTGCCGACCATCTTGCCGCGACTTCAGCTGCTTCACGGCTGGCCAAAGAGGCAGTCGTACCTCCTCATGCCTCGCTCTGCTTGCTGCCGGGTAGCTGGTGCGGCGCAGAGTAGAGCCACGGCACCACCTCTTCGAGGTTGGTGACCAGGGTCGGGGCATCTCGTGCGGTCCGGTGTCCTGATCGAGGAGCTCCGACACCTTGCGTGACAGCAGATCTCTCTGTGTGCCGGGCACGAACGCCCAGGGACGGCACTGGCCACGTCTCCGGGATGTGGTTGTCCCGTGTGAGGGCAACGCGGACCCCTGTCCAGTTCGAGTCCCACTCCCGTAGCCGTGTGAGCAGGGCCGAGAGAGACTTCGAGAAGGTGACCTCACAGAGGTAGACGGACTGCTCGCGGAAGCTGACGGCGAGGATGTCGCAGTACCAGTGCGCTCCCTTCTTGAGGCTGGCGCCCGGGTGCAGCTGGATGCAGCTCTCGGGTTGGACGAACATCGCGCGATCGGCGCTCAGGTAGTCGGCGACGACGCCTTGGTAGTAGTCCATACAAGCCGTCTCCCTGACGCGGTCTCTGACTCTCGTCGCCGGAGATAATCACCTGATCTCGATCTGCACGCGACAGTGGTCGCTCGGGCCCCACTGATCGGGCTCGTTCAGCGCCGTGACGTGCGCCCGTGATGCCAGACCGTTCGATGCGAACACGAAGTCGAGCTGGCGCGTTGCGGTGGCTGGGTCCTGGCGCCCACCGTCACTGAAGACCTGTGGACACGTTCAGCCAAGTCACGCCACCACGAGAGGTCCCAGGACCCATTGGCGGCGGCACTGGTGGAAGGCGCAACGAAGATCTCCGTCTCTCCGATGCGGTCGGGCTGCAGCCCGTAAGAGACCGTTCGCCGGCCAAAGAACTCCTGGGCGGCGCGCTTGCCGTTGAAGCCCAGGACTTGGGGCTTCAGATCGCGCACTTTGTCACGCAGCAACTCGGCGCCACCCGGATCGAAGACGATCGCGCTGTCAGCGCCCGACTGGCCCTTGGCCAGGTCGGTGAGGCTGATGCCGAAGTCGAGGAGCAACGGGGCCTCGTCTGGGGAGAGCTGACGGGGCGTCAGACTTAGCGCGGCGAGCGTGCGCCAGAACTTGTTGCCGGGGCCGGAGTGGTAGTGCTTGAGCTGCGCAGAGCGGGTGCCGGCGGCGGTACCGCAGACGACGAGCTTCAGGCCTTCGCTCAGTATGTCATCAAGCGCTTCGTTCTCCACCCGGCTACTCAGCCGCCGATCGGCGCAGCCGGCTGTCTGCTCGATACCGTTGTCAGATGACACGCAGACCACCTAACGACTCGAGCATCTGGAAGTACGTTGAGTAGCCGACGATCGGTACGCTGAGATCACGCGCCTTGCGCGCCTTGCCACTGAGGCTGTCGGGGTCGGCTGCCACAAGAAGCTGCGTCTTGCGGCTGACCGAACCGGTGACTCGCAGGCCAAGCGTGTGCGCCTGGATCTCGAGATCGGCACGCTCGATCCCGGGCGCCTCGCCGGTGAAGACGACAGCGTCGCCGGCCTTCAGGCAGAAGCCGCCCACCGTGCACGCCACCGGCTCATCGGCCTTCTCGGCATCGAGAGCGGCGTCGACGGCGTCCGCATCGAGGCCCAGCAGCGCGGCGACGCGCTCCAGGTCGAGGCGCTCTTCGGGAGTGACGACGCCATCGTTCAGAGCGAGCCGACCAAGGGCGCCCAGATAGCTGGCGTGCAGTCTCCCTGCCTCCTCGCGCGAGAGGCCCAGCAGCCCGGCAAGCGCGACAAGCTCGTCCTCCTCGTGGGCCGAGAGTCGGCGGTCAAGCAGGGCGCGGTCGATCAGCGTGAGGTAGCTGTTGGCCTCGGGGTGAAGCTCGGAACGGGGCGCGCGAGCGGCAAGACGTGCCAAGAAGTGGTCGCGCTGGGAGGCTGCGCGCTGCTGGCGCGTCACAGGCCGGGCTCTACCGGCCGGCAGCGGAGGCCACTCACCGCGCTCGGCGCAGATGATGGCGTCATGCCAAGACCCTGGGAAGTCGTCATCGGTGGCGATGTAGTGGGCCAGAAGGCGGGCGGTAGCGCGAGCGTCGGCAACGGCGGCGTGCGCCGAGTCGAGGGGGCAGCCGATGCAGTCACAGCAGGTCGCCAGGTTGCGCGCGCCGTCGGGCAGGTAGAGGCCGGCAAGGCGCATCGTGCACAGCCCGGCGGTCGGGCCGATCGGCACCGAGATGCCGAGGCGCTCGAACTCGGCGGCCAGGAAGAGAGCGTCGAAGGACAGGTTGTGAGCCACCGGTACCCGGCCCGCGAGCAAGGCGACGACGTCGCCGGCGACCATGTCGAAGGTCGGCGCTCCATGCAGGTCCGCTCCCGTCAGGCCGTGGACCTCGGAAGCGCCGACGTCGCGTTGTGGGTCGAGGAGCGTCTCCCACTCGTCGATCACCGTGCCGCTCTCGTCGGCAAGGACGATGGCGATCTCGATCATACGGTGGTGATGGGCGGGCGAGAAGCCGGTGGTCTCAAGGTCGACGATCGCGTAGCTGGTCATCGTCTCCGCCCCTCGTTCTCGGAAACGTCGCCCATGGTACTTGCTACCGCCGACGGAAGCGTGGACCCTGCACAACCTCCATCGTGCTCATCTAGTCACGTGATGCACGTGAGCGGCAACCCGCAGGGTCGTGCGGCTCGATGTGCTTGTGAGCCCTCTATTCGTAGTGCGTCCACATCCGGAGGATCTTGACAGCCTGCTCAGGAGAGATCACCTGGTAGGCGAGCCGGTGTTGAATGTTGATGCGACGCGAGTAGGCGCCTCTCAAGTCGCCGACGAGCTTCTCGAAAGGCGGCGGGCTCTGAAAGGGGTCCTCGCGCACCACCTCGAGCAGCGCCTCGGCCTTCGGGCGCAGTCCGACCGCCGCGAGCTTGCGGGCGTCTTTCTGCGCCTGTTTGGTGAAGTACAGACCCCAGCTCACCAGCCGGGCTCACCGTCGAGTTCCTCGAGCGGCGTCGCCATGCCCTCGCGGATAGACTCGCGCATGCCGGGAGTGGAGAGCAGGTGCAGCGTCTCCTGGACCGCGCGCCAGTCGTCCTCGGCCAAGAGCACAGCGTTGCCGCGGCGGCCCGTGATCTGCACGGGTTCGTGCGACTCTGAGACCTCGTCAAGCAACTTGTAGAGAAGCCGACGCGCTTCCGTCGCAGTGATCGTGGTCATGATGCCTCCGCGTACCGTACGTGATAGCGTACGTTACCTGACCGTCTCTGTCAAGGTGCCCGAGCAGGGCTACCAAGCATTCTGCGGGCTGCCCAGGCTCGTATGCAGCTGCTGTGGGCATAGTACACGCCGAACGGGAGGAGAGATGCCACGTAGCATCACCCGCCACACCGACGATGAGCAGACCGGCGACGAGCACCCACAACAGGCGGGAGTGACCACCTCGAGGGGGGCCGTTTCGAGGCGCTCGTGGGGGTCCGGGTTCCCTCCTGGCCGTCGGCTGGGCGGTGGCCTGCGGGGATTCGGTTGGATCACAGAATGCGCACGCGTTTCCCTCACCATAGACCACGCGACCGCACTGCGGGCAGATCCGCGATTGCACAGCGGCCTCTCCTCGGCGGTAGCTTACAAATCCCGTACCAATACAACGTTGTCGGTAGCGCGACGATGCCTCATGAGCGCCATGGGCTGTCGGCACTAGCACACGTGCACCGAAGCGTCGCCGTGCGGAGCGGCGATCCGACTAGTCGATGGTCGGGTGTGACCTCAAGTGCCCACCAGTCTCTGCCGAAGAGCGTGTGACGGGCCTCGGCAACGCAAGGTCTGCGTGCCTGCTACGACTGTGGTCAAGGGCGCCTGAGATAGCTGCCGACTGTGGTACGTGGTACAACCGTACGGAGCCAGTCGTGAAAGACAGGTGGTGGGCCATGGGCGTGGCATGACGAGACACGGGATGCTCAAGCAGGCGGATCTCCCTCTCGAGGGAGTGATCCTGCTGATCGCCGGCATGACGCTACTCATCACCGGCGTCCTGCTCTTCCCAGTGGCTACGGGGGCGCTCGCGTACTACGAGGACGGTCTGTACGGACTGCTGCTTGTGATGTTCGCCGTGCAGATGATCGCCCTGGGGAAGACGCCGTTCGGCGACCTGCGCACGTCGAAGCTGCCGCTCGTCGTGGGCGTGGCCATCGCGGCCGTGGGCATCGTCACGTGCCTCATCCCCGACCTGCTCGGCGAGCTGCCGCGCCTGGCGCTCTTCGTCTGCTTCGGCCCAGGCGGGCTCCTGCTTCTGCTGCAGATGATCATCGACAAGCAGAAGCTCAGGGCCTGGGCCGGCTACGGCGGCGTCTTCTGGCAGCTGATCGCCGCCTGCACCTCCGTCTACGTGCTCTCGATGCTGATCGGCGGGCTCATCCTGTTCCCGAGCCTGCTGACGACCACGCTGACGGCGGCGGCGGCTCTGCTCTACGGGGCGGCGATCGTGTACCTCGCTCTCGTGCTGCGCGTCGTCTATCTCAGGCATCCTGAGGCGGCGAAGCCGCCCGCAGGGGATGCCGCCCTGCCGATCGACAAGGCCATGTTGCTGCTGATGGGTGTCTTCATGCTGCTGCTCGGCCTGCTGCTCATCCCCGTCAGCCGGGGCGAGCTGCCCTTCGCCGGCAGCGCCCAGCTGGGCCTGCTGATGATCATCATCGCCATCCAGATGGTCGCCTCGGGCAGCACGCCGATCGGCCCGTTTCGGCGCTCCTGGCTGATGGTCGGCTGCGGCCTTGTCTTCGCAGCACTCGGCATCGTGTCGTGCATCGTCCCGGAGATTCTGGTGCCGACGCTGACGTACCTCGTCGGCGCGCTGAACGTGCTCGGCGGGGCGATCGTGCTGGTGAAGTCCTTCCTGCCTCGCCTCGGCAGGCGCGGGGAGCCGCGCGAGCCCACGCCGCCGATCCTCGTCAAGGTCTTCGCGGCCATGGTGGTCATGAACGCGCTGACCATCGTGTTCGGCATCACGATGTTCTTTTCGGGCCTGCTCCCGCCGGCGGTCATCGGCGCGGTCCTGGCCGCCAACGGGTGCGTGTTGCTGTACCTGCTGCACCTCCTCGTGGTCCTGGACAAGGTGCAGGGCGATGGGGAGGTCGCCGTGTAGGCACTGCGTGTCGCGCGCGACTCGGCAACAACTGCGGGGGACCTTGCCCGCGAGCTCGTCTGACGGAGGAGGAACGGATCATGGCCGACGTGTTTGAAGGCAAGTCCTGCGTGGTGACCGGCGGGACGTCGGGGATAGGCTTCGCGGTCGCGGAGGCGCTCCTGAAGCGCGGAGCCTTCGTCAGCGCCGTGGGGTATCCGCAGGAGAGCGTGGACGCGGCGCGGGAGAAGCTTGCGACGTACCAGAACGCGCGCTGCGCGCTCGTCGACGTGACCGACTGGGATGCCGTGAAGGCGATGGTGGACGAGGCGGTCGAGACCTGCGGCCGCCTGGACTACCTGTTCAACAACGCGGGGATGGGCGGCACGGCGCCCTACGAGAAGGTCGAGCTGAAGCACTGGAAGATGATCATCGACCTCAATCTCTGGGGCGTCGTCTACGGCGTGCACGCGGCCTTCCCGGTGATGGTCGAGCAGGGTTCGGGGCACATCGTCAACACGTCGTCCATCGCGGGCCTTATTCCGACCCCTTATCAGGCCTTGTATTGCGCCACCAAGTACGCCGTGGCCGGCATGACGGAGGCGCTGCGGTATGAGCACGAGTACCGCGGCATCGCCTTCTCCACGGTGTGCCCCGGCAACGTGGCGACGCCCATCTTCGGCGACTCCGCGCCGCCGAAGGACGCGATCACCCCTGACGAGGCGGCCACCATCATCCTCGCCGGCGTGGAGCGCAAGGACGGCCTGATCGTCTTCCCGGAGGCCACCAGAGACCTGTACCTGGACCTGTGGGCGGACCCGGCGAAGATGGAGGCCGAGATGCGCACGATGGCGGACGAGCGCAGGAAGGCCTACGAGACCGGCGGGAACTACTACTGAGAGGGGGCCCTGCGATGACCTGGGATACCGAAGGCTCGCTGATCGGCGCGGTCAGGCTCGACCCGGCCCAGGCCTGCGGAGACGTGCCGGGCCTGCTTGAACGCACGATCAAGCAGGGCGACGACGCGGCGTGGGCGCTTCTCAAGCAGCGGATCGACTACGTCTACGACCGCCTCGGGTATGCAGTGGCGCCGGTGTTGAAGAGGGATGACCTGCGGCAGCGCATCCGGGCGGAGGTGGAGGCGGGGAGGAAGCTGTTCTTCAAGCCGAACGTCGTCACTGCCACTGTGCTCGACTTCCCCGGCGACGGCACTCCGGGACTGACGACCGCTGTGGTGGCCGCCACCCCCTGGACGTTCATGGCCGCCCTTCTGCGGTTCTTCCACGACGAGCTCGGCATCCGCTTCTGCCAGATGGCTGTGGGCGAGGCCGGCGTGACCACGGGGGCCTACGCCAGCATCCTCGCCTGCCCGCCGGAGGCTGTGCTCGAGGGGCGCATCCAGCGCCCCGACGGTGAGGTCACGTGCGTGGGCTACCCCTTCTACTTCGTGAGGAGGTACCTGGCGGAGCAGGTGGCGCCGCTCGATGCCCGCGACGATCCGATGAGCGGCTACGCGGAGAGCGTGAGCGGGACGTATCTGACCCCCGGCGAGGCCACCCGCCGGGGCAGGCTCATGATGTACGACCTGAACCAGGCGGAGCTGCCGGGCCGGGGGCGCCTCGTGCCCGTCCCCGATGGCGGCGACAACTACCCCGAAGGCGTCTTGCTGCACACGGCGCTGGTCGGCGACCCCGACGAGCCGGAAGGCTACCCGGGCAGCGTACTGGTCAACTGCCCGGTGCTCAAGGTCCACTGCAACTCGGTCATCACCAGCGCCATCAAGAACCTCGGCATCGGCGGATGGCCGATGCGCGCACGGCACGGCGACGATCCGAACGATCACGACTGGCTCTACGCGTTCCCCCACGCCGACCCGCCGGGGATGAAGGGCGGCGTACCGGGCGGGCCGAACAAGGGCGGCGTGTACCACGCCTGCTGGTACGTGAAGAAGGTCAACGCGGAGGGCATGCCGCTGGAGATAGCCGAGACGCCCAACCGCGGCCTCGACGGGACCATGGTGGACATCAACTTGGCCATCCGCAGCCAGATCCCGTGCGCGCTTCACGTCGTGGACGCCATCCGGCCGGTCAACATCGAACACGGGGGCAACGGCACGGGCGTGGCTCTGGACGAGGGCCTCATCCTCGCGTCCGAGGACCCTGTGGCTGTGGACCTGTTCTCGGCGCGCTACCTGTTCAAGACCGTCCCCCGGAGCCCCGCCGCTCCCGCCACGTTCGAACGCCCGCTCCTCATCCCCCGCTACGACGAGGCGCTGGGCGCGATCGTCGACGAAGAGACCGTCATGGACGCTCGCGTCTCGCGCTCAAGGCTCTTCGACTACGCCGCCGGCCGCGGGCTCGGTCAGGTCGACTACCACGTGGAGGGCACGGACGTGACGGCCGCGGATACTGCGTCCGGCGGCCCCGTGCCCCTGGTCACCCTGGACGGCCATTTCGGCAAGGTCAGGGACGGACGGTTTGAGGACGTCGTGACCCGTGAGTTCTACTACGACGTCCCCAAGATCCTCTGGGACCTGCAGCCGATCATGCTGGCCCACGCTCGAGCGACGGACGCGCTGACCCTGGCCGCTCTGGGGTCCGACAGCGGCTACCTCGCCGAGTTCATGGCCCTGGACGAGGACGGGGACGGTGTCGTCGACGACAGCGAGTCCGGCACGACGGGCCTGTGGGACTGCCAGTGCGCCGGCGGCGGCATCGGCCTCAACCTGCAAGCGCACGGCCACACGCACCACGGCAACTTCCACGGCCCGTCGCGGATCCTCAAGTTCGCCGACAAGGCCTGGAACGCGGATACCTCCGGTGGGACTCGCCACAGCGTGGACACCATGAGGATCGGCATCGACTCCATAGCCTTCACGACTGCGATGGACATGTCCCGAGGGGAGCCGGCCACGGACACGTTCTTCGACATTCCCATCGGGACCGGGGCGGACGACAGGTCCAGGTGGCCCAGCCTGCAGTTCGCGCGTTATGTCTCGGAGGCAGGGATGATCCGCGACGTTCTCTACCCTGAGGCCAAGGCTCACGCGGAGGAGACCGGCCAGGAGTTCACCCTCTTCGTGCCGGACGCGGCGCCTTACTTCCCCTCCGCGTCCTACGACCCGGACGGGCTGCCCGGCATCGTCGCGATCAGCGACAAGGAGCTGCTCCCCAACGGCGAAGCAAACCCGCAGTACGATCCGGACTTCGCGGCGAAGGTCTTCACGGTCAGGTTCCAGAACGGCGAGAGGTGGTGAGCCGGAGGGCCGGGCCGCCTCGGCTGGGGAGACCGAGAAGACCTGGCCGTCGAGGATGTCCTACGCGGCCGTCTTGAAGGCGTGCTCCAGGAAGAGATTCGCGACCACGCCGTTCGTTGTCGACCCCGGCCGGGCCTCGACTCGGAACCACGGCCACGGCCAGACGGTCACGGCAGACGCCGCAAGGTCCCCGAAACGCTGCACTACTCCAGCAACGATGCCAGCCGTGGCGCGACCCGGGCGTGGGTGATGCTCACAGCCTGTGGCGCCATGGTGCCGGACGGGGCGTTCTTGCCGCTGCCGATGGTCAGAGTCAGATTCTGGACGAGGAACTCGCCCAGGAGGTGACGCTCCAGATCGCCACCGCCCAGCCTGAGCGTCAGGGCGCCCGACGTGGTGTAGCGACAGCGGAGGTAGATCCCGTGGGGAGTCCTGCCCTTGGCAGTGAACGTTCCTCCCTTCCTGGTGAAGGGCCCCACGTGGAGGACCGTCTGGTTGATCTTCAGGTCGAATCCCGCGCGTTTCAGGAGGCTGCGCTGCACGCGGACTCCGGTCAGCGTGAAGCGTGCCTTCCCGGACCGCTTGGCGTCTACGACTGTGGAGATGGTCGCTTTGCGCAGGTCGACGGCCGGACTCCCGGCGGCCTTGACGCTCTTGCCGGCACCCGCCGGCCTGATGGCGGCCGCCTTGAACTTCGCCGTGCATGCCACCGGCAGGTGTGCGTGCTGAGGCGCTTCGGTGCCTAGGAGTGCGACGGGCAGGTGACCGGCGGCGGCGCCCAGTATTGAACGAGTCACCGAGCCGCGTTGCAGAGTGACCGACCAGCGTGCCCCCCGCGGGTGGATGGTGAGCTTCACCCGTGCCTTCCGGCCCCAGCCCCGTGGCCGCCAACTGGCGACGTACGTCACGTGGTCTCCTCGGCCGTGCCTGCGCCAGGCAGTGGCGGGCACGCGGTAGCTGCTGTTCTCGATGAGAAGCCTGAGCTCGTGAGCCCGGGCGGTAGCCGAGTCGTTCAAGTACGGCTTGAGATGACGGAAGGCCTCTGGGAGGGCCGCATTCTTGACCGCCACGTTGCACGTGCCGCCTTTGAGACGAGTGATGCCGACGCTCGTGGGGACGATGCGCTCGAACCGAGCCGTGGCTGTCACGCCTCCGTGCCCCTTGGCCACCACTCGCGCGTTCCGCTTCTTGCCGTCGATGAGCCTGGCGATCGAACTGCCGGCGAGCTTCCATCCCTTGAAACGGTATCCAGGAGCCGGCGAAGCAGAGATGAGCGCTCCGCTCGAGTCCGCCGTTCCCAGCATGACTCCGCCTGCCGCACGCGTACCGTTCAAGACGCTGACCTGTCCGCCGCTCGACGGCGAGCACCGGACGGCGATGCGGCACTGCGGGGACGCGGCCGAGCCGGCGGAGGTGTCCGGTACCTGCTCGTAAGATGTCACCTGGTAGTCGATGCACCAGGGCGTCTGGTAGTTGCCGCCGGTGCGGAACGCGTCGGGGATCCAGTAGGCGTCGGCGTCCTTGGCCCTCAGCCAGTAGGCGTTGAGAGTGATGGACTGTACCGACCCGGCCTCCTGGCCCTCCGGCGGCTGAGGCAGGCCAAGCGAGGCCACCGTCTTCGCCGTGGTGGTCGTCTGGTCGACGACCTGGTGCGAGCAGGAGTAGTCGCCGCTGAAGAAGGGGATCCTGAGCTTCGCCGAGACGCCGTTGGAGACCACGTCGTCCTGGGTGGCCTGGCTCTGCGTGAACGAGAGCGTCGAGGGTCCTCCGCCGGCGGTGTGCGACAACGTCATCTGCGTGCCGTCGCCGCTGGTGTCGAACAGATCGCCGTGATCGCCCTGCCTGGCCTGCCCCAGCGGGTCGACACCGAGCCAGTCCTGGGGCGACAGGGTGTCGAACCGGCTCGCCATGCCGGTGAACATGGGGTCGCTGCCGGGGTCGGTGAGGCTGAACGACTTCGGGACCAGCCCGTTCGGCGAGTCGGGGAGCGGGTTGACGACGAAGACCGACTCCGAGACGCCGTCGCCGATCTCGCCCTCGTCCCAGTCCAGCCGCGTGAAGCGCTGCAACTGGAAGCTGCTGATCTGCTTGAAGAGCGCGGTCCCGGTCGGCGTCTGCGTCGGGCCCGGCCAGAAGGTCTCGCTGTTCGCGACGGTCAACTGGTTCGAGGTGGTGTCTTCCCTGTCGGTCGTCCACGAGAGCTCAGGCTCGAACGGGAGCTTGAGCCCGTGCTTCCCTTCGCCCTCCGCGCTCATGGAGAACCCGGCGCCGCCGTCCGTCGTGTCGATCGTCGTCGTCCCCGCCGTGTTGCTCTGCCCGAAGAGCACCGAGGAGAAGTAGTTGATGCCGCCGCCGAGAGGGAACACCGCCGATTGCGCGTTGCCGTTGAGGTACGTCGGCGGCGTGCCGTACATGATCCCGATCAACTGGAGGTCGGATGAGTCGGGTGGGAGCGGATAGGGATAGCTGATCGGCGTCGCGAGCGGGTCGCCGTTCTCGTCGGTCGTGTCGGTCTTGACCGGCTGGAGAGTGTCGGAGTCGAGAGACACCACGGCGCCGACCACGCCCGTGTAGTTGTTCGTGTCCTTGCCGTTCTTGGTCTTGGACCCCTTCGCGTGCAGCTGAGTCGCCGTCGCCCAGACGATGCGCTGCCGCGAGGAATCGTAGACCAGGGGAGTCACGGAGGCCGACGGGGACGGGGACGGGGACGGGGTGATGCCCGACGGGTTCGTCGGCCCGTCCGGGTCGTCCACCGCGAGAGTGGTCGCGAAGAAGTTGCGCTGCACGAGACCCTCGGCGTCGACGAGCTGGTACACGACGTTCGCCGCTTCCAGGTCGTTCATATCGGTGTCGCACATGAGTCCGCGCCGCTGCCAGGCGCTGTACCGCTGAGGTGAGCTCCCCAGCACGGGCACGCTCTGGGAGTGGTCGATCGGGACCTCGAAGACGTCCAGGAGCTCCGGCTGGATCGTGTCGTAGTGCATGGTCACACCATGCGTGTGGTCGTTGACCAGCCAGCGGTTGAGGGTGCCGAAGGTGCGGGTCATCACGGTCAGCACATCGCCGCGCGGACCGTTCGTGACGCCGCCCCTCAGCAAGCGGATGTTCAGGGCTCCGGACTGGGCCACGAGGCCGGAGCCGTTCATGCTCGGCCCCGGGTCTGGGCAGGCGGGGACGGCGAAGCTGGTCGAGGTGTCCGCCGTGCACGAGCCGTCGTCGCCCACGGAGTAGACGCGCACGCCGGCCTGCACGTCGTCCCACGGCGTGATGAGCGTGCCCCACTGGCTCTCGTGGAAATCCGGGGGGTCTGTCGATGGCGAGCCGTACAGGGCCCCCACGGCCAGGTAGGTCGACCCCTGGTAGGCGAACGGGATGGCGTCGACGTCGCGGATCTGCGGCGAGGTCGGCGAGATCGGCGTCCACGCCGTCGACTTGTCCACCGCGCCATCCGCGCCCGGCGCCAGCAGGTTCGAGACGTAGACGTCGACCTCCGTGCCGTTCACGTTTCTGAAGACGAAGGCGAACGCGTTGCTCAGGGCGACCACCCTGCCGCGCAGGAAGTACGTCTTCCCCGCGCCGGGCACCTGGTCCCAGGCGCTTCCGGTGCAGAAGTCGCTCGGTACGGCGACGCTGTGCTCGACGTTCCAGCTCTCGGTGATCTGGCGCCAGAAGAGCGTCGCGCGGTTCGCCGCCACGGTGGGGTCGCCCTTCACGTAGAAGACGAACACGTCCGGTGCGGTCCCGCCAACCTCACATACGCCCAGGTAGCCGACGCCGTTTGACTGGCCGGGCACCACCAGCGTCGAACCGGACGCCGGCGACGTGGGTGCGTCCGGCACGGTGGTGAAGTCCCACGGCCGCATCACGAGGTTCTGCTCGCTGTCTACGTAGAAGACGTCGGTCGTCCCGTAGTTCGCCAGACCGAGGCTCACATTGAGCTCGTTGGTGAGCTCGGTCGGCGCGTTCGACACCCAGTCCTGGGCGTTGCCGACGGCGGTGCCGCCGTTGTCGTCGGGGGGATACCAGGCGCTGTTGGTCTCGTGGTAGTCGATGGGGTCGGGGTACGCCGGCCAGGACTGCGCGGAGGCCAGCGGTGCGGCGGCGCATGTCGCGGCAGCGACGGTGACGAGAAGGCCGGCGAACAAAGCGGCTCGAGCAGCGCCCAGGCGGCGAGAGAGGCGCAGGCTTCGCAGGCCGCGCCGGCGGCGCGCGCCGAGCGCCGGAGTCGAGCTGTGGAACTCTCGCGAGCAGAGGCTTCCAGAGCAGGCGCGCACGCCGTCTCGTTTCTCGACTGCCATGATCCCCTCCGTGCCGACCGATGGATCGCGCTCTGGCGCGCGAGCCACAGCTCGTGGCGCGCTTTGGCGCACGAGTCGCGGGTCCGTGGGGGCCGCACACCAGCGAAAGCGTCAGTACAGTAATCGGAAGGGCTTACGGATTTCTTGAGACAGGTCGGCCGAGGGCGGAGGACCGCCTCCCATGTCCTCGGTGCCGGATGCTCCAGAGCGCGGTCTCCGCTGCCGATAATCCAAGAGCCCGGCGCCAGCGACCCACAGGAGAGATCTGATGACGACGCTCCACAGGACGATCGTGCCCGAGCCGGTCCCGGCGGATGCGCCGAAGCTGCTCCCGTATGAGCTCGCCAGGTACGAGGAGAACGGCTACGGCCGGTGGAGCTACGGACCCGGCCTCGCCGCCGAGAAGCGGCTCGACCTCATGCCGGCCGGCTACGACGGCGCCGCGACGGGCGCCGCCGCCAGGATCCTGCGCTTCTTCACCATCACAGACATCCACATCACCGACGTGCAGTCTCCGGCCCAGGCGATCTTCTTCGGCTACAAGGGTTTTCTCTCGTCGGCGTACTCGGGCGTCATGATGTACACGCACCACGTCCTCGACGCGGCCGTGCGCACCGTCAACGCCCTGCACGCGGAGGATCCGATCGACTTCGGCATCTCCCTGGGCGACACGTGCAACAACACGCAGCACAACGAGTTGCGCTGGTACATCGACGTGCTCGACGGCAAGCACATCGACCCGGATTCCGGAGGCAGGACGGGCGCGGCGCGCGAAGCTCGGGCCGCGTTCCTCGACGCCTACGAGGCGGCGGGGCTCGACGCGTCCATCCCCTGGTACCAGGTGCGCGGCAATCACGACCACTTCTGGACGGGGTTCCTCAGGGTGGACGACTACCTGCGCAAGACCTATATGGGCGAGCAGATCCTCGATCTCGGCAACGTCTTCCAGGACCCGCGTGGCCCGGACAGCCGCGGCATCTACATGGGCTGCCTCGACGGGCGCACGCCCTACGGGGACATCTTCGGCGTCGGACCGGTGTCGGACTTCGCCACCCCTCCCAAGGTGCTCGCCGCCGACCCCGACCGCCGCTCTCTCTCCAGGAGCGAGTGGATGAGCGCGTTCTTCGACACCTCCTCAAGCCCTGAGGGACACGGGTTCTCGCGCGCCGACGCGGAGCGAGGCTTCGCCTGCTACACCTTCGAGCCGAAGGCGGACGCGCCCATCCGCATCCTTGTGTTGGACGACACCCAGGATGACGACGACCCCTACGACAACGGCTACGGTCACATCTCGCTCGACAAGGAACGCCATGACTGGCTCATCCGCGAGCTGGACAGGGGGCAGGCCGACGACGTCCTGATGGTCATCGCGGCTCACTGCCCGATCGGCGTCGAGAAGGGCGACCATCCGATGGCCTGGAGCTCCAGCGCCTTCGGGACCGAGGAGGACCTGCTCGCGAAGCTGCACACCTACCCGAATCTGATCCTCTGGATCGCGGGGCATCGCCACTGCAACGCGGTCACCGCCTTCGTGTCGCCCGACCCCGGCCGGCCCGAGCTCGGCTTCTGGGAGGTCGAGACGTCCTCGCTGCGCGACTTCCCGCAGCAGCTCCGTACGTTCGAGATCGCCGTCAACGGCGACGGCACGGTCTCGATCCTCGCCATCGACGTCGACACGATGGTCGAGGACGGCTCGCCGGCGGCGGTATCGCGCACCTACGGCATCGCCGCGCAGCAGATCTTCGACAACCAGGTCGGCTTCCTGCCGACCGGTTCCTACAACGCGGAGCTGATGGTGCAGCCGAGCGCCGCCATGCGGGCGGCGCTGCGACGGCGGTGAGCATGAGAGGGGAGCGCGAGATGAGCGTCACGAAGATCCCGGTCATGTCCATCTTCCTGTTGATCGGCTGCGCGCTCCTGGCGCCCGCGGTCGTCGCGTCGGTCGCCGACGCGGCTCCGCTCAAGGCGACCGACTACTCCAACCGCGCGCACTGGCTGCACCTGCCGGACAAGGTCAAGATGAGGGTCGATGTCTTCTACATCTACCCGACCGCGTACAGCAGGGCTCCGGGCGGCCCCACTATCTGCCCCGTCGACGACCCCGGCATGATGAAGGGTGCGCAGGTGGCCTACTCGCGGCAGGCCACGGCCTTCCGGAACTTCGCCAACATGTACGCTCCCTACTACCGGCAGGTGGATGCCGCGTATCAGCTGTCTCTGCCCCCGAAGCAGCAGGAGAAGATCATCGAGGGCGCGCCGGCGACGGACGTCATCGCGGCCTTCAAGTACTACATCAAGCACTACAACCACGGACGGCCCTACATCCTCGCGGCGCACTCCCAGGGCTCGGCGGTGCTCCGCTACCTGCTCTCCGACTACATGAAGGAACACCCGCGCATCTACAAGCGGATGGTCGCCGCGTACGTCGTCGGCCAGTCCGTCACTCGCGATTTCCTGGCGAAGAACCCGCACCTCAAGTTCACCAGCCGCGCCAACGACACCGGGACCATCATCTCCTGGAACACCGAAGCGCCGACGATCGCCGCGAAGAACCCCGTGACGCTTCCCGGCGGCATCGCCGTCAACCCGATCACCTGGACGAGGAAGACGGCGCCGGCGAGGGCCGGGCAGAATCTCGGCTCCATAGAGCTGGACCCGGCGACCGGCGGTACTCCGGTGCTGAACGAGGACGGGACGATCAAGCGGGTGCTGGGTCTCGCCGACGCCCGCGTCAACGCCAAGAGGGGCGTCGTGATCTGCAGCACCGTCGACCGCGAGGACCCGCCGTACTACATCCCCGGCGGCTTCCCGATGGGCGTCTACCACACCTTCGACTACCCGTTCTACTTCTTCGACATCAGGGTGAACGCCCACGAACGGGTCCGTCGCTTCTTCGCCGAGCACCCGGCGTATCGCCGCTGAGGCCTGGGCTCGCAGAAGGCGACATGCTCGACTGACGATCCTGCTGCCATGAGGCGCGGCGCGAGGGATCGCCCGATGCTCGTGCTCAGCTCACGGCCTTCTTGACGAGGGCGGCGATCCTCTCCTCCACGGCCGGAGTCAGGTCCTTCAGCGCGAACGAGGTCGGCCACATGTCTCCATCGTCGAGGTGCGCGGCGTCGTTGAACCCGAACGTCGCGTACCTCGCGTTGAACTTCTTCGCGCCCTGGAAGAAGCAGACGACCTTGTCGTCGAGCGCGTAGGCCGGCATCCCGTACCACGTCTTCGGCGACAGCGACGGCGCGCCGGCCTTGACGATCTCGTGGATCCGCAGGGCCATCTGCCGGTCCGGCTCGGGCATCTCGGCGATCTTCGCGAGCACGTCGCGTTCGCCGTCCTTGCCGGAGCGCGTACCGCGACGCGATCCCGTCTTCAGCTCCCGGGCGCGCTCCTTCATCGCGGCTCGTTCTTCAGCCGAGAACCCGCCGGACCTCTGGTCGGTCTCGATGTCCTCCATGCCGGACTTCCGCGTCTCCTTCTCAGGGCTCATGCCACGCTCCTGCCGTTGAGTCCAGTCCGTCACCGCGCACGATTTCCGGCGCCGGTCAGTTCCATGCCGGCGTGGGCGTCGCAGACATCGACGACAGGCCCGCCTGGAGTCCTACCGTCTCGAGACGGCGTGGCAGCCCTGGGTCATGTCACTTACGCTTGAACCCTGTGGTCGCCGACTGGCCATCCGCTGCGGTGACGGTGACGTCCATCAGGTCATCGTCGACCATGCGGAAGACCCAGACGTCCGTCTCCCCCTCGCCCCGGTACGTGGTGTCGTTCTCCTGGGTGGCGGTGAGCGTCCTCTCGATGTCGCCGCCGACGAAGGTCACCGGATACTCGCCGTCCGTGGCGGCGCCGACCGTGAGCGAGAACTCAGAGCCTCCCGTCGAGACCCAGTCCCCGCTGAAGCCCAGCTCCTCTGAGCCGGAACCGCAGCCGACGAGCAGCGCGGCGGCGATGGCGACGAGCAGCACGGTCAACGTCCCAATGGCCCCTCTTGCGTTCATGACTCTCCCTCATTTTCGGCAGCATGGTCGGTCCGTCGGCCAATAAGAGGCTGGGCATCAGAGCGACCATGCCCGCGGTGAGCCGATCCCGTCGATCGGTCCGCATCCCATGCTACCGGAGGCGCCGCCCGGAAGACGACCTCAGCGGCCACGGCCTCCGGACAGGCATCTCTCAAGGCGCGAGCTGAGCCGGCCGATAGCGACGTGAAGGGAACGGCTAAGCATTGCTCGAAGCACTCCCTGCCCAGCCACACCTGAGGTCTGATGGTGAACCCTGTGACCACCGACACGGAAGCGACGTCCCCGCAGAGCGGAGGGAGTGGACTGCTCGGTCGCTATATCGACCTGGGACGGGTCGGACCGCTGCTGCAGAGCTTCTCCGACTCGGCCGGCGTCGCCTCTGCGGTCATCGACCTCGACGGGCACGTGCTCACGGCCGCTCGCTGGCAGCCGCTGTGCGTGGAGTTCCATCGCCGACACCCCGAGACGTTGCGACGCTGCATCGAGAGCGACACCTCGCTGGCGGCACGCATGCGCGTCGGTGACCGGGCCGCCGTCTACACGTGTCTCAACGGTCTCACCGACGCCGCTGCGCCGATCATCGTCGACGGCCGGCATCTGGCCAACGCCTTCGTCGGGCAGTTCCTCACGGCGCCGCCCGACGTCGACTTCTTCGCTCGCCAGGCCGAGCGCTTCGGCTTCGACCGCGAGAGCTACCTCCGCGCTCTTGCGCAGGTACCGGTGCTCAGCAAGGAGAAAGCCTGCGCGGCGCTCGAGTTCATCGCCTCCAGCGCCGGGATGCTCACCGACATGGGTCGCGAGGGACTCATGAAGGAGCAAGCCGAGCAGCGTCTGCGCCGCACGCTCGAGCGACTACGCAAGTCTGTCGATGCCGCCGTCGGTGCGCTGACGCACACAGTGGAGATGCGCGATCCCTACACCGCCGGTCACCAGGAGCGTGTCTCAGAGCTCTCGGTGGCCATCGGCCGCAAGCTGGCACTGCGCTCGCGCAGCATCACTTCGCTGCGGATCGCCGGCCTCATCCACGATCTCGGCAAGATCGCCGTCCCCGCCGAGATCCTCAGCAAGCCGGGCGCGCTCACCGAGCACGAGTGGCGGCTCCTGCGGGAGCATCCGGAGACCGCGTTCCGGATCCTGCGCGAGATGCGCTTTCCCGGCCCGGTGGCACGCATCGTGCGCGACCATCACGAGCGTCTGGACGGCTCCGGCTACCCGCGTGGCATCACCGGCGAGGCAGTGCACGTCGAGTCGCGCATCATCGCCGTCGCCGATGTCGTGGAGGCGATGAGTTCTCACCGACCCTACCGTCCGGCCTTGGGCATCGGTGCTGCACTGGCGGAGATCCAGGCCGGGCGCGACACGACGCTCGACTCGCAGGCGGTCGATGCCTGTGTCGACCTCTTCCGCCGCGACGGCTTCGCCTTCTCGCAAGCCTCGTGAGACTCATGCCGTGACGGCCGGCGCGTCGCAGCGGGTCGGGTACGGCGATCGACTGTCGCGCAGGGCGCGCCGAGCCGTCCGGACCAGCACCTCGGGATCCTGGGCGCCGACGACGCTGAAGCGCCCGTCGAAGACGAAGGTCGGCACGGCGTGGATGCCCAGCCGTGCCGCCTCGGTCTCCTGGGCCCGCACCTCGGCGGCGAACGCGTCGCCGTCGAGCACTCGGGCGGCCGCGCCGGCCTCCATCCCGGCCGCTTCGGCGGCGGCGAGCAGCACCTCGCGGGCGCCGATGTCCTCGCCGCGGCTCCAGTAGGCCACGAACAGCGCCTCGCCGAGTGCCTGCTGGCGGCCGGCGCCCTCCTGGATGGCGGCGGTCATGAGGCGGTGGGCGGCGAAGGTGCTGGGGCGCGTCGTCAACGTCTCGAGGTCGGCCATCGGCAAGCCTTCACGGCGCGCGATCTGCGCCAGCCGCCAGCCCATCGTCGCGATCGTCTCCGGGTCGTACTTGCCGGCCATGTAGGTGTCGCGGTCCATGCCCTGCGGCGGGACCGTCGGGTCAAGCTCGAAGGCCCCGAATCGCCACGCGAACGATTGCGCGTCCGCTCCGAGTCGCTCCAGTGCAGCTCGCCAGCGCTCCGCGCCGACCCAGCACCACGGTCACACGACGTCGGACCAGAGCACCACGTCGATCATCGTCTCTGCCTCCCGCTCCTTCGATCGTCGTCCATCGGCCGCTCGCCTCGCTCTTTCGCGCGTCACCCTTCGGCTGGTCGCCTCACTTCATCGCGCGTCGCCCTTCGGCTGCCAGCCTTGCTCCTTTGCGCCTCACTCGCACGATACCAGCAGGACGGCTGCCAGAGGCCGTCCACACGCCCGCTCCTTGCTTCAGGAGTAGATCATCGTCTCCCAACAGTCTTCGAACAGATAGGATGCCGGCGTCTGATGGCGGCATCCGACTCGCCATTTTCTTCGACCCGGCTATGGCGTTGGCGCCCGTTTGTACGGCGCCACGGCCGGGCGGCATGTGCGCATCATTCGAGCTGCGAGGTCTGAGTATCGCGTGAGGCTCCCGGGACCGGTCGCACTGCTCTACGACATGCTGCCCCCTCCGGCGGCCGAGGCCGCCTTGTCCCTGTACGGGCTGCGCAATCCACTCCGCGAGCGCACATGGGGCAGGATCCTCAGACGCTGCGCCGCCTCCGAGACCTGGAACGAGGAAGAGCAGTCGCGCTACGTGTCGGCGACGCTGAGGACGCTGCTGGCACACGCGCTGACGGATGTCCCTCGCTACCGGCCCTACCGCTCGCTGCTCGGTGAGCTTCGCGGTCCCGATGAGCACGTTGTCGCTCTCCTGCGCGAGCTTCCGGTCACGACGAAAGCTGAGGTGCGCGAGGACCCGACGGCTTTCATGGCGGCGTCGGTCCCCGACCGTTGCTGCATAGTCAGCCACACTTCGGGGACCACCGGTACGCCGCTGGCGTTGCGCATGACGCGGAACGCCGTCGCGGTGAGCGATGCTCTCTGGTGGCGACGCGCGATCTGGGCCGGCTACCGGCGCGGCGACTCAGAGGCGCGACTGGTCCTGAGTCCCGCCGTCCCTCTTCGCGGTCCGTGGTCGACGGTGCCCTACCGCCGGTCGTGGACCGATCGCCGGCTGCACCTGTCACCCTTTCATCTCGAGGAGCAGACGATCGACGAGCTGCGCCGGCAGATCGTTCGCTTCCGTCCCGATTTCATCCTCGGCTACTCGTCATCGCTCTACATCCTGACCACGCTGCGCGAGGCGCCCATCGCCACCGATGACTGGCGCCCGAAGGCCGTCCTGTATTCTGGAGACTCTCTGCATCCGCACCAGCGAGAGCGTCTGGAGAGCTCGTTCGTGGCGCCGATCCGCGGTCTGTACGGTTGCATGGAGCGGGTCATCTCGGCGGCGGACTGCGCCCAGGGGAATCTGCATCTGAGCCTGATCGACGGCTACGTCGAGGGTCAGCTCACCGGCGAGCCGCCGGCGGAGGGGCCGTATGTGACCGGCTTGCTCAACGCGGCCATGCCACTGCTGCGCTATGACCTCGGTGACGCCCTGACGTTCCGGCGCGGCTTCAGCTGTCCCTGTGGCCGGACTCTGCCCGTCATCGAGCCGGTGATCACGCGAGAGGACGACGTGCTCGTGACGCCTTCAGGGAGGCGCGTCGGAAGCGCGGTCGCCGAGGCGTTCAAGGGACTCCCCGGCCTGCGGATGGCCCAGGTGGTCCAACGCTCGGCACGACACCTTGAGGTGCTGGTGGATACCCGCGAGCGCGACTACGATCCGGTTGCCGCGACCGTTCGGAAGCGTCTGGGCAGGTTCACTTTCGGTGAAATGGAGGTCACGGTCACGCGTCGTGCCGCTTTGGCGATCCGCCACGGGACCAAGGCGCGCCTGATCATCAACGAGCACCGGCCGAAGCTCAGTGGATTGCCAAGGCGGCCTGGCCAAGACCTTGAGCCCGGCCGGTGAGCATGATGGGACGATGCCCCGAGGTGACTGCTTTCAACCGGGCGCGATCCGTGCTGGAATGGCGCTCGGCACTTGCTGCGTCCAAGGACAGGATCGGGGTCGGGCGGGGGGCTGAGAGCACTCACGACCAACGGGGGGACGATGTCGACGGATCTCGCTGCAGCCATTCTCGAGAAGGCCCGACAGTCCGGGGCGGACCTGGCGGGGATCGCCGCGGTGACCGACCTGCAACGCTCACCCTCGCATCGCATCGTCGGCTCGATGCCGCCCTATGCGGGTACCGGCACCGTCGAGGACCCCGACGGCCGGGGACGGGTCGTCAGATGGCCGGCGGGGGCTGTGTCGGCGATCATCCTGGCGGTGGCACACCCCAGCGACCAGCCGGACCTCGACCGCTGGTACGGCCGGGAATGGAGCGGCGACACGCCGGGTAACCGGCTGCTCATCGCGGCGGTGGACAGGCTGGCCGGCTGGCTGGAGGCCGAGCACGGCGTGCGTTGCTGGCGGATCCCGTATCACGTCGAACGCGGCTCCGTGTACATGAAGGACGCCGCGGTCGTGGCCGGCCTCGGCTGCATCGGCAGAAACAACCTGCTGCTCACGCCAGAGTACGGTCCCCGCCAGCGCCTGCGCGTCCTGTTGACCGACGCGGACCTCAAGAGCAGCGGTCCGCGGGTCTACGACCCCTGCGACGGCTGCCCCGAGCCCTGTCGCGCCGCCTGTCCGCGGCAGGCCTTTCCCGGCTCGGTCTACTCGCCCGACGAGTACGGCGTCGTCGAGCTGCCCGGTCGCGACGGTTCCTTCGACCGCTTGCTGTGCGACCGGCAGATGACCGTCGACGTCGAGGCGTCGGAGCAGGTCGTGGTGGACGGGCAGGACGGCCCGGTGCTGCGCACGGATTTCTGCCGTGCCTGTGAGCTTGCCTGCATCGCCGGCGGCGATCGCTCGATGTAAGAGACACTGGACAGCGCGACTATTGCTCGCGCTCCCGTATGTTGTCGCGAAGGACGCCGCCTCCGCCGGCCTCGTCTGTCTCCTCTGGGCTGGTGATGGTCGACGTGACCACCTTCTCGCCCTCGGCGAGACCTGCGGTGATCTCCGTCAGAGATTCGGTGGACAGGCCGACGCTCACCGTGCGCAGTATCGGGTCGCCGTTCTGAAGCACGCGCACCAGCGTTGAACCGTCGATCTCGACCACCGCGCTTGTGGGCACCACCAGGACGCCTGACGTGCGGGCGAGCTCGATGGAGAGCGTGCCCGTCATCCCGGCTCGCGCGTACGCCGGCAGGTCACTGACCTTCAGCGTCACCGCGTAGGACGGTGCGCCGGAGGGGGCTGTGCCGGACGCGTCCACGGAAGGCGTCTCCGAGACCGAGACGACGGTCCCCTCCAGGGTCGCGCCGTCGTGACCGTCGACGGTGAGGCGGGCGCTCTGACCTGCCTTGAGCTCGGTCACGTCGCTCTGGCCGACCTCGGCCCGGGCCAGCAGAGGACGCTTGAAGATGACCCGCGCCAGGACCGTGGCGGAGCCGACACGGTCGCCGATCGCCACGTTCCACTCGTCGATGATCCCCTTCGTGGGCACCCAGACGAACCGTGTGGTGTCCAGCGTCCCGGTGACACTCATCCCCTGGTCGGTCTGCCAGTCCTCGAATGCGGACTCGGTGGCCGCGTTGAAGTCGCCGTCGATCGCTCCGTCATAGGACCCGCGCGCACGCAGCGCTCGCTGCAGCGCCTTGACGTTGGCGCTCTGGCTGCCCGAGCTCAGGCTGGCGGACAGATCCTTGTAGAGGGGGGACGTGCTGACGAACGCGTAGAGGGCGCGGCCGGACACCTTCAGCAGGGGCTGCAGGGTGCGGGGAGAAGAGCCGGCTTTGAGCATGATCCTGGTGACGACGTCCGTGGTCGACGTGCCCGAACCGGTCGTCGTGCCGGTCGCACCGCTCGACGTCGCGGCGGCCGACGACGCGCCCACCCCGGCGACGACTCCGCCACCGGAGGCCGACGACGAAGCCGGGCTGGCGGATGGCGCCGCTGTCGGTCCGGCCGTGGGTGACGGCTTCGTCGTGGGTGTCGCCGACGGGCTCGCCGTGGACGTCTCACTCGGCGTCGCGGTCGGAGTCGAGGATGGGGTCGGCGTCTCCGTGGGCGTCTCTGCGGGTGTGACGGAGGGCGTCGGCGTACTCGTGGGTGTCTCCGTGGGCGTCGCGGTCGGCGTGGGCGAGACCGACGCCGTCTCCGTCGGCGTGGGGGTGGCCGTCGGGGTCTCTGTGGGCGTCTCCGTGGGTGTAACGGTGGGCGAGGGCGAGCTCGTCGGTCTCGATGTCGGCGTGCGGGTCGGCTGGGGTTGTGGCGTCGGCGTAGCCGCGGGAGCTGTCCCTCCGCCACCGGAGCTCGATCCGCCACCCGAGGCCGACCCGCCGCTCGACGCGGATCCGGTGGAGCCGGCGGTCGTGGCCGTCGAGGTGTTGCTCTGGCCGGCGGCGATAGTGAGCGACATGCGCCCCGGCACGAGGGCGAAGTCGGTCTCGACGGTGGCCTGCACAGTCCCCGTCTCGACCGTGGTCGTCAGGTACCTGACGACCGGCGAGTCGGCATCCGAGAGGAGTCTCCAGGCGCCGAGCCCTGCGCCCGCGGTCGCGAGCACCGCCACGGCTGTCGACAGCCAGATACGTCGTCTCGATCGGAGCACGGTGCCTGGCGATGAGGCGTGCCGACTTCTCACAGTCGCCGAGCGACGTCGGCGGCGGTGGCTGGTCGCAGCACACCGTCGTCGAGCACGAGGCGGCGGTCGGCGTGCTCGGCGACGTCCTCCTCGTGGGTGATCATCACGATGGTGCGATCGTCGCCGTGCAGCTCCTCAAGGAGCCCGAGCACTTCGGCGGTGGCCGTGAGGTCGAGGTTGCCGGTGGGTTCGTCGACGAGCAGGATGGCCGGGTCGCCGACCAGCGCCCTGGCGATCGCCACGCGCTGCATCTGCCCGCCGGACAGTTCGGCGGGGTCGTGGTCGGCGCGATCAGAGAGGCCCACGCGCTCCAGTGCTGCCGCGGCACGCCGCAGCCGCTCGCGGCGGCCGACTCCCCGGTAGACCAGCGGCGTGGCCACGTTCTCCAGTGCTGTGGTGCGTGGCAGCAGGTTGTGCAGCTGGAAGACGAAGCCGATGAGCTCGTTGCGCAGCCGGGCCCGGCCGTGGTCGTCGAGGTCCGAGACGTCGTAGTCGGCGATCCTGTATGAACCCGCGTCGGCGCTGTCGAGCAGACCGAGGACGTTGAGCAGTGTGGACTTGCCGGAGCCGGACCGTCCGGTGCAGGCGACCCACTCGCCGCGCCGCACCCGCAGGTCCAGACCCTTCAGCACCGGGACCTCGATAAGGCCGCGCACGTACGTGCGCAGGATCCCGCGCGCGTCGACGATCGCGGCGCCGTCAAGAGCGCCGGCGCGGTCGATGTCCTCTGAGATATCGGTCTCTGCGGTTGGTGTGATGAGGTCCACGGCGACCACTCTAGGAGTCGGCGGATAAGGCCGGCGTAAGGAGGCCCAGAGTGCTTTACGTGGGCCTTATCGGCGGGTGGCTATCTTCATCGTCGACGACTCAGAAGGAGACGATGATGGACCCATCTCGCACGAGCAACGACACGCGGCGATCACGGCGACGCAGACGTACCGCGATCGCCTTCTGCGCGGCAGCCCTGCTGGCCGTCGGCGGCATGCTTGCGATCGCCGGTTGCGGCGACACGCAGTCGAGCGATGCGTCGGCCGCCGGCCAGGGGGCCGGCCAGTCGCGCCAGATCATGATCGAGGTAGGTACCGGCGATGTGGTGAAGTCGGTCGCCGGTCAGTTGGAGATCACCGCCGTGGGCGATGACGCCCAGGCTACAGTGACCGTGCAGGGCGACGACGCCGACCAGGTGGCTGCCGGCCAGGCCGTGACCGCCATGGTGGGCGGCCGCGGCGGCGGCACCGCGCCATCGCCCGGCACCGACACGAGCCCTCCCAGCGGGGAACAGATGCAGCCGCCGGACGATCTCGGCGAAGGCAACGGCCAGGGAGGCGGTCAGGGCCAGCCGCGCGGCATGGGGTCCGGCGGCATGGGTCCCGGCGGCGTCGAGGGTGTGGTGACCGTGGTGGAGAGTGGCGACGACGGAGTGGCCGTCGCAACCGTGACCCTCGAGTCGCTGCCCGACGGCACCGAGGTCGGCGACCAGGGTATGGCCACCATCCAGATCGAGGTGCTCGCAGAAGACGTCCTGGTGGTGCCGACGCAGGCGCTGACGAAGGACGGCGACACGGTCACGGTGCAGGTCCTCGCCGACGGCCAGACGGAGGCTCGTGAGGTGGAGATCGGCGCCCAGGGCGACCGGATGACGGAGGTAGTCGCCGGCCTGAGCGCCGGTGACCAGATCGTCTACGAAGTCGAGTTCCGCGGACAGCCCGGCGACGGACAGCCCGGCGGCGGGCAGGCGCCCGGCGAGGCGCCGCCGGACGGCGGCCAGATGGGCAGCCCTCCGCCCATGGAGCAGACCGGCACGTGACACACGATCGGTCGCGGCCGCGAGCCGCGTCGCGCAGGCAGACGGACAGGAGACCGGTATGAAGAAGAGCGGGAGACGACGGTGGGCGATCGCGGCGGTGGCCCTGGTGGTGATCGCCGCAGGCGTGGGGACGGGCGTTTACCTGATGCTGCGTGACGGCGGCTCTCAGACCGTGGAGTACCTCACATCGGAGGTGACCACCGGTACGGTGTCGGAGGCGGTCGAGGCGGACTTCTCACTGACGTCCGCCCGCAGCGGCACTACGCTCACGCCGGGCGCTTCGGGGATCGTCACCGCCGTCGACCTGGCTGAGGGTGACCGGCTGCGCAGCCTGCAGCGGCTGGCGGTGATCTCCGGGCAGCAGGTCTTCGCCCTCGTGAGCAACGTGCCTCTCTACCGGGAGCTCTCAGTGGGAGACAGCGGCGCCAACGTCAAGGCGCTCGAGGTCGCGCTCAAGAAGCAGAGCTACGAGCATGGCGCCGTGGACGGCACCTTCGACTCCAGCACGGAGCAGGGCCTGATCGACTGGCAGTCGGACCACAACCTGGACGAGACGGGGACCGTGGACCTGACGACGTTCGTCTGGGTGCCCGCGGGCTCGGTGGTCGCCTCGGTGGACGTCGTCAAGGGCAGCACCCTGGGCGGCAAGACCGGTCTGGCGACCGTCACCTTCCCCCGCAAGCTCAAGGTGCAGGCCCAGGTGGGTCAGTCGGACGTGTCTCTGCTCGAGAAGGGCCAGGAGGCTCAGCTGGTGGTCGACGGTCACGAGGACGAGACCATCGCGGCCACCATCACGGCCATCGCCAACGAGCCGACCTCGTCGGCGGCCGCCGCCGGCACCGACAGCACATCCGGCACGGTGCAGTACGCGATCGACCTCGCTCTCGACGACGTGCCGTCCTGGGCACTCTCAGGAATGACCGGCTCCCTGACGGTAGTCGTCGCCCAGCACGCCGACGTGCTGGTGGTGCCCACCAGTGCTGTCGCCGGCTCGGCGAGCGATGCCTACGTGCGTCTCCTGGTCGATGGCGCGCCGGTCGATCGCACCATCGAGACCGGCATGGCCACCGCCACGCTCACCGAGGTGAGCAGCGGTCTCTCTGAGGGTGAGACCGTGATCACCGGTGAGGTGGTCGACGGTGGCTCCACCGACGGTGAGGCCCAGTCCGGTGGCCTGGGCGTGCCGGGGATGCGGAGCGGACCGCCGGACGGTGGCGGGCAGATGCGGCAGGGCGGCGGCCAGGCGGGCGGCCAATGACGGTCACGCTCGAGTTCCTGCGCCTGGCCCTGGTCAACCTGCGCGCCAACCCGCTACGTGCGGTGCTCACTATCCTGGGCATCCTCATAGGCATCGGGGCGGTCGTAGCTCTGATGTCCATCGGCGCCGGATCGAAACAGGCCGTGGAGGAGAGCTTCACGTCTTTCGGCACGGACACAGTGACGGTGTCGGCGAGCCAGTTCGCCTCCAGCGACACCGCGCTCGACGATGTCGACGTGGCAGCCATCGAGGCGACGCCGGGCGTGAAGCGCACGGTCGTCACCGTGCAGACCAACACCACGGTGTCGCTGGGAGACACCAGTACCAGCGCCACCGTCACCGGCACCTCGCCGGCCATCAAGAGCATGAACAGCCTGGAGGTGGCGGCGGGGACGTTCTTCAGCAGCTTCGCGGCCGGTCACGACCTGCCGGTGGCCGTCCTGGGATCGAACGTAATCGAGAACCTCGGCATCGAGGCGGGGCAAGCCGTGGGGCAGACGCTCCGCATCGGTGGCCGCGACTTCGAGGTGGTCGGCGTGCTCAAGGAGACCGGCGGCGTGGGGTTCTCGCGGGCCGACAACAGCGTCATCGTGCCGCTCGGCTCCATGGAAGGGCGGCTGGTCTCCTTCCATCCCGCCATCTCCGAGATCCGTGTACAGGCGGAGCCGGACGCCGTGGACACCTACGTGGACGCCATCACCGCGGCACTGCGCAGCGAGCGCGGCATCGGCACCGACGAGGACGACGACTTCCAGGTGGAGGACGCCAGCTCCATCGCCTCGGCGGTGGCCGAGACGTCGACCACGCTGACCAATCTCATGGCCGCCATCGCCGCGATCAGCCTCGTGGTGGGCGGCATCGGCATCGCCAACGTGATGCTGGTGACCGTCCGCGAGCGCACGCGGGAGATAGGAGTGCGTCGCGCGATCGGGGCCACCCGGCAGATGGTCGTGATGCAATTCCTCATCGACGCCGTGGTGATCAGCGTCATCGGGGGTATCCTTGGGCTCGGCGCCGGCATCGGTGCCGCCTTCCTGGGCGGCTCGCTGATGGGCGTCACGCCGGCGTTCTCGTGGCCGGCCGTGGTGCTGGCGCTGTCTGTCTCGGCGGTGGTCGGGGTCGTCGCCGGCATCGGACCGGCGGTGCAGGCGGCTTCGGTGGAGCCTACCGTGGCGCTGAGATACGAGTGACGACGGCGGCGCCGAGCGTTGAAGCGCGAGTGAACGACGCTGCGCGGAGGAGGAGAACGCGATGCGGGTGTTGATCGTCGAGGACGAGCGGCGGCTGGCGGAGACGATCGCCCGCGGGCTGCGACGCGAAGGAATGGCCGTCGACGTGGTCTACGACGGGCGCGACGCGATGCAGCGGCTGGACGTGAACCAGTACGACGTGCTCGTCCTGGACCGTGGCCTGCCGTACGTCTCCGGCGATGAGGTCTGCCGTCGGACGGTGGAGCGTGAGGAGCGTCCCGGCATCCTGATGCTCACGGCGGCCCGTGACATCGACGATCGGGTCGACGGCCTCAACCTCGGCGCCGACGACTACCTGCCCAAACCGTTCGCCTTTGCCGAGCTGGTGGCACGGCTGCGAGCTCTCTCGCGACGACCTGGGCGCGCGCTCAGCCCCGTCCTCTCGCTGGGCGACCTCGAGCTGGACCCGGTGCGTCACCAGGTGCGTCGGTCCGGCCACGACATCGATCTCACCCGGAAGGAGTTCGCCATCCTCGAGGTGCTGCTCTCCAGCGAGGGGGTGGTGAGCACCGAGGAGCTGCTGGAGCGTGCCTGGGACGAGAACGTCAATCCCTTCACCAACTCGGTCCGCGTGGCCGTGATGACGCTGCGCCGCAAGCTCGGCGACCCGCAGCCCATCGAGACCGTCACCGGGGTCGGGTACCGTCTGTGCGGGCGCTGACCCGGCTGCGGGCGCAGCTCTCGCGCCCCACGATCCGTCTCAAGCTGACGCTCTGGTACGGGGCGATGTTCCTGCTTGCCGGCGGCCTGCTGGTGTCGCTGACGTACGTGCTCGTGCGGGAGGGGTTCGACCCTTCGCAGCAGAAGGTCCGTCAGTCGGTCGCCGAGCGCCTCGATCTGCCGCCGTCGCAGTTCGAGCCGGGGCCGGGGCAGAGGCCGCTGCCGGCCTCCGACGGATTGGCTGCCATGCCGGACGGGCCGACGCTGCCGGACGTGATCCACGCCGTGCAGGAGGAGCAGATGCAGGCGCAGCTCAACAGCCTGCTGGCATGGTCGCTCGTCGCTCTCGGCATCATGGCGGTGCTCTCCCTGGGCCTTGGCTGGTTCCTCGCCGGTCGTATGCTGCATCCGGTCCACGAGCTGACAGGACTGGCGCGCCGGCTCTCGGAGAGCACTCTGGACGAGCGCATCCGCCTGCAGCGTCCGCCGGACGAGCTCAAAGAGCTGGCCGACACCTTCGACGGCATGCTGGAGCGTCTCGACCGTGCGTTCGCCGGGCAGAGGGCGTTCGTGGCCAACGCCTCTCACGAGCTGCGCACCCCGCTGACGATCATGCGCACCGAGCTCGATGTGGCGCTTGCCGACCCCGAGTTGGGTCGCGAGGAGCTGGAGGCCATGGCGGCCGCGATGCTGGACGCCATCGAGCGCAGCGAGCTGCTCATCGACAGCCTCCTGGTGCTGGCGCGCAGCGAAGCCCCAGTGGATGCGCGTCCGGTGGACCTCGCCGAGCTCGTCGATGAGGCTGTGGCGACAAACGCGGTCGCTGCCGATTCGCGGGAGCTCAGCGTGGAGGTCGTGGCCAGCCGGATCGTCGTGCAGGGCGACCGGGCCCTCCTGGAGCGCATGGTGGACAACCTCGTCGACAACGCCGTACGCCACAACGTCGACGGCGGCTGGTTCCGGGTGGCCACGGCTGTCGGCGGGGCCCATGCCACCGTGGTGGTGGCCAACAGCGGTCCTCAGATCGGTGAGGACGATGCGGCGCGTCTCTTCGAGCGGTTCTACCGCGCCGACGCGTCGCGCAGCCGGCAGACGGGCGGCTACGGACTCGGCCTGGCAATCGTCAGGGCCGTGGCCGAAGCACACCGCGGCCGCGCCGAAGCATCACCGTTGCCCGAAGGCGGGCTCGAGGTGCGGGTCACGCTGCCGACGACGCCGATGGCGCCGTCGGTCTCCGCAGTGCGCTGAGCGGCACGTCGGCCAGCGGCGCGCGAGCAGTGTGTTCAGAGAGTGCAGACAGCCCTTGACCGAGCACGTCGACCCCAGCTCCACGGACACGGATCCGCGGCAGGGCGGCACCCGGCTCGTGACCCCCGAAGGAACGAGGACAAGAAGAGCGTCCGACTGTGCTCCCTTTGCTCACGGTCGCCGGGCGGTGGGCTCCGGGGGCGCGTATAGTTAGTCGAACGACGCCACGCCCCAGAGAGGGCCATCATCCCAGAGAGGACCACCATGGACGACGTGCAGGCTGCGCACGACAAGAGCGAGGCCGAGAACAAGGCGGCACACGACAAGAGCGAAGCCGAGTACGAAGCCGCACACGCAAAGAGCGAGGCCGAGTACAAGGCGGCGCATGACAAGGGCAAAGCCGAGTACGAAGCCGAGCATGGCGAGAGTACACAGGCCGAGGACGACGAGAGCAAGAAAGCCTGGCGGCGCTGAGCGACGCACACGCGGCCGCTGCGCGGAGCCGGTAGCAGCTCGGCCGTCACCCTGGTTCACAGGGTCGCGTCGCTCATACGGACCTCGCGACCGCGCACCAGGCACGCTCCCACGTTCAGCGAGCGTGCAGACGCGATGGTTCGCGCAGTCTGACGCGCCTCACCTCACCTTGAACGTCTTCCACTTGGTCACGGCGGCCTTGTTTGTGGCCGTCTGCGCGACCGTGACGCGGATGCGGTAGGTCCCCTTGCGCGTCGGCTTGTACTTCCAGGTGTAGGTCTTGGTGGCGCTGAGGGTACGAGAGACGATCTTCACCTTCACCCACTTGGTGCCCTTCTTGCGCTGCAGGGTGAGCCTGGCCTTGGTGGCGGTCAGGTTGGTCGAGGTGACCTTGCCCTTGGCCGTGAAGGCGCGACGGAACTTCAGCACGCCCTTCCGCACGCCGCTGAGCATCAGGGTGACCCTGCAGGACGATGGCGGCTGGACACCCTGCTGCAGCAGCACGCTGACGTTGTGCGAGTGCCAGTTGGCCGTCACCAGGTCTTGTCTGCCGTCGCCATTGAGGTCGGTGGCGACGAGCTCGTAGGGTGCCTTGCCGGTGGCGAAGCCGTAGGTACCGCCGAGCGCAGCACCTCCGGCGAGTGTGCCGTTTCCGTTGCCGACCCGGACCAGGATGCCGCTGTAATCATCGACGTAGCCGGACTGCTGGTCTCTGCGGTTGTTGGAGGTGGCCACGTCCGGGTTGGCATCGCCAGTGAGGTCGGCGACGGCCACCGAGCGGGGCGAGAAGCTGCTGCTGCCCATCGCATAGTCGACCTTGGGGGCGAAGCCGCCGCTGCCGTTACCGAGCAGCACGCTGACGGTGCCGCTGCCTTCGTTGGCGGTCACCAGGTCCGGCTTGGCGTCCTTGTTGAGGTCGCCGACGGCGACCGCGACGGGGAAGCTGCCGGTCGCGAAGTCGGTGCGGGCGAAGCCGCCGCTGCCGTTACCNNGTTACCGAGCAGCACGCTGACGGTGTTGCCTATCAGTGACCAGGTGCCGCCGTTGGCGGTCACCAAGTCGAGCTTGCCGTCCTTGTTGAAGTCGCCGACGGCGAGCGCCCGCGGGTTGGCGCCGGTGGTGAAGCCGACCGGGGTAGCGAAGCCGCCGGCGCCATTGCCGAGCAGTACGCTGACGCTGTTGTCGGGCACATCGCTGCTGGAGTCGCCCTCGGCTCCGTTGGCCGTCGCCACATCCGGCCTGCCGTCGCCGTTGAAGTCCGCCACAGCCACGTCACAGGCACCGGCGCCGGTGGCGAAGTCGGTCCTCGCTCCAAAGCCACCGCCGCCGTTGCCGAGCAGCACACTGACGCTGCCGCCCAGCAGATCGCCGAGCTCGGCGATCTGGTCATTGGCCGTGACGAGGTCGAGCCTGCCGTCGTTGTTGACGTCGCCGCTGGCGACCGCGTAGGGGCCGGCGTCGGCTGTGAAGTCGGTCCTGGCGCTGAAGGCTCCGCCACCGCTGCCGAGCAGCACGCTGATGCCGTAGCCGTAGCCGTGGTTGGCTGTCGCCAGATCGGGTCTGCCGTCCCTGTTGAAGTCTGCCACGGCGACGCCCGAGGGCAAGTTCCCGGTCGAATAGTCGGTGCGGTTGAAGTCGAGGGCTTGCGCGCGAGCGACGCCGACCGTGGCGGCCAGAAACAGGATGAGAAGGACGAGACAGAGCAGGGCTGCCAAGCGGGATCTCATGGCAGACCTCCTTTCGGCATCGCGTCAGCCGCAGGGAGGCGCCCCTCGGCTCTCTCCACCGTTCACCCTACAAGACGTGCTTGGGATTGGACAAGTTCGCGATACTTCTCCAGCAAGACAGCGCAAGGTGGCTCCCTGCTCGAGACAGCCGTCGGTCACGGTCTGCCCGAATGAAGCACTGGGCCCGGAGGTGGCACGCGCGTCCCGGCGGGCAGCGGCGCCCGACGCCAGGAAACCGAAGCACGCGACCCGCATCATTACGGCAGCTCGAAGCGGCGGCGGGGAGGCCGCTGCGGCAGTCCGCTCGGCTGGCCTCTCTCAGTCGTAGACGGGGATGCGGATGTGCACGATGGTGCCTGTCTGCACCATCGTGCCCGCCTTTGGACGCTGGTAGGCGGTCGATCCTTCGTCCCACCCGTTCACCAACTGGACATCGGCGATGAGGTGCGCCTTCGCGAAGCCGTCCTCTATGGCCGCGATCGTGCTTTCGATGATGGTCGTCCAATCGTCGCCGGTGTACGAGCTGCGAAAATCGCGCCAGGACGGCACTCGGACGAACACTCTCCACGCGTAGAAGCCCGGACCATGCTTGACGAGACGCATCCTCGAGGTCCGCACCGTGCCGTTCTGCCGGTAGCGCACCGTCAGCCGGGTGTAGCGTCCGTTGACGACGCGGTAGGCGCGCAGCGTCGCGGGACGCCCGCGCCAGGTTCCCTGGGCGATGTTGGGCGTCATGTCGTTCTGCCAGAGGGTGCCCCTGCCGTATGCCTCCGTCCTGTTCCACCTGACCCAGTGGATCGGCTTGCCGCGCGTCGCCGTCAAGCGACCGAGCACGGTGCTTACGGCGGCGCTGTTCCCGTACGGAATGACAGTGGCGGGCCGGCGCACGAATCGCGCCGAGGCGTTGTACGCCAGCATGCGGGGACTCCCGCTTGCCCTCTCCGCGGTCGCTCTGGCCGCCGCCGTCTCTGAGCCGGCTCCGGGGCTCGCTGCCGCGACGCCGGGTACAACGAGGAGCAGGACGATCCCCAGTCCTGCGACGATCCAGCGACGCGCGCGCATGCACTCTCCTTCGATCGACGGCCTCTGTCTGGTCTCGAGCCACGAGCAACCTAGCACAAGCCGACGGGTCCGGACGAACACGTCTCGCCGGCAGCCCGGCCCGGCCCGGTGCTGTCCGGGGTCGGCCATCGGACCGCGGGTTTGCCGCGGCGACCCTCGGTGCACATTCACGACGGAGCACGTGGACACGCACTGGAGATGCATCGCAGATGCACCGGAGAAGGGGTCAGCCATGACGATCGACCTGAAGAAGGAGCAGCAGGCCTCGCTCGAGAGGCCGCCCTTTCCCTACACGCCGATGACGAGGGTGTTTGTGGCGGCCATGGACGTGGTGGCTGGTCGCGAGACGTCGCTGGCCAAGGCCAAGATGCTCGAGGTCCTGGCGGGGATCCCCTACCACGCCTGGGAGCGCCGCGAGGAGTCGCGGCTGCCGCGTCGCGAGGCGGGACTCAGGGAGGCGTGTCGCGGGTTCATCCGCTGGACGCAGGAGGCGCGGCACAACGAGAACCTGCATCTGGAGGTGCTCGACGAGCGCATGCGCGAGCTGGGCCTGCGCGATCCGTGGTACCTGCGTCAGCCGGCGCGCTTCGGCGCGGCGGCCTTCTATGCGGTGTTCGCGAACCTCCTCGCCCGTATCGACATGCGGCGGGCGTTCCAGTTCAACGCCGAGTTCGAGGATCACGCCGAGCATACGTACGCACGCTTTGCCGCCGACCATCCCGAGTGGGACGACGAAGCGGTGGGCGGGCCGGCCGTCGCCGGCTACGCGGCGGAGACCGGCTCCGAGCTGGCGAGCTGGGGCGACGTGGTGCGGCGCATCGCCCTCGACGAGCGCGACCACATGAACCGCAGCTTCATCGCCTGCGGCATGCCCGAGCACGTGGCCGAGTACCAGGGCATGCCCGAGCGGCCCGCCGCCGCCTGCGACTGAGTGGGACGGTCGCGCGGGCCTGGCTGCACTTCAGCTCGGTGGCGAAGGACCCGACGGCGTGTGCGCGAGCACGCAGACCATCGCGCACGCGGGCGTCCCGGTGCCGCCCGCTGGTGCGCCCGCAGGCCGTCGCGCACGCGGGCTGGCCGGGGCTTACGAGCCGGTACCCCAGTGCTCGATGACGTAGTCCATGTCCTTGTCGCCGCGGCCGCTGAGGTTGACGAGGATGGTGCCGGTCTTCATCTCGCGGGCGTAGTCGAGCGCCCAGGAGAGGGCGTGGGCGCTCTCGATGGCCGGGATGATGCCCTCCTGGCGGCTGAGCTTGAAGAAGGCGTCGCGGCACTGGTCGTCGCTGCAGGTGACGTAGCGCACACGCTCGGTGTCTTTGAGGTAGCAGTGCTCGGGGCCCACGCCGGGGTAGTCGAGGCCGCTGGCGCACGAGTAGACCGGCGCCGGTGAGCCGTCGTCGTTCTGCAGCAGGTAGCAGCGGAAGCCGTGGATGATGCCCTCGGTGCCGTACGTCATGGTCGCGGCGTGCTCGCCGATCGCCGTGCCGCGCCCCAGCGGTTCCACGCCGACCAGCTCCACCGGGTCGTCGATGAAGCCCGTGAAGATGCCGATGGCGTTGGAGCCGCCGCCCACACAGCCGGTGACCACGTCCGGCAGGTTGCCGGTCATCTCAAGGAACTGCTCGCGGGCCTCGATGCCGACGACGCGCTGGAAGTCGCGTACCATCATCGGGAAGGGGTGCGGGCCGACGACCGAACCGATGCAGTAGATGGAGTCGTCGTAGTCGGCGAGGTAGGCCCCGAAGGCGGAGTCGACCGCCTCCTTGAGCGTCTTGAGCCCGTGAGAGACCGGCACCACGGTGGCGCCGAGCAGCTGCATGCGGCTCACGTTGGGAGCCTGCTTGACGATGTCGACCTCGCCCATGTGGATCTCGCACTCCAGACCGAAGTGGGCGGCGGCGGTGGCCAGGGCCACGCCGTGCTGGCCGGCGCCGGTCTCGGCGATGAGCTTCTTCTTGCCCATGTACTTGGCCAGCAGGCCCTCGCCCATGCAGTGGTTGAGCTTGTGGGCGCCGGTATGGTTGAGGTCCTCGCGCTTGAGGTAGATTTGCGCGCCGCCGTTGCGCAGCGAGAGCGTGCGCGCGTGGTAGACCGGCGTCGGCCGGCCCTGGAAGTGCTTGCGGATATACCGTAGCTCGGCGATGAAGGCGGCGTCGTTCTCGATCTCGTGGTAGGCGCGGACGATGTCGGCGAACGGCGCCTCGAGCTCGGGCGGCAGGAACTGCCCGCCGTGCTCGCCGAAGAAGCCGTTCTCGTCGGGGCTGCGCCGGGCTCGTTCGCCGGGCACGGCGTGCTGTGCGGTCTCTGGGGACATCGGTCACCTCGTAGGTCAGGGGGAGACGTCACACGGGACGTCGATACGATGCGTTGAGGGTGTATTGTCGACCGCGCCGGCGTCCGGTGGCAACTCGCGTCCGGTGGCACGGCGGTCACGGCCTCACTGCAGTCCGGCCTCCGCCGCCGCCGCCAGTACCAGCGGCGCCGGTATCGTCAGCGCCCGGACCGCGTCGTCACCGGTGCGCTCGGTCAGTCCGACGTTGATGCCGACGACGCGTCCCTTTGCCGACGTCGCCAGCGGTCCGCCCGAGAAGCCGCGGCGGATGACCGCGTCGGTCACGATCAGCGCCGTTATCCCAGGTAGTCCGTTGACCAGAGCCGGCTCCTGGACCGCCAGGATGGTCCCCTCCACGACGGCGTCTGTGAAGCGACGTGGCGCGCCGACTGCGAACACCGCGTCGCCCTCGCGGACCTCGCCGATGTCGGCCACGAAGGCGGCCGGTACCAGGCCGTCGGCGTCGATGTCCAGGAACGCGAGGTCGCGCGTGGGATAGCTCGCCACGACCGTCGCGACGGCAGACCGTCCGTCCGGCAGGATCACCTCGACGTCGTCGGCCACCTCCGACTCGCCGGCGCGCAGGACGTGATCGTTGGTGACGATGGTCCCGCCGGTGTCGACGATCACGCCGGTCCCGACGCCCACTCGATCGACGAAGCCCGGCTCGTCGAGCGTGGCTCGCACCTCGACCACCGAGCGCAGCACCCGGCCGACGGGATCGGCCGGATCGGTCGCCGTCGCATCGGGGGCCAGCGGGCGCGGGTCGCGCGTCAGGCTGCACCCGGGGGCCATGGAGAGGATCGCGATCAGCAGCACGATGACGACCGCCGTCAACAGGATCCCGTTCGGTGCGGGTCGGGCGCGTGTCGCGAGCATGGGCGGGGAGTGGTCCTTTCTCTCCGGGGCGCAAGGCCGGTGGGCCGGGGATGTCGGTCGGCCGGTCACGAGCGGTCATGCCCCGCCGCCCCGGCCGGGAATCGTCCCCCCGTTGACCGATCTGTCGAGTCGTCGGGCCGATCCTGTTGACACAGGGGGTTCGCGTTGCGGCCGGAAGAGGATAAAGTGCACCGTGGCGTTTCCGGAGTGAGTCGTCCGGGCACGTCGTCACGGTAGTTGAGCGCGCATCGTAGCCCCTGGAGCCTCGAGCACGCTCGCGAGATAAGGAGTAGGTGTGGCTCAAGGCACAGTCAAATGGTTCAACAACCAGAAGGGCTACGGCTTCATCGCCCAGGAGGGCGAGAAGGACGTGTTCGTCCATATCAACGATCTGGCCCCCGGTGTCGGCACGCTCAATGAAGAGCAGGCCGTCGAGTTCGAGGTCCAGGAGGGTCGCAAGGGCCCGCAGGCCGTCAACGTCCGGCCTATCTGAGGCACAAGCTCTGTGAAGAGCGCCCGGTGCCCGGCTGCGGTCGGGCGCCGGGCGCTTTCTCGTGTGGCGGCCGACCGGCGCCGCGCAGCCTGCCGTCGCGGTCGGGATACCATGACCGGGATCCGGAGCACGCGAGGCGGACGGTCAGACCGACGTGCCCCGGGAAGGAGGCGAGCTGAGCACAGAAAGGCGTCTCGGGACCGAGCGGGCCGGTTACCTCATGGTCACCGCCGGCTTCCTGCTGGTGGCGTTCACCGGGCCGCTCGTCCGGCTGGCCACGGCGCCGGAGAGCGTCCTGATCGTCATCCGCATGGCCAGTGCGGCGCTGATCTTCACGCCGCTCCTGCTCCGCGCCGGAAGCGTGCGCCAGCTGGTGCAGCCGCGCATCTTCCCGCTGATCCTGCTGTTCGGCGCCCTCAGCGCCGGCGGCATGCTGCTCTTCTTCATCGCCCTGCGTGGCACCAGTGTGGCGATCGCGATGTTCCTCTTCTTCACCTCGCCCGTCTACGTGGCGGTGCTGGCGCCGCGCACGCTCGGCGAGCCGACCTCGAAGTGCGCTTACGGGGCGCTCGGCATCGCCCTGGCCGGTATGGCGACCATCGTCCTGCCGGGCCTCTTCTCCGAGACCCTGACGGTGACGGCGTGGGGTCTCATCGCGGCCGTTCTGGCCAGTCTCATGCTGGGCTTCTACACGCTGCTACTGCGGCGTCTGACGCGCTCGGTCGGCAGCATCGCCCTGACGTGGGTGGAGCTGACCCTGGACGCGGTGTTCGTGCTGCCGCTGGCCGTTGTGCAGCTCGCTCTGGGAGCCGCTCTGCCGGCCGGCCGCGACTGGGTCATCGCGCTGGCTCTTGGGGTGGGGGCCACGGCGCTCGCCTACTTCCTGCTGATCGAGGGCGCCGGCCGCATCCCGGTGCAGCACTGGGCGATCCTCAGCTACCTGAGCCCGGTCGCGGGACCGATCTACGCGCTGTTCATCCTCGGCGAGCGGCCGTCCGCCTGGACGGTGCTCGGCGGGGCGCTGATCGTCGCCGCGGGCGTCATGGTCGCCGTGTTCGATACGCGGCGGCGGGGTCTCGGCGTCGCGCCGCCGGCGGTGGCACCCGGACTGGCGCCGCCGGCGGGCGGTGGTCCCGGCGAGCAGAACGGAGAAGACGACCGATCATGAGCAGACTGCTGGACTCGACGCCGAAGGCCGACGAATTCCGGATGCCGGCCGAGTGGGAGCACCACGACCGCACGTGGATGCTGTGGCCGCAGCGGCCCGATGTGCTGCGGCAGCCGTCCTCGGCGAGTTGTTCCCGGATCGGCAGATCGTCACCGTGCCGGGCCGCGAGGTCGTGCTGGCCGGCGGCTGCTTCCACTGCATCACCCAGCAGCAGCCGAGCGGGGGGCGGTGAACCGAGCGGCGCGCATGTCGGGCGCGGCGCGCTGGATCGAGCCGGGTGCAGTGCCGGACGAGGCGCGGTGGACCGAGCGGTGTGCAGTGCCGGGTGGAGGCGCCGGACCGGGCGGGGCGCGCCGGACCGTGAGGGGCGCGCTGTGGCGAGAGGGGAGCCGTCGTGAGCTGGGTCACAGGGCCCGAGAGTCGAGAGGACGAGGGAGAAGGACATGCGTGAGGTGACGCTGGCGGCCACGCAGATGGCCTGCACGTGGGAGACGGAGGCGAACCTCGACCGGGCCGAAGACATGGTGCGTCAGGCGGCGGCGCCGACGTCGTCCTGCTGCAGGAGCTGTTCGAGACGCCGTATTTCTGCATCGACCAGGACGTGCGGCATGCGCGGCCGTTCGACGGCGACCCGGTGATCGAGCGCTTCCGGCGCCTGGCGGCCGAGCTGGACGTGGTCCTGCCGCTCAGCTTCTTCGAGCGGGCCGGCAATGTCTACTTCAACTCGCTGGCGATGATCGACGCCGACGGTGCCGTGCTCGGCGTCTACCGCAAGTCGCACATCCCGAACTTCAAGGGCTATCAGGAGAAGCACTACTTCTCGCCCGGCGACACCGGCTTCAAGGTGTGGCAGACGCGTGTCGGTGTGCTCGGGGTCGGCATCTGCTGGGACCAGTGGTTCCCCGCGGCCGCCCGCTGCATGGCCCTCATGGGGGCCGAGATACTGCTGTATCCGACGGCGATCGGCTCGGACCCCGATGCCCCGGACGACGACTCACGGGACTACTGGCAGCGCGTGCAGCAGGGACACGCGGTGGCCAACGTGGTGCCGGTGGTGGCGTCCAACCGGGTCGGCAGCGAGACCGGCGACGAGCACAGCGTGACGTTCTACGGCTCGTCGTTCATCACCGACCACGTGGGCGCCAAGCTCGTCGAGGCCGGCCGCGAGGAACAGACGGTGCTCACGGCCACGGTCGATCTCGATGCGGCCCGCACGCACCGTGACGCCTGGTGCTTCTTCCGCGATCGGCGCCCCGATCTGTACGGCGTGCTGCTGACCCGGGACGGCCGCGTCGCTCCGTGAGGCGGCCGTCCGGCTCGCCCACATGATCCGATGGCGCGGCCGGCGCGATCGCCGCGAGGGCCGACCGGCGGCGACGCAGGACGGTGCGGACGGTCGTCAGGCCGCGAGGGCGCGGAAGGCGAGGGTGCCCAGCACCGCCCCGGCGCCGGCGGAGACGATCACCAGCAGCGTGTAGCCGATCAGGAAGCGCCGCCGGCCGCCGTCGCGCGTGTCTGCGGAGGCGTTGACGGCCGCGTGCAGGCCGGGCCCGGCCTGCACGGCGTCGCCGCGGGTCAGCGCCCGCTTGCGCTTCAGGAAGCCGCCGACTGGGCGGAGCAGCACGAGCAGCGGCGCCAGGCCCATGACGAAGAAGAGCACCGCGCACATCAGCCAGGCCCAGGCGAGGCCGCCGCCCGGCGGGCGCACGCCGTACTCGAGGAAGTTCCAGCCCAGCGACAGGAAGAGGACGCACCAGATCGGGAGCACGAGCGTGTAGCCGCCGGCGCGGTCGGCGGCCATCAGGTTGACGCCGCCGACAAGAAAGCCGCCGAGTATGGACACCGGCACCACCCAGACCCAGTCGGGGGCCGGATGAGCGATCTCATACGGTCCGCCGGCGGCGACGAACCCGCCCAGATCCATGACACCGCGCATGGCGAGGAAGAGGAGCGTCAGGCACACGCCCATCGCCAGACAACTGACGGCCACCATCGCGAGCGCCCCGTAGCGGGGACGCCGCTCTGTGGGGACCCCGGCTGGGTGCCCTGCGGGATCGGAGTCCAGGTGCATGTGTCGCTCCTCGCCGGCGCACCGCCGGATCCGGCCGGCGACCGGGCATGACACGTCGCCGGCCTTGTCGTGATCATCGCTCGGTGGCATCCTCGCGAATCGCGAGGCGGTGCACAAGAGCCGCAGCCGCGTCGGGCACGGCCGGCAGAGCCGTCACGGGGGCTCCACGTTTGGTGCACCGCGTCGAGCGGGCAGAGAACCGTCGGCCGGGACCCCAGGTGACCGAGGAGAGAGACGTGAGACCAGGCATCATGAGAGTCATCGTTCTGGCGACGCTGGGCCTGCTGGTGGTGGCGGTCGGCGCGTGTGGCGCGGCGAGCGAGGCCGACAAGAAGCTGGACGAGGCCATGGGCGAGTATCGCTCGGCGCTCGACCAGGTGCAGCGGCTCGACCTGAGGGAGGCGACGCAGGCAGAGATCGATGCCGCCCGACAGACGCTCGCCGACCGCTGGCAGGACGTTCGGCAGCGGGCCGACGACGCCGGTCGCGAGGTCGATGCGAAGCTGCAGGACGCGCAGGGCAAGGTCGACGAAGCGCTGGGCAAGGCCGGAGAGGGCGTCGGCGCCGGCCTGGAAGAAGCCGGACGGGCGCTGGACACGGCGCTCGACGAGGCCGGTGCGGCACTCAAGGATGCATGGTCGGCCATCAAGGACCTCTTCTGAGCGGCGGACGATCGCGGCGGGAGATACCACAGGATGACGAGTCGGGAGGATGCTCATGGGAGAGACACTGGTGCCTGAGCAAGGCGCCGGCTCGTCGAGCGAGTACGACGTCGTGATCATCGGCGGCGGCCCGGCGGGGCTGACGGCCGCCGTCTACACCGCCCGGCAGGGCCTGAGCACCGCCATCGTCGCCGGCGAGGTCGGCGGTCAGGCGGTCTGGGCCGGCAAGGTCGAGAACTACCTCGGCTTCGAGCTGATCCCCGGCGCCGAGCTGGTGAAGCTGTTCCGCGAACACATCTCGCGGTTCGCGGTCACCTGTATCGAGGGCGAGCTGGTCAACGCCATCGTCCCCGCCGACGGCGGCTTCGAGGTCTACACGCGCGAGGGCTCGTGCCTGGTCGGTCGTGGCGTGATCATCGCCAGCGGCCGGGCGCCGAGCCGGCTCTCTGTACCGGGCGAGAAAGAGCTGATCGGTCGCGGCGTGTCGTACTGCTCCACGTGCGACGGGGCGTTCTTCCGCGGCCGGCCGGTCGCGGTGGCCGGCGGCGGCGAGCCGGCGCTGCAGGCGGCACTGCAGATGGCCGACCTCGACGCACCGGTCGTGCTGGTGAGCGAGAAGCCGTTGCGGGCCGGTGACGCTCTGATGGAGAAGCTCCGCGGCGAGGACCGTATCGAGGTCCGCGAGGGCTGGAAGGTCACACGGGTCGAGGGCGACGAGCACGTGAGCGGCGTCGTGGTCCGCAAGGTCGGCGGCGCCGCGTCTGAGGAAGACGAGCTGGTGCCGGTCGCTGCCGTCTTCGTGGAGAAGGGCTCGATCCCAGCCGAGGAGTTCACCGGCGGCCTGGTGGACGTCAACGACCGTGGCGAGATCGAGGTCGGCAAGGACGCGATGACGAGCCACCCCGGCGTCTTTGCGGCGGGCGACATCACCGACGACTACGGGCGCCAGATCATCATCGCCGCCGGCGAGGGCGCCCGCGCCGGCATGGCCCTGGGCAAGTGGCTGCGCGGGCGTCGGACGGCGCCGGGAGGCGGCGCGTCCGGGCAGGCCAACTGACGTCGGCGATTCAGGCGTCGGCCGGTGAGCCGGCGGCCGCCGGCTCACCGGAGACCACCGCCGGCTCGCCTGCGGCGGCTCGCAGCTCGGCCCACACACCCTCGACATGGCGCCGCTCGGTGGCCTGCGCGCCGATCGAGACGCGGATCATCTGCCTGCCCTTGAGCACGGCCGACGTGACGTAGCTGCGGCCGGCCGCGTTCACGGCGTCGGCGATGGTGAGGTTGTGGATCGTCAGCGCCGTCTCGTCGCCGCGCAGCTCGGCCGGCACGTGCCTCAGGCAGACCGTCTGCAGTGGCACCGGCGCCATGCGTTGCCAGTCCGGCGCCTCGTCGACCTGTGCCTGCAGCCAGCGCGCGTTGGCCAGGTCTCTGCGCACGCGCTCCTGCAGGCCCTCCACGCCGTACTCGCGGATGACGAACCAGAGCTTGAGGGCGCGGAAGCGGCGGCCCAGGGGGATGCCCCAGTCGCGCAGGTTGCGGACCACGCCGTCCTGCGCGGTCCGCAGGTAGCTCGGGTCGGTGCTCATGACCCGCACCAGGTGCTCGGGGTCGCGCACGTAGTAGGCGGAGAGGTCGAAGCCGGCGCCCAGCCACTTGTGCGGGTTGAGCACCAGCGAGTCGGCGTGCTCGATGCCCTGCCACATCCAGCGCTCTTCCGGACAGATCATGGCGGTGCCGGCCAGGGCGGCGTCGACGTGCAACCAGAGACCGTGCCGCTGTGCCGTCCGGGCGGCGGCTTCGACGGGGTCCAATGCGGTCGTGGCGGTGGTGCCGACCGCGGCGACCAGGGCGCACGGTCGCCGTCCGTCGGCCATGTCCTGCTCGATCGCCTGTTCGAGCAGGTCGATCCGCAGCGCGTGCGCGTCGTCGGTCTCGATGAGGCGCAGGTTCTCGGCGCCGAAGCCGGCCAGCAGGGCCGCCTTGCGCACCGAGCTGTGCGCCTGGTCCGACGCATAGACCACGAGAGGGTGCGGCTCGGCCTGCAGGCCGCCGCGGTTCTGCCCGTAGCCGGCGGTCCACTCCCGCGCACACAGCAGCGCGCAAAGCGTGGCGGTACTGGCCGTGTCCTGGATGACACCGCTGAACGTGTCGGGGAGCCCCAGCATGCGGCGCAGCCATTCCATCACGACGTTCTCGACCTCGGTGGCGGCCGGGCTCGTCTGCCAGTTCATGCCCTGGGCGCCGAGGCCCGAGGAGACCAGATCGGCGAGGACGGACGCGAGGTCGGTGTTGGCCGGGAAGTAGGCGAACCAGCCCGGATGCGTCCAGTGCGTGATGCCCGGCAGCACGACGCGGTCGAGGTCGGCGACGATGTCGGCGAGCCCCTCGCCCTTCACGGGTGGGTCGGCCGGCAAGAGCGCCTCGATCTCGCCGGGCTGCGCGCGGCTCATCACCGGCAGGTCTTCGATGCCGGCCCGGTAGTCGGCGACCCAGTCGACCAGCTCGTGGCCCAGGCGGCGAAACTCGGCAGGGTCCATGCGACGCTCCTCTCCCTGCGTCTTCTGCGTGGCCGGTCCCACACGGCGCGCGGCGCCGTGCCGTCACGCGACCGGCGCGCTGTGGACCGGCACACCATGACGATATCAGCCTGCGGGCATCGACGGTCGCCGGATCGCCCCGATCGCTCTTCTGCTAGAGTCGGCTCGCTCCAGTCGGCGCGACGGCGGCTGCCGGCCTCGAGCTGTGCGATCGTCGCGGTCGGCCCCTGGTGCCGCGAGGCTCTCTGTCGACCGGGTGGTCGGGAAGCAGCGACAGCTCCCGGTGGCGCCGATCGTCGTCGAGATGAAGCGGTACGCCGCCCGTGAGCCACGACCACACTGGTCCTCCAGGGGGCGCCGGGCGGCGGGATCGACCAGAGGGGGTGCGGCACATGAGGCACGGGAGACCACGAGCGCTCGCGACGCCGTGGCCCCACGTGATAACGGACGTGCTGTGCGGGATCATGGTCACCGCCTTCGTCGCCGTTGTCATGACCTCCGCCGGGGCGGCGCCGGCGCTCGCCGACGCCGCCGAAAAGGCAGCGACCCCTCGGCTCCTCAAGGGCACCGCCGACTGGCGGCATGCCCGGCAGGTGGTCGCCGATCTGAAGGCGTCACCGCCGCAGGTGCCGCTGGTCGTCATGTTCGGCACCTCGACGACGCGCGAGTCGACCATCACCGACGCGAGCTGGTCGAAGGCGATCGGCCGCGCCGCCGGGATGACGGTGACGGCGTACAACCTCGGCTCCACCAACCAGACATTCACGCAGGACCGGGCGCTGGTGCGGCATCTTCCCGAGGTACCGACGGTCGTCTTCATCGGTATCGATGTGGTCCGCTTCGTGGCGCCGCCGTGCGGCGCCGCGGTGACCCTGCCGTCGCCGCGGCCGATCCCGGCGAGCTACGACCAGCATCGCTACAGTGTGAGGCGCATCCTGAGTGCCGCGAAGAAGCGGGCGCTGGTCCGCGACTGGGTCAAGCGCCGGTACCCCGTCTTCCTGAAGAACTACAAGCACAACCTCGCCGAGCTGAGGCTGCTCATCGAGGAGTGTCAGCAGCGCGGCCTGCACCCGGTCCTGCTCGAGGCGCCGCGCAACACGGCCGCCATCAAGACCGCCTTCAACAGGGCGGTGCGGAAGTACCGTGGCTCGTGTCGCGGACTCGCCGCACACTACGGCATCCCGTACATCGACTTCGTCAGCGCCTGCCGATTCAGGGACCGCGACTTCTACGACGTCTGGCACGCTGTGGAGCCGGGTCGCAGGAAGTGGCAGCTGCGCCTCTCGACGCACACCGTGAGGCTGCTGCGTCGGTACGGGATGGTGCCGGCGACCTGAGCCCGACTCAGCTGTCGCCGCGGGAGCCCGGTCCGTCGCCGCGCGCCCCGAGCCAGGCGGTGCCGGCCAGCTCCTTGCACTTCTCGACGCCCATCCCGGCGTCGGCCGCGTAGGCGTCGGCGCCGATCTCGTCGCAGAACGCCCCGGTGACCGGGGCGCCGCCGCAGACGACCTTCACGCGGTCTCGCAGGCCGACGTCTTCCAGCGCTTCGATCGTCTCGGCGAGGCGTCGCAGCGTGCTGCTCAGCAGGGCGCTGAGGCCGAGGATGACCGGCTCGTGCTCCTGCACGACCGCCACGAACTGGGCCGGGGAGATGTCGACGCCGAGGTTGAGGACGTTGAACCCGGCCGCCCGCAGCATGATGGCGACGATGTTCTTGCCGATGTCGTGCACATCGCCCTGGACCGTGCCGAGAGCCACGGTCGCCAGGGTGTCGGCGGCCGGGTCGATGAGGTGCGGCTTGAGGACGTCGAGGCAGGCCTGCATGGTGCGGGCAGACAGGAGCACCTCGGGCAGGAAGCACGACGCATCGGTGCGCATGCGCCAGCTGACGAGGTCCATGCCCGGCAGCAGGGCATCGTCGAGGATCTGCCTGGCGGCGTGGCCCTCTGCCAGCAGCCGTCCGGTCAGCTCGGCTGCCGAGCCGTCACCATCGATCACCGCCTGCTTGAGTTCGTCGTAGCCCGAGGTATCCACGATCCCGCATCCCTGCCCGTCTGATCCCAGGGTGGCGCGTCGCACACGACGCCGGCACGCGCCCGTGGCGGCCGGCTCCGCGAAAGCGACCGATCGCCGACGCGCGACCGGACCCCGGCGTGCCGCCAAGCCACCCGCTCCTTGCATAGTGTGAACCAGTCGGCGCGCGTTTCCCAGTGTGAGGCGTGGTGTCGCCGTCGATCAGAAGGTCTTGCGAGCCTTCAGAGCGATACCGAGTGGGTTCTTTGAGACGGTCGCCCGCCCACAGAGGGAGCACCGGTCGATGATCTGTTCCAGCTCCCGGGGCGTGTACGCCGCGTCGATGGAGGTAGCGAGCCCGGGCCGTATCTCGCGCGGCCTGGTGGCCATCCATAGGAACCAGCGCATCGGCGGCAGCATGTCCCGGCGCAGGTCCGAGACGAACAGACGCCCGCCCGGCTTGAGCACCCGCCAGATCTCTTCGAGGGTCGCCCGCGGATCGCTCCACTCATGCAGCGAGCCGTTGGTGAAGGCCGCGTCGAACTCGGCGTCGGCGAACGGCAGCTGCTCGCCACGGCCCAGCACGTAGTCGGTCCGGTCGGTCAGGCCGTAGTCGGCTGCGTTGCAGCCGGCGAGGGCGATCATGTCGGGGCTGATGTCCAGGCCGACCAGGCGCGTCTGGCGCGTGAGCTTGAGCCACTCGAGGCCCAGGTAGCCGGGCCCCGGCCCCACCTCGAGCGCCCGGCCGGCGTCGATGCCGCTCTCGACGATCTGCTTTGTCTCGATCCAGCCGCGGTCGCGGAGGTACCGCTGCATCCGGTCGTACGCCTCGACGTTGAAGTCCCCCTGGATCCCGCTGTCGGTCTCGATGACTCGTGCTCTGACCATTGACGCTCTCCTCCGACGACGTCACAGTGGGACCGGCCGACCGACCGACTTTGCTCCGCGTCTGTTCGTATGTCGTGAGCGGGGCGTGACGGGAGTGTCAGCTCCAGCGCCGATGATGGCGGACGAGGAAGGATGTGTGTGATGTATGCCTGTGCGTCGTGCCGCAAACTCTCGTGCGACACGGAGGACCTGACCGATGCGCCGGCCGGGTGTCCGAGCACCGAGCCGGACGTGGACGACGACCTTGCCGCCTACCTGGGCGAGCCGGACCGCACCCTGGCGCATCAGGCGGCGCTCGTGGAGGCGAGCGGCTACTGCCGGCTGACGCGCGTCCAGGAGATCATGGACTTCGCCCGTCGCTGCGGCTATGAACGTCTCGGCATCGCTTTCTGCATCGGTCTGCGCCGTGAGGCGGAGGTCTTCGCTCGCATCCTGCGCGCCAACGGCTTCACCGTCGACTCGGTGGTCTGCAAGAACGGCAGTCATCCCAAGGAATCGCTGGGCATCGCCGACGACGAGAAGATAGAGCCGGGGACCTTTGAGCCGATGTGCAACCCCATCGGTCAGGCCCGGCGGCTCGAGAAGGCCGGCACGCAGCTCAACGTCATGCTCGGCCTCTGTGTGGGTCACGACTCGCTGTTCCTGCGCCACTCGCACGCCCCGGTGACGGTGCTGGCGGTCAAGGACCGCGTGCTCGGTCACAATCCGCTGGCGGCGGTGTACACGGCCGACGGGTACTACAAGAAGAAGCTCTTTCCGGCGCAGGACGGGCAGCCCGAGACGTCGTGACCGGCGCCCGAGCGGTATGCCGCGGCCATGCAGCGCCCGGTCGCGTGAGGCGGCCGGTGCTTACTCCTCCCACAGCTCGGGGCGCGAGAGGCCGCGAGCCAGTGTCTCCACGCGCCACTTGACGGCACAGCGGCACACCTGACCGTCACCGTGCACCGCGTAGGGCAGCGTGCGCTGATGAGCCCAGCGGCGCCGCGCCTCGTCCAGAAGGTCGCTCGTCGGCGCAGCCGGTCGGGTGTCGGTACCTGTCATCGCGCTCCTCCTCGTCGGTCGCCGGCCCGGGCCCCACAAGCCGAGGATTTCACCTGTCGTGAGGTGTGAAACCAGGTCGCGCGTCGCGCCCTGCTGGAGCGGGTACACGGTGCTCATGAGACAGCGCCGTCAGCAGCCCGGCCCCGGGCAGGAGTCTGTGTGGGACTACCCGCGTCCGCCACGAGTGGAGCAGACGTCGCGCCGTGTGCGAGTGGTGTTCAACGGCGAAGTGGTCGCCGACTCGACGCGTGCGTGGCGGGTCCTTGAGACGAGTCATCCGCCGGTCTACTACATCCCCCCCGAGGACGTCCGGCGGCGCTACCTCGAGCCGAGCTCCCGGCACACGTTCTGCGAGTTCAAGGGGCGTGCCTCGTACGTGACGCTGCGGGTAGGCGAGCGTGAGTCGAAGGACGCCGGCTGGACCTACCCGGATCCTGCGCCCGGCTTTGAGGCACTCAGGGGCGCCATCGCCTTCTATCCGTCGCGTGTCGACGCATGCTTTGTCGACGATGAGCAGGTGATCGCGCAGCCGGGCGACTTCTACGGTGGCTGGATCACCGCCGACGTCGTGGGACCGTTCAAGGGCGGCCCCGGGAGCAGCGGTTGGTGAGGCCCACGGCCGCGTTGCGGCGCCGTCCTCCGCTATCAAGAACGTATATGGTCGCGCCGCCTGTCCCATGCTACAGTGAGACGTCGGCAGGAGCTCCGTACGATGGCCCCGAAGGCTGCGCCGGGCCCGGTACCAGGAGGTCGCACTGAGGCTCTTCCGTCGCTATGGCATCCATCGTGCCCTGGGAGCCGGTCCGGGATTGCGCGGCTTCGCCGTGATCGATCTGGAGACCACCGGCTTCTCGTGGGTCGACGGCGATCGGGTCATCGAGGTCGGGGTGATCATGCTCGACCCGCTCGGCGCGCCGACTGGAGGCTGGACGACGCTCGTCGATCCCGGGCGCCCCGTCGCCGCCACGCAGATCCATCGCATCTCGGACCGTGATGTGGCGCACGCGCCGTGCTTCGCCGAGATCGCGGGGCTGCTGGCGGCCTCGTGTGCCGATCGCGTCCTGGTAGCGCACAATCTGGCCTTCGACAGCTACTTTCTGCATCACGAGCTTCTCGCGGCCGGCTTCGACGTGGGGCTCGGTCCGCGGGCCGGTGTCTGCACCATGGAGCTGGCGGGTCACTACATGCCGGGCGTCTCACGTGCCCTCGACCCGCTGTGCAAGGCGGCCGGCATCGACATCAGGCATCGCCACTGGGCGCTCTGGGACGCCGAGGCGACGGGGCGCCTGCTGCAGCGGTTCATCGCCGTCGATCCGGCTTTTCACCGGCACTGGCGCGAAGGCATCGACCGGTCGCTGGCCGTGCGCTGGCCGGCCCACCTGATGGACGGCGCCCGTCTGCTGCCGCGCTGCCCACCGACGAACGGTCATCCCGACGACGACTGGTGCGCCACGTGCGTGCAGTCGCAGCAGCGTCGCCCGAAGTGGCTCGGCGGCTGGCCGAGGGTGCTGGCCGCGCGCCTTCGTCGCGCGTAGAGATCATGAGGAGCGGGGGCGGGCTCACCTGGGCCCGCCCCCGCCTGTCGGACGACCCCGCAGGGTCATGTCTCTCCGCTCACCATGCCGTCTGCGCCGGAGCGCGACGCGCCGTCGGCGGAGTCCCGTCGGACTACTTGAGGAGCTCGAAGACCACCTTGCCGAGCTCGGTGTTGTCCATGTAGCGGCCGCGCCTGAAGTCACGCTCGTCGGCCTGCTTGCGCAGCTGCTTGGCGCCGGCGCCCTTGGCATAGAACGGGATCAGCGAGTTGGTGTGATCGCCGCTGTTCCACTGCATGCCGGGCACGTTGCCCTTGCCCTTGTTGACGATGGGACGCCACGTGGGATCCGAGCCGGGGCCCCAAAGGTAGCCGGTCTCATGATCGCCGGTCACCACGAGCAGGGTCTCGTCCCAGCTGCTGTTCTTCTCGATCCACCTGCAGACGGCCTCGACCGAGCGGTTGAAGTCGATCTCTTCCTCGATGAGGCGGCCGGACTGGTTGGCGTGGCCGGCCCAGTCCACGGCGCCGCCCTCGACCATGAGGACAAAGCCGTCGGTGTCGTTGTCGAGCACGTTGAGAGCACCCCTGGTCATGGTGACCAGGTCGGGCACGTCGGTGTTGAGCGGCACGTCGTACGGATCGGCCTTGTCGCCGCCGCCGCGGGACTGCTGCAGCGTGCTGTACACCTGGGCGGTGCCGCAGACGCGCTTCGGCGTGGTGCCCACGGTGAGGGCGGCGAAGTCGGCCTCGGTCTCGATGAGCGTCCACGGGTCGGCGATGCCGTCGCCGTCGGCGTCGCCACCGGCGGTACCGGCCTTGAGGGCGTTCCAAGTGACGAGGTCGCCGACGTACTTGTAGGAGTTGGCGGCCGGCCGGCCGTTGTTATCGAACTGCGGATGGCCGGCGCCCATGATCACGTCGGTCATGGAATCGTCGATCATCTCCTGCGCCAGCTGCGCGTAGTTGTTGCGGCTCTCGTTGTGCGCCACATAGCCGGCCGGCGTGGCGTGGCTCCACTGCACGCTGGTCACGACGCCCGAGGACTTGCCCAGCGCCTCGGCGCGCTGCGAGACGTTGTAGAGCGCCTGCTTGTTGACGTCCACGCCGATGGCGGCGTCATAGGTCTTGTAGCCGGTCGACATGGCGGTCGCGGCCGACGCCGAGTCGGTGGCGCCGCTCTTGACGTAGTCGAACGACTTCCACGCCAGCCGGGGATCGTAGCCGCCGAACACCGAGTAGGTGCTCATGCCGACCCGGACGGGGAACTTCTGGTAGACCTGCTTGCCGGTGCGGCCGTACTGATAGTAGTCGGTGGCGAGCATGTGGTTGTAGCCGCAGCCGTCGCTGATCATGACGATGACGTTCTTGGCCGTGGGGGCCTTCGCCGTGTGCGTCTTCTTGCCCGCCGAGGCAGTCGCGGCCAGTGCCACGGCACCCACGACCAGCGCGCCGACCACGGCCAGGGCGACGATGCGACGCCGGCCGTGCGATCCGGCCGACCTCCCGCCGAGTGCTTTCATACCCGTACCTCCCTTGGTCGCGCCCTCCCGGTGAGGGCGCTCTGACGCGCATGATCGTGGCGTCCAAAGAAGAGGAGCAGATGGGTCCGTGGTGAGCCGGCCACGAAGTACCGGTAGCATTTCGTTGGGCGCTGCGTTAGCCGGCGGTTTGCCCCTGCAGGCGGCCTTTGCGCCCGGCTCGGGCTGGGCTAGCATGGAACGGACGGGATGGGCGGGCACGAGCCGTGCCCATCGGGCAACGGCGCTCACGCGAGAACCGGCGCTTGGAGAAAGGTGGCCGATGCGATCGCAGCGGAGTCGGTCCGTGCGGGCCACATGGTCCCTGCGCGCCGTGTGGTCGGCGCGCGCCACGGCCCTCCTTGCCGCGATCGTCCTCGGGTCCTTGCTGTGGGCGCCGGCGTGGACGCCGGCGTCTGCCGCTCCCATAGCCGAGGACTCGCCGCGTCCCGGCGCCGGCGTCAAGCTGCGCCTCGGGGTGGTGGACGGTCTCGGCAGCCTCGATCTCCTCGGCGGACCCTCGCTGGTGGCGCGGGAGGTCTGGCTGCTGACGACCGAGCGCCTGGTCGGCTCGTCGAGCGAAGACCTGACTCCGGTGCCCGGCCTGGCGGAGAGCTGGTCGGTCTCGGCCGATGGCCGCACGTGGACCTTCGCCATCCGCGACGACGCGACCTGGTCAGACGGGCGGCCGGTCGACGCGTACGACGTGGTCGCCACGTATCGGGCGGTCCTCGAGTCGGATCACGGTCTGTCGTACGGGCCTCTGGCCGATGTCCGCCGGGTCGAGGCGCCCGACGACCACACGGTGCGCATCGAGTGCTCGCGGACACGAGCCGATCTGCTGGATGCTCAGCTTCCGATCCTCCCGCGCGGCAGCGCCGCGATGCTCACGGAGGGGCTCGACCCGGCCACGGCCCTCAGCGGCTCCGGTCCCTTTCGTCTGGCGGAGTGGCAGCCGGGCGCCTTCGTGCGCCTGACCGTCGACCCCGACAACCGGGGCCGGTCGCCGGAGATCACCGAGGTGCTGCTGCTCTCCTATCGCGACGTGGCCACCATGGTGCGCGACCTCGAGGCCGGCCTGCTCGACGGAGCCTTCGGCATCCGGCCGGGACAAGCTGATCGGTTGCGCTCCAACGCCGCTCTCACCACGGTGAACGTACTGACCGGCGCTCAGGACCGGCTCGTGTTCAACTGCTCGGGGTCGTCCGGCGGCCAACCGGTGCTGCGCGACTCAGGGTTCCGGCGCGCCGTGGCCTGGGCTGTGGACACCGAAGCGGTCGCTCGCATCGTGTACCGGGGCGCGGCGCTGCCGGGGGTCGGTGTCGTGCCCCCGGGCAGCCGTGCCGACGGACTTGGACACCGCTGGCAGCCGGCGGCCGAGGAGGCCGTCGGCGCCGATCTGGAGCGCGCCGCGGCGCTGCTCGAAACGGCCGGCTACGTCGATGCCGATGGCGATGGCTTGCGCGAGCACGACGGCGAGGCCATCTCGCTGCGCCTGCTGGTGTCGTCGACGTCGAAGAGCGACCGGCGCGCGGCCAAGCTCATCACCGGCCGGCTCGAGCAGATCGGCCTGGAGGTGACGGTCGAGGAGGTCGACCCGGAGACGATCCGGTCCCGGGTCGAGCGGCGGGCCGACGGGTCTCCCGACCCCGACTTCGACCTGCTCATAGAGCGTGTCGAGGACCCAGGCGGCGAGAGCGCCCTGCTCGCCGGCTTCACCTCGTCGGCTCTCGGGACGGCCGATCATTGCTTCTGGACGTCGACCGACTACGACCGCCTGCACGACGCAGAGCGCGCCGAGACCGATCCTGCCGAACGGCGCGAGCTGCTGCTGGAGATGCAGCGCACGCTCTACGAGCAGGCGCCGGTGGTCGTGCTCGCCTATCCGCAGGAGGTGCAGGCGTACAACGTCTCTCGCTGGAGCGGATGGGTGCGGAGCCCCGCGGATGTAGGGGGAGCGTTCTTCAACGGAGAGAGCATCGCCAGCTACCTGCAGGTGCGCCCGGCGGCGCAGGCGGTCGCGGACGACGGGGGGCGGTCATCGCGCACGGAGCTCGCGGTGGCGGCGGGTGCGTCGGCGATCGTGCTGCTGGGCGCCGCGGGCATCTTCATCTGGCGTCGGCGCACCCCGGGCGCGTCGGCAGAGACTGAGAGCGGAGGGACCTCATGCGACAGGTGACCCTGGCGGCGGTGCAGTTCACCTGTACTGCCGATCCCGAGGAGAACGTCGAGAAGGCGGAAGGGCTCGTCCGCGAGGCGGCGGCCGGCGGCGCGCAGATCGTCTGTCTGCCGGAGCTCTTCGAGACGGAGTACTTCCCGGTCGACGACGCGGGCGAGCCGATGCACTTCGGGCTTGCCCGGCCGCGCGAAGGTCACCCCACCGTCGCGCGCATGGGCCGCCTTGCCGCCGAGCTCGGCGTGGTGCTTCCGGTGAGCTTCTTCGAGAAGGCCAACACCGTGTACTACAACACCGTCGCCATCGTCGACGCCGACGGCAGCGTGCTCGGCTACTACCGCAAGAGCCACATCCCCAATGACCCCGGCTACGACGAGAAGTACTACTTCAGCCCCGGCGACACCGGCTTCCTCACCTGGCGGACGCAGTACGCCACGATCGGCGTCGGCGTCTGCTGGGATCAGTGGTTCCCGGAGTGCGCCCGCATCATGGCGCTGCGCGGCGCCGAGGTCCTGCTGTACCCCACCGCCAACGGCGACGCGCCGGTCCACGACGACGTCGACTGGAAGCCGCACTGGCAGGTGACCATGCAGGGACACGCCGGAGCCAACATGGTGCCGGTGGTGGCCGCCAACCGGGTCGGCAGCGAGCACCTCGGCCGTCACATGCAGACGTACTTCGGCTCCTCCTTCATCGCCGGTCCCGAGGGGCAGGTGCTGGTCGAGGCTTCGGCCAACAGGGAGGACATCGTACTGGCGACCATCGACCTCGACGCGGCGGCCCGTAAGCGCAGCGAGATGCCGTTCTTCCGCGATCGCCGGCCGGACCTGTACGGACCGCTGCTCACGCTGGATGGGGGGCTTGGACGGGCCGGCGAGGATGAGGCTCACGGCGATGCCGGGGTCGGCTCGGCGGCCGCCGCCGGGAGCGGCTCCGGGCTCGACGCCCCGGGCGGCGTGCCGGCCGGCGGCGCGGCCGACGCCCGGAGCGACGGTGAGGCCGCCGGCGGTGGGGATGACGCCGGCCGCACGGCCGCACGTTGACCGGCCGGCAGGCGCGGTGCTATAAGGCTCTTGTCGGTGTGATCGACGGACGCCCGGATGAGGGTCACGCGAGAGCCCTGTCGGCCCAGCGGCCGGCGGGCGCCGAAGGGGCAAGGCGGCGGCAGCCGCCGAAACTCTCAGGCAAACGGAGCGCGACCGGACGGGTCCCTGAAAGCTCGGTGCTTTGTGGCACCTCGGAGGCGGGACAGGGTGATGAGCAGTCATCGCCCTGTCCCTTTTTCGTGGCGGCCGGCGACTCGGAGGCGGTCGTGATCGCCGACCGACCTGAGTGGCCGCGTCGGCCGCGGATGGATGAAGACCGAAGAGACGTGAGGAGGAGAGATGGCGGACGAAAGCTATCCGGCGGATCTGAAGTACTACAAGGAGCACGACTGGGTACGGGTCGACGGGGACGAGGCGACCTTCGGGATCACCTGGTACGCGCAGGACGCGCTCGGTGAGATCGTCTACGTGGACCTGCCCGAGGAGGGCTCGGTGACCGGTGGCGACACCTACGGTGAGCTGGAGTCGGTCAAGGCCGTCAGCGACGTCTACGCGCCGGTCGGCGGCGAGATCGTGGCCGTCAACGAGAAGCTGGCCGACGAGCCCGAGCTGATCAATTCCGACCCGTACGGCGACGGATGGCTCATCCGCGTGCGCCTCAGCGACCCGGCCGACGTCGAGGCGCTCATGGACGCCGACGCGTACGCCGCCTTCCTGGCCGAGGCGTGAGCGCGCGCCGTATGAGCGACTGAGAGGAGGAGCCACGGACTACGTGCCCCATTCCCAGGAGGACGTCCGCGCCATGTTGTCCTCTGTCGGCGCGGCGTCCCTCGACGAGCTGTTCGCCGACGTCCCGGAGCAGGTGCGCCTCGACCGGCCGCTCGATCTGCCGGCCGGTCTCTCCGAGGCGGAGCTGGCCGCTGAGATGACGTCGCTGGCCGCCTGCAACGTGCCGGGGAGCGAGCTCGTCTCCTTCCTCGGCGCCGGCGTCTACGACCACTACGTCCCGGCCGTCATCGACGCGCTGGTCTCCCGTTCCGAGTTCATGACGGCCTACACGCCCTACCAGCCGGAGCGCAGCCAGGGCGTCCTGCAGTCGATCTTCGAGTACCAGACCGCCATCTGCGAGCTCACCGGCCTCGACGTCTCCAATGCCTCGCTCTACGATGGCGGCACGGCGGTCGCCGAGTCGGCGTTCCTGGCGAGCGCCAAGACCAGGCGCACCGGCATCGTCGTCTCGACCGGCGTGCACCCCGAGTACCGGCAGGTGCTGCACACCGAGAGCTACGGCTGCGCGCCGCAGGGCTGCGGCGGCAACGTGATCGAGGTCCCCTGCGACGGCGGCCTGACGTCGGTCGACGCCCTGCGGGACGCCGTCGACGACCAGACGGCGGCCGTCATCGTGCAGACGCCGAGCTTCTTCGGCGGCCTCGAGCACATGGACCAGGCGGCCGCCGTGGCGCACGACGCCGGCGCCCTGTTCGTGGCCGTCTGCGACCCTCTGTCGCTGGGCGTGCTGCAGCCGCCGGCCGCCTACGGCGCCGACGTGGCCGTGGGCGACGGTCAGCCGCTCGGCCAGCCGATGAGCTTCGGCGGACCGCACCTGGGCTTCATGGCGGTCCGCGGCGATCTGGTGCGGATGATGCCGGGCAGGCTTGTCGGCGAGACCGTCGATGCCGAGGGGCAGTGCGGCTACGTGCTGACCTTCCAGACCCGCGAGCAGCACATCCGGCGCGAGAAGGCGACCTCCAACATCTGCTCCAACCAGGCCCTCAACGCGCTGGCCGCGCTCGTCTATCTCGGCTGGCTCGGCAAGCAGGGTCTGCCCGACCTGGCGCTGCTCTGCGCCCGCAAGGCCGACTATCTGCGCGAGCGGCTGCTGGCGCTGCCCGGGGTGGAGCCGTACACCGTGGGCGCCGTCTTCCGCGAGTTTGCCATCCGTCTACCGCTGCCGGCGGCCGAGGTGGTCCGCGCCCTGGAGCCGCAGGGCTTCCTGGCCGGCCTCGATGCGGGGCGCTTCTACGAGGGGCTCGACGACGTGCTGCTGATCGCCGTCACCGAGCGTCGCACGAAGGCCCAGATGGACGCTTTCGTCGCTGCACTGGCCAGACATCTCGACGCCGGCGGAGGTGCGGCATGAGCGAGCGGCAGACCATCTTCGATCTCTCACGGCCGGGCCGCCGGGCGTCGGCCGCGCCTGCCTGCGACGTGCCCGCCCGAGACATCGACGACCTCATCCCGTCAGATCGGCAGCGCCGCGAGCCGGCGCGTCTGCCGGAGGTCGCCGAGATCGACCTCGTCCGTCACTATACGCACCTCTCGACGCTCAACTACGGTGTCGACACCGGGCCCTACCCGCTCGGGTCGTGCACGATGAAGTACAACCCCAGGATCAACGAGCGCGCCTGTTCCCTGGAGGGCTTCCGCGGCCTGCATCCCTATCAGTCCGAGGAGCATGTGCAGGGTGCGCTGCTGCTCATGAAGCGGCTGGAGAACTGGCTGGCGGAGATCGCCGGCCTACGTGCGGCGACGCTGCAGCCGGCCGCCGGGGCGCACGGCGAGCTCACCGGGCTGCTGCTCATGCGGGCCTACCACGACGCGCAGGGCCGCTCGCCGGGCACCGTCATCATCCCCGACAGCGCTCACGGCACCAATCCGGCCAGCGTGGTGCTGGCCGGCTACAAGGTGCTGGCCATCCAGAGCGACGAGCGCGGCGGCGTCGACATCGGTGCGTTGCGCGCCATGGTCGACGACGACATCGCCGGGCTCATGCTCACCAACCCCAACACGCTGGGTCTGTTCGACCCCAACATCGTCGAGATCGCCCGGCTGGTGCACGAAGCCGGCGGGCTGCTGTACTACGACGGCGCCAACGCCAACGCCGTGCTGGGCCGCTCGCGGCCCGGCGACATGGGCTTCGACATCGTGCACTTCAATGCACACAAGACGTTCAGCACGCCGCACGGCGGCGGCGGACCGGGCGCCGGTCCGGTGGCGGTGCGCGACATCCTGGAGCCGTTCCTGCCGATCCCGGTGATCGTCGGGGAAGCCGGCGACGCGGAAGCGGGGCTGGGTGACTCGGGAGCTGTACCGGCCGACTCGGGCGCCGGTGATCCTGCCGAGGCCGGCCGCCTGCGCTTCGACTGGGACCGGCCGCAGTCGATCGGTCGCATGCGGACGTTTTACGGCAACTTCGGCGTGCTGGTACGGGCCTACGCGTACATCCGCGGGCTCGGCGCCGAGGGTCTCAAGCGCGTCAGCGACATGGCCGTACTCAACGCCAACTACCTCCTCGAGGGCATGCGCGAGTTCTTCGACGTCCCCTACGACCGCCGCTGCATGCACGAGTTCGTGGTCAGCGGCGAGCCGCTGCGGGAACACGGCGTCAAGACGCTCGATGTGGCCAAGCGGCTGCTCGACTACGGTGTCCATCCGCCCACGATCTACTTCCCGCTGATCGTGCCCGAGGCGCTGATGGTGGAGCCCACCGAGACCGAGAGCAGGGAGTCGCTCGACCGCATCATCGAGATCATGCGCACGGTGGTCGAAGAGGCGCGGACGCAGCCGGAGCTGCTGCTGGAGGCGCCGCACAGCACACCGGTGCGGCGACTCGACGAGGTCCGCGCCGTCCGCAAGCCGGTGCTGCGTGCCCGCGTGGAGCCCGAAGGGTCCGGCTGACGATGGGGGTGTGCCCGGCACGGTGACGGTGACGGAGCGCACGTACCCGGGTCTCGAGGATCCGCCGAGCGTCCGCCGGCTGCCGGAGCTGACCGCCCCGGGAGTCGTGCAGATGGCCATCGATGAAGGCCTGCTGGCGGAGGCGCGCTGGGTCACCCTGCGGCGCTACCTGTGGTCGCCGCCGGCGGTCTCGCTCGGCAAGTTCCAGCGGCTGCCGGCGGCGGTCGCGGCCCCGCCGCGCGAGGACGGCGGCCCGCTGCGGTCGGGCGACGTCCCGCCGCGTGAGCACGACGTGGCGCCGCCGGCGGGACTGCCGTTCGACGTGGTGCGGCGACCCTCCGGCGGCCGCGCGGTGCTGCACGGCGCCGGCTTCGAGTGGTCGTTCGCGGTGGCGTTCCCGGCCGGGTGGTCGGGCGCCGAGGGTGCCCGCCGGCGGGACTCGGGGGTCGACGAGCCGTACCGGCTGGTGTCGGCGGCCATGGCCGACGCCCTGGCGGTCGCCGGCGTCGGCGTGGCCGCCGACCGCGAGGAGCCGTACCGCCGCTCGGCGCTGTGCTTCTCGACCAGCCTGCGTCACGACCTGCACACCGACTACGGCAAAGTCGTGGCCGTGGCGCAGGTACGGCGAGCCGGTGCGGCACTGGTGCACGGCAGCGTCCTGATGCGCCGCCCTCCGCAGGAGCTCATCGTGGCGCTCGAGGGCCTGGTCGGCGAGCCGTGGCGCGGCGAGGGTCTGGAGTCGGCGCGCCGTGTGTCGGGCGAGGCGGTGTGGGTATCCTTCAGCGAGGCGCTGCGCGAGCGGCTGCACGAGACGGCGACAGGACGGTGAGGTGACGGCGATGGCCAAGGTGATCGTGCTCGGTGGAGGACCGGCCGGCTACGTGGCGGCGCTGCGGGCGGCCCAGCTCGGGGCCGCCGTGACCGTGGTCGAAGGTCGCGAGATCGGAGGCACCTGCCTCAACCGCGGCTGTATCCCGACCAAGTCGATGGTGGCCAGCGCCGAGCGACTGCGGCAGGCGCGTGAGAGCGCCGGCTTCGGCGTCGTGGTGCCCGAGGCCGGCATCGACTTCGCGGCCGTCATGGCGCACGCGCGAGCCTCGAGCGAGCAGCTCCGCGGCGGCGTCGAGCAGCTGCTCAAGGCGCGCAAGGTGGAGGTCGCGCCGTCACGCGGCCGCCTGGTGACGCCGCGCGTCGTCGAGTACGGCGCCGAGCATCATGTGGAAGGCGACGCCGTCATCGTCGCCACCGGGTCGGAGCCGGTGCGGCTGCCGTTTCTGCCCGACGACCCGCGCATCGTCACCAGCGACGAGCTGCTGCGCATCGAGGAGCTGCCGCAGCGGCTGGCGATCATCGGCGGCGGCGTCATCGGCTGCGAGTTCGCCGCCGTCTTCGCCGAGCTCGGCTCGCAGGTGACGGTGGTCGAGCTGCTCGATCAGCTGCTGCCGGGCGAGGACAAGCGTGTGGGCCAATCGTTGCAGCGGGCGTTCAAGAAGCGCGGCATCGCCGCTCACGTCAAGACGAAGGTCGAGGCCGTGGACGCCGACCAGACGGGCGTGACGTTGCGCCTGGCCGGCGGCGCCACCGTCGAAGCAGACCTGGTGCTGCAGAGCGTCGGCCGGCGTCCGGTCAGCGCCGGCGCCGGCCTCGAAAACGTGGGCGTCGGCATCGACGAGCACGGGTTCATCGAGGTCGACGAGACAGCGCGGACCACGGTCGACGGCATCTTCGCCGCCGGCGACGCGGCCGGCGTGCCGATGTTGGCGCACTGGGCCTACCATCAAGGCGCCATCGCGGCCGAGAACGCCGTCACCGGCTCGCGGCTCGAGGTCGACCGCAGGGTCGTTCCCAACTGCGTCTTCACCCACCCCGAGGTGGCCACCTGCGGGCTGACCGAAGACAGGGCCGCGGCCCGGGGCGTGGAGATCGAGGTTGCCCACGTGCGCTTCAACGGCAACTCCAAGGCTGTCGTGGAAGAGGAGAACGACGGCTTCATCCGCATCGTCACCGACGCTGGTTCGGGCGTGGTGCTGGGCGCCTCCATGATGGGTCCGCGGGTCACGGAGCTGATCCACGAGATCGCCCTGGCGGCCTCGGCCGGTCTCACGCTGGACGCGGTGTGGCGCACGATCCACGCGCACCCGACGCTCTCCGAGGCTGTCGGCGAGGCGGCGCTCTCCGCCGCCGGTCGCGGGATGCACAGTCTGTGACGAATCCGGCGGCAGAGGTACGCGGATCGACTGCCCCGGCCGGCGGCGGGACGATCGGCTCCACCGAAGCGGCCGCCGGGGCAGCGATCCAGCCTACCGCCGGGGGTGCGACCGAAGTCACCGGGGCAGCGGGTGCGGCGAGCGCTGTCGGAACGAGCGCAGCTGTCGAGGAGACCGCCGGCGGCACGAGCGCAGCGGCCGGCGCCGGCCGGAAGCCCGACTGGCTCAAGGTGAGCGTGCCGCCGGCGCGCGCCTTCCGCGCCACGGCGCGGGTGCTCGACGACCTCGATCTGCACACCGTCTGCAGCGAGGCGCGCTGCCCGAACAAAGGCGAGTGCTTCGCCGCCGGCACGGCGACGTTCCTGATCCTCGGCGACCGGTGCACGCGCGACTGCCGCTTCTGCTCGGTGCGTCACGGCGCGCCGGACGGCGAGCCCGATGCCGACGAGCCGCGCCGTGTCGCGGCGGCGGCGACGCGGCTCGAGCTCCGACACGTGGTGGTCACCAGCGTCACGCGAGACGACCTCGCGGACGGCGGCGCCGCCCAGTTCGCCGCTGTGATCGGCGAGGTGCGGGCGGCGCTGCCGGACGCCACCATCGAAGTCCTCACGCCCGACTTCGGCGGCGACGAGGCGGCGCTGCGCGCCGTGCTGGTCGCCGCGCCCGATGTCTTCAACCACAACCTCGAGACCGTGCCGCGCCTGTACTCCCACGTCCGGCCGGCGGCAGACTACGACCGTTCGCTGGAGGTACTGAGCCGGGCGGCTCAGTGGCCGGGCGCTGCGACCGCCGATCCGGCACGCCGGGCCGCGCCGTCGTCGTCCGCACCACACGCCCATCCGGCACGCCGCGCCGCGCAGTCATCGCGTGGCGCCGCCTCCGGCGGCGCGTGGCGTCCGGTCGTCAAGACCGGGCTCATGCTCGGACTGGGCGAGACACGCGCTGAGGTCGAGGCGGTGCTGCGGGACGCGCATGGGGCCGGCGTCGAAGTCGTCACCCTCGGACAGTACCTGCGGCCGGCGCCGGGATGTCTGCCGGTGGCACGGTACGTGACGCCGGAGGAGTTCGCGGAGTGGACGTCGTTCGGCGAGTCGGTCGGACTCGTCGTCGTCGCCGGACCGTTCGTCCGTTCGTCGTACCGGGCCGGCGAGGCGTTGGCCCGAGTCGCCGGGTCCCAGGCGCGGGGCCGCGGGTCGTGACGGCGCGGACCGGGCGGCGTGACCATGTGCCGTCGCCGCCGGGCATCCGGGCCGTCCTCTTCGACGTCGACTACACGCTGATCCGGCCCGGCCCGGTCTTCGATGTGGAGGGCTACGTGCGCAACGGCCGCCGCTTTGGGCTCACGCTGGACCCGGAACGCTGGCCGCTGGCGCAGCGGGCGGCCTGGGAGGCGGTCGAGCGGCGTCGTGCCGCCAACGGCCACGAGCACGACATGAGCCTCATCCCGGCCGTGACGCGGGCGGTCGTGAGTGCCCTGGCGGGTGAGGAGGCGTGCCGCTCGACGCCGGAGGCCTGTGAGGCGTGCGCACGCTACCAGGCCGACCAGTGGTGGGACCTGGCCAACTTCACCGTCTTCGAGGACGTGCAGCCCTGCCTGAAACGCCTGCGTTCCGCCTCCATGAAGATAGGCCTGGTCTCCAACACGAACCGCGACTTGCAGGCCGTGACGACGCACTTCGGCCTGGGGCCCTACGTGGATGTCGCGATCGCGTCGGTGGACGTCGGCGTGATGAAGCCGGAGCCGCAGATCTTTCTGGCGTGCCTCGACCGCCTCGGCTGCGGTCCCGAGGCGGCGGCCATGGTCGGCGACAACGAATACGACGACATGCGCGGCGCGCTGGCGGCCGGCTTCGCCCTGGCGGTCCTGCTGGACCGCAGAGGCCGTCAGCGCAAGCTGGCCGAGCGGGGCGAGCCGGTCCACGCTCCGGCCATCGAGTCACTCGACGAACTGCCGGCACTGCTGGGGCTCTAAACCGGCCGGCGCACGCCGTGCCGGGGTCTCCTCTTGCTCGCGTTACCTTGATTTATGGCAGTCACAAGTCGAAAAGACCCTTGTCTTCTGACGGTCTGACTGTCAAGAGAGCCCGCCCCCAGTATCCGGAGCGACCGCTCATGCGGGCCGGGAGCGTCGCTCAGGGCAGGCGCGTCAGCGCTTCTCGACCAGCGCGTACAGCGTCTGCGAGCCGGTGAGGTAGAGGATGCTGCGGCCGGCGGCGACCGGCGTGTAGCGGCCGTCGCCGAAGCGCCACAACTCCTTGCCGGTGCGGGCATCGAGGGCCCAGGTGCGCTTGGCGAAGCTGGAGACGTAGACCACGCCGTCGATCACCGCCGGCGCGCCGGAGACCGGCTTGCCGGTCGGAAAGCGCCAGCGGATGCGGCCGTTGCGGGCGTCGAAGCAGTAGAGCTGAGAGGTGTACGAGCCGACGAAGACCCGGTCCTGCCAGACGGCCGCCGACGAGTAGATGTAGGCGCCGGTGCCCTGGTTCCAGCGTGTGTTGCCGGTGCGCAGGTCGAGGGCGAAGAACGTGCCGCCGATGCTGCCGATGTAGGCGGTCCGATAGGCCAGCGCGGCGGTGGCGTAGAACCTGTCCGAGCCGACCACGTAGCGGCTGGCGCGATGCTGCCAGAGCAGCTTGCCGCGGTAGTTGAGGCAGTAGACGGAGCCGTCGTAGCTGCCGATCACCAGCCGGTCGTCGAGCAGTGCCGGGCTGCCGGTGACCTTGTCGCCGGTGCGGAAGCGCCACTGCAGCCGCTCCTTGAAGCGGTCGAGGGCGTAGACGGAGCCGTCCCAGCAGCCGGCGATGACCCAGCGACCCCAAATGAGCGGCGACGACTCACAGGGACTGTCGAACTTGTAGCGCCAGATGCCCTCGCCGGTCTCACGATCGAGGGCGAAGAGCCAGCCCTTGAGCGATGTGAGGTAGACGACGCCTTCGTGCACCGTGGGGCTGGAGGCGTACTTGCCGCCGTATTTGCGCTTCCACACGAGGTCGCCGCTGGCCGCGTCGAGGCAGTAGATGGTGCCGCCGAGGGTGGTGAAGAACAGGCGGTCGCCGTCGATGCTGGGTGGGAACTCGAGCAGCGACTTGGCGGCGAACTTCCACTTGACGCGGAACGGGGGCCGCAGCGACACGTCGGGCTTGAAGCGGGTGCGGGCCGGGTCGTACCCGTACATCGGCCACGACCCCTGGTCCCGGTCGGCCTCTTCCGAGCCTGGCGACGGACTGCCGCCGGGCGACGCATCGTCGCCGGGGGATGGTGAGGCCGACGGTGAGGGCGAGGCCGAGGCGCCTGGGTCGCCGGCCATCGTGGAGGCGTCGGGAAACGGTGTGACCGGGCCGTCAGACCAGGGCCGGGCGATCAGCAGTGTGGCGCTCCCGGCGGCCACGACGACAGCGGCCGCCACGATGGCGGTCCACCAGCGCTTCGAGAGATGACGCACGCTCACCCCCGGCCTCCCGCGGTGTGGTGTCCGTCGCCGCGCCTGTCCATCTCGTGCACCCTCACTTGGCCATGGTCAGGGCGTAGATGGTGCGGCTGCCCATGAGGATGAGCGACTCGCCCCAGGTGACGGCCGGCGAGTAGCGGCCGTCGTCGTACTCCCACTCGATGCGGCCGACCTCGCCGTCGGCCGCGTACGTGCGTCCGGCGAAGGTGGAGAAGTAGACCAGGCCGCCGATCACCGAGGGGGCGCCGGAGACGGGCTCGCCGTCGCTGAAGGTCCAGAGCACGCGACCCTTGGCAGCGTCGAGGGCGTAGAACGTGCGATCGTAGGAGCCGAAGAACACGCGGTTGTTCCACACGGCGGCCGACGAGTAGATGCGTCCGCCGATGGTCCGCGACCAGCGCTCGTTGCCGGTGTTGACGTCGAGCGCGTACATGGTGCCGACCAGGCTGCCGATGTAGACGGTGTCGTAGGCGACCGCCGGTGTGGTGTAGAAGCGGTCGCGCAAGAAGAACATGTGGCGGGCGCGGTAGCGCCACAGCTGGTTGCCGTCGTAGTCGACCGCGTAGACCGAGCCGTCGTAGGAGCCGAAGATGATGCGTCCTTTGTAGAGGGCCGGGCTCGAGTGGACGCGGTCGCCGGTCTGGAACTCCCAGATGACCTCACCGGTGCCTTTGTCGAGGGCGTAGACGGTGCCCTCCCAGCTGCCGAAGATCACCCGGTCCTTCCAGATCAGTGGTGAGGACTCGGTCGGACTCTGCGTCTCGAAGGTCCATCTGACCTTGCCGGTGAAGCGATCGAGGGCGTAGACCAGGCCGCGCATCGAAGCGATGTAGACGCTGTCGCCGGAGATGGCCGGGGTGGTCGCCAGCTTGCCGCCGGTGTTGTAGCGCCAGAGGACCTTGCCGGTGGCCGCCCGGCAGCAGTAGACGTAGCCGTGGCCGGCGTTGAAGTAGAGCCGGTCGCCCCAGGTGGTGGGCGGGAACTCCAGCAGATCGCCGACATCGAGCTTCCACTTCACCTTGTACGGGGGGTGGAGCGTGCTGGTGGGGTTGGCGAAGGTCCGCGCCGGACCGTAGCCGTAGGCCGGCCACAGGTTCAGGCGCTGGAGGATCGTGTCATCGGCGGTCGGTGGCGGGCCGGTGGCGGAGGCGGTCGGGAACGGCGTGATGGTGCGGTCGTCGGCGACGCCGGTGAGCACGGCGACGACCGTGATGACGGCGGCCATCAGGAGGGCGAGAGCGACTGTAAGGGTGATCCTCTTCATGGTGGGCGGCGCCCGCTGCGGGAGCGGGCGGTATCCGTATACGATACTCGATAGCGCCGTCTTCGACGCGCACCGGTCGTGATCCGCCCCGGCGGCGGGCCGACGACGGCGTCGTGTCGCTCACGCACGGGTATCGACCGGCGGATCCCACAGGCACGATGAGGGCATGACGAAGAACGAGCGCATACGGCTCACGCAGTACGCCGCCAAGAGCGGCTGAGCGGCCAAGATGGGTCCGTGCGACCTGCAGGCTCTGCTCGATACGCTGCCACGCGACACCGAGGCCTTCGCCCGTCTCCTCGAGACGCGCGACGACGCCGCCGTGACGCAGCTTCGCGACGACCTCTGCCTGGTGCAGACGGTCGACTTCTTCACGCCCATCGTCGACGATCCCTACTGGTTCGGCCAGATCGCCGCCGCCAACGCGCTGGCCGACGTCTACGCCATGGGCGCCCGGCCGCTGACGGCCATGAACCTGGTCGGCTGGCCGGCCGAGATCGCGGCGGAGCACCTGGCGGCGGTGCTGCGCGGCGGCGCCGAGAAGGTCACAGAAGCCGGCGCCGAGCTGGCCGGCGGTCACACCATCGAGGACAAAGAGCCCAAGTACGGGCTGGCCGTCACCGGCATCGCTCGCCCCGAGGAGATCGTCTACAACGGCGGCGCCCTGCCGGGCGATGTCTTCGTGCTGACCAAGCCGCTGGGCATCGGCATCCTCGCCAGCGCGCTCAAGAAGGGCCTCATCGATGAGGACGACATGATGCCGGCGATCCGCGCCGCGGCGCATCTCAACGCCGCCGCCGCCCGCGCTATGCAGCGCGCCCAGGTGCACGCGTGCACCGACGTCAGCGGGTTCGGGCTGCTCGGCCACCTGAGCGAGATGCTCGACGCCAGCGGCTCGGGCGCCATGGAGCGTGAGGAGCCGCTCGGCGCCCGCATCGCGGTCGCCGCTGTGCCGCTGCACGAACGCGTCCTGGGCTTCGCCGCCGACGGCGTGTTCGCCGGCGGCCTGCGGAACAACCGCACGTTCCTCGCCGGCCGGGTGATCGATGCGGCGCTCGCGGACGCGAGCACCAGCGCGACCGCAGGCGACGGGGCCGCGGCGGACGTCCGCGGAGCGGGACCTGACGGGGACGGCGGGCTGCTCGACGAGTCGCCGGTGCTGGCGCTGTTCGACCCGCAGACGTCCGGCGGACTGCTGATGGCGGTGCCGCAGGAGCGGCTCGACCTGCTGCTGCGGGCGCTCGACGAAGAGGGTGAAGAGGGCTGGCCGATCGGCGAAGCCGTCCGCGACCCCGAGGGCCGCATCCTGCTCGACAGGCACGCCGGCTCGTGACAGACGGGCCGCAGTGACGCCGACTGACGACGATACGGTGACGCCGCCGGGAGCGACGCCCTCAGAGCCCGACCACACCGACCGTCCGGTGAATGCAGAGAGCGATGATCTCGATGGAGCGGTCGGCGGCGACACAGAGGCGCTTGATGTTGGTCTCGACACGCAGCCGCTGGTCGTCGGTGCGGACACGGAGCCTCTGGACGTCGCCTCCGACGTTGCGCCTCCCACCGCTGCTCTGGACACGGAACGGCCGGGCGCCGGTGTCCACACGGAGTCTGGCGCCGGCGGTCCCGGCGCCGCCGGGCCTGCCGGGCGCGATCCGCAGGCGGCGGCTGCCACCCCGCCGCCGCGCCGTGCCGAGCGGCGCATCTACATGGGCAACGGCGTCTGGGCGCCGGTCGACGACTCCGGCGCCGCAGCTACCTCATCAGGCGCCCTCTTGCCGGCGGACCGGGCCGGCGGACCGGGTGCACCGGGGGTCCGTTTGTCACAGGGCCGTGCCGGGATGCCCGCCGCACCTGTACGAGTGGCGCCGCGCGGGACCGCGGCCGGGCCGTCGGCCGTCGAGCGGCCGACTGCATCGGCCTGGCCGCTGCGCATCCTGTTCTCCGTGCCGATCATATGGGGCGCCGCCCTGGCCGCCGGCGCCGCCGTCTACATGGTCGGCCTGGCCTTCGCGGCCGGGCAGCCCGACCTCTCGCGGCCGCTGCTCATCCTGCTCGGTGTGGCGGCGCTGGCGGTGGCGCTGGCGCTGACCCTGGCGTGCGGCGCGCTCCTGCGCCGGTCCCTGCGCGGGCCGCTCCCGGTCGTCATCCTGGCGATCCTGGGGGCCGGCATGGTCGCCGCCGTGGCGGTCGCGGTCCTGGTGTCCGCCAGTCTGCCGGTCGTCGCGGCGGCGCTGCTCCTGGGGTACGCGGCCGCCGTGCTCGTCGCGTTCCGCATCGGCGGCGGCTCTTCCCGCGTCGTCGGCGTACGCCCGTTCGTCGTGCCGGGTGGACCCGGCGCATCGTCGCTCGACGAAGACACCCGGCAGTGGTCGTGGGAGCGGCCCCATGCCGGCGACGGCGCCACCGCGGTCTGGGTGCTCAGGGTGATCGCCGCCATCGTGGCCGTCGCGGCCGCCGTGCTCGTGGGTTTCGTGGCCTTCTCGCTGGCGGCGGAGTCGTTCATCGCCGGGCAGGAGGCACTCGGCTGGAGCGAGACGCTTCTGTCGGTCGCCTGGCAGGGCTCCGCCGGCTCCCGCATCCTGCACGTCCTCACTCTTGTCCTGGTCAACCTCGGGGGCGGGGCGCTGTACGGGATCCTGGCCTACGCGGCCGCTCGCAGTCTCGGTGGCTGGACGGGGCGCACGTATCGACTGTGGGCGATCGTCATGGCGGCGCTGGTCGTGGCCGGTATCGCTGCGTGGCTGCTCGACGGGACGCTGCCGAAGTGACTCCGGCGGCCGGCGGGCGTCCGGGAGTCGGACCGATCGGGCGAGGAACGTCCTGTCTGCCGTTGGAGCGAGTCACGTGATGTCTCCGGCGACAACGCAGGTGACGGATAGCGCGCTGCCGGGGATGAATGCTCCGTGAACGCGGGACGTGACAGGAACGGCAACGAGCGCGGCGGCGATGCAGAGCCGACGGCCGCCGTCCCGCGCGATCTGGCGCCGGTCGATGAGGTGCTCCACACGCCCGAGGTCCGGCAGCTGCTCACGCGGTTCCCGCACGCTCTGGTGGTGGAGGCGACGCGGACCGTCCTCGACCGCCTGCGACGCGAGATCCTCGCCGGCGGACGCGAGGTCCGCTCCCACGACGTGACCGCCGAGCGGATGGCGCCCTGGGTGGCGGCGCTCGTGGAGGAGAGTGCGCGGCCGTCGCTGCGGCGCGTGATCAACGCGCTGGGGGTGGTCGGCCACACCAACCTCGGCCGCTCGGTGCTGGCCGACGAGGCGGTGCGGGCGGTGGCCGCCGCGGCCGCCTTCTACTCGGACATCGAGTTCGACCTGCCGAGCGGCGCCCGCGGGTCACGGCAGGTGCACGTGCACGACATCCTCTGCACGCTGGCCGGTGCCGAGGACGCCCTGGTCGTGAACAACAACGCGGCCGCCATCCTGCTGGCGCTGGCGGCCACCTCGCGCGGCGGCGAGGTGCTGGTGAGCCGCGGGCAGCTCGTCGAGATCGGCGACGGCTTCCGCATCCCCGACATCCTGCGCGAGAGCGGCGCCGACCTCGTCGAGGTAGGGACCACCAACCGTACGTATCTGCGGGACTTCGAGGCGGCCCGGACGGAACGCACGCGGGCCGTGCTGCGGGTGCACACGAGCAACTACCGCATCGTCGGGTTCGCCGGCGAGCCGTCGCTGAGTGAGCTTGCCGGCCTGGCGCACGACCACGATGCCATGCTGATCGACGACCTCGGGAGCGGGGCGCTGATCGGCGATCCCGGCGGGTCTGCCGGACTGGCCCTGCTGGCCGAGGAGCCGTCGCTGCGGGACAGCGTCGCGGCCGGCGCTGATGTGGTCACCTTCAGCGGCGACAAGCTGCTGGGCGGCCCGCAGGCCGGCATCGCCGTCGGCCGGGCCGCGACCATAGAAGCGATGCGCCGCCATCCGCTGGCCCGCGCCGTGCGCATCGACAAGCTCGGCATCGCGGCGCTCGACGCCACCCTGCGCCTCTACCTCGACCCGGAGCAGGCGATGCGGCGGGTGCCGACGCTGGCCATGCTTGCGGCCACGCAGGACGAGGTCGCCGATCGGGCCGTCCGGCTCGGCGAGGCGGTCCGCGCAGCCGCGCGCGGTCTCGTCGCGACCGGGTCCCGCGGCGGGCAAGTCGCCGCCGCCGGCGCCGGCGGCGATGTGGATACCGGCATCGATGCGCAGTGGCCGTCCGCCGACGACCTCGAGGTGGTGCCGTCGGTGGCCCGCGCCGGGGCCGGCTCGCTGCCGGTGACGGACGTCCCCAGCGCCGCGCTGGCGGTACGGCCGCCGGACGGCGACGCCCAGCGGCTCGCCGACGCGCTGCGGCTCGGCGAACCGGCGGTCCTGGCCCGCGTCCAAGGGGGGCGGCTGCTGCTCGATCTGCGCGCCGTGCGCGACGAAGAGGTCGACGACCTGGCAGCTGCACTGCTGCGCGCTCTGACATGAGCGCCGGCCGCGCCGAGGATCCCCAGGCACCCGACGCCCGCAAGGAGGAGCGGACCGACACGCCACTCGTAGTCGGCACGGCGGGTCACATCGACCACGGCAAGACCGCCCTCATCACCCTGCTCACCGGCACCAACACCGATCGCTTGCGCGAGGAGCGTGAGCGCGGCATCTCGATAGAGCTCGGGTACGCGGAGCTGGCGCTGCCGGGCGGTCGCCGCCTGAGCGTCGTCGACGTCCCCGGTCACGAGCGCTTCGTGCGCACCATGGTCGCCGGCGCCACCGGCGTCGATCTGTTCCTGCTGGTCGTGGCCGCCGACGACGGCGTCATGCCGCAGACGGTGGAGCACCTGGCCATCATCGAGCTGCTCGGCGTCGAGAGCGGTGTGGTGGCGCTCACCAAGGCCGATCTGGTCGACGAGGAGCTGCTCGGACTGGCTCGCGCCGACGTCGAGGGCCTGCTCGCAGGGACGCGGTATGAGGTGACGCCGATCGTGACCGTCAGCTCGAAGGATGGGCGCGGCATGCCCGAGCTGCTGGAGGCGCTGGAGGAGGCCGCCGCCGCGGTGGGCGCGCGACGCGCCGAGGGTCCGGCGCGCTTGCCACTCGACCGGGTCTTCTCTCTCAAGGGGATCGGCACGGTGGCGACCGGGACGCTGTGGCGCGGCGAGATACGGGCAGGCGATGTGCTCCGGGTCGAGCCCGGCGGCGAGCAGGTGACGGTGCGCGACGTGCAGGTGCACGAGCACGATCAGCCGGTCGGCCGGGCCGGTCAGCGTGTAGGCGTCAACCTGCGCGGCGCCGAACTGCGTGGCGGCGAGCGCGGCGCGCTGCGCCGGGGGGCGTGGCTGGCGGCGCCGGCGCCCGCCGCCCGGACCACCGCGGTGTTCGACGCCTGGCTGGAGCTGCTGCCCGGCGCTCCGGGACTGTCGTCCGGCGACGAGGTGCGGTTTCACCACGGCACCGGCCAGTCGGTGGCGCGGGTCCAGCTGCTGGACCGTCACGAGCTGACCGCCGACGCACACGGATCGGGCGCACCGGTCGGCGACGGCGCGAAAGCCGCCGCCGGCAGCGACCCGGCGCGGGCGGTCGACGGGCGATCGCTCGTCGCTCCCCGGGGCGCGCCGGTCCGCGTACGCCTCGAGGGGCCGGACCTGGTGGAGCCGACAGACCGCTTCATCGTGCGCGCGCTGTCACCGGCGGTCACCATGGGCGGCGGCACGGTCCTCGACGCCGAGCCGCGCCGCTGGCGCGACCGGGCGGCACAGGTCCGCTACCTCACGGCGCTGCGACGGGCCGCTCCGGCCGAGGCGGTCGCGGAGCTTGCCGGGGCCGCCGGCGCGGCCGGCATCACGGCGCCGGACTTCGCGGCCACCACGATCGGCGACTCCGTCGGCAAGGCGCTCTCGGCGGCCGGGCGCCGCGGCGAGCTGGAAGTAACGGCGAGTGGTCGCCGCTGGTTCGCGCCGGGCACGATGGAGGCGCTGGAGAGCGCGTTGCTGGAAGCGCTGGAGTCGAGGGCGGGCGAGCGGCCGGACCGGCCGGTGCTGGCGCCCGCCGAGGCGGTCGCCGCCGTGCGCCGCGCGGTCGGCGTCCGGCCGGCGGACGGCGGCCGCCCATCCGTGCGCCCGGCTGCCGACAGCCACTCGTCCGTACGGCCGGTCGTCGAAGGACGGCCGCAGAGAGGAACGCCGGCCGCACAGGTGCCGGACGACGTGGTCGCCGAGGTCGCCGCCCGGCTGGTCGCCGGCGGTCGCGCGGTGCAGACCGCCGACGGATGGGCGCATCCGTCCGCCGGGGCCCTCGACCCGCGCCGCGAGGAGCTGGCAAGCACCGTTGCCGGCGCGTTGGCGGCCGCCCCGTTCTCGCCGCCGACGCTGGGATCGCTTCTCGAACGGCTCGGCGGCGAGCGGCGCGACATCTCGATGGTCCTCGACGTCCTCGTCCGCCGTGGCGAGGCCGAACGGGTGAAAGAAGACCTCTACTTCGCCACATCGGCGGTGGACGCCGCTCGCGAGCGGCTCGTCACCTACATCGGCGAGCACGGCTCCATCTCGCTGGCCGCTTTCCGCGACCTGCTGGACTGCGGGCGCCGCAACGCGCAAGCGCTGCTGGAGCACTTCGACGGCGAGGGCCTCACGCGACGCGACGGCGAGCAGCGCATCCTGCGTCGCCGCCGCGCTTGAGTCCGTCCGCGATGTCAGCCTTTTCCACAGGCTGGGTAGTATCATCGGACCAAGGGACGGCGCACCGCCGGCCGTGATCCCGGGGAGGGGCGATGGGAGATCACAGCGTCTACAAGTTCATCGAGATCGTGGGGACGAGCACCGAGTCCTGGGAGGACGCCGCCAAGAGGGCGGTGGAGACGGCCGGCACGAAGCTCGACGATCTGCGCGTCGCCGAGATCGTGCAGCTGGATATGAAGGTCGCCGAGAACAAGGTCGTGGCCTATCGGGCCAAGGTGAAGCTGTCGTTCAAGTATCACGGCCAGGAGGCCTGAGCAGCCGGGGGAATGGTACGAGCCCGTTGCTGGAGGATGACCACGTGTCGAACACCTGACTCCGGCGGCCCGCACTCCGAGCCGCGTGCCGCTTCGGTCTCGTCCGGCGCACCACGTCGACAGATGATCCGTACAGGAAGGTGAGCCCGCGATGAAGGCAGTCGTCGTGTATGAATCGCTGTGGGGCAACACCGCCGCCGTGGCTCGGGCGGTCGCGCAAGGCCTCGGGCCCGACGTCCCGGCGCTCCCGCCCGACGAGGCGGTGGGGGAAGCGCTCGCCGGCGTCGACCTGATCGTGGCGGGATCACCGGTCCTGGCGTTCAGCCTGCCGACCGACCGGATCCGCGAAGGCATCCGCAAGGATCCCGGGCCCAAGGCGCCGCGTCCGGCCGATCTCTCGCATCCGTCGCTGCGCTCGTGGCTCGACGCCCTGCCCGCCGGCAGCGGCCGCTACGCCGCCTTCGAGACACGGGTGCGCTACTCTCCGCGCGGCGCCACCTCGGCCATCGCCGAGAAGCTCGAGAAGGCCGGCTACCGGCGCCTGACCGGGGACGAGCGCTTTGTCGTCAAGGGCAAGTACGGCCCGCTGCGCGACGGAGAGATCGACCGAGCCCGCGAATGGGGAGCCCAGCTCGCCGGGGACTTCGCGCAGGCACAGGGCTGAGGCTCGCCGGTCTGGGGCGAGGAACACCGCCGCGGACTACTGAGATGGCGCGGGACGCATTCGTGTCGGCAGGTTGCGACACGTCGACCCGATCCGGTGGTTGCGCGCGGTTCCCAACCGGGGAAGACACGTGTACGGTTTGCACGAAGGAGCGGCTTCCGGTCCGGTGACCGGCGCGGTCTTCAAAACCGTCTGCGCGGCAGTGATCCTGTCGTGGGTGGGTTCGACTCCCATGTCGCTCCGCCAATCACTCGAGCGCCATCGCGGCCTGTCCGGTTGTGGGCTGGGCATGTCGCAGTCCGTCCGCAGCCCGAGGAGGAGTGATTTGAGCGCCATCGTCATCGTCGATCTGCCGGCCACCGAACAGACCAGGGACGAGCTCGTCGCGCTGCTCGAGGAGGCGCTGCACGACACGCGCGCCTTCGACGGCAATCGAGGCGCCTCGCTCTGTACGGAGCACGAGGAGCCGACGATGGTCACCATCGTCGAGCACTGGGAGAGCCTCGAGCACTACCTGGCCTACGACGCCTGGCGCGTCGAGACCGGCTTCATGGAGCAGCTTGCGCCGCTGCTCGGCGGCGAGCCCGGCGAGCGGCACCTCGACCTGCTCGCGAGCTGACGGTCACCGACGGCGGACCCGGTTGGCGGCGGGACTCGTGTCGCGACGCTCGCGAGCGCACCTTACCGTCGCGCGTCGTGCGCTCGTGTGCGTCGCAGCGCCGCGCTCACCAGCGCTCGTAGCGGACCAGCTGCTCCAGCGGCTTGCGGCGCTTGCGTGTCGGCGGGCGGTCGGGGTGACCGAGCGGCGTGAAGGCGATCGGCTCGACGCCGTCGGGCAGGCCGAGCACCTCACGGGCCGCCGCCGGGTCGAAGTCGGCGACCCAGCAGGTGCCCAGCCCCAGGCTCGCCGCTGCCAGGATCAGGTGGTCCATGACGATGGTGGCGTCGACCTCGTGGTAGGGCTTGCCGTCCATGCGCACCCAGGCGTTGTCGGGGACGGCCACCACGGCGATCACCAGCGGCGGCTGGGTGAACCAGCGCGCCCGGTAGATGCGCGCCAGCTCCTGCTTGCGGCCCTCGGTGTGGATGACGATGAGCTGGAACGGCTGGCGGTTGTCGGCGGTCGGCGCCAGGCGGGCGCTCTCGAGCACCGTGTGCAGCGTCGCCTCGTCGACCGGCTCGGCGGTGTACTTCCGCACGCTGTAGCGCTCGGCTATCGTTGCGACGACGTCCATGAGGCCTGCCCTTCGTGCTGGAGTTCCAGCCAAAGGATGCACGCCGCCTCGCCGGACATGCAGGCCGGTTGCGGCGCGACGTTCGCGCGCATCGCATGCGATCGCCAACCGCGCGCGCAGCGCGTAGGGAGAGCGGGACGTAGGATACGAGTTGTTAGTAGGCTCTCGAGCGACCTGCTGCAAACGATACTCGGAATGGCGGGAGGACTCCGTGATACGAAGATGCGCACTCGGATCGCCCGAGCTGCAGCCGCCGGCTCTGGACGCAAGAGGATGAGCGATGGACCAAGCATACGAGTACCTGGCAAGAGTGCGTCCTGAGCCGGTCGCGAAGCCCCACGTGCGACGACTTGTGATGTACTTGACATGAACGGCGTATGGTTCAGCGCCCGTGAGATCGCGCCAACGGTCATTGTCGCATCTTCACTCGAGCCCCTGCAGAGGATCGTCAGTCGTGCCCACGGCTCAGCGCATCGGCTCGCCGGATCGTCGTTCCTCCCGGCCTTGCACGCTGCCGTCCAAGCAGCAGATTCGAAGGCAGCCGCTTCGAAGTCCGGTGAGCAGCGATGCCTGCATGGCGTCACTGATAGATGAGATCTCCCGAAGAGCCACAACGGATTCCGACGCAGAGGCGTGTCGTGCTCGTGAACATGCCGTTCGCGAGCTTCCGCCATCCCTCGCTCGGGCTGGGCCTGCTCAAAGCGGCGCTGGCCGACCTGCCGGTCGAGGTGCGCGTGCTCGACGCCTGCCTCGACTTCGCGGCGCTCATCTCGGCACCGGCTTACGACACCATCGCCACGTGGCGCTCGGAAGACCTGCTCGGCGACTGGGTCTTCTCCGCCGCGTTGCGCGCCGACGAGGAGGTGGGTGCGGGCCGGGCCGATGAGAACGTCGATGGGAGCGGGTACCTGCAGGACGTCCTCGCCGGTGGGCTGGCCGAGCATCGTGTCGACTTCTTCGGCAAGCCGCCGCTCACCGGCGAGCTGCGCGCGCAGATCGCCGCGGCGCAGGCGGCTGCGAGCGACCTGCTGACGGCGTGCCTCGACGAGATCAGGGCGCTCGACCCGCTGCTGGTCGGCTTCACCAGCATGGTCCACCAGCAGGCCGCGGCGCTGGCGCTGGCGCGCCGTGTCAAGGCGGCCCTGCCGGACGCCTGCATCGCGTTCGGCGGCGCCAGCTGCCGCGGCGAGATGAGTGCGGAGCTGCTGCGCAGCTTCCCGTTCGTCGACGCGGTCGCCGGCGGCGACGGCGAGATCGTGTTGCCGGCGCTGGTGGAACGCCTGCTCGCCGGGGGCGCGCCGCACGACCCGCCGGCATCGGCCGGCCTCGGGCGTGGCCTCGAGCGAGCGGCGCCGGGCGCGGCGGCGGTCGCCGACCTCGACTCCCTCCCTGTCCCCGATCTCAGCGACTACTTCGCCCGGCTCTCCGCCGGCCCGCTGCGCGACGACATCGAGGCGCGTGTACCATTTGAGTCCTCACGCGGCTGCTGGTGGGGCGAGCGCAGCCGCTGCATCTTCTGTGGGCAGGCCAGCGCGGCGCTCACGTATCGCCAGAAGAGCGCCTCGCGCATGCTGATCGAGCTCGAGGAGCTGGCGCGGCGCCATCCTGGGCACCCGTTCCTGTTCACCGACGAGATCGTGCCGCTGCGCTTCGTCGACGAGGTGGCGCCGCTGCTCCCCGACCGCCTGCCGGACTTCCGCGCCCTCTACTTCGAGGCCCGCCCCGGCCTCAGCAGGCAGCAGCTGACCGACCTTGCCGCCGCCGGCATCCGGCGCCTGGAGGTCGGCATCGAGAGCCTCAGCACACCGGTCCTCAAGCTCATGCGCAAAGGGACGACCGCGGCCGAAGGAGTACAGCTCCTCAAATGGGCCCGCGAGCTCGGCGTGGGCATCGTCTGGAACCTCATCTGGGGCTTTCCGGGTGAGGACCCCGAGTCCGCTGAGGCGATGGCGGCGATCATGCCCCTCTTGACTCATCTGCAGCCGCCGCACACCGCCGGCCCCGTCCGCCTCGACAGGTTCAGCCCGCTGTTCGAGGAGGCAGACGAGTGGGGCATCGGCGACGTGGAGCCGTATCCCGCCTACCGCCACGTCTACGACCTGGCGCCCGAAGCGCTACGGCGCCTGGCCTACCACTTCACGTTCCGGGTGCTCGACCGGCCGCCGGGAGTGGGCATCGCCACGGACTCCGCCGAAGAGCCTAAGAGCGACGCCGGCACGTGCGAGACGGCGAGCGGAGAGCGACCGGAGGCGGGCGGAGAGCGGCGGGCGACGGCCGCCCTCGCCGAGCAGGTCGACCGCTGGCAGCACGCCTATCCGCAAGCGCTGCTGTGGTCGGCCGACAACGGGCAGCGCCTGGTGCTCTCGGACTCGCGCCCCGGCTTCGACGCCGAGCAGCTCACCGTCCTCGACGGCGAGCATCGGATCCTCTACCTGGCCTGCGCGACGATCCAGACCGCTGGCACGCTGACCACCGAGCTGGCTCACGGCACAGGACGACACGTCGATGCCGCTGAGGTGCAGGAGCTGCTGCAGCCGCTGCTCGATCAGGGTCTGATGCTCCGCGACGGCGAACGCTACCTCAGCCTGGCCCTGCCGGTACCGGGTCACTGACGCGGCCGCCTGCGCTCCGGGCCGCCGGTGGCGATCGCCGGGCGCCGCGTGAGAGGCCCGGCGCTGATCACGGCAGCCGTCAGCTCATCTGGGCGCGGCCCGAACGCCCCGCGCTGCTCAAGGCGGCCGGTGGCGATCGCCGTCGCGGAACCGGAGACCGTCAGCCCGTCTGGGCGCGCAGCGCGGCGGCGGTCAGCTCGGCGGCGGCCCTGATGGCCGCCCTGTCGTAGCAGAAGACGGACAGCCGCTCCAGGACCCGATACCCGCGCTCCTCGACCAGGCCGGCCAGGCGGTCGAACGAGCCGATGGGGCCGCCGGCGTGGGTCACGCCCACCACCGCCGGGCGGCCGGCGCCGTCGGGCAGGGCGGCCACGAAGCTGCGGATGGGCGGCGACGACATCCAGCCCCACGTGGGCGAGAGCACCACGAGCGCCTCGAAGCCCTCGTCGGTCGGCGGCTCGCCGGCCAGCTCCACGATCGTGCCGGCCATCGCCTGCGTGACCCCCTTCACGCCGGCCGAGAAGTACGAGTACGGCTTGGCCGGGACCACTTCAAACAGCTCGACCCGGAAGCCCGATGGCGGCGAGCCGGCGGCGTCGCCTGCCGGACCGCCGCCACCGCTCGTGGCGCCGCCCAGCGCCACCACGATCGCCTTCGCCAGGCTCTCCGTGTAGCCGGAGAGCGAGTAGTAGGCGACCAGGACCTTCACGAACGTGGGACGCCGGCGCGACTCGCCTGCTCGGCCTGTTCCATCTTGCCGCGGCTCAGTCCGCGTCGTCCATCGCCGCCAGCGCCGCCCCCACGCCGGCGCCCATGCGGATCGGGTAGCCGACGTCGTAGAGCGCCCGTTCGAGCGCCGCCAGCGCCACCACGACGTACATTGGCTGCGCCATGTGGCCCATGTGGCCGATCCGCCAGACCTTGCCGGCCAGGTCCTTGAGGCCGCCGGCGACGACCACGCCGTAGCGCCGGTTCATGAGCAGCCGCACCTCGCTCTCCGAGACGCCCTGCGGCACCTTGATGACGGTGATGCAGTTGGCCATGATGTCATCGCTGGCCGGCCAGAGGTCCAGACCCATGCCGCGGACGCCGGCGCGGCACATGTTGGCAACATAGTCGTGACGCGCGAAAGCGGCCGCGAGGCCCTCTTCCAGCCTCATGATGAGGGCCTCGCGCACGCCCATCACCTGGGCCACGAAGGGCGTGAACGGCCAGCGTCCCTCGCCGAGCCAGCCTTCCTTCCAGTCGAGCAGCGAGACATAGCGCTTGCGCGGCGGGGCGGAGCGGGCGCGGATCTTCTCCCAAGCGCGATGGCTCACCGCCACCAGCGCCGAGCCGGGCACGGCGCCGAGACACTTGTGGGGGCCGGCGACGGCGATGTCCAGGCCCCACTCGTCGAACTCGAGCGGCGTGGCGCCCAGCGACGAGACCACGTCCACGACGGTGAGCGCATCGAACTTCTGTGCCAGGGCGGCGATCTCGCGGATGGGGTTCATGGTCCCGCTCGGCGTCTCCGAGTGCACCACGGCGATCACCTTGACATCGCCCTCGCGCTCCAGGACCTCCTCCACACGTTCGGCCGGCACGGCCTCGTTGTAGGGGACGACCAGCTCGACGACCTCGCCGCCGTAGAACTCGAAGTAGCGCCGGTAGCCGGCCCCGTACACGCCCGAGACCAGGTTGAGGCACTTGTCGCCGGGCTCCACCAGGTTGGCGGCCGCCGCCTCGAGCCCCAGCACCGCCTCGCCCTGCATGATGATGGCGTCGTGCGCGGTGCGGAACACCTGCTTGAGCTTCTCGGTGGTGTCGCGGAAGATCTCCTGGAAGTCGGGGTCCTCGTGATCGTACGGCGCCCGCGCCAGAGCCAGCGACACGCGCTCGTCGACCCCCACCGGGCCGGAGCTGATGGTGAACTTGACCTGCGGGGCGGGCACGTTGGAGCCGCGCTCGAGCTTGGACAGCAGGTCTCTGGGCCGGTCGGCGGTGCTCACGGTCTCTTACCTCCCACTCGAGACGACACATGGACACAGTGATGCTCCTGCCACCCTGTCCTCCTCAGACGATCGCCGCTCCGTCGGCAGCCTGCCTCAGAGGCCGCGCAGGTGGCTCGGCGGCCACATCACGAGGATCGCCTTGCCGACGATCTGATCGCGCGAGACGGTTCCCCACCAGCGGCTGTCGGCGCTGTCGATGCGGTTGTCGCCCATGACGAAGTACTGACCGTCCGGGACCTCGAACGACGTGTGCAGGCTCCACGGATCGGCTGGGTCGGGACCGGGAAGTGTCGGAGCCGGTTCACCGCCGACCCGCCGGACGTCCTGTTCGGGCACCTGAGCGCCGTTGACGTACAGGTGGCCGTCGCGGATAGACAGCGTGTCGCCCGGCACGCCCACCACCCGCTTGAGCAGTGGGATGAGGCCGTGGCCGTCGAAGACGACGACGTCGCCGCGATGGACGTCGGTGAAGTGGTAGCTGATGCGGTCGACGAGGACGCGGTCGCCGACGGTGATCGTGGTCGCCATGGACGGAGTCGGGATCACGAAAGGCTTGATGACGAACGCCTGCAGGAGGACGGCGAACACGACGGCGACCACGATCGGGACGCCGAAGTCGAGCAGGATGCGACGCGGCAGCGAGCGTTTCTGGGACTCGGTCATGGCGCCACCAAGTATAGCGTCAGCGGCGGTCGGCGACCGTTGCCGGCGGCCATGCGCGTCGCGCGGCGCCACGAGCGTCGGCGCCGGCGGAGCCGCACGCATGGCGCCGCAGGAGCCGGCGCCGGTGGCGACGCGGTCACGGGGAGCCGGCGCCGTCAGACCCGTCCGTTGGCCCGCCACCCGGATCGGTCGGGCTGCCGCTCGGGCCGGTCGGGCTCCCGCTCGGGCCGGTCGGGCTCCCGCTCGGATCGGTCGGGCTGCGGCCTGCGTCGGTTTGGCCGCTGCTCTGCACGGCAGCCCGTACGCGCTCACAGAGTGCCCGCATGTCGTTCACATCGGTCCATCCGCACCCGGCGCGTGAGTAGCGCGCCTGCTCGTAGAGCCCGGCGACCGACGGGGCGGCGACCATCGCTGTCTCGTCGAGCGGCAGTCCGGCAAGATAGCTCCTCACGGTGCTCGCAGGGTCACGCGGATATCCGGCCGCCGTCAGCCGGCGCTCGAGGTGCCGGTACTCCCGTCGCAGCGCCTCGACGGGATCGCGGGAGGTGAGTGCCCGCTCGGTCCTCTCGAACAGCGCCGCGAGCCGTGACGCCACGCGCCGCGGGACATCACGGACCGGGACGAGGGCCTCGTGCTCATCCTGGGCCCGGTCCGGGTGCTCGCGGCGTCGCGCGGCGAGCCGCCGCCACACGATCAGGAGCACCGCCGCCGTCACCGCGGCGGCCATCGTCCAGCCGACGACCTCGGCGATCACGTCCGACCCCGGCGTCGGACTGCGCCCGGCCGGCGTCGCGACCGGGGCGGGACTGGCTCCCTGGAGCGGGTCCTCGGCGGTCTCGCCGCGCAGCAGCTCGGCGAGGCCCTGTACGAGGCGCACGAGCTGACCGGCGAGCCAGCCGAGAGCGTAGCCGATGCCGCCCACGACGACCCGCAGCCCGTCCCCGATCCAGCCGAGCAGGCTGCGGACGGGGCCGCCCACCGCGCCCGAAGCAGCCGCCACGGCCAGCACGGTGACAAGCACGACGGCCAGCGCCGCCAGCGGTCCCCGCGCCGGTCTGCCGCCGGCGGCACCGGCGCCGAGCTCGTAGTCGACCCTGGCCGTCGCGACCGAGAGGACCGCGACCAGGGCGGCGGTGAGGACCAGCAGGACGCCGCCGGGCTGCGGCTCACCGGCGGCGGCAGCCCCCGCGAGCACGCCGGCGAGCAGCACGCAGCAGCGGACGGCATGCCGCGCGGCGCCACGCGGGTCGCGCTCGCCGCCGCCCAGCCGCGATCCGAGCAGCAGCGCCGCGCCGACGCCGATCACGTCGCGCACCAGGGCGCCGGCGATGGCCCGCCCGCCGGACGGCATCTCCGCCACCATGAGCGTCCCCACGACCACCACGAGGACCGCCACGCCGGCCGCACGACGCAGGCGCAGCTGCCGGGCGCCGGCACCGGCCGGCGCCGTCCCCAGCCAGGCACCGATGCCGGTCAGCACCAGAGCGCCGGCGATGGCCGGACCCGGGCCGACAGACGTGAGCAGCGCCGTCAGAGCCCCCAGCCAGAGCGACTCGAGCACGACGCCGAACGCCGGCGGCAGTACCCGCTCAAGCCAGCGCCAGGACATCCTCGTGCTCCCAATCGAATCCGCCCGGCAGGTACAGATCGACCTCCCGTCTGCCGCCGGCCGGCGGCTCGCCCACGAACACCACGGACAGCGGCGCCTGGCGCCGCAGGCGGGCGAGCAGCAGGACGGAGGTCGGCGAGAGCCGCGATGTCACGACCACGTAGCCGACCATCGGCCGCGGCGCCCGGACCTCGGCGGCCAGCAGTGGCTCAAAGACGCGCGCCGGTGAGACCGCGATACTGCCCAGTGTCGTCAGCAGCGCCGGGAGACCCTCCGGCTCCGGCTCGAGTTCCAGTGGCGCGCGGCTGCCGGCGGTCTGGGCGTTGGACAGCAGGCCGACGCTGCAACCGGCACCGTCGAGGGCCGTAGCCAGCGACGCCGCCGTGACGATGAGCACCTCGAACAGCTGCGCATCGAACCCGCCGACCACGTGCGCCGAGGTCCGCAGGTCGAGGAGGAGCAGGACCGGTGACTCGGCGGCCGGTTCGAACTCGCTCACGTGCAGCGCGCGCCGCCGCGCTGTGGCCCGCCAGTTGATCGCCCGGGCCGGGTCGCCACGACGGTACGGTCGCACGCCGGCCAGACGCGCCGCGTCGACCGCCGGCGAGAGGCGCCGGTCGATCTCACCGGGCAGCAGGCTCATCGGCAGACGCAGTCCCGCCGGCCGCAGCACCTTCGGCAGCACGATCAGACGCTCGCCGGCCGGTACCTCCAGCGACGTCTCGGTGAAGCCGAGCGGATCGCCGGCGACCAGCTCGACCGGGCCGAACCGCTGCAGACCGCGACGGAGGCAGCGGGCACGGACACGCCGGCGGACGGTCTCCTGCCAGCGCAGGGAGAACGACTGCCGCACCGTCCTGCCGCTCGGCGACCGCGTGGCGTCGTCGGTGTCGAGCGGCTCGACCGCCGGCGGCCAGCGGTCGCTGACACGCAGCCACGGCAGCGGCAGCCACTTGCCGTTGCGTACCTCGGTGATCACCTCCACCTCGCCGCCCCACGACACGACGCGGCGTGAGACGGTGCGCCGGACGCTGACCCCATGAAGGGCGCGCCGCCGGCCGGCCTCGACCAGAAGGGCGACGATCAGGGCGGTCACAGCGGCCACCATGAGCGGCACGGAACGGGTCAGCGCCGCCGCGGCGATGGCCGCGGCGCCGAGCCCGAGGATGAGGCCGTACGTCACCGCGACGCCGTCAGCGGCGGGGGCTCTCTTCGGCCGGCACGGCCGTGTCGCGCAGCAGGCGGCTGACGACCTCGGCGACCGACCGCTCGTCGAGCAGCGCGTCGCGCCGCAGCACCAGCCGGTGTGCCAGGACCGGCACCGCCAGATCGCGGACGTCGTCCGGCACCACGTAGTCCCGGCCGGCCAGCAGCGCCGCCGCCTGGCAGGCGCGCATCAGGTGCACGGCCGCCCGCGGGCTGGCCCCAAGCTCAACGTCCTCGGCCTCCCGCGTCGCCCGCACGAGACCGACGAGGTAGCGCTGCACGTCGGGCGAGACGTGGACGTCGTCGATCAGAGCCCGTACCCGCGTCATGTCGAAGCCGTCATCGACCGCGGTCACCGACGTCAGGGGATCGCCGCCGCGGTAGCGCTCGAGGATCGCCACTTCTTCTTCCTCGCTGGGATACCCCATAGTGAGGCGCACCAGGAAGCGATCGAGCTGCGCCTCGGGCAGCGGGAACGTCCCCTTGAGCTCGACGGGGTTCTGGGTGGCGAGCACCATGAAGGGCTGCGGCAGCGGATGCGAGACGCCGTCGGCCGTCACCTGCCGCTCCTGCATCGCCTCGAGGAACGCCGCCTGCGTGCGCGGCGAGGCGCGGTTGATCTCGTCGGCCAGGACGAGGTTGGCGAACAGAGGACCGGGGCGGAACACGAACTCGGACGCCGCTTCGTCGAACACCACCGAGCCGGTGACATCGGCCGGGAGCAGATCGGGCGTGCACTGCACGCGCGAGAAGTGCAGGCCGAGGATGCGGGAGACCGTGCGGACCAGCAGCGTCTTGGCGGTGCCGGGCACGTCGTCGATGAGGGCGTGCCCCTCCGCCAGCAGGGCGATGAGCAGCAGACGGGTCTGGGCGCGCTTGCCGACGACGACCGCGCTTGTGCGCTCCACCACGTCGGCGACCTGATCGATGAGGTCACTCACACGCCCTCCTTCACCGTCCGCTCACGGGTGACGCATCCAGCGTACACGATGGGCGAGAGACACACGCCCACGATCGCCGGGCCGCGACGTCGCGGCCCGGGACGCCGCGGTTCAGGACAGGCCGGACGGGCGTCCGGACGCGGCGCGCTCGCGCAGCTCCGCGACCATGTCGGCGACGCTGTCGAACTGCCGCGCACCCGGCAGATCAAGGTCGGCCCGGCCGCCGGTGAAGTCGCGGGACGGCAGGTCGGCCACGACCCACACGGCGGCGCCGCGCTTGAGCGCGTGGCGCACGGCGTCGAGATTGCGCAGGTTGCCGGTCCCGATCGGCACGTCGGTGAGGATCACCACGTGCGCCCTGTCGATCAGCTCCAGGTTCTCGCGATGCACCTCTTCCGAGAGCACGGTGAAGGGCGCCTCCACGGCCATCGGCATGCCGAGGTCGCGGCCGGTGATCTCGTCGCTGTCGAGCGCGTTCACAGCTCCCGCCGAGACGGCGAAGCCGAGCTGGTAGAGGTCGCGCATCAGGGCGGCGCCGGTGCCGCCGCCGCAGACCAGATGGACCCGCTCGCGGCGTTCCGCGCGCAGGCGCGGCGAGAACGTGAGGAACGAGCGCCCGGCGTGGTGATGCACGTGAGCGTGCACGCCGTAGACGGCGTCGATGGTGTCGGGGACGAGCACCTCGGCGACCGGCCCGTATGCCGCCACCCGGCCGTCGGAGAGCATCAGCAGGGTGCGGCAGTAGTGCAGGGCCAGGTTGAGGTCGTGCAGGACGCAGGCGATGGTCATGCCGTCGGCGTTGAGCCGCTGCAGGCAGTCGAAGAACTCGAGCTGGTGGGCGACGTCGAGCGCCGAGACCGGCTCGTCGAGCAGCAGCACGTCGGGCTGCTGGGCGAGCGCCTGGGCGAGGATCACCATCTGCTTCTCGCCGCCGGAGAGGTGCGGGAACAGCCGCTCGGCGAGAGCGCCGATCCCGAGCGTCTCCATCGCCGCCGTCGCACAGGCGCGGGCGTCGCCCTCCTGCCGGCAGTAGTGGCCCATCTCGACGACCTCCTGCACGGTGAAGTCGAAGTCGAGCGAGAAGTGCTGCGGCACCAGGGCGACCGCCTGGGCCAGCTCGCGGCGTGAGTGCTCCAGGACCGGGCGCCGGTCGAGCAGCACGCGCCCGCTCTCCGGCCGCAGCAGTCCGTCGATGACGCGCAGCAGCGTGCTCTTGCCGCTGCCGTTGGGACCGACGATGCCGAGGAAGTCGCCGCGCCCGATGGCGATCGACACCTCACGGAGCACCGGATGCTCCGGATACGAGAAGCTCACCGTCTCGACGTCGATGTGGGGGCCGCCCCCGTGCGGGCCGTCCCCGGTCACCATCGCGGTCCCCGCTTCGAGCGCAGCAGGTATACGAAGAGCGGCGCCCCGAAGAACGTGGTCACCACGCCGACCGGCAGCTCCGAGGGGGCGATGATGGTGCGCGCCGCCAGATCGCTCAGCGCCATGATGGCGGCGCCGAAGACCATCGAGAGGGCCAGGACCTTGCGATGGTCGGGTCCGATGACCAGGCGCGCCAGGTGCGGCATCACCAGGCCGATGAAGCCGATGATGCCGGACACCGAGACGGCGATGGCCGTGAGCACGGCGGCGACGACCAGCAGGACCTTCTTCACTCGCTCCACGTCGACGCCGAGCTCGAGGGCACGCTGCTCGCCCTGCAGCATGATGTTCAGCTCTTTGGCGAAGAAGAACGGGACGACCAGGAACGGGATCGATGCCAGGGCGATCTGCACCTCGGTCCAGCTGCGGCCGGAGAAGCTGCCCAGCAGCCAGTAGAGAAGCTGGTGCACGTCGCGGCCGGCCTTGAGCATCAGTACCGCGATCACGGCGCTGAGCAGCTGCGAGATGGTGACGCCGGCCAGCAGCAGGACGAAGATGTTGACCTGGCCGTGACGGCGCGAGAACGAGTAGACGACGAGCAGCGTCAGCATGCCGCCGATGAGGGCCAGTATCGGCAGCCACGGCACGATGGCGATATGGGTGACGATGCCGATGGCGGCGCCCAGCGCGGCCCCCGACGAGACGCCGGTGACGTAGGGGTCGGTCAGGGGGTTGAGCAGCATACCCTGCAGCACACAGCCGGCGACCGAGAGACAGGCGCCGACGATGAAGGCGAGCAGGACCCGCGGCAGACGGATCTGCCAGAAGATGGTGCCGCTGGGGTCGTCGCTGGCGCTCCCCGAGCCCAGATACTGGAGCACCTCGGAGAACGAGATGGACGTAGCCCCCAGCGCCACACAGAGGAAGAAGCTGAGGAGGAGGAAGGCGAGGGCCAGGAGGATCACGACCCCCCGGCCCTTGCCCTCCGGTCGTCTCACTGCGATGCCTCGAACACCTCCGGATGCAGGTCCTCCGCGATCTGCTGCAGGCCGAGCACGGCCCGTGGCCCCGATCGCGTGACCAGGTTGTCGTCGATGATGTAGACGCGGCCGTCCTTCACGGCCGAGAGTGCATCGTAGCCGGGTCGCTTGGCGACGTCACCCGGATCGTCCTGCGAACCGGAGACCGCGATGTAGACGGCCGGGTCCTCCTTGAGCAGCACCTCTTCACCGAACTCGATGTAGCCCTCGCCGGCGGCGGCGCCGAGGTTGGTGCCGTGGGCGCGCGCGATCAGATCGTCGATGAGCGTACCGGTGCCGGCCGTCATGAGCGGCTTGGAGTAGATCTCGAAGAACACGGTCGGGCTGTCGGCGTCGGCGACCTTGGCCTCGATCTCGGCGGCGGCCGCCTTGAGCTTGTCGGTCAGGGCCGTCGCCGACTCCTCGTCTCCCACGAGCGTGCCGAGCTTCTCGAGAGCCTCGAAGACGCCGTCAAGGGTCACCGGATCGAGCACGCAGACCGGCACGCCGAGCTGCTTGAGCTGCTCCACGGCCTCGGTCTGGATGCCCATCACGGCCAGCACGACGTCGGGCTTGAGCGAGACGATCTTCTCCACGTTGGGGTCGGCGAAGCCGCCGACCTTCTCGATCTCGGTGGCGGCGTCGGGGTAGTCGCAGAAGTCGCTGACCCCGACCAGACGGTCGCTGGCGCCGATGGCGAACATGTCCTCGGTCGTCGACGGGGCCAGAGACACGACCCGCTGGGCCGGCCCCTCGAGCGTTATCTCGGTGCCGGTATCGTCGGTTATCGTGACCTCCGTGGTCTCCGCCGGACTCTCTTCGGGCGCCGGCTCGTCGCCGCCGCACGCCGCCAGCAGCGACGACGCAAGCACCATCGCCAGCACCACCAGGAGTGCCACCAGCCCTCTGCGTCCCATCATCCCATCTCCTCGCTCTTGGGACCTATCCCTTCAGGTCCTTGGCTTCCACGACAAGCTCCGCCTGCCAGTACTCCTCGATCCTCCGCACACCGTCGATCCGCAGGTCCAGGCGCCGGGAGAAGAGCGGGCTGTGGAGCACCGCCGTGTGATACTCGCCGTTCTCGCCGCACGCGTCGGCGCCGGCCGCCTCGATCTCGCTCACCACAGCCGGCGACAGCACCCGGCCGATGAAGGTCTCGTCGAGGTCGGGCGCATGAGTGGTCACGATCACCGCCTCGATCGGCGCCGCGAACGCCTCGTCGAGCAACTCGCGGCGCGAGCTGCCCCACAGCGGCAGGACGGCCGTGAGCCCCGCCTCGGCGGCGACCCGCCGCTCCCAGTCGAGGTGCTCCTGGATGTCGATGTCGCCGAACACGCCGGCGGCGACGCCGTCGGCGGCCAGTTCGCGCAGCACCTCGATGAAGACCCGCTCGTAGTCGTCCCAGGTCGACGCCCGGGTGACCAGGGGCACGCCGAGGGCGTCTGCCTGCGCCTGCAGGAAGGCCAGCGGCAACCCGTGCGAGCGCGTGACCCCACCGTCCTCGTGCAGCATGCAGACCAGGCAGCGCGGCTCGCCGCCGGCGGCCACGGCACGCTGCAGCGCCAGGCACGAGTCTTTGCCGCCGCTCCACGAACAGAAGAAGGGCGTGCCGCGCACCGCGGCCACCTCGCCTGCAGGACTCACGAGCCACCTCCCGCGGAGTCGCCTGCGTTCGATCCGGCCGCCCCGTCCATGGCACGATCCGCGAGCCCGGCCGCCCCGTCCATGACACGGACTGCGAGTGGATGCTCGCCGCCCTTGAGCACCAGCGGCAGACCGCAGACGGTCAGGACGACCAGGTCGGCGGCCGCGGCCAGCGTCTGATTACAGCGGCCGACCAGGTCGCGGTAGGTCCGCACCATCGGGCTGTCCGGCACGATGCCCATGGCGACCTCGTTGGTCACCAGGATGCTCGTGCCGCCGGCGACGCGCGCCGCGGCGGCGACCGCCCGCGCCGCGGCGATCATCGCGTCGTCGTCGAGGCGCGTGCCGTCCCCTTCGGCGCGTCGCATGAGATTGTTGATCCACAGGGTCAGACAGTCGACGAGGACCACGCCGGCGCCGGAGCCTTCGATCGCCGCCGCGATCGCCGCCTCCTCCTCGACGGTCGACCAGCCGGCCGCCTCTCTGGTCTCGCGATGGCGGCGGATACGGTCCAGCATCTCGTCGTCGTCGAAGACCGGACACGTCGCCACGTACACGCGGGGGCCCGGCAGCGTCTCGGCCAGGCGCTGCGCCAGGGTGCTCTTGCCGCTGCGGCTGCCGCCGGTGATCAGCACGATCTCGCCCATGCGCCTCCTGCTTCCGTTCTCCGCCATCTCTCCCGAGACGCCGCCCGCCAAAGGGAAAGCCCCGGACCTTCAGGAAGGCCCGGGGCTGCCGTTTTCCACCCCGTCTGCTTCTGCCGCAGGGCTCGTTCAGTCCGCGCAAGCCCCCATGGACACAGCATCGCACGGCAGGTCTTCTGGCTCCCGGATCACCCTACTTGCCGCGCCTTCCCATCCTCGCGGACAGTGGCCCTCAGCGGCGTTGGTCCCCGGTCACAGCGGCGGGACCGCGACGGCTTCTCACCGTCTTCCCTGTGGCCCTCTCTGGGCCGACCGTGCGTTGAGAACATCTATCGGAATCTGCGAGCGTCTGTCAAGCCGGGGCGTCGTTGCACCGGTGGACTCGACACGCCCAGACCCGTCCCGGGCGAGCGTCGGCGGCGGACGGTCACTCAGCCTCTGAGCGCTGTTCTCCCGTGTGCCTGCCATGCGCCGTCCGTTTCTCCGTCCGCTTCTCCACCCGCTTCTCCGTCCGCTTGTCCGCGCGCTTCCTCCAGCGCTCGCTCGGCTGTGCTATGGAGACCATGCGTGCGACCAGCGTCAGGAGCACGACCTGGCCGATGATCGCCTGCAGCGCCGTGAACGCCTTGGCCCAGTCGGTGAGGGGCACAAAGTCGCCGAAGCCGACCGTCAGCATGCTGATGAAGCTGAAGTAGTAGAAGTCGCCGCGGTCGATCGGGAGGTCCTGCTGCGCTGTGGCGATGATGACCGGCGAGGCTCCGCCGGCGCTCATGGCCAGATAGAGGTTGGCGAACGTGAGGCCGATGAGCAGGTAGAGACAGATGCTTCCGGCCACCGTCTCGAAGGTCACCGTGTCGTGCTGCATCAGGCGCCGGAACACGATCGGGATGCTCCAGAAGAGCACGATCATGTGCAGCCCGGTCACGACCGCGATCGCCCACGCCTCGTCGATCCACTCCCCGAAGACCGAGATGATGACGGTCCCCGCAAACGCCGCGGCAGCGAGGATGATCCACTTCCGCGGCGCCTTGGCGGTCAGGTAGGCGACCAGCGGCACGGCACCCGACAGCAGCCCGTTGGCGATGCGGCCGTACAGCGTCTCGTTGGCGGTCACGGCGACCACGAAGTACACCAGGAGCAGCAGGAACAGGAACGAGAATGTGTCGCCGTCACGGAGACGACGCCTCAGGGCTGCCTCTTCTGCCGCCACCTGGTCGGCCGCGATCTCCCCGGCGCCTTCGGTCGCCACGCTGGTCCCCTCTCTCGCCGCGCATCTGCCTCCCGGCGCCCGGTACACGGAGCCCGAGGCCCCGGCACCGTCGCCGGCGGTCACAGATACTCGGTCGAGGGCGGCTCTCCTGCCGCCGGAGCGTCAGCGGTGCCGTGATCGGTGGCGCCGGCGGCCGGCATCAGGGCGCCATGGCGCCGACCGGCGTCCCGGCCTCCTCCAGCACGGCCGTCGCAGCTGCCGGCGGCGTCGCGACGACGGAGCCGTCAGCCGCGCGACTCACGACGCCGGCGCCGTTCTGACGCACGTGCTCGACGACGCGTCCCTCGTGGAGACGGATGAGCCGCGGCGCCCGGGCGGCGACCGAGCTGTCGTGCGTGACCACGATGAGCGTCTTGCCGCGCTCGCGCCAGACAGACTCCAGGACGCCGACGATGTCGTCGCGCGTCTTCTCGTCGAGGTTGCCGGTGGGCTCGTCGGCGAGCAGCACGTGCGGGTCCTTGACCAGCGCCCGCGCGATGGCGACCCGCTGCTGCTCGCCGCCCGAGAGCTCACCCGGCACGTGGCCGGCACGCTGGCTCAGGCCCACATCTGCCAGCGCCGCCAGGGCCCGCTCGCGGCGTTCGCCGGCGCTCACGCCGAGCGGCACCAGCGCCGTCTCGACGTTCTCCAGCGCCGTCAGCGTGGGGATCAGGTTGAACGACTGGAACACGAACCCGACGAGCCTGCCGCGCACCGCGCAGAGCCCGCTCTCGCCGAGCCGGCTCAGATCCTGCCCTTCGCAGCTGAGCGTGCCGGCAGACGGCCTGTCGAGGGCGCCGAGCAGCATCAGGAGCGTCGATTTGCCCGAGCCGGTGGAGCCCATCACGATCACGAACTCTCCGTTCTCGATGGTCAGGTCGACGCCGTCGAGCGCGGCCACGCGGGCGCCGCGGCGGGTGAACAGCTTCTGCACGGCGTCCAGTCGATAGAGCGGGCCGGCCGCAGATCTCGGCGCCGCCGACCCCGCATGCACCGGCTGCGGCAGCGACCACTCATCGGTCAGGCCCGACTGGGCCAGCGCCGTCCGCGCCTCTTCGATCTCGATGTCAAGGCGCTTCATGCGTTCCTCCTGAGGCCGTCGATGACGCTCATTCCACCCTCCGCAGCGCTTCGGCCGGGCGTAGCCTGGCGGCACGCCAGCCACCCAGGATGCCGGCGAACACGGCCCCGGCCAGCGCCAGTCCCACAGCCAGCAGCACCAGGTCGAGGCCCACCGGCGCCGTCATCTCGATGCTCACGGTCTGCGTGGTGTCCAGCAGGTCGCTGGCCATCCGCCCCACCATGCCGCCTTCCTGGATCTCGGGACCGGTCGCCACCGACGCCTGCAGATCGGGTGAGAGCTGCGCCACCAGGACGGCGCCGAGGATGCCGAGACCGACGCCCAGCACGGCGCCGATGACACCCTGCAGCAGCGACTCGCCCATCACCTGACCGACGATGCGGCGGCTGCGCCAGCCGATCGCCTTGAGCGTGCCGAACTCGGTGGTGCGGCGCGAGACGCCGGCCATGGTCAGCAGGCCGGCGACCAGGAACGCCGCCGCCAGGACGGCGACGGCCAGCCAGGTGCCGAGCCGGTCGGCCAGGCTGGAGGCGCTGCCCAGCGAGCCGCTCACCTGCTCGGCCAGGTCCTCGGCACTGGTCACGGTGGCCGCCGGCAGCAGCTCTGCGATCCGCGCCTCGACGGCCGGGATCGACTCGGCGCTGTCGGCGCGCACGTAGATCTGGTTCACCTTGCCCTCGGAGTCGACGAGCTTCTGGGCGCGGACGAGCGGCAGGTACACGTTGACGCCCTCGCCACCCGCCTGCGAGGCGACCGTGCCGATCACCTCGTACTCCTTCTCGCCGACGGTGAGTGCATCGCCGACCGCAAGCTCCTCCTGCTTCGCGTAGCTGCTGCTGATCACGGCCACGTTGTCGGCCTCTTCACCGGCCTCGAAGAGGCGCCCGTCGACCAACTCGACACTGCCGAGCGGGCCGAGCTCCACATCCGAGACATCGACACCGGCCATGGAGAACGTCGTGATCTCTATCGGGGGCATCCCGGCGCCTTGACCGGCGCCCTCCTCCCCCTCCGGCGGCGGACCCTGGCCGAAGCCGCTGCCGCTCTGCTCCAGCTGCTCGCGCTCCTCGAGCCACTCGTAGTCGCCGCTCACGCGGGCGTTCGTCAGCAGCAGCCCGCCGACCGACGCCGCCACGTCGTCCATCTGCGCGATCTCAGTGATCCGCTCCTCCAGGAAGGTGCCGGCGCCCGGAGTGGCGATGACCGTGTCGCGGACGAACTGGTCGCCGACCTTCTCCACGTCGTCGGTGCTCATCCGGAACTGCCCGCGCATGCTCTCCTGCATCTCCACCGACTTGGTGACCGTCACATCGGTGCCGACGCCGTAGAGGGACTTGAGCACGTCTTGCTGGGCGTCGCCGACGCCGGTCGTCACCGCCGAGACGATGACCACCAGAGCCACCCCGAGCGCCAGACCGAGCGACGTCAGCAGCGCCTGACGTTTGCGCCGTCGCAGCTCGCGCCACACGTACGTGAAGAACATCTGCACCCTCCTGTGCGCTCGACCGGTCAGACGCCGGTCGCGGAGCTCGGCGTCGCCGTGCCGTCATCAGGCGTTGCGGGTCCCTGCGACGGCTCCCCGACCGGGACTCGGCTCTCGATGGCCGTCATGACGGCCTCGGCCAGCTCCGGACTGAGCGTGCCGTCGGCCACCAGCCCGTCGAGAGTCGTCTGGATCTGGGCCAGACGGACGGTCCAGTCGCGTCCGCCGCCGCCCTGTACCGGCGTCTCATCGATACGCGCTTCGATCGCCGCCTCGACGACCGCGACCTGTTCATTCGTGAGCGTCTCCCGCTCGACCAGGTCGGCCAGCGCGGTCGCGATGCGTCCAGTGCCGCCGCGCCCGTAGCCCTGACCCATGGGGCTGTGCGACTCGCCGGTCCCGGGGTCGTGTGTCGTCGCAGCTTCCTCGTCGCCGCACGCCATAGCCAGCACAGAGAGCGCCGCCACGGCGACCACGATCGACAGGACACGGCCCAGCCGGCCGGCTCGACGACGCATGGTCGGCACTCGCGATCGATCCATCTGCTCAGGCATCTCGCTCGACATCCCTTCTCTCGGCTCGCCACGGAGCCCCGGTCGCTGCCGCCGACACCACGCCCCATCGGGCAGTCCGGAGGCAGTCGTGTGAACTGTCTCGGTCCTCAGGACATATCGGGATAGGTCCTTATCGCAGAACGCCCTCGGACGCGCCTGTGCCCTTCCTGAGACCACGCTGAGAGTCGTGCCGCGGCGAGGTCTCCGGTACCACTTCGACGGCGATGGTCAACGGTGTCATCGCTGCCACCCGCGGCGACGGCGCGCAGTTGGTGCAGGGGAGCCGCGCCTCGTGTACGGTAGCAGGTGAACACGGTCCGGGGGGGTGCACATGTTCTGTCCGCAGTGTGGCAAGGCGGCACCGGAGGACGCCCTGTTCTGCGAGGGCTGCGGTGCGTCGTTGGCGACGGTCCGCGAGCGACTGCAGGGAGTCACTACTGAGGGCGCCGCCGGGAGCGAGCCGCGACCGTATGCGGCAGCCGAGGCACGGCCGGGCGGGACGACGACCGATGACACGGTCGAGGTACCACCTGCCGGAGTGCCGCCGGCCGAGAAGCCGGCCGCAGAGCCGGGCGGGGCGCCGCCGGTAGACGCAGTCACCGACGAGACGCCCGCCGCACCGCCGGCAGAACCACCGGCGCCCCCTTCCGTCGCCAGTCCGGCCGCCGCCCCATCGGCCGCTGCCCCGTCCGTCGCCGGCCCTTCTACCGACGGCCCGTCCACAGCCGCCCCATCAGCTGCCGCCCCAGCGGCCGCCGGCGCCGCAGCGTCGATCTGGGGGTCGGCGCCGCGGTACGAGGAGCCTGCCGAGGCGCCCGCAGAGAACGTGACACAGCCGGCTGAGTCGACCGCAGAAGCCTCGCCACCCGCGGAGCAGGCCATCGAGATCGCAGCGCCGCCCACTGAGCAGGCCACCGAGATCGCAGCGCAGCCCACCGAGCAGGCCACCGAGATCGCAGCGCAGCCCACCGAGCAGGCCACCGAGATCGTGCCATCGCCTGAGGCGCCGACTGAGATCTCACTGCGTGCAGAGGCGCCGACCGAGGTCGCCGCGGGCGCACCGCCGACGCCGGGCGAGGCGCCGACTGAGATCACTCCCACCGCGCCGCCGGCGCCGGGCGAGCCGCCGGCCACTCCGCCGCCGCCGGCTCCTCCAACGGCCACCGGCGGCCCGAAAGGTCCGCTCGGCGGACGCACCTGGCTCATCCCGGTCATCATCGCCGTCTGCCTGGCGGCCGCAGCCGGCATCGGGGTCGCCGTCTGGCGTCTGGCCTTCTACGACTCCGGCACCCCGACCCCGGTCGTCGTGACCAGCGCGACACCCACACCCACACCCGAGGCTTCGACGAGCTCGCCGGAACCGTCTCCGACACCGACGCCGAGCGCCCTGCTCTATCCGGTCGTCGTCGACGGGAGCACCGGCTACATCGACGGCGCCGGCCAGCTGGTCATCGCACCGCAGTTCGAGTGGGGCGACGAGTTCTCGGAGGGCCTCGCCGCGGTCGCCGTGCGGGGCCAGGGCATCGGCTACATCGACACCGCCGGCAACCTCGTCATCTCGCCGGTGTTCAGCAGCGCCATGCCGTTCTCCGGCGGGGTCGCCGTCGCGTACGCCGGCGACCCCGAGGAGATGGGAGACAGCGGCCCGGCCGGCTACATCGACACCGCCGGGAACTGGGCTCTCCAGCCGCAGTTCACCAACGCGTCGTCGTTCTCCGAAGGCTTCGCCGCCGTGCAGCTCGACGGCGGCGCCTGGGGCTTTCTGGACGCGAACGGCAACCTCGTGCTGCCGGCGCAGTGGGACTGGGCCGACGAGTTCCACGAGGGCCTGTGCTGGGTCGCGCGCGGCACGCGTTACGGGTTCATCGACACCGGCGGTACGGTCGTCATACCGACCGTCTACGACAACTGCGGGCGCTTCTCGGGAGGACTGGCGCCGGTCCAGATCGAGGACCGCTGGGGCTACGTGGACACCGCCGGCACGGTCGTGATCCCGGCCCGTTTCACCAACGCATGGGAGTTCGGCGACGGGCTGGCGCCGGCCGCCGACGAGCAGAACAGGTGGGGCTACATTGACACCCAGGGCGAGTGGGTGATCGCGCCCCAGTGGGACGACGCACGTACCTTCAAAGACGGCCTGGCGCGCGTGATGACCGGCAACAAGACCGGCTACATCGACACGTCGGGCTCGTACGTCTGGACGCCACAGGAGTGACCGCGCGGCAGGTGTCGGCGCCCGGCCCGCGAACACCTGCTCGACATGAGGATCACCGATATCTCACTGACGCCGCTGGCGCTGGCCTTCAGGACGCCCTACCACTGGGCGGGGCGGGTCGACCACGGGGCCACCGTGATCCTCATCCGCGTGCGCACCGACACCGGCATCACCGGCGTCGGCGAGTCGACCGCCGGCATGCCGGCCGAAGGCACGCTGGCGGCCCTGCTGGGCGTCACGCCGCTCTTCATCGGGCAGTCGGTGCACGACGTGGAGCGCCTGATCCACAGGGCGCGCTTCCTGGGCAGCTTCAACTACACGCCGTGGTACGCCAACCTGGTGCTGGCAGGCCTGGAGATGGCCATCTGGGACGCCATCGGGATGGCCGCGGGACGGCCGGTCTATCAGCTCCTCGGCGGCGCCGCCCACGACTCGGTGGACTACTTCGGCTTTCCGCAGGGCGATAGCGCCGATGAGCTGGCGACGCACGCCCGGGCGCTGGCGGAGGCAGGTCACTCCGTCATCTACATGAAGGTGGGGCGCGGCGAGACGACCGACCTGCGGAACGTGGCCGCCGTCCGTGAAGCGATCGGCCACCGCCGCCTGCGGCTCGACGCCAACGGCGCCTGGAGCGTGCCCGAGGCCATCCACATGATCCGCCGTCTGGCCGCCTTCGAGCCGGAGTGGATCGAGCAGCCGACCGCGCCGCCCGGCATCGCCGCGCTGCGGCGCGTCAAGGAGTCGGTGCACGTGCCGATCGCCGCCGATCAATCGGTGTTCACCATCGACGACGTCTACGAGGTCTGTCGTCAGCGCGCCGCCGACGTCATCGTGCTCTCACCGCACGAAGCCGGCGGCCTGCTGGCGTTCCGCCTGGCCGCCGCCGCCGCCGAGGCCGGCGGCCTGCCGGTCTGCCTGCACGGCCAGTCAGTCTCCGGCATCAGCGACACGGCGCAGCACCACGTCGGCCTCACCGTCCCCAACCTCACCGCCGGCAACCAGATCATGCACCAACTGCTCGCGGAGGACCTGATCCAGCGGCCGCGCCTGACCATGGACGGCGGAGCGATGGCCGAGACCGTCGTGGCCGGCGCCTCCGGCCTGGGCATCGACCTCGATCACGACGCGGTGGCACGCGCCGAGGAGCGCTACCGGCGCGACTCCCGATACCACCACTCCTGATGCGATCACGACCGCGGCGGCAGAACGTCGTCTCGGCCGCCTCTGGCAGGCCGTGCGTCCTGAGTCGGCCGCCGTCGGCAGGCCGTGCGTCCTCAGTCGGCGGCCGCCTCGATGACGATCGAGTCGACGACCTCCTGCAGCACAGGGTCCATCTCGCCGAAGATGGGCGACGGGGCGCCGGCGAGGACGAACATGCCCTTGTCGGCCCAGACGGTGCCGTAGATGCGGGCGGTGAGCTGGGGGTCGTCGATCGGCAGCGCAGGTATCGCCCCGCCGATGTACGCGCAGAGGGCCGGCAAGCCCCCGAGCGTGCACTCCTCCGGCTCACCGAAGTCGGCCTCCGCGAAGTCCTCCTTGAAGCCGCCGAACTGCGCCTGCAGCCCCGCCATCGCTTCGGTGGAGCCGGGCTCGTAGACCGTCCCGCCGGGCCCGGACGACCCGACGGAGATCTTGATGGCCGACGGGCCGTCGGTCTGGCTGCTATCGGCGATGACGACGATGAGTCCCGAGGCTTCGCCGATCTCCTCGAAGATATCGAAGCGCTGCGGATCGTAGGTGAGCGAGAAGCCGTAGTCCGCGTTCGTGTACGTCTTCTCCCCGGCCGCCGCCGTGGAGCCTGAAGCGCCGTCGCCGGGGTCTTCCCCACCACCGGTGCCGCCACAGGCGATGACGATCGCGGCCAGGCCGGCGATCAGGAGAGCACCGGCCAGCGTCCGGACGAGACCTCGTGCGGCTCTGCCCATCCGCTCCTCCTTCGTCGGGACCGGGGCAGCACCCGCCACCCCGATCGGTCCGCCTTCATGATAGCGGTCGTGGGTCACGACGGCAGAAGGTCCGGCGGGATGACCGACGGCGCGGCTCGGTCGCACTCCTCGACGCGAATGACTCTTACCGTTAAGTTGAGAGTAAGTGTCTTGCTGTGCCCGGAGCCACGCACGCCTCGACCCGCTGCTGCTACGATGTGACCGGCTCACACCAGTGCGTCGGAGGGCTGCGTGGGGTACGCCGGCTGGGTGATAACGGGGGTGATCGTCTCCGCCTGCGGCGGCGCGCTGGCCTGGTTCGAGAAGCCGCTGCTGGACTTCTTCCACCCGCTGCAGCTCAACTTCGTGGTGCGCATCATCTCGGTGGTGCTGCTCTCTGCGGTGACCGTGCCGCTCACGCTCCTCGGCGGCTGGAGCCTGGTCATCGAGACACCACCCGCCGCCGCCGCGTGGATCGCCATGGCCGCCTTCTTCGAGTGGACGATCGCCCTCTCCGCTTTCTACTACGCCCTGCGCGTCGGCACCATCTCCGTCGTCACACCGATAGTGGCGGCGGCGCCGCTCTTCACGGCGCTGTTCGGCGTCCTGTTCCTGGGTGAGCGACCGGCGCTGTGGGTGTACGTCGGCATGGTCATGACCGTGATCGGCATCGTCGTGCTGACCCGCTGGATGCCGACCGAAGAGGAGGCCACGGCCCAGGCGGCCGGCGACAGCGTCACGGTGGCGGCGGCGGCGTCCGCCGACCCGCCGCCGGACTGCGACGACCCTCTGGCGGCGCCGGTCGCCTGCGCCGCGGCGCCGCAGCCCGGCACACGGCGGACCGTCCTGCTGGTGGTGCTCCCGGCTCTGCTGGCTGCCTTGACCTGGGGGGCTTACCCGGTGCTCGTCGAGGCGGCCGAGCGAGCCGCGGACGGACCGACGGTCGGCATGATGATCGAGAGCCAGCTTCTCGGCGCCGTGTTCCTGATCCCGTTCATGGTCGGCCGCCGGGCGCGGGGCAGACGGCGGCCGCCGCCCGCCGCTGCCCGGCGTCGCATCGTCTGGTTCCTGGCGGCGGTGGCCGTCCTCGAGGTGATCTGGGGCGTCTTCTTCTACTTCATGGTCGAGAACCTGGGGGCGATCGTCACCGGCGTCCTGATAGCCGTCACGCCGGTGTTCTCGGTCCTCGGCGGCATCCTGATCTGGAAGGAGCGGCTCAACGCGCCGTCGGCGGCCGGTGCCGCGCTGGCGGTCGCCGGAGTGATCGTGGCCGCCTTAGGCGGCGCGGTCTGACGCTCCGCAGCCTGCTCCGGCTACGCGACTCCATTGACATTCCTCGCCGGCACGCTACCCTTCTCTGACGACGGTATTCGGGGCCGTAAGCACGGCACGGGGAGGCCACCGTCACGACACACCGGTCAGGGACCTGGACAGAACGGCGCGCCGCCACCGGCGGTGGAGGCGCCGACTCCGAGACACCGGCCGACCAGCTCGCCACACCGGACCTGCACCGGGTCCTCGATGCGGTGAGCGACCAGATCGTCGTGCTCGACCGGCAGCTCCGCATCCTCTGGCTCAACGACGCCGCTGCCGCCGAGGCCGGCCGGCCGGCGGCCGAGCTGCGCGGTCGGCGCTGCCATGAGGTGCTGTTCGGCACAGAAGCGCCCTGCCCCGACTGTGCCGTCACCGTCGCGTTCACAGAAGGCCGGGCGGTCGAGTCGGAGCGCCGCAGCGCCGACGGCCGCTACCTGCTGCACCGCGCCTACCCGCTCGTAGACTCCGGGGGCGCCGCCACAGCCGGGGGCACCGTCACGGCAGTGGTCGCGATCGCCGAAGACGTCACGGCTCGCCGTCTCACCGAGGTCGCCATGGCGGAGTCGGCCACCGAGCTGCGGACGGCGCTGCAGGCGACGGTGCGCGCCCTCGGTGCCGTCATCGAGCTGCGCGACCCGGACACGGCCAGACATCAGCGGACGGTCGCCGGTCTGGCGCAGGCGCTGGCGGCCGAGATGGGTCTCGACGACGACCTCGCCGACGGCCTCTGGTTCGCCGGCCACCTGCACGACATCGGCAAGCTCGGCATCCCCATCGAGATCCTCGGCCGGCCCGGAGGACTCAGCGGCAGCGAGCTGACCCTTGTTCGCCTGCACCCGGAAGTGGCGGAGCGGATCCTCGCAGACATCCCGTTCGAGCGGCCGGTGGCCAGCGCCGTGGGCCAGCATCACGAGCGCCTCGACGGCAGCGGCTATCCGCGCGGGTTGCGTGGCGACCAGATCGCGCTCGAGGCGCGCATCCTGGCGGTCGCCGACGTCGTGGCGGCGATGACGGCGCATCGGCCGCATCGGCCGGCCCTCGCCATCGAGACGGTCGTCAAAGAGATCGTGCGCGGCACGGGGACGCAGTTCGACCCCGACGTGGTCGCGGCACTCAGGCACCTGCACGAGAGGGGCGAGCTGCCGATCGAGAGCTGAGCTCGGCGGCAGCCGACCCGGCCACGCCGACGGCAAGCGGTGAGGATCACGGCCGGGCGCTTGCCCGACGTCCTCCTCACGGCGCGAAGAGCTCCACCGCCTCCGGCAGCTCCGGCGCCGACGGCCGGTGACGGTGCACGATGAGTCGCACGTCGGCCGGCGTCACCCGCACCTCCACGTAGGCGTACTCCTCCTCGCGTGCGGCGCCGTTCCAGTAGCGGTCGGTCGGATAGCCTGGCGGCGCCGGCCGCGTACCGAGCTCCTGCTCGGAACCGCCGGCGCCACACACGACGTACCGCACCCCCTCGACCTCGAACGCCTCGATCGTGTGCACGTGGCCGCTGAACACGACGATGTCGAGGTCGCCGGCGTACTCGCGCAGCACCGTGTGCGGGTCGGTCGCCGCCGGCAGACCGCCGGCGCGGCCCAGAGTGAAGCTGGGCCGGTGGTAGAGGACGAACACGCGCCGCGGACCGTCTTCGAGCGCCTCGTCGAGCCAGCCCCTCAGCAGGCCCATCTGCGTACCGAAGTCGAGCGGGCGAGCATCAGCGCCGGCGCCCGCGAACGCCTCGCTGTCGAGGGCGATGAACCGCGCGCCGCCGAAGTCGAACGCCCAGACCGGCCGCTCGGCCGCGAACCCGAGCTCCTCGAGAGCCGGCAGGGCGCCGCGCATCCCCTCCAGGGTCGGGTCGCCCCACGTCTCGTGGTTGCCGGCGCAGGCCAGCACCCGGCCGCTCAGCTTCACGGTCTGGTCGTCGCCGGCCCCTCCTGCGGTCACCGCGCCGACCCGCAGATCGGCCGCTGCGATGCGGTCGAGCAGCCTCTCCCGCAGGTCGCGCCAGAAGGGGCTTGCCTGGGCTGTACGGCCCTGCAGCCCCCAGAACGTCATGTCCCCGGCGTGCAGCAGGAAGGCCGACGGACCTGGGGACCGGCCGGCAGACCGCCCGGGCTCCAGGGCTCCGGCAAGCGAACGATAGACCCATGTCTGCCCGGCGCGCCGGAACGTCTGCCGTCGCGCGCCGCCCTCGACCTCGACGACCCGGACCGGCCAGCCGGCGCGGTAGTCGATCTCACGGGTCGCCCGCCCCGGCACCGCGAGCAGCAGACGGGAGAGCAGGCCGCTCTGCGGATCGAACGACGGCTCTGCCGTGAGCGATCCGTCTCCGCCGCCGAGAGCGTAGCCGGCCGCCCGCTCAGCCAGACCGCTCACGACCCCCCACTGCGACTCCGTGAACGGCAGGTAGCCGGGACCGACGGTATCGCCGGCCACGACGAAGGAGTACTCGGCCGGAGAAGGGCCGATCGCCGGGACGTCGCCGGGGCCGGCGCCGGCGGAAGGCTCCGCGGAGCCAGATGGCGGCCCATCGGCGCCGCCTGCAGACGCCGAGGCCGCCGCATCCGGTGACGCTCCACGGCCCGACGACGCGGCGCCGGCTGTGCCGGCCCGCCCGTCCGGGTCGGTGGCCGTGCCGCAGGCCGCCACCAGCAGTCCGGCCGCCAGCACCAGGACGCCGATCGAAAACCAGCCGACGAGCCGCTTCAGGACCGTGCCGCCACGTCCGATATCTCTCGGCGAGGTCACCGTCGCGACAGACAGCAGAGCCGCCGGTCGTCCATCCACGCATCGATACATGCCGTCAAGGGTAGCGGGACTCGACCGATGGGCAAACCCTCTCTGTGGGCGGCCGCGGCACGGTGCCGACCGCCACCGATGCAGGAGCGAGCAGATGGACCAGATCGCAGCAGAGATCTACCACTGGACGACACCGCACCCGGAGTGGCACCCGGCGACAGAGTGGGGACGCGAGGTCGGCAGCTACGCCCTCATCTGCTTCGACACGGTCGTGCTGGTCGACCCCCTTCTGCCGGCCGACGACGACCCCGACCGTGCCGAGTTGCTCGACGAGCTGGACGGCCTCGCCGAGGGGGCCCGCGCCCTCGAGATCATGGTCACCATCCCCTACCACTCACGCAGCGCCGAGGCGCTCTACCAGCGCTATGCGGGCAGCGAGCCGCAGCCTCGCCTGTGGGGCCACACGGCGGTCGCCAAGCGGCTTCTCGATCCCTCGACCGAGCTGCAGCACCTCGTCCCGGCGACGCCGGTGACGCACGAAGGACGGATCCTCGCGATCCCCTACGCCATCGGCAACCCGCGGCGCTACGAGACACCGCTGTGGTTCCCCGAGCTGCGTTCGCTCGCCTTCGGGGACGCGGTGGTGGGCGTCGACGGACGGCTGCGCATCTGGCAGCCGGGGCCGTTCTCAAAGCAGTGGTACAGGGAGAAGTTCCTGCCCACCCTGCTGCCGCTGCTCGAGCTGGACGTCGACCACGTGCTGGTGACGCACGGCCCGCCGGTCCTGGAAGGCGCGCGCGAGGCCCTGCGCGCGGCGGTGACATCACCGCCGTGGGACCACGCTCCCTGAGCGGTCGCGGGGGGGCGTTTGCCGGAGACCCGTCACGGCAGAGGCTCGGACCGCTGCCGCTCGCCGGGCGGAGGCGACGCTTCGTCCCGCGGAGGCGGCAGGCTCCCAGGCGGCGCCTCTTCCCGCGGCGAGTCGGTCGGCGGCGTCGGCGGCGCATCCGCCGGCCGGCCCGCCTGAAGACGCGCCAGCTCGCGCTGCTCGGCGAGCTCGCGCCGCTCGGCATGGAGCTCCTCCGGGCTGGCGGCAGCGCGCCGCACAGCCAGGAACATGAAGTAGAAGACGGCCAGCATCGCCGAGAACATGGCAGAGAAGGCGAGCGGGCCGATGAGGTCGTCGGGGGAGGTCAGGCGGGCGTGAGCGTAGTCCCACAGCTCGCTTGGCCGCGTGAAGACCTCCCAGCTGTTCCAGCGCAAGAAACGGCCGATGAAGATGCCGATGCCACCGACGGTGATGGCCGCCCACACGACGACCCAGCCGGCGAAGAACCCGAACGCGCCGCGTACGAGCGTGTGGACCAGGTACAGCGAAGCCACCGCCAGGTACAGACCGCAGAGGCTGAAGGCCATGAAGATGCCGATCTGATACCACGAATCGATGCCCAGCCACGACAGATACATGAAGTCGGTGATCATGTACGGAGCGTTGGGGAAGAACGCGAGCCACACCGGCAGGGGCAGCACGAGAAGCCAGCGCCGCCACTTGGTCCAGGCTCGCATGGCGACCGCCCACAGAGCCGCCAGATAGGGGACCCAGGCGAGCGCCAGATTGACGTGCAGGCGCGGACCGTACCAGCCGGAGCGCAGCCACTTGGCGGCCAGCAGCGACAGGGCCAGAAGGCTGGCGGCCAGCAGCGGGTAGAACATACGCGGCACCAGCCAGCGATGCAGACGCATCAGCCTGCCGTCGGCCGGCTGCTCGCCCTCGACCAGGCGGCGGTGGACGGCCAGCGGCGGTCTCGGCGGCGTCTGCGGGCGACGCGGCCTTCTGGAGAACGTGGACACGCGACTAGGCTACCACCGCCCGCCGGCGTCGCGCCGTCCGGCCCACGACTGCCCGACCGCCGCCATCCGTCTGCGGCGGCCCGGATCGCGGCGACCCGCCCGTGTCCGCCTGTCGGCCGCGGCCCCGGCGACGTATCATGGGAGTCGTCGTCCGTTCCGGGATGCCCGAACGGAGGCGTCGCCACCGAAGGAGGATGATGACGGGACCACGCGACGAGGAGCGACACGAGGGGCAGCGCGGCGCGACCGGACGCGACGCGAACGCACGCGACGCGAACGAGCCGCCCGAGCTCGAGCGGGACTCTGTGGATGCGGATCAGGAGCGTCTGCCGGACGAGGCCGACCGGCCGGCCGACGCCGACCCCTCCGTCGAGTTCAACGCCCTCTTCAACTACCTCGACGCGCACCTGCGGCGCGAGCTGCGCATCGAGCGCCGCTACGACTTCATGGACCTGGTCAACGAGGGCGCGCGGCGCGGCATCGTCCCGGCCGGCATGGTCAACGAGCTGCGCGACTGCAAAGCGCTGCGCAACCTGCTCGTCCACACCGCCCGCCATCCGCACGACGCGCTGGCGCAGCCCAGCGACTACGGACTCGAGCGCTTCCGCGAGATCGTGGCCGCCATCGCCGATCCGGTCCGCGTGTTCCCCACGTTCCGCCGCAAGATACGTCCGTTCGGCGCCGACGAGCCGCTGACCAGGGCGCTGCGCTTCATGGCCGAGCACGAGTTCTCGCAGGTCGTCGTGCGCGACGACGGCCGGCTCGCCGTGCTGAGCAGCGAGGGCGTCACGCGCTGGCTGGCGGCGCTGGCCGACGACACCATCCCGGTCGCGTCCACCACCATCGGCGACGTCCTCGAGTTCGAGCCCGAGGGCACCTTTGCGCTGCTTCCGCGCTCGGCCACCATCGACGAGGCGCGCGACTTCTTCGACCGTGCCCCCGGGCTGCCGCAGCCGCGGGTGCACGCCGTCATCATCACCGAGCACGGCCGCGACACGGAGCAACCGCTCGGATTCGCCACACCGTGGGACCTGGTTTCCGACGAGCAATAGGCCGACACGAGGGAGAGAGCGATGTACTGGCAGCGAGGCAGCGTGACGGAGGAGCAGGCGCTCCTGCTCTTCAAGCATCTGCCGGTCGACATCAGCTACGCCGATGAGAACGACGTGCTGCTGTTCTGGTCGGGCAAGGACGCCTACAAGACGTGCGACGCCCGCTACATCGGCCGCGACGTGCGCGACTGCCATCCGGAGCCCTCGCTCCCCGTGCTCGAGGAGATCCTGCGGGCCTTCAAGGCCGGCGAGAAAGACGTGGCCGAGGGGTGGAAAAGCGACGAGGACGGCGTCCGCTCCCGCACGCGCTACGTGGCCGTACGAGACAACCACGGAGTCTACAAAGGCATCCTCGAGATCATCCAGGACCTGAGGGACGTTCGCGGCCTGAGCGGAGACCAGAAGCTGCCCGGCTGGTGAGACGCCGGCCCGGACGCCGCCGGTCCGGCGCTCGGATCGGCGGAGAGCGACCGCGGGAGTCGCCGGTCCGGCGCGCTGATCGGAGGGCTCAGGACCGCAGACGCATCCGGCAGGCGTCGTCGCCGGCCGCCAGGGACGTGAGCTGCTCGACGCCGTCTGCCGGCACGCCCAGCAGGCCGCACACGAAGCCGCGATCGTAGCTGCACACGATGTCTGGGGCGACCGCGGCCAGCTCTGCCACCACGCACCCGCGCAGCTCGAGCACACGTCCGTCCGGCCCATCCTGCAGCGTCGCCCCGTAGCCGTGCCGGTCGAGCCACTGCGCGGCGGCCTCCGGCGACGGCGCCGCGAGCGCGTGGCCTTCCCGGCGGCCGGCCTCCTCGACGATGGCCGCCAGAGCCTCGGGATCGTTGGCCACCGCCGGCAGCACACGCAGCAGACCCTGCGCCAGCCATAGGTATCGTCGCTCCGGTATCGACAGCGACGTGACCGTCCGCGCCGGCGAGAACACGCGCGCCGGCCGGCCGCCACAGCCGGTGTGGCGCAGGCTCACCGACAGCAGGCCCAGATCGACCAGCTTCTCCAGGTGCGAGCGGGCGACGGTGCGGTGCAGGCCGGCGCCCGCCGCCAGTTCGCCGGCCGAGAGCGGCTCGGCCGACGCCATCACGCGCCGGAAGAGATCCCGCCGCGAAGCATCGGCGAAGGCCTCGCCGAGACGCGCCAGCTCATCGTTGTCCAGGCCCCCCTCCGCGACAGGACGGTCGCCGGGGATCACAGCATCGAACATGGCGCCTATCGTAACAGGTGAGCGACCGTTATGACGGTCACCGCGCACACAACATGACATACAACGGTTATCCGCTCGCGCGTCCCAGGGAAGACTCTGAGCCTGTCGGAAGAGAGCACGGTCCCCTGTCCACCGTACATGCGAGCGGCCCGGGGGCTGCGGTCCACACAGCCAGGAGGCTCCGATGATCAAGGTCAAGACCTTCGCCACCCCCATCAAGATCTTCGCCACCATCCGCGAACTCGAGGAGCTGGACCACGCGGTCACGACCTTCCTCAAGGACGAGGACGCGACCACGGTGCTGGCCCTCAGCGACACCGCCACGACCGGCGAGAACGGCGAGACGATCGGCCTGACCCGCTCGGTCGTCTACGAAGTTCAGTAGCCCGCCGCGCAGCGACAACGCTCAGGGCTTCTCGGCTGCACCCGGACCCGGCGGTACGGTCTCTCGGCTGCACCCCGGCCAGGGCTGCGGTAGTGTCTCCCGGCCAGCGACGCCGGAGGACGGACATGGACGACATACGGGCTGCCAACCTCAAGCTCTGGAACGAGTGGACGCTCATCCACGTCGACTCGGCTTTCTACGACGTCGACGGATTCCTGCGCGGCGGTCTCTCGCTCCTGCCGCTGGAACGAGAGGAGCTCAGCGACGTCGCCGGCAAGCGGCTGCTGCACCTGCAGTGCCACTTCGGCCTCGACACCCTCTCGCTGGCCCGCCTGGGGGCCGAGGTCACCGGCGTCGACTTCAGCAGCGAGGCGATGCAGGCGGCCCGGCGACTGGCCGCGGAGGCCGGGCTGAACGCCACGTTCATCGAGTCGGACATCTACGAGCTGGCCGACACGGCGCCGCCGGACTGGGACGGCGCCTTCGACATCGTCTTCGTCACCTACGGCGCCCTGGAGTGGCTCAGCGATCTGCAGCCCTGGGCGGCGCTCATCGCCCGCTTCCTGCGTCCCGGCGGGCTGTTCTACCTGGCCGAGCTGCACCCCTATGCCGGCTCGCTGGAGCTGGAGCCGATCGCGCCGGAGCAGCCCGCCTACCGGCTCGTGCAGACCTACAGCTACTTCCCCACCGGTGAGCCACAACGGTTCGATGTGGAGGGCTCCTACGCCGACCCCGATGCCCATGTTGAGCAGGAGGTCTGCTACGGGTGGCCGCACCCCATCGCCGAGGTGCTGACCGTGCTGCTGGAGCAGGGACTGCGGATCGAGAGCTTCCGCGAGCACCCCTTCTCCTGCTCCGCGTACTGGCCGCAGATGCGCAAGCTCGACGACGGCTACCACTGGCTGCTCGACGAGAACGGCACCCCGCGTACCGACGTGCCGTTCTTGTACAGCCTGCGGGCCGTCAAGGAAGCCGAGGCCTGACGGCGAGACCCGAGACGGTGAGACCCCTGACGGTCTGACCGTCGACGGCACGTCCCGAGACGGCGAGACCCGAGACGGTGAGACCTTGACTCCGCGCACGCGCCGTTGTACTCTTTGTGTGCGTTCTTACACTCACAACAAGAACGCCAGCCCGGGGCGTTGTCGAGTGCCTGTCCCTACCCCAGGCTTCGGAGCCCCATGAGGGCGGCGGCCCACCCTCCAGCCGCCGCCCTCACCTTTGCCCCCCAGCTCTGCCTCGGACGCCCCGAGTCCCTACCGACCGTCAGCGCCCGGCTCAGGGACGTCAGCGGCAGCCGGCCCGGTGATCTCAGCGGCGGCCGGCTCAAGACCGCCGGCGGCAGCCAGCTCGACGAACAGCGCCCCGAGTCGCTCGCGCGGCACCACCAGGTCGGCGGCCCGCCGGACCTCATCGGGCGCTTCGGCGACCGCCACACCGAGGGCCGCCCAGCGCAGCATGTCGACATCGTTGTAGCTGTCGCCGCACCCCACCGTCCGCGAGGACGCCACGCCCAGCCGCTGCCGCAACGCTTCCAGCGCACCGGACTTGCAGGCATCCGCGTGGTTGATCTCCACGTGATGACGCAGCGAGCGGGTCACGTACAGCTCGCCGGCCCAGCGCTGCTGCATCTCCGGCAGCAACTGCTCGACCACCTCCGGCTCGGCGAGGATCAGGAGCTTGGTCGGCGGATGCTCCAGCACGAACGGCACCAGATCGGGCACGACCGTGTACTCCACCCCGCCGAAGGCCGCGTATCGCTTCGTCCAGTCGTCCTCGCTGTCCACGAAGAGGCGGTCGTCGACGAACGCGTTGATGTGATGCCCGCCATCGTGGGCAAAGCGCACCACGTCGGCCGCCGCCGGCGACTCGAGGGGCCGATGATGCAGGGGCCTCCCATCGGCAAGGTCGGTCACGAGCGCCCCCTGATAGCAGACGATCGGCCCCTCGTGCAGTCCCAGATCGGCGACGACCCGGCGGGCGCTCTGGAACATGCGCCCGGTGCTGACCACGAAGCACACGCCCGCCTCGCGCAGCGCCGTCACGCCTGCGATCAGCTGCGGCGGAAAGACGCCGTTCGGGGGCAGCAGCGTACCGTCCAGATCAGAGGCCACCAGGCCCGGCCGCAGCGGTGGTCGGTCGTCGGCCGACCGCAGCGGTGGTCGGTCGTCGGCAGGCCGCAGTGGTGGTCGGTCGTCGGCAGGCCGCAGCGCCGATCCGCCGCCTGCCGCCTCTTCCCCATTCATCGATCAGGCCTCCGTTCCAGAAGAGGATGGGTACGCGGGTCGCGGCCACCGGGATGACTGCTGGCACCGGGATGGTCGCTCTCGCTGCAGCAGCCGCTCTGCATTGTGTGTACACCTTGACACCGCCCAGAGGTACAGCCTTTCCAGAGCCTCTCGGCACACGATGGCGCGCACCGGTCGCCAGTGACGAAGGTTCGGTCGGGTGCACAGAGTCGACGGACCGCGAGCCACGCCGGTCACGGGCAACGACGACCAGACCGGCAACGACGACCGGTGTAGATGCCCGCCACCTTGGGTACACAGCGATCACAGAGGAGAATGCGAGAACCCCGAGGGGTCCGATTCTCAAAGAGACCTGGTGATCGCCAGGTCTCTTTCTGTGTGCGCCGTGCAGCCCGCATCGCTCCCGCTACTTCCTGCGGAACGCATCCTTCAGCTTCTCCAGGTCGACCTGGCCCTCCAGGAGCCCCACGACCAGGTAGCCCACGAACGCACAGAGCGCGACGACGAGCATCTCGCCGAAACCGAGCCACATCCAGATCACGCCGACGGCGGCACCGATGATCAGTCCGATGTACGCGCCTTTCACGAGTCACCCCTGTCGTCGAGTATGAACCTGTCGACCTCGATCTCCAGCCAGCCTATCTCCTTGCCGGTGGCGCGGCGCAAGTCGTCGCTGACCACCTGCAGCAGGCGCGGGTGGAGTCGCGCCAGATCGCACGGCCGGGCGCTCACCACGGCCAGTGCATCGTACCTCTCGCCGTCCTCGTACAGCGTCACCCGGGCCTGCTCGATCTCGGCGGCATGCCGGGTGAGCGCCCGCGAGAGGTAGCGATCGACAGGACCGGCCTCGATGGTGGTGGTGCCGCCCTCGCCGGCGAGGTCGATGCGCTTGATCCCGGGGGCCGGCCGGCGCACCACGCGCGCCGCCAGCACGAGGCAGACCAGCGCCACGAGCCCGGCACACGCGGCCGCCACGCCGGCGCGCCACGGATGACCGGGCTCCACGACCCACTGCCACCACGAGGGCAACGGCCAGCTGACGTCGGGGACGGCCGCCAGCACGATCTGCCGCGCCGCGACGGCACCGGCCACGGCGATGGCCACCACGCCGACGACGATGAGGACCGTGCGGGCGAGGCGCGTCACGGCAGGTACCTGCCCAGCTCGCGGACGCGCGCGCAGCGGACCTCGATGCGCGGCCGTGTACAGGAGAGTCCGGCCGCGTCGCAGAGCGCCCGCTGCATGCGGTCGGCGGCCTCGCCACGCAGCCGCGTCTCGTCGGACAGCGGCCGCGCCACGATATCGACCTCGGCCTGCAGCTCACCGTGCCGCGACCGTACTCGTGCCTCGGTCTGCAGCACGTCGGGGTCGACGGCCATGGCGGCGGCCAGCTCGCGCTCGATGGCGTGCGAGCGCACGGTGACACGGCCGCCGGGAACGTCGACCCGCAGCAGCGGATCGCGCAGGCGCAGGCCGGCGACCATGAGCAGCACGCCGACGATCACCGCCGCCGCCAGCAGGGCGACCCGCTGCGGTACGTCGTCCGGCAGCGGCACGGAGGCCCACGGCGAGAAGTCCGAGCCGCTCGCCGCGGCCACGAACTCGACGGCGAGCATCACGAAGAACCCCGTGGCGACGAGCAGCACCAGCCCCGCCAGGACGGCAGCGAAGCGCTCGGTAGGCGGTATCCTGCGCGGCGGCTTGCTCACGGCGTGCCGATCAGCCCTCCTCCACCTCGTCCTCGCTGGGGAAGTGGATGTCGGCGACCACGACGTTGACCTCGCGTACCTTGAGTCCCGTCGTCCCTTCGACCTGGGTGCGGACGGCCTGACGGCACTTCTCGGCCACGTCGGCGATGTTGTGTCCGTACGTGGCGACCATGGTGATGTCGATGTCGACGCCGCCCTCGTGGATGTCGACGCTGATGCCCTGCGTGCGGCTCTCGCCGCGCAGCGAGCTGAACGCGCGCGAGGCGGCGCCGCCGAGCCCGTGCACGCCCGCGATCTCGCGGCATGCGTTGTGCGCCACCTTGGCGACCACGCTGTCGGAGATGGTCACCGGCTGGCTCGGCACCCCGCCTTCCGGCTGCTGCGGCTCTTCGGCCATGTCACCCTCCTTGACGTCGCGGCGAGACGCGGCGCGCGCCGGCCCCGCCGAACGGGATCTGCCTGCCTGCAACTCTACCGGTTTGCGACCGCCGGCGACGAGTCCACGTATGCGAAAAACGGCGGGCCATCCGGCAGTCGACCGGGGAGCCGATGGGCGGCGAGTCGCCCGAATGTCGGCCGGCGAGGCGGCGAGTCGCCCGGACATCGACCGGCGGGCAGGCGGCGGTGAGCGATCTGCCGTCCGACGGCAGGCAGGCGGCGGTGAGCGATCAGCCCGTCAGTCGGGGAACTGCTCTGAGAGGTAGTCGATGACCGCCTGCCGCTCCTGATCGTCGAGCTGCGCACCCCTGGCGATCATGCTGTCGACGATCGACGTCCACTCATCCGGCGACTCGCTCTCGCCCTCCACCCTGGCGAGATCATGGCACTGCGTGCAGCGCTCCTGCACCAAAGCGGCGCCGTCCAGTGCCGCCGTTGCCGTGGCGGTCGGCTCAGCGGGCGTCGTGGCGGCGGGCGTCGTGGCGGCGGGCGTCGTCGGCTCCTCCTGCGGCGTCTCACCGCCACAGGCCGCGAGGGCCGGTGCCAGCAGCAGTGCGAACGCGACGACAGAGACTGCACGCATCTTGACCGAGCGTCTCATGGAACGCCTCCCCCCGACGTGAAGTCCGGCACAGCGGGCCACCGCTGCCGGCACACGTGGAGCATCGTACAACGTGTCGGCCGGGATTTCGGAAACGTGCGTTCATCGCTCACGACGCACCCCTGGCGATTCCGTGCAGCGCCCACCTGCGAAGTCCGCTCGCTCATCCGCCGATGGTGGCCTCAGCTACACACGCTTCAAGTACCGGCGATTCCGAATCGACCGCATCCGGCCCGACTGCCTCGAGGTGGAAGCGAATACCGACCGCACGTCGGCGAGCGCCCCCTCATAGGAATCACCCTGCCCGACGATGACACCGTTGCTGCCCAGGGGATAGGCAACGTAGCCATCAGCATGCTTCTCGAGCACGATCTTCATGCTCACCATCTGCGCTGCCAGCGTAGCTATGCTCCTCGAAACGCACCTGCAGGACCCGCTCGACGAGCTGGCAGCCTGCTGGTTCCGAGTGTTCTCGCGACGGCCAGCTACTGGTAGAGTACGTGTTGTCGTGAAGTCGTTGCGCAGCAGGATGATCGGCGCCTTCGAGAACCCCTTCGGCTACTACGTCCCGGACGCAAGGCAGCGCATCACATTCGAGGCCAGGACGCGCAAAGGCAAGTACGAGTGGTTACTCTCGGCCACAGACTGGGCCGGCAACGTCCAGAAGACCAGCTGGAAGTACCTCACGGTCAAGTGAGGACCCGGCTCTGGTCGGGCGGTCGCAGCGTTGCTCGCACGGTACATGGCCGGCAGTTGCGCAACATCAGCGGCTAACCACGACGGAAAGGACGGAGACGATGGCGACCACAAGGACGGGAACACACGTGGGTCACGGAGACGCCGGCGGGGACGGCGGAGGCAGCTGCCCGAGACCGGGTCGCATGATGACCCGATTGACCGCGGCGGCGGTCGTCGCGCTGGTCGGGCTGCTGCTCGTCCCCCAGGTCTGCCTCGCCGCAGGGTTCTCCAGGCAGCGGATCTCGGCGGGCGCGAGCGCGATCTCCTTCGTCGATGCCAACCATGGCTATGCCGCGGGTGAAGGCATCTGGAAGACCATCGACGGCGGCCGCAGCTGGAGGCCAATGGCGCCCCCGCTCACCATGGACTACAAGGGTGTGTCGGCGGTCACGGCGACAGCGGCGTGGGTGTGCGGCGACGACGGCTTCATCGGCCACACCTCGAACGGCATGACCTGGCAGTCACAGGTGAGCGGCACGGTACAGGCGCTCATCGCTATCGATTTCGTCAGCGCTACGAACGGTTGGGCGTGCGGCAGAGGTGGGACGATCGTAGCCACAACCGACGGCGGAGCCTCGTGGGTCACCCAGACCACAGGTGTCACGACGAACCTCATAGCCGTCGACTTCGTCGATAGCATCCATGGATGGGCGGTCGGCGACAGCGGCGAGATCATCGCCACCGTGAACGGCGGAGTCACGTGGACAGTGCAGGCAAGCGGCACCGCAAGCGATCTCTATGATGTCTGGTTCAGCGACCCCTCCAGCGGGTGGGCATGCGGAGAAGCGGGCGTCCTGCTGCGCACGCAGAACGGCGGCGCGACGTGGAGAAAGACGGACTCCCGCACCACGGACGACATCTACACCATCGGCTTCGGGTCGTCGCTGATCGGGTGGATGGGCGGCTGGAGTGCCGCCAGGACGGCCGATGGGGGTGCGAGCTGGGCTGCCGTTCCGGAGTCTGGACCCGGCTCCCTCGACTGGGGCGCCGTATTCGAGTCCAGTGTCGTTGATGCCAGGCATTGCTGGCTGACCCAGAACAGAGAAGATGGCGTCTACGCCTGGGACACCTCCCGTCCCACCGTGAAGGCGCTGAAGAACGTCAGCGTCAAGCGCGGCAAGCTCGCAGCCTGCTGGTTCCGCGTCAATGACACGACGGCCGGCTACTGTGGCAGAGTACGTGTTGTCGTCAAGTCGTTGCGCGGTAGGAAGATCGCCGCCTTCAACGGCCCCTTCGGCTACTACGTGACGAACGCACGGCAGCGCATCACATTCAGGGCCAAGCTGGGCAAAGGCAAGTACAAGTGGGTGCTCTCGGCCACCGACTGGGCCGGCAACGTCCAGAAGAAGACCAGCTGGAAGTACTTCACGGTCAAGTAGAGGCGCCCGGAGGCCGTAGCAGGATGGCACGGCAGAGGTGAAGCGGGTCCGCGGCGGGCATGGGCCGGCGCGGACCCACTTCTCCATCGCCCCCCGGCAGCACGCGTGCGGCGCCGCCAAGCGCCGATCCCGGGACCGCCCATCCGCCAGGTCAGGCGCTCAGCGGGGGCGAGTGTCGCGAAGCGCTTCCCGGCAGCCCGCGGAACGGGCGCCAGGAAGGACGAAGGGAGACGCCAGCGCCCCCCTGCTTGAGAGGGCAAGGACCCTCCCGGTGCCAGCCGAGTCGATTCTACCCCACCTCGAGTTCACTGCAGCGTCGTGTTGACAAGTGATGTCATCAGAGCATGATCAACGTGTGCTCTCCCCGGGTCACGACCCGGGATGCGAAGCCGCTTTCGGGCGGCTTCTGCTTTTCCATGGTCCGCGCGCGTCGGCGGCGTAGCCTCGCTGATGTCGATGGACCGTGCCGCCCCTCGCACCTGCGTGTACGTCGACGGTTTCAACCTCTACTACTCTTCCTGCGATGTCATCGAGGAACTCGGTCACTTGGGCCTGCTTCCTCCTCAGCGCTTGCCGGCAAGTCTACTACCGCAGCAGAACGGAAATGCTGCGCGCGCTTCGACGAACCGCTCCCGATTCTGCGTTGGACGTCTTTCTACGTATCAGGCGAGCTTCAGACGATCCGGCTGACAGCTGACGCTGGGACGGATCGCCGCTATTTCCCACTATCGCCCACACCCCTCCAAATCGGGCACTCTGACCAGTCCACCGGGAATCCCATGGACTCTCGCGGAGTATCCGAGTACTCCGCGAGCAACTGCATGAGTCGACCTGACCATCCACTCTGCGGTGCAATCTCATCCAGGAGGTACTTGAGGATCGTCAGGACGCCGAACACCCGGTTGTTCGCAACGTCGACCGGATCGTGCCAACGCGCATCCTTCTTCGGGATCATGGGCTTCATGCCGAGTTCCCTGTTCCAGAGACGCCCATGGTGCGCACAGATGTTCCTCACGGCATTGATAGTATGGAGCCATGAGGCGAGAACCCTGTCCGTGACCCCGAGCCTCCGGGCGATGTCCTGTTTGACGGCCGCTGGACTTCCACGGAACAGCATGAGAACGAGCCCGAAGGTCATCAACTCCGTGACCATCCAGTAGGGCGGAAGATCATGCTCGGGTCGGTACTTGGAGCAGAAGTGCGCGAGGAATGGCTCGTGACTTCGTTCACACTCGGCCCGGAGGTTCGCGAGGAACTCTTCATGCTTCGCCGGCGACAAGCCCGGCAGGTTGGCCGCGTCAGAGTATCCGAATGGCCCCTGGGCGTGGGCTAGCGTGTACACAAGGTCGGTCCGGATGCGGAGCTCGACCCTTTCGATGGCGTCGAGCACGACAAGCCGCAACCGGCGATCGAAGGTGTATCGACGCCACACCGCTTCCACGGTCGTCCCATCCGCGAACGAGTCGTCCGGAAGGCGTAAGGGATACCAGTAGCCACTCAGGCGATAGTAGCTTACGCTGCGCAGGCGAGCGAGCAGTTCCTCACGATCTGCAACAAGGCCGCGTCTGAGGAGCTGGTCGGCTTGCTCTTCGTACGTCAGGGCGGGTTTCGTGTACTTCACGTCCCTGCTCCGAGCAAGAAAAACCCGCCAGAAGTGAGCATGCTGAGCAGAGGCTTGGCGGGTGTGCTGTGTTCATTATCGGCCGATCGTCCGCAGAAGGCAAGCTTTCGGGCGTCAGTCCGTATTCCGCAGACTCTTATCCGCACTTGCTGAACCCGCACGCCCGGCAGACGACGCAGCCGCCCTCGTGCTCGATGACGCCGCCGCAGTCCGGGCAGGCGCCCTGGGCCACCTCGACCAGGCTGAGCTGCGGCTCGGGGGCGCCGGAGCCGGCGGCGCCGCGCACGTAGCGGCGCTCGAGCGCCTTGCCGATGGCGTCGGCGCAGCTGGTGACGGCGTTGGGCCCCAGGCCGTACGGCACGTGGCAGCGGATGCCCTTGAGCTGCTCGACCACCTCGGCCGGCGTGGCGCCCTTCTTGAGGGCCAGCGAGATGAGCCGGCCGAGCGCCTCGGTGTTGCTGGCCGCGCAGCCGCCGGCCTTGCCCATGTTGGCGAAGACCTCGCGGGCGCCGTACTCGTCATCGTTCATGATCACGAACAGCTTGCCGCAGCCGGTGTCCATGCGCTCGGTCTCGCCGGTGAGCATGCGCGGGCGCGACGGACGGGTCACGGCCAGGCCGGCGCCGGGATCCCTGGCCTTCTTCTTCTGCCCCACGTTGAGCACCTGCTCCTCGCGGCTGCCGTCGCGGTAGATGGTGGCCCCCTTGCAGCCCATGCGATAGGCCATGAGGTACACGTTCTCCACGTCGTCGGCGGTGGCCTGATGGGGGAAGTTGACGGTCTTGGAGACGGCGTTGTCGGTATGCCGCTGGAAGGCCGCCTGCAGCTTGACGTGCCAGTCGGGCGTGATGTCGTGGGCGGTGACGAAGACGCGCCGCCACTTCTCGGGGATCTCGTCGATGTGGGCCACGGTGCCCTCGTCGGCGATGCGCTTCATGAGCGCTTCGCTGAAGAAACCCTCACGCTTGGCGACTTCCTCGAAGTAGGGGTGGACCTCGAGCATCTCGTCGTCGTCGAGGACCTTACGGCGCACGTAGCTGACGGCGAACAGCGGCTCGATGCCGCTGGAGCAGCCGCCGATGATGCTGATGGTGCCGGTGGGCGCGATGGTGGTGCGGGTGGCGTTGCGCACCTGCGGCGCCTCCGGCTGGTCGTAGATGGAGCCGGCGAAGTTGGGGAACGTGCCGCGCTCGCGGGCCAGGTCGACCGACGCCTTGGTGGCCTCGTCGTCGATGAAGCCCATGAGCTGCTCGCCCACCTGCAGCGCCTCGTCCGAGTCGTAGGGGATGCCGAGGTGGAAGAGCAGGTCGGCGAACCCCATGACGCCGAGGCCGATCTTGCGGTTGCCGCGGGTCATCTCGGCGATCTGCGGCAGCGGGTACTTATTGACGTCGATGACGTCGTCGAGGAAGCGCACGGCGGTGTGCACGATGCGGCGCAGGTGCTCGTAGTCGACACGGTCGCCGTCGAGCACGGTCGCCAGGTTGATGGAACCGAGATTACAAGATTCGTACGGCAAAAGTGGCTGCTCACCGCAATTGTGAACCACGAGGCCGTTGGCGGCGAAGGAATGGGTTGACGATTCAGTGATGTCGTAGACCATCTCCTCGCCGAGCGGTTCAAGCGACGCGAACCGTGCGGTGAACCGCTGCCGGTACGGACCCCGCTTGTAGGTCTGCAACAGCCCTTCCAGCTTCTCCTGCTTGGCGGCGGTGAGAAAGCCGATCTCGCTGCGGAACGCCGCCAGACCGGTCTTGGACACGACGAGGTCGTGCTGGGCACTGCAGTGGTACGTCGTGAGGCCGCCTCGGCCGTCCGGCATCTCGCGCGGACCCTCGGGTCGACGCTCCTGATAGAGCCTTGACGGAATGCCGAAGTTGAGCAGCAGCCGCTGGACGTCTTGCAGGAGACTGCGGCTGATGGAGGTGAGCCGCACGCTGACGCCCTTCTCACACATGCCGGCCACATGCCCGTCGGCGGTGAACAGCGCCGAGAGGAAGCCGCGCTGCATCTCCCTGGACCCGGTGAGCACCGCGTACGGCACCTTGTGCTTGTCCCCGGGCGTGATGCCGTGCTCCACGGCGATCCGCCAGAACCGCTGCGACTTCACCCGGTACTCGTCGCGACCCTCGACCGCGTAGGCGCTGACCGTGTAGGCGCGGTCCTTGAGCTGGTGGCCCTCGACCTCGGCCTCCATCATCCCAGCGAAGACCGGCGCCAGCTCGTACTTCTCCTCGCCGAAGAACGAGAGCACCGCCTCGCTGGCCTTCATGGTGCCGTCGCCGACCAGCCAGCCGAGCAGCGTGCCGAGCTCCTTGGAGCCGCCGCTGCCGAAGCCGCCGCGGCGATCGAGGAGATGGAGACGGTCGCCCTGCGCCAGCTCGGCCGCCGGGACCCAGCCGCGCTCGGTCATGACACGGTGGTCGGCGGTCAGGCGCAGCTCGTAGCCTTCCACGGTCTTGAGCCTGAACACCGGCTTGACGCCGCTGAAGACCACCTTGGTGGCGCGGGCGCTGCGCTGCTCCGCCGACAGACGGCTGTCGAGGACCAGACGCGGCTGCCGGCGCTCGCCGTACAGGTCGGCCACCCGCACCAGGCCCTTCTCGGTGGAGATGAGCGTGTCGCCGGTGACGCACGGGTTGGTGCTCTCGATATCGCCGAGGTGCGGTGTGGGGTTCGACTCGTTGATGCGGTCGATGAAGACGATGCCGGGGTCGCCGTTCTTCCACGCCAGGGTGACCATGCTCTTGAAGACCTTGCGCGCGTTGAGGTGCTTGACCACCTCGCCGGAGCGCGGGTTGAGCAGCGGATACTCGCTGTCCTGCTCCACCGCCTCCATGAAGGCGTCGGTGACGGCCACCGAGATGTTGAAGTTGTTGAGCCGGTCGTCGTCCTGCTTGGCGCAGATGAAGTCGAGGATGTCGGGATGGTCGACACGCATGATGCCCATGTTGGCGCCGCGCCGCGTGCCGCCCTGTTTGATGGTCTCGGTGGCGGCGTCGAAGACGCTCATGAAGCTCAGCGGGCCGGAGGAGACGCCTTTGGTCGACGAGACGACGTCGTTGCGCGGGCGCACACGGGAGAAGGAGAAGCCGGTGCCGCCGCCGCTCTTGTGGATCAGGGCCGTGTTCTTGATGGCCTCGAAGATGGAGTCCATGGAGTCGCCGACCGGCAGCACGAAGCAGGCCGAGAGCTGGCCCAGGTCTTTGCCGGCGTTCATGAGGGTGGGGCTGTTGGGCAGGAACTCGGTGCTGGTCATGAGGTCGTAGAAGGTCTGCTCCCACTCCTCGACCGGCGCCGCCGGGTCGTAGAGCCGCTCGGCCTGCGCGATGGCACGGGCGACACGCTCGAACAGCTGCTCCGGCGTCTCGAGCAGCTCGCCCTTCTCGCCTTTGCGCAGATAGCGCCGCTGCAGCACCTTGAGTGCATTGGGCGACAGCTCGACGACCTTGTGCTCCATCTCAGGCTCCCTCTCCGCGCCCCGCAACGACCAGATCCCGACTGGCTTGATCACTCTGTTGACGTCCCGGCGACCGACGAGCCGGCCCGTCCGTCTCGCCTGCCTGCCACGCCGCCTCGCCTGCCTCCCACGCCGCCTCGCCGTCCGCCTGCCCGACAAGCCGCTCCTGCCCCTCCAGCTCGGGGACGTCGCCCTCGAGCCGGTTGAGCTCCTCCTGGAACTCCTCGACGTCGTCGAACTGGCGGTACACCGACGCGAACCGCACGTAGGCCACCTTGTCGAGCGGCCGCAGCAGGCGCAGCGCCTGCTGGCCGAGCTCGGCGGAGGTGACCGGCCGCCCGGGCCGGCGCCGCAGCCGGTTCTCGATCTCGTCGACGAGCTGCTCGAGGCGCAGCAGCGGGATGTCCCGCTTGACGCACGCCCGCACCAGCCCGCGCAGCAGCTTGTCGCGGTCGAAGACCTCCTGGCGGCCGTCCCGCTTGACCACCATCAGCGGCATCTCGTCGATGCGCTCGTAGGTGGTGAAGCGCCGCTCGCAGGCCAGGCACTCGCGCCGCCGCCGGATGGCGTCGCCGGCCTCCGTGTCGCGCGAATCGACGACCTTGCTCTCATCGCTGTCGCAGAACGGACACCGCACCGAAGACACGTCCCCCACAAGATGTTGTGTTCAGGATCGCCCCGGACACCAATATAGACCCTTTTCGACGGTGTGCAAGGGCTTCCTCCGGTCGCTGCCACGAGGGCGTGCGACGCCTCACCGGGCGTCGACAGGCTCGCCCGCGAAGGCCGAACTACACGCTCACATAAGTCTCAACTTGAACGTTAAGGTCAAACCGTGATCGGGCCGTCGACCGACGAAGGGTGCGACGATCGCCGCAGACGCGCACCGCGGCGCGATCGAGACCGCCGCCGTCCTGCCCCGCGGCGACACGGTCGCTCCTGAGCCTACGTATAATGGGCCGATGCCGGACGATCTCCCCACCGTGCCGCCCTCCCCCGGTCGACGGACCGTCATCCTGCCGACCTACAACGAGCGCGACACGCTGCCGCAGACGGTCACCCGCATCATGGCCGTCTCCGACGAGCACGATCTGGGGCTGTCGGTGCTGGTCGTCGACGACGGCTCTCCGGACGGCACCGGTGCTGTCGCCGACCGGCTGGCGGCCGACGACCCGCGCATCGCGGTGCTGCACCGCACCGTCAAAGAGGGTCTCGGCCCGGCATACATCGCCGGCTTCCGGCGGGCGCTGGCGGACGGCGCCGAGCTGGTCTTCGAGATGGACGCCGACCTCTCCCACGAGCCGGCGTACCTGCCGGCGATGATCGACCGCATCGAACGCGGCGCCGACATCGTCCTGGGCTCGCGCTACGTACGCGGTGGCGGCGTCGCCGGCTGGGGACTCGGCCGCCGGCTCGTCAGCCGCGGCGGCTGCCTGTACGCGCAGCTCGTCCTCGGGCTGCCGTATCGCGACCTCACCGGCGGCTTCAAGTGCTTCCGCCGCCGCGCCCTGGAGTGCCTCGACCTCGACGACATCGGCGCCAGCGGCTACGGCTTCCAGATCGAGACCACCTGGCGGGCGCATCGTCTGGGCCTGCGCATCGCCGAGGTGCCGATCATCTTCGTCGACCGGCGTGTCGGGCAGTCCAAGATGACGTACGGCATCGCCCTCGAGGCGGCGCTGCTGGTCTGGCGGCTGCTCCTTGAGCGGCGACCCTCGCCGTGCGCCTGAGCCGCGGCGCGATCATCGACCACTTCGACGGAGGCACCGCATGCCGCAGCGCCTGATCGCCATCGATGTCGGCGCCGGTACCGCCGACATCGTGATCCGGCAGCCCGATGAGCCGGCCGAGAACTCGGTCAAGCTCGTGGTGCCGTCGCAGACGCAGGTCGTGGCGACCCGCATCCGCGCCGCCACCCACGCCGGGGCCGCGGTGCTGTTCCACGGCCCCACCATGGGCGGCGGCGCCGACACGCGCGCCATGAAAGAGCACACCACCGCCGGCCTGCCGTTCCTGGCCACGCCGTCGGCGGCGCGGTCGTTCGCCGACGACCTTGAACGCGCCCGGGCGCGCGGCGTCGAGGTCATCGGCGAAGAAGAGGCGGCGGCCGCCCTTCGCCGCGGCACGCTGCCGACCGGCAGCGGCCGGCGGGAGATCGTCGCCGTGCGCTCCGGCGATGTGGACGCCGCGGCGCTGCGTGAGGCTCTCACGACCCTCGGCGTCGCGACGGCCTTCGACGGCGGCGCCATCGCCGTCCAGGACCATGGGTTCACGCCCGGCGGCTCCAACCGTGCCTACCGGTTCTCACTGTGGGAGCGCGCGGTGCGTGAACGGTGCGCGCTCCCCGACCTCTTCTATCGGGCCGATCGCGACGAGATACCCGAGCGCCTGACGAGGATGCAGGCGGCCGCCGGGTGCCTGCGCGAGCTCGTCCCGGACCCCCTGCCGCTGCTCGCCGGCGATACCGGGCCGGCGGCCCTGCTCGGCGCGCTCAGCGACACGCGGACCCGGGCTGCCGGAGCGGCTCACGAGGCTGGCGGACCGGCTCACGGGGCTGCCGGACCGGCTGACGCGGCTGCCGGAGCGGCCGGCGGAGCCACCGTGCTGGTCAACATCGGCAACGGGCACACCATCGCCGCTGTCGAGCGGGATGGCCGCCTGGCGGCCGTCTACGAGCACCACACGCGCCGGCTCGACGGTCCGCGCCTCGTCGCGCACCTGCGGCGCTTCCTGGCGGGAGAGCTGACGAACGACGAGGTACGCGCCGACGGCGGTCACGGCGCCGTGCTCCACGAGCCGCTGCCGGCGGACGTGCCGCTGCTGGTGACCGGCCCCAACCGCCGTCTCCTCGACGGCACCGGACTCAGCGTGCGTCATCCCGCCCCCTGGGGAGACATGATGATCGCCGGGTCGGTCGGCCTCATCGAGGCGTTCGCGCTGAAGGCCGACTGAGCGAGGCAGGTGGCGCCCAGGACGGGCGAGGGCGGCGGCCGGACCGCCGGTCGCCCCTGCGCTGGGACGGTTGAGGGCAGCGGCCCGCCTCGTCGCCGGACTCCGGCCGGGACCCCAGATCACGCCCGACCCCGGGCGCCGACCGGTCTCCCGCCCCGCCTGCGCTCGGCCGACCGCCGCGGCGCCGGGATGACAGCCGTCGCCGCCGTGTGCTAGCATGCCGGCCAGCGCAACAAGCATGACGCCGCGCCCACCGCGGCCGCGCCCTCCTATCTCCCCTTCTCTTCACTGATCGCGCGCGGTTGCACGGTGCCCGGCGGCTCTCAGCCGCACCCCGCTGGCATCCCCCTTGCACCTTGTGGTGTCCGCACGCGTGCGGCCTGAGCCGCGGCTCGGCCACACGACAGCGACACAAGCCTGTCTGTGCCGGATCGAGATTGCGCCGCCGTCCCGCTGTGTGGGACGGGCGATCCGGGTGAGACAGCGGACCCTGCAGGCGAGGAAAGGTCATATATGAAACGGGCGATCATTGCCGCCGTCACCACACTGACGCTGGCCGGGGTGCTCATGGCGGCGACGCCGGCCCTGGCCAAGGCCGAGAGCACCGCCGACGCCAAGAAGTGGGCGCTCAAGTGGTCCCGTCAGGTGAAGAAGAACCGGCGCCACGCTCTGGCGCACGCTCAGGCGCTCAGGCAGCGCCTCCCCGTCAAGCTCAAGCGCTCCGTCACCCAGCCCGCCGCGACCTCCGCCGCCCGCCTCTCCAAGGAGGACTGGAAGGCATACGGTCGCGCCTGTCGAGCCAAGGCACGAGCGCTGGCGAAGTACGTCCGCGCCACCTGGCGCACGATCCGCAACCCGCGTGGCTCCAGCGTGAGCCGCTGGCTGCCGCTGCTGCGGCACGAGGGTTGGCCGGCTGCCACACACGCCATGTGCCTGCGAGTCATCACGCGCGAGTCGGGCGGCAACCCGAGCCTGATCGGCTCAGGTGGCTACTACGGCCTGTTCCAGATGGCCTCGTCGTTCAGCCACGGTCGCTACGACCTCCGCAATCCAGTGGTCAACGTGCGGCTGGCGCGGCAGCTCTACAGCCGCCGCGGCTGGCAGCCCTGGGCTTCGACGGCGTACTGACGCACGCGACCGCCGGCGACCTTCTCTCGTCGTCGGCCTGACGCCGAACGACGTTCCCAACGGCGACGGACGGCGGTCGACGCTGAGCTCATGACGGGCCGCCCGGGCCGCCCGGCCTCCACGGCCGGCGATCCGGGCGCCCCGTCGCGTCCCCGCCCGGCAGCGGCGCCGACCCATCTCTCGCGGGCGATGTTTGCCTTGATACCCGTGGGGGTAGTAACCGTTCGGCGACAGCCCCCCAAGAGTCGCCCCCCCGTAAAGGCCGCCTCCCCCCTGGGCGGCCTTTGCCTTTCTGGGCGGTCTCTGACGTTCCGGGATCAGAGCGGCAGACGGCGGCCGACCCCGTGCGCCACGGCGCGCTCGTAGACGACTCCCGCGCAGACAATGTCCTGGACCGCGATGCCCAGACTGAGGCAGAAGATGCGCTGGTGCGCGTCGCTGCGCCCGGCGGCCCGGCCGGCGACGATGTCTCCCAGGTCCGCATCAAGGTCCGGGATGCCGCCCAGTCGCGGGCCGTGCGCCTTCGTCGCCAGCGTCTGGGCGATGTCGTCGGTCACAAGGCGGTCGCAGGCAGCCATCGCGGCCGGACTCCAGGCCGCGTCGTAGTCGAGAGCCACGGCGAGCGCTCCCGGCTCCAGCAGGTCCGGTCCCAGTGGCGGCTGCGCGTCGCCCATGGTGATCCCGGTCAGCACGACCCCGGCGCCGGCGCCGACATCCTGCGGACGCTCACAGACTTCCACGGTGAGGCCACCGGCGGGATCCGGCCCCTCGGGGTGCCGCTCCCCGGCGGCCGGCAGCTCGCCGGCGGCCACCGGAAGCTCGACCGTCACCGGGGGCTCGCCGGCGGCCGGCAGCTCGCCGGTGACCGGAAGCTGGTCGGCGGCGACCAGGTCCGGCATCTCGACGGCGAACGCCGCGGCGGCGGCCGGCACGGCATCATGACAACGGACCCTCGCGAGCCCCGGCAGCACCACGGCCAGCGCCCGCACAGCGTTGCGCGCCTGGACGCCGCAGCCCAGGACACCGACACACGAGACGTCCGCGGCAGCCAGGTGACGGGCCGCCACACCGACGCCGGCGCCGGTCCGCAGGCCGGTGATGCGGCCGCCGTCGAGCACGGCCCGCGGCAGCCCCGTGAGTGGATCGTCGAGCACGATGAGGGCGTTGGTGGCGGGCAGGCCACGGGCGGGATTCTGCGGCATGACCGTCACGAACTTGAGCCCAAGCAGGCCGCCGGCAGCGCCCTCCCCACCGACCCAGGCCGGCATGACCTGGGCGAACGATCCGCCTCCGCCCTGCAACGTCACCTTGGGCGGCATGGCCACCTCGCCGGCGCCCTTGATGCGGAAGGCCTCTTCCACGGCCGCCACGACGTCACGCATCGGCGGCTCGAGCGCACGGACGTCCTCGGCGGACAGATACAGCATCTCGTGGCGGTCGTCGATACGGTCCAACGCCTCTCCTCCCTGTCGAAGTCATCGACGGTCGTCCCGCCGGACGGCCGCTCGCCCGCGGTCCCACGGCTGCTCGAATGACGCCGTTCCGGGTGGCGCTCGCCGCCGCCGGTAGAGCGGCGCCGCGCCCGGCGGCGCTCCTCGCGGCGGCGCGAACGGCGCCGTGCCGGCGGCCGCTCGCCCCGGCTTAGACATGGTGGGCCACGGCACTGCGAACAGGATACCCTGAGCACGATGGACAGGGTCGAGATCCTGCTGATGATCGTGGTGGCGTTCACCGCCGCCCGGGTGCTCGGACGCATCGCCGAGCGCTTCGGCCTGCCGGGCGTCATCGGCGAGCTGATGGCCGGCGCCATCCTCGGCCCGCAGCTGCTCGGGTTCCTGCACCCCAACGAGCTGCTCGACGCGCTCTCCGAGCTGGGCGTCATCCTGCTGCTCTTCATGGCCGGCCTGGAGACGCACATCCGGCAGCTCATGGCGGTCCGCCGCTCGGCGATCGGCGTCGCCATGTACGGCGCGCTGTTCCCCTTCATCGCCGGTGTCGGAGCGTCCTGGGCCCTCGACTTCGGTCTCGCCGAGAGCCTCTTCGTCGCCACCGCCCTGATGGCCACCTCGGTCGGCATCACCGTCCGCGTCCTCCGCGACCTCGGCATCCAGGGTCGCAAGTCGGTCCGCATCATCCTGGCGTCGGCCGTCCTCGACGACATCCTCGGGCTGCTCACCCTCGTCGTCGTGACGGCTGTGGCACTGGGTCGTGCCAACTACTTCGAGATCGTGCTGCTGACCGTCGAGGCGGTCACCTACATCCTCTTCGTCTCGCTGATGGGCCCGTGGACCGTCAACAAGTTCTCGCGCCTCCTGCGCAAGCTCCCCAAGAACCTGCTGTTCGAGCTCGGCCTGGTCTGGATGCTGGCGCTCTCACTGCTGGCTGAATACATCGGGCTGGCGGCCATCGTGGGCGCCTTCCTGGCCGGCCTGGTGATGTCCGACCTCAAGGAGCACGTGGAGCTCGAGGAGCAGTACCAGCCCCTGGCCTGGTTCTTCGTGCCCTTCTTCTTCGTGCTCATGGGCACGTTCATCGACTTCGCCGCTTTCGCCCAGCCGATGGTCTCGATCGCCACCGTGACCTTCACCGTGCTGGCGATCGCCACCAAGTACTACGGGGCCCTGCTCGGCGCGCACCACGAGGGGCGTCAGATCTCGCGCGAGGTCGGGGTCGGCATGATCCCGCGCGGCGAGGTCGGCATTGTGGTCGCCGGCGTTGCCCTGGCGACCGGCGCCATCGGCGACGACGTCTACACCGCGGTCGTCGGCATGGTCGTCCTCACCACCTTCATCTCGCCGTTCCTCATGAAGCTCGTCTACCTCAAAGACGGGCAGCTGCGGACGGAGCCGGCTGTGGGCTCTACTCACGCCCATCCGGCGGCCGCGCATCGCCATGGGCCGGGCGGGTCGGCCGCGGGACAGGCCGGCGCGCAAGGTGGGCCGGCCACGGGACATCGCCACGGGCCGGGTGAGCCGGCGGCAGGACAGGCCGGCGAGCCGGCAGCGGGGCGAGCCGGCACGGCGGTGTGGCCGGCCGAGACGCGGCGTGGCCGGGCGGTGTGGCCGCCCGAGCACCGCGGGAGCCAGGCGGCCAGGCCGGCAGGGCAGGCCGGCGAGGGACGAGACGAGCCGGCGACCGGTCGCAGCCGCACGGCAGTGTGGCCGCCCGAGCGGTCCGACGACTGACGGGGGCGGGTCGGCGGGCCCCTGAAGTGGCGGGTCTACGGACCCNNGACGGGGCGCGCCTGCGCCCGCCACGACCCGGGGCTCAGGTGCCGCAGAAGCGCAGGGCCACGAGGGCGACGGCGCAGGCGTGGTCGACGAGATCGTCGACCGGTACGTACTCGTTCTCACGATGAGCCGTCTCGAAACCGCCCGGCCCGAACGAGACGGTCGGCGTGCCGAAGCGCGTGAAGGTGGCGGCGTCGTGCCATGAGTCGAGCCCCGCGACGCGGCCGTGGCGGCCCAGCTCGGCGGCGCACTGCAGCGGCAGGCGCACGATCTCGTGATCGACCGGGACCTCGGCCGGCACCGCCTCCGTGAGGTACTCGTAGCTCAACGGATGCTCTGCCAGCCAGGGATCGGCCGCCGCGGTGGCGTCGAACAGCGCCTCGAGCTCGTCGCGGACGCCCTGTGCCCACCCGCACCCGTCCACACGGCTCGGCATGTACTCGACGTCGCAGGTCAGCGTGCAGCGGTCGGGATAGGTGACCGTCCATTCACCGCCGCGTACCATCGTGGGCACGATGTCGGGGGTCGACAGGAGCGGATGACGACTGTCGTCACGAGTGCGCCAGTCCTCGCGCAGGCGGCGCGCGGCCGCCAGCACGATCTCCAGCCGTTCGATGGCGTTCACCGCGCCGCCGTCGCGCCAGCCGGGCTGCGGCATCTCGGCATGACCGGTGCGACCCGGGATGCCGACGACGAACGTCATGGCCCCGCGACAGGCGGCCCAGACGTCGAAGCCGGTCGGCTCGCCGCAGATGCCGGCATCGGCCGCGACGCCGCTCTGCGCCACACGCAGACCGCCGGTGCCGGTCGACTCCTCCTCGGTGTTGGCCGCCAGCACCACGTCGCCGGCCGGCCGCACCCCCTCGGCGCGCAGGCACTCGAGGACGTGGACGAACGACGCGAGGGCGCCCTTCATGTCGTTGGCGCCGCGGCCGTAGAGGCGGCCGTCGCGTACCTCGGCCTTGAGCGGATGGCTCTGCCAGCGGCTCACGTCGCCGTAGGGGACGGCGTCGATGTGGCCGTTCAGCAGCAGGCTGCGGCCGCGGCCGGTACCCGCCACGCGGGCCACGAGCTGCGGCCGCCCCACGAAATCGAGATGGAACAGGCATGCGGGCGTCTCGCCCGGCTCGATAGGCTCCGGCTCCCAGACACGTACGTCGGCCCCCAGGCCGCGCAGCCTGGCGGCGAGGATCTCCTGCAGCTTCGCCTCATCGCGCGCTGCCGCGTTGCCCTCGCGGGAGCTGGTGTCGCAGGCGATCAGCTCGCCGAGGAGGCCGACCAGCTCGTCCCTGCCGGTACGCACTCGCGCCAGCACCCGCTCCTCGATCCGGCTCTGTCCTTCCATCGCCCGCCTCTTCGGTCGTCCTGTCCGCCGGCACAGCCGGCGAGCCCAGTCCTTGAGCCGCCGTCCATCGTCCTCTTCTCCACGCTGAGGCAGCAACCTGTGGCGGCCCTGGACAGCGGCCGCGGCACGCCGGCTCCACTTCCGGTGGGCCCGCCGCCGGGTGCGGCGCATCGATGGGTGCGGCGCATCGATGGGTGCGGCCCGCCGTCTCCTTCTAGTACCATCGCAGTGGACGCTGCGTCCAGTCACATCCCGCCCACCGTCCGAGCGACCGCTCCGCCGGGAGACGCCATCACCGCGACGCGCATCATCTGGGTCTGTGTAGGCCTGCTGGACGCCGCCATGTGGGCGGCCATCGTCGTCATCAGCAAGCGCGTGCTGCGCACCGTCGACCCCATCGCGTTCAACCTCATCGTCAGAGTGCTGGCGCTGTTCTTCATCCTCGGCATCGGCGTGCCGGTCACCGCCGGCGGTCTCTGGAGCCTCGACTTCGACATCAGCTGGACGGCGTTCGGCTTCATGGCCGGCATGGCGACCGTGACTTGGCTGATCGCCTTCAATGCCTATTACTATGCGCTGTACCACGGCCAGGTCTCGATCGTGGGACCGATCACCTCCACCGACCCGGTCTTCACCGCCGTCTTCTCGTTTCTGATCCTGGGGACGGCGCTGGGCGGGTTCACCATCGGCGGCCTGCTGCTGACCGTCGCCGGCGTGCTGCTGATCACACGCTGGATGAAGCGCGCGGACGGCGACATCGAGGAGCCGGCCGGAGCAGAGATCATCCTGCCGGGCCCGCAAGAGGGCGCTGCCTGTCTGGTGTCCGCCGAGGGAGCCGACGGACCGGCCGGCCACCCGGCAGCGAGCGGCCGGAAGGCCGGCGCCGAGACGGGCCAGGGAAGGTCCCTCGATGCCACGCCGCCGGCGGCGCTGCGCAACATCCAGATCGTCGGCCTGGCCCTCATCACGGCGGCTGCGTGGGGCGTCGCGCCGCTGCTGATCGAGGCCGCCATGAACGACCTGGGCGGCCCCAGCCTGTGGCTGCTCGTCCTGAGTCAGGGACTCGGCGGCGTCATCATCGCGCCGCTGGTCTGGCGCCGGCGGCATCGCATCTTCATCTGTCCCGTCCCCGCCGGCGAGCGACGCACGCTCGTCTGGCTGCTGCTGATCTCCGGCCTGCTGGAGGCAGTCTTCAGCATCCTCTTCTACTTCATGATCGAGCAGCTCGGCGCCGTGCTGACGACGATCACGGTGGCCGCCTCACCGGTGTTCACGATCCTCGCCGGCGTGCTCTTCCTGCGCGAACGGCCGGGCGCGAAGGTGCTGCTCGCGGCGGCGGTCACGCTGGCCGGCGTGTTCCTGGCGACGGTGGACCGGCTGTAGATCGGGAGATCGGCAGTGGGTCGAGCCGGCGGACCGGCGTCAGTCCGTACGGCCCGCTCCCCAGTCGGCCGCGCTCGGCAGGCCGGCCAGCGATGCGGCCGAGCCGACCGCATCGAGGACGGCGAGGGCGAACGCGTCGGCGGCCAGGGCGCCGAGCACGCTGACGTCAGGGATCTCAGCCTGGCCGCCTGTGCGCGGGCCGGCCTCGCCGTCGGCGCCGGGCACCCGGGCCGGCCCGTTCGCGCCGACAGCGTCCGGCCACATCCCGGTCGCCAGCGCGAAGATGGTGTCGCCGTCGAGCATGGTGTGCGCCGGGCGGATGGTACGCGCCAGGCCGTCGTGAGCCATCAGCGCCAGACGCGCGGCCTGCGGCTTCGTGAGGAGCGCGTCGGTCGCCACCACGCCGATGACGGTATGCGGCGCCGTCGCCGCACCGGCGCCGGCCGTACCGGCGGGCTGGCAGCCGAACCCGGCGCCCGACCCTCTCGTGAGCGCGCCGGCGATGTCGCGCAGCTCGCCGGCGCGGATGCGGGCGGCGGTGTCGGCGAAGCCGCCCGCCGCCGCCCGGGCCCCGGCCAGGACGGCGCCGCTCGCCGGGTCGAACACGTCGCCGAACGCGTTGACCGCGGTCACGGCAGCCACCACGGGGCCACCCGGCAGCCGCAGGGCGGCGCTGCCGAGGCCGCTCTTGGTGGCCAGCGGCGTGCCTCCCGCATGCCCGACGGCGGCGCCGGTGCCGGCGCCCACGCACCCACGTTCCAGCGGCCGCTGCGACGCCGCCTCGCAGGCGGCGTAGCCGGCGGCCGCATCCGGGCGCACGTCGGCGCTCCCCACCGCCAGATCGTAGATGACCGCGCCGGGCACCAGCGGCACATGCGCCACGCCGACATCGAAGCCGCAGCTGCGCTCTTCCAGCCAGCGCATCACACCGTCGCCGGCCGCCAGACCGAAGGCGCTGCCGCCACTGAGCAGCACGCCATGGACCACCGCTGCGTTCATGGTAGGCCGCGCCACGTCTGTCTCGCGCGTGCCGGGCGCGCCGCCGCGCACGTCCACGCCCACGGCCGCTCCCTGGGGGCAGAGGATCACCGTGCAGCCGGTCGCCGCCTCACGGTCGGTCCAGTGACCGGCGATGATGCCGTCGACGGCGGTGACGGTGTCGTTGACGACAGCGTCATTGACGATGGCGTCATCAACGTTCACGACGCCCCCAGGTCGAGCGACGTCGACCGGCTACATACGCGACACGGGCGTCGCGGCCCCATCGTCACTTCCAGCGGCCGAGGATCCGCCGCCGCACCGCCGCCCGCTTGAGCCACTGGATGCCCTCGGTGGGGTTGAGCTCCTTGGGGCAGGCCTCGGAGCAGTTGGTGATGGTGTGGCAGCGATAGACGCCGCGCTCGTTGTCGAAGCGCGGCAAGCGCTCCTTGCGGGCCTCATCGCGTGAGTCCACCTCGAAGCGATAGGCCTTGAGCAGCGCCGCCGGCCCCAGGTAGTCGTCCTCGTACCAGACCGAGGGACAGGAGCTGTAGCAGGCGCCGCAGAGGATGCAGTCGATCGGCATGTCGAGCTTCCTGCGGTCCTTGGGTGACTGCGGGATCTCCTTCTCGGGGTTCTGGGAGGCGCGCATGAGCCAGGGCTTGATGTACTCGTACTTGGCGAAGAAGCTGGTCATGTCGACGACCAGGTCCTTGACGAGCGGCATGTGCGGCATCGGCGCCACGGTGATGGTGCGGCCGTTGAAGTGAGTGGCGTTGGTCTGACAGGCGAGCCGGTAGCGGCCGTCGATGTACATGGCGCAGGAGCCGCAGATGGAGGCCCGGCAGCAGTAGCGGAAGGCCAGCGAGCCGTCGACGTGCTCCTGGATCGAGAAGAGCGCCTCGAGGACGGTGATGGTGCCCTCGTAGGGGACGGCGAACTCCTCCCAGCGGTCGCTGCGCCGGCCGCCGGTCAGCTCGCCGTCGAGGGCCGGGTCGTAGCGGTTGATGCGCAGCTTGACCTCGGGCATCAGCGTTGCTCCTGGGCGCGCGGGCTTCGAGGGCTGCGACCGGACCGCGCCCCCATCAGTACTTGCGCTCCTGCGGCTCGAACAGGCCCAGCTCGACGGCGCGGTAGTCGAGCCGCGGCTGCGCCTCGCCGGGCCGGTAGTGAGCCAGCGTGTGCTTGAGCCAGTCGGCGTCGTTGCGCGTGGGGAAGTCGGTGCGTGCGTGCGAGCCGCGCGACTCGGTGCGCGCCAGGGCGCCGCACGCCGTCGTGATGGCCAGATCGAGCATGCCCTCCAACTCGGTGGTGCGGATCATGTCGAGGTTGAACGGCCCGCCGGCATACTTGAGGCGCAGCCTCGGGATGCGCTCCTTGAGGGCCAGCAGCGCGTCGAGGCCCTCCTGCATCGTCACGGCGTCGCGGAAGATGCCGAACGTGTCTTTCATGATGGTCGTCATGGCGTCGCGGATGGCGTACGGGTCCTCACCGCTGCCGTCCTCGCCGTTGGCGGCCAGGACCTCGACGCGCGCCACCATGGCGGCGACGGCACGCGCCGCTGCGCCGGAGCCGGCGGCCCGCTCGACGGCCGGTCGCGCCTCGCCTGACTGGATGTCGGCGACGGCGCGAGCGCCGGCCCGCCGGCCGAAGACGATGGTCTCCAGCAGCGAGTTGCCGCCCAGGCGGTTGGCGCCGTGCACGCTCACGCAGGCGCACTCCCCCGCGGCCCAAAGCCCGGGCAGCGGCGTCTTGCCGTCCACGTCCGTGTCTATGCCGCCCATGGAGTAGTGCTGGCAAGGCTGGATGGGGATGGGCTCGTACACCGGGTCGACGCCCTCGAAGTGGATCGCCAGGTCGCGGGTGCCGGGCAGCCGGTCGGCCAGCTTCTCGGCGCCCAGGTGGCGCAGGTCCAGGTACACGTAGTCCTTGCCGCCGATGCCGCGTCCCGCGTCGATCTCCTGCTGGATGGACCGCGAGGTGATGTCGCGCGGCGCCAGCTCCATCGCCTTGGG
>DIWP01000057.1:0-136 GCA_002423545.1 Thermoleophilia bacterium UBA6103
TGGAAGAGATCCCCGGCGAGGAGGCTTTCCCGGCCTATCTCGAGTCGGTGATCGCCGCGTTCTACGAGCGGGCCGGCATCGTCCGACTCCACGACGGCACCATCGGCTCGGTCACCATCGGCGGCACGGTCAGCCC
>DIWP01000057.1:172-6072 GCA_002423545.1 Thermoleophilia bacterium UBA6103
CGCTGGAGAGCTGGAGCAAGTACCCGAGCCTGGTCCCGGCCGACGAGCTGGCGTTCGCCAAAGGCGTCCTCGCCAAGGGTCATGAGGTCTCGGAGATGATGAAGGTCGTGGAGGAGGAAGGGACCTCGATGGCCGACTTCATCCTCTACCTCAAGGGCGAGTACGTCGACGCCGTCTATCTGCAGCAGGACGCCTTCGACCCTGTGGACGGGGCCACGTCGGCGGAGCGGCAACGCGAGGTCTTCGGCTTCATCAGTGGCGTCCTGCACCAGGAGATGGGCTTCGAGAGCAAGGATGCGGCGCGAGGATTCTTCCAGCGGCTCACGCAGTCCACCAGAGACTGGAACCGGGTGCCGATGGACGACGAGGGCTTCACCGAGGCCCGGGCGCGGCTCGACGACATGCTGGCCGAGGTCGTGGGACACGAGGTGATGAGCCATGCGTAGGGTCTACAGTGAGATCGCCCAGATCGCCGGCAACATCATCACCGTCGAGGCGACCGGAATAGGCAACCGGGAGCTCGCGGACGTCCGCTCACCGGGATTCTCGTCGCTGGCCCAGGTCATCCGCCTGGAGAGCGACCATGTGACGCTGCAGGTCTTCTCGGGCACGCGCGGCATCCCTACCGACGCCGAGGTCCGCTTTCTCGGCGAGCTGCTGCACACGCCGTTCTCCGAGGCGCTGCTGGGCCGCGTGTTCACCGGCGGCGGCGTGCCGCGCGACGCCGGCCCGGTCATCGATGCCGAGCGGATCCCCCTCGTGGGCCCGCCGGTGAACCCGGCGAAGCGCATCATCCCGCGCAACATGATCCGCACCGGCATCCCGATGATCGACATCTTCAACAGCCTTGTCGAGTCGCAGAAGCTGCCGATCTTCTCGGTGGCGGGCGAGCCGTACAACCCGCTGCTCGCCCGCATCGCCCTCAACGCCGAAGTCGACATCATCGTGCTCGGCGGCATGGGCCTCAAGTACGACGACTACCTCTACTTCCGCGACACGCTCGAAGAGCAGGGCGCCCTCTCGCGCTCGATCCTCTACATCCACACCGCCGCCGACCCGGTCGTCGAGTGCCTGCTGGTCCCCGACACCTGCCTGGCGGTGGCCGAGCGCTTCGCGCTCGAGGGCAAGCGCGTGCTGGTGCTGCTCAGCGACATGACCAACTTCGCCGACTCGCTCAAGGAAGTCGCCATCACCATGGAGCAGATCCCCTCCAACCGCGGCTACCCGGGCGATCTCTACAGCCAGCTGGCGGCGCGCTACGAGAAGGCGGTCGACTTCGAAGGCGCCGGCTCAGTGACCGTCCTGGCGGTCACCACCATGCCCGGCGACGACGTCACTCACCCGATCCCCGACAACACCGGCTACATCACCGAGGGTCAGTTCTACCTGCGCAACGGCCGCATCGAGCCGTTCGGCTCCCTCAGTCGCCTCAAGCAGCAGGTCAACGCCCGTACACGCGACGACCACCGCACGATCATGAACACCATGATCCAGCTGTACGCCGGCTACAAGGAGAGCCTGGAGAAGCAGTCGATGGGCTTCCGCATGAGTACGTGGGACCAGAAGCTGCTCAAGTACGGCGCTCTGTTCGAGGAGCGGATGATGGACCTCTCGGTCAACATCCCGCTCGAAGAGGCTCTCGACCTCGGCTGGGAGATCCTGGCCGAGTGCTTCACACCGTCCGAGACCGGCATGCCGACGCAGCTCATCGAGCAGTTCTGGCCGGGTGAGATCGGCGACGACGTCGACGACGAGGCGGCCGGCGCGGGACAGGGTGACGATGCCGGCGCGCTGCGTCCCGGTGTGGGTGAAGGAGAACCGATACTCGTGGCTGGCGGTCCGTCGAGTGCCGTCGATGCCGTCCTGCATGAGGCGCCGGCCACTCATCTTGACGAGACGCCGCCGGGCGGAGCCGGACCCGACGCCTGAGGCCGATGGCCAAGATCAAGAAGACCAAGCACGAGCTCAAGGCCCAGCGCGAGGCGCTGGACCGCTACCATCGCTTCCTGCCCACGCTGGAGCTAAAGAAGCAGCAGCTTCAGAAAGAGGTGCGTCAGGTGGAAGCGGCGCTGCGCGCCTCCCAGCAGCGTGAGGCGGAGGTGTGGGCCGAGCTGCGACCGTGGGTCAAGCTGCTCGACTCGGCGGAGCATTTCTCGGCGTACGTCCGCGTCCGCGATGTCGTCACGGACACGACCAACATCGCCGGAGTCAGCGTGCCTGTCTACCGGGAGGCTCTGTTCGAAGAGCCCGCCGTCGACTTCTTCACCACCCCGGCATGGCATGAAGAGGCGGTCGCCGTGCTGCGCGAGCTCACGGCCGTGCGGACCGAGCAGGTGGTGCTGGATGCCCAGCGCGGGCTGCTGGCCGAGGAGCTGCGCATCACGTCGCAGCGGGTGAACCTCTTTGAGAAGGTCATGATCCCTCGTACCCAGGACAGCATCCGCGTCATACAGATAGCGCTCGGTGACGCGCAGACGGCGGCGGTCGCCCGGGCCAAGATCGCCAAGGGCAAGAGCCACGAGCTCGTCTCGGGAGCCACCGGCTGATGATCGTCCCCATGAAGCGCATCACCGTGGTGAGCCTGGCGGCCGAACGCGATGAGACGCTGCAGGTGCTGCGCGACGCCGGCGTGCTGCACGTGACCGACGTCCAGGAACCCTACGGCGCGGGGCTCGATCGGGCCCGGGCGCAGCACGCGGCCGCGCGCAAGGCGCTGGAGGAGCTGGAGCGGGCAGCGTCACAGGCCGGCGACGGCGACAAGCCGCGCCGCGCGCGGCGCCGTGGCGCCGCCTCTTCGGCGGTTCCGAGGACCGCCGCGAGTGGGGTCTCGCCGGCCGAGCTCGTGACCCGTGTCGAAGGCCTTGTGACCGGTCGTCGCGACCTTCACGACAGGGCCGAGGCGCTGCGCCGCGAGCTGACCCGCGTGGCGGGGTTCGGCGACTTCGACCCGGCCGCCGTGACAGACCTGGCCGCGCACGGCGTGTACGTGCGTCTGGCGCGGGCGGCGCCGTCCGCCCAGCCGCGTGCGCCACAGGGCTGGATGGTCGAGCGCCTCGGCGCCGACGCCGCTGGTGTCTACCTGGCGGTCGTCGGCCGGGCGCCGTTCGATCTCGACGCCGTCGACCTTGGGGTGGACACGATCGAGGTCCGTCTGCCGCACGCAGTCCCGTCGGAGTTGCGCAGTGGTGCAGAGGAGGCCGACCGCGAAGCGGCCGCCATCGACGAGGAGCTGCGGGCGCTCTCACCCGCAGTCCCGGAGCTCAAGGAGCATGTCGCGCTGCTGGAAGAGGAGGAGCGGTTCGCCGCCGTCCATGCCGGCATGGGCGTGGCCCAGCGCGTGGCCTTCCTGCAGGGCTACGTGCCGGCCGAGAGCGCGGCGACCCTCCGGGAGCTCGCCGCGACGCACGGCTGGGGTCTGCAGCTGGCCGATCCGGCCCCCGGCGACGACGTCCCGACCATGCTGCGCTACTCCCGGGCCGTCGCCCCCATCCGGGCCGTCCTCGACTTCCTCAAGATCTACCCGAGCTACTGGGAGGCCGATATCGGCTGGACGTTCCTCATCTTCTTCAGCATCTTCTTCGCGATGCTGGCCGGTGACGCCATGTACGGGGTGTTCCTCATCGTGGCGACCGGGGTCCTGCAGCTCAAGTTCCGCGATCGCGTCCCCGGCTACGTGTTCGGCATCCTCTACATCACCAGTACCTTGACGCTGATCTGGGGACTCCTGACCGGCAACTATGCTGGCATCACCGGCATGCCGGCCTTCATCGAAGCGCTGCAGGTCGAATGGCTGCAGGATCGCGATCACGTCATCGAGCTCTGTTTCTTCATCGGCGCCATCCACCTGACCATCGCTCATGTGTGGAACGCACTGACCATCAGGCCGCGTTCCAAGGCTCTGGCGCAGATCGGCTGGATCATGATCGTCTGGACCATGTTGCTCCTGGCGCGCACGATGGTCCTCGGCTACACGCTGCCGTCATGGATGCTGTACGTGTTCGCCGTGGGAGCCGTGCTGGTGGCGGGGTTCATGGCCACGCCGCGTGAGCTCAAGCAGAGCGTGATCAACCATGCCCTGCTGCCGCTGACGATCATCGGCAGCTTCGTCGACGTGCTCTCGTACGTGCGGCTGTTCGCCGTCGGCTTCGCGACGGTGGCGGTGATCAGTGCGTTCAACATGATGGCCTCGTCTATCGGGTTCGACAGCGTGCCGCGAGCCATCGGCGCGGCTCTTGTGATCGCGTTCGCCAACGCTCTCAATCTCGTGCTCATCGCGCTCGCTGTCCTGGTGCACGCGGTGCGGCTCAACACGCTCGAGTTCTCGAGTCACAAGGGCATCTCGTGGCAGGGGCGACCGTTCGAACCGTTCACAGGCTCGGGTCGGGGACGACCGGGCGAGGGGATGCAGGAAGCGTGAGGCTCGCCGTTGCGGCGAGGCTGGTGTCGTGACGACGACAGACAGGAGACGATGTCGATGGATGCGCAGCAACTGACGGAGCTAGGTCGGATCGGCGCGGTGGCCGCCATGGCGCTGGCCGGGGTCGGCTCTGCCCTTGGTTCATATGCAGGCGGCGCCGGCGCGGTCGGCGCCTGGAAGAAGGCGCTGGCGCAAGGCAAGGCGGCGCCGTTCACGCTGATCACGTTCGTCGGCGCTCCGCTTTCGCAGACCATCTACGGCATGATCCTCATGATCACAATGATGGGCAAGGCCGACGATGGCTACAACCCGTACGCGCTGCTGGGTGTCGGCGTCTTCGCCGGTCTGGCGATGGGCGCTTCGTCCTGGATGCAGGGACGCGCCGGAGCTCACTGCGCCGATGCGCTGGCTGAGACGGGGCAGGGCTTCAGCAACTACCTCTCGGTCATCGGTATCGTCGAGACGGTCGCCATCTTCGTCCTCGTGTTCGCGATCCTGGCGCTTGGATGATGCCTCGGGGCCGAACGCGCCGGGTCCGGCCTCGGGCACGGTAAGACGACCCTGAGGACGGACTCCGTATGCGGTGTCCACGAGCCGGCTCGTCGGGACCGCGCTGGACCACGTGCTGTGCGGAGGGTCGCCGTCAAGGAGGCGGCACTCGAGGTCATGGACCGAGGGCCTGAGCGGGAGAACGGCCACGGAGTCTCAGTCATCCGGCTGAATGGAAGCACGCTCAACGTCTCTGTAGAATGTGGCGCTGAGGCACGCATCGCGCCATCGGCGCTGCCGCGGAGCCGGCGCCGGCCGGCAGCACGTCATTGACCACCAAGGAGCACCCCATGTCCGACCTCTTCGAGAAGGCCGCCGAGACGATCATCGAGGCCGACCGGCCGGCCGCCGAGGCGACCGCCCGCGAAGCCCTTGAAGCCGGCATCTCACCGGCCGAGATCATGAGCAAAGGCTTTGTCGCCGGCATCGCCGAGGTCGGCGAGCGCTTCGAATCGGGTGAGCTCTTCCTGCCCGAGCTGATGATGAGCGCCCAGGCGATGGAGGGCGCCATGAGCATCTGCAACGCCGCCCTGGGCGAGGGCGTCGCCGCCAAGAAGGCCCACATCGTCATCGGCACCGTGCAGGGCGACGTGCACGACATCGGCAAGGCGATCGTCATCGCCTACCTCAAAGCCAACTCCTACGAGGTCACCGACTTAGGCCGTGACGTACCCAACGAGAGCTTCCTCGCCAAGGCGAAAGAGCACGACGCCCAGGTGATCGGCATGAGCGCTCTGCTGACGACCACCATGGAGGAGCAGAAGAAGCTCATCAAGACGCTCGTCGAGAGCGGTGAGAGAGAGAAGTACAAGATCGTCGTCGGCGGCGCCCCGGCGACCCAGCGCTGGGCCGATGCCATCGGCGCCGACGCCTATGCCGAGGATGCCTCCGACGGGGTCAAGAAGATCGATGCGTTGATGGACCTGGGGTGAGG
>DIWP01000050.1:0-2474 GCA_002423545.1 Thermoleophilia bacterium UBA6103
ACGACGTCGGCTACCTCGACTTCGGACTCTCCGGGGCTCTGGAGCAGATCGTGGCCGTCGACGAGTTCATCGGCGCCAACCGGCGGCTGTTCGCCGGCGTGGAGGTCTCGCCGGAGACGCTGGCCGTCGAGACGATCGCCGAGGTGGGTCCCGGCGGCGAGTTCCTGAGCGCCAAGCACACGGCGAAGCACGTGCGCAGCGCCCAGTGGCGGCCCACGATCATCAACCGGCAGGGCTACCCGGAGTGGCAGGCCGAGGGTGGGCTCGACCTGGCCGAGAAGGCCCGCCGCAAGGCGCGGCGTCTGCTTGCGGAACACGAGCCGCGGCCGCTCGACGCGGGCGTGGCGGCCGCCATCGACGCCGTCGTGGCGGGTTTCACGCCGACCGTGCGCTGAGCCTGTGCCGGCAGCGGGACGCACTCGTCCCGGCCGGTCCTCGTCGCGTCTGCCTGCAACGCCGTGGGGCACGTCGGTGGCCGGCGCCACGGCGCCGGTCCCGACCGGTGCTCGCTCTCAGATCTCGTCGGTGCCGCTGAGGATCCCGGCGAAGCCGCCGGCGTCGATGAGCTCGCGCAGCGGGGTCACGTCGTTGGGTGTCTCGTCGCCGGGACCCATGAACGGGAGGCGCTCACGGATCAGCGCCCGGGCGCGGGCGGTGCCTTCGCCGCCTTCCGACAGCACCGAAGGGTTGGCGGCGAAGCCCTCCAGCGCCAGCGCGCCCGCCACGTCGGCGGCGTCGAGCAGGCGCGCGGCGTCGTGGAGCGCCAAGGCAGCCCAGGCGGTGCCGTACGAGCTGGTGTTGATGAACGCCAGCGCCTCGCCCGCCTGCAGATCGACGCCGGCCAGCAGGTCGGCGGCCAGGTCGGACAGTGGAGCCAGATCGGAGGCGCCCAGCGAGCCGTCGCGGCGCATGGCCGGCGTGCGGCCGTCGTTGAGCGCCGCGATGACGATGTCGGCGAGCAGCGGCCGCACGCCGGCGGTACCACCGGCAAAGACGTTCGCCAGGCGCACCATCGTGGCCCGGACCACGTCGGGCGGGGCGAGCGGTCCCTGAGGGACCCGATGGTCGTGGAGCTGCCGACGGCTGAACTCGGCGATCGCCTGTCCGCCGACGGCGATCTTCTTCTTGACGCCGTAGCCGGTCGTGAGGCCGTAGACGGCGTCGCCGCGGGCGAACGCCCGCTCCGTGATGTCCCGGCTGCGCGCCATGCGCTCGCGTGCCGATCCGGCAAGCTCGACCCGCTCACCCTCGCGGGTGGCCCGCACGAGCTCGTCGAGAGTCAGATCGTCGCCGGTCACGAGGACGGTCAAGGTGACACCCATCCGGTCGTCATCGGATCCCCCTTCGCCCTTGGACTCCGTCGTCAGCGAACCGACTCGAGTCCCAGGTCCTCCCAGGCGTCCCAGGCCACGCCCCTGATGGCCTCCTGCTTGTAGGGCAGGGAGTAGCGGCCGGGGATGGACTGCCGGGCCACGTCCGGGCAGGCCGCGACGAACGCGTCGCGCGTGCTCTGGTTGACGCGGCTGCCGGTGAGCACCTGCTCCAGGCCCTCGGCGCGGAACGCCGTAAGGCCGAGCGCGCCGATGCCCACCCGTGCCTCGACGATAGTCTCGGCCGCCGCGTCCAGACGGACGACGACGGCCATCCCCACGCGGGCCACCGAGACCATCGTCCGGGAGCCCAGCTTGGCGTAGGTGCTGTGCCAGTCGTCGCCGAGCAGCGGCAGCACGAGCTCGGTGATGATCTCGTCGTGCCGCAGGGTGGTGCGGCCGGGTCCGGCCAGGATCTCCGCCACGGGGCGCTCGCAGGTGGCGCCGCCGGAGTCCAGGACGACGCCGCGGGCCTCCAGAGCGAGGAGCGGCGCCAGGCTGTCGCCGCAGGGCGACGCGTTGCCGATGTTGCCGCCGATGGTGGCCATGTTGCGGGTCTGGCGGCTGCCGACCACGGCCGCGGCGCGGGCCAGACAGGTGGCATGGCGGCCGACCAGCGGATCGGACGCGATGTCGGTGAAGGTGGTCGCCGCGCCGATGCGCAGATCGTCGGCCGTGGCCTGTATCCCATGCAGTTCGGCGACATCGCCGAGGTCGACTATCAGGTCCGGGATCCAGTGGTCCTGCTGCATGGAGCGGACGAGGTCGGTGCCGCCGGCGAGGAAGCGGCTCTGCGCGGTCACGGCACTGAGGGCCGCCGTCAGCTCAACGAGGCTCGCAGGCGTCAGGAGTCGCAGGCGTCGGACGCCGCTCGACGTCGCCGCGGCGCCGGTCGCGCCGTCGACTCCCGCCACGCCGTCGGTCCTCACTGCGCCGCCGCGGTCGACTGCGGCACTCATGGGCGCACCTCCGTGGCGGCCGCCGCCGCGGCGCCGCCGCCACGACCCGGCGTCGGCGCTTCAGCGGCCGCTTCCTGCATCTCGGCGGCCGCTGCGACCGCCTCGATGATGGTCGTGTAACCGGTGCAGCGGCAGAGGTTGCCGG
>DIWP01000050.1:2491-6232 GCA_002423545.1 Thermoleophilia bacterium UBA6103
CAGTAGCCGCACTGCACGGCGCCGTGCTCGATGAACATGCGCTGGATGACGTCGAACTCACCGTCGCTCGCCAGACCTTCGATCGTCGTCACCTCGCGGTCGCGTGCCTGCACGGCCAGGATGAGGCAGGAGCAGACGGCGCGACCGTCCAGCAGCACGGTGCACGAGCCGCACTCGCCCTCGCCGCAACCCTCCTTGGTGCCGCTGAGGCCGAGGTCCTCGCGAAGCAGGTCGATCAGCCTGAGCTCAGGCGAGACGTCGATCTCGTGCCGTGTGCCGTTGACGGTGAGGCTCAAGAGCATGCCGCACTCTCCGCTCTGTCGAGGTGTCCAACGGACGGGACCGGGCTGGTGGATGGACCGGGTCGCGTCCGGCTCGATGGTAGGATCGGGCTCGGCGTGATCCTTCCGATCACCGACCCGTCGCATCGGTCTTCTTCGGGAGGAAGTCACCGTCACACGTTATTCCGACCGTCGAGCGAGGAGCAACCGATGGCGCAGACCTTCCAGTATGTGGGACGCAGCTACCCGACCTGCGACGCCCCGCAGAAGGTCTGTGGCGAAGAGATCTACGTCAGCGACATCCTGCTGCCGCGCATGGCCTTCGCGCAGCTCGTCCTGAGCTCGGTGGCACACGGCATCGTCACCGGCGTCGAGAAGGCAGAGGCCGAGGCACTGCCCGGCGTGCTGGGGGTGTTCTCGTTCGAAGATGCACCGTCCACACCTTACTGCCGCAGCCGCATCATCCCGGACCAGGAGCTCTCTCCCGACGACGAGACGGTGTTCGCCCGGCAGGTCCGTTTCGTCGGCGACCGGGTGGCGGCCGTCGTCGCCACCTCGCCGAGAGTCGCGGCGCAGGCAGCCGCGCTCGTGCGGGTCGCCTACGACGAGCTGCCGGCGCTCCTCACGCCCCAGGCGGCGCTGGCCGAGGGCGCCGCAGAGATCCACCCCGGCGGGAACCTTCTTGAGGACTATCGCATCGAGGTCGGAGCGGCTGTGGGGCCGGACGACGGGACCGGCGTGGCGGTCGAGACGACGGTATCCACGCCGCGCGTACACCACGCCGCGCTCGAGCCGCACGCCTGCGTGGCCGATTACGGCAGCTCCGGCAAGCTCACCATCTGGAGCTGCGGCCAGGGCGTCTACGGGGCGCGCACGGTCGTCGCCGACCTGTTCGGCCTCTCGTACAACAACGTGCGCGTCATCAAGGCGCCCATGGGCGGCTCCTTCGGCGGCAAGAACGAATACGTGCTCGAGCCGGTCACCGCCTTCCTCGCCATGAAGCTGCGCCGGCCGGTGAAGCTCACCATCGACCGCGAGCAGTGCATGATCGGCAGCGCGGTCAGGCCGGCGACGGTGTCGAGCATCCGCACCGTCGCCGGTCCGGACGGACTTCTGCGTGACATGCAGGTGACCACCACCCTCGACGCCGGCGGGTATGCGTCCAGCACCGCCGACTACGGGCACCACATGACGCGCAAGGCGACCAAGTTGTACCGTGTCCCGCACTACCGGCATCGCAGCCTGGTGGCGTACACCAACACGCCGGTCGCCGGAGCCGCCCGCGGCTGGGGGGCGCCGGAGATCATCACCGCGCTCGAGATCCACTTGGATCAGCTTGCCGGCCGGCTGGCGATCGACCCGGTCGAGCTGCGGCTCAGGAACATGGTCGAGCCGTTCGACGTGGACCCGGTCGGCGGCCTGTCCATCGGCGATGCGCGCGTGCGCGAGTGCCTCGAGCGCGGCGCCGAGGTGTTCGAGTGGGAGCGGCGCGTGGTCGCGCCGCCCGGCGGCGGCCGTTACCGGCGCGGCGTCGGCGTCGCCGGCGGCGCCCATAAGAACGGCATGTTCGGCGGGTACAGCGAGTCGAGCAACATGACCCTCAAGATGAACGAGGACGGCAGCTTCTCGCTCGAGGCGAGCCTGCACGATCCCGGCTGCGGGGTGGTCACCACCATGAAGCTCATCGTCGCCGAGGTCCTCTCGGTGGAGCCCGGGTCCATCTCCGCCGGCGAGGCCGACACCGATCTCACGCCCTACGACTACGGCACCTTCGGCAGCCGTGTCACCTACGTCTGCGGCGCCTGCGCCAAGGCTGTCGCCACGCAGGTCCGGGACAAGATCCTGCAGACCGCCGCCCGCCAGCTGCAGGAGCCGCTCGACCGGCTCTTCATCGAGAACGGGGTCGTGCACTCCGTCAGCGACCCCTCGCGTACCATCGCCTACCGCGAGATCGCCGCCGTCGCCGGCATGCACCACATCCCCGAGATCACTTCCACGGTCGCCTACTTCGCCTCGTCCAATCCGGGCTCGTACTCGGTGCAGTTCGCCGAGGTGGAGGTCGACACGCTCACCGGCCTCGTGCGGGTCACCGACTTCCTCGCCGTGGGCGACGTCGGTCAGGCGATCAACCGCCGCATGACAGAGGCGCAGTTCCACGGCGCCGTGCAGATGGGGATCGGCTATGCCCTGACCGAGGACCTGGTCATCGACGACCGCGGTCGCAGCGGCGTCGGCGGCTTCAAGAACTACCACATCGTCAACGCGCCGGACATGCCGGACGTCCGCGTGCTGCTGATAGAGCACGAGGGCGATGAGGGACCGTTCGGGGCCAAGAGCGTCGGCGAGATCGCCACGGTCCCGACGGCCGCCGCCGTGGTCAACGCGGTCAATCGGGCGCTCGGCACTTCGCTCACCGACCTGCCGCTGACGCCGGAACGGGTCATGGCGGCGCTGGTCGGCGACGACCGGATGGCCGGCGTGCCGCGACTCGACCGCGGGATCGCCGCGCCGCCCTCCTGCATCTGACCGGCGTCGCTCATCTCCGTCCAGGCTCCGGGACAAGCGGCCGCACCGCTTGTCTCGCGCGGCGGCTTCGCCAAGAGTCCTCCCATGCCGGCCGCCGGCGCCGCGGCCGCTGCATGACATCACGTGGGATGCCACCGCGGGCCCACTGCCAAGGGGAGGTCGCTGTGACCATCGTTCTGGACGGAAGCTCACTCACCATCGAGAAGCTGGTGCGCATCGCTCGCGACGGCGGATCCGTGGAACTGGACGCCGGCGCTCTGGAGCGCATCCGTGTCTGCCGCGCGATGCTCGAGGACAAGCTCGAGAAGCGTGAGATCATGTACGGCACCAACACCGNNACGAGCAGGTCCAGCAGTTCCAGCGGTATCTCATCTACAACCATGCTGCCGGCATCGGCGACCCGCTGCCTGAGGACGTGGTCCGGGCCGCCATGGCCAGCCGTGTCAACGTGCACGCCCGCGGTCACTCCGGATGCCGGCCCGAGATCACCCAGACGTACGTCGAGATGCTCAACCGGGGGGTCACGCCGGTCGTCTGTCAGAAGGGCTCGGTGGGCGCCAGCGGCGACCTCGCCCCGATGGCCCAGCTGGCTCTCCTGCTCATGGGAGAGGGCCAGGCCTTCTACCGCGGCGAGCGCCTGCCCGGGGCCATGGCCATGGAGCGGGCCGGCATCGCGGTCCCCGGCCTGCAGGCCCGCGACGGTCTGGCCGCCATCAACGGCTCCAACGTGCTCACCGTCATGAGCGCTCTGCTCCTCTACGACACCGAGCGCTGGCTGCGCCAGGCGGAGATCGCCTGTGCCATGTCGCTCGNNACGAGCTGCGCGGCTTCCCCGGCGCCGTCCGCGCCGCGCGGGCCATCATGCAGTGCATCAAGGGCAGCGACCTGCTCACCGGCAAGATCAAGACCAAGGTCCAGGACGCCTACTCGATGC
>DIWP01000052.1 GCA_002423545.1 Thermoleophilia bacterium UBA6103
ACCGAGATCTACGACTACCTGCGTCTGCTCTACGCGCGCATCGGCCATCCGCACTGCCCCCAGTGCGGGCGTCCCATCGCCGGCCAGAGCGTGCAGCAGATCGTCGACCAGGTCATGGAGCTGGAGCCGGACACGCGGTTCAGCGTCATCGCGCCACTGGTGCGCGGCCGTAAGGGCGAGTACGGCAAGATGCTCAAGCACCTGGTCGCCGAGGGCTTCACGCGCGGCAAGGTCGACGGTGAGGTCGTGCAGCTGGAAGACGTCGACGACCTCGACAAGAAGTACAAGCACGACATCGGTGTCATCGTCGACCGCCTGGTCATGAAAGACGGCCTGCGGCGGCGGCTCACCGACTCCGTCGAGACCGCCGCCCAGCTCGCCGACGGCCTCGTCGACGTCGAGCTGCTCGACGGCCCCACGCTCACGTTCAGCGAGAAGTTCGCCTGCGTGCACTGCGGCATCAGCATCCCCGAGATCCAGCCGCGCGTGTTCAGCTTCAACAGCCCGCACGGCGCCTGTCCGGCCTGCCACGGCCTCGGCTCCACCCAGGAGATCGACCCCGGCCTCATCGTCCCCGATCCCACGCTCAGCATCAGCGAGGGCGTCCTGCTGCCGTACGGCGACATCGAGACCGGCTACATCACCGAGATCATCAACACCATCGTCGCCACCTTCGGCGTCGACCCCGACGTCTCGTGGGAGCACCTGCCGCAGGAGCAGCGCGACCTCTTCCTGCACGGCACCGGCAAGGAGCGCATCCGCATGCGCTACCGCAACTACGAGGGCAAGTGGCGCCACTACACCACCCACTTCAGCGGCTTCATCAAGTACCTGAAACGCCGCTACGAGGAGACCGAGAGCGACCTGGTGCGGGCCAAGATCGAGGAGTACATCTCGGAACGACCGTGTCCAGAGTGCCAGGGGGCGCGTCTCAAGCCGACCAGCCTGGCGGTCACCGTCGGCGACCGCAACATCCACCGGTTCACGCTCATGAGCGTGCGCGAGGCGCTCGGCTTTCTCGACGGGCTGCAGCTCACCGAGACCGAGCGCCTCATCGGCGGCCGCGTCATCAAGGAGATCGGTGAGCGCCTGCGCTTCCTCGACAACGTCGGCGTCGGCTACCTGACGCTGCAGCGCGCCGCCGCCACGCTCAGCGGCGGCGAGGCGCAGCGCATCCGGCTGGCCACGCAGATCGGCTCGGCGCTGGTCGGCGTGCTCTACATCCTCGACGAGCCCAGCATCGGCCTGCACCAGCGGGACAACCGGCGGCTCATCGATACGCTGCTCGATCTGCGCGACCTGGGCAACACCGTCATCGTCGTCGAACACGACGAAGAGACCATGCGCAGCGCCGACCACATCGTGGACATGGGTCCGGGGGCCGGTGAGCACGGCGGCTGGGTGGTCGCCGAGGGGCCGCCCGACGTCGTCGCCGCCGAGACCGACTCGGTCACCGGCGACTTCCTCGCCGGCCGCCGGACCATCGCCCTGCCCGGCCAGCGCCGGCTGCCGACGCAGCACTTCACCGTGCGCGGCGCCCGCATGCACAACCTCAAGGGCATCGACGTCTCGTTCCCGGTCGGCGCCTTCACCTGCGTCACCGGCGTGTCGGGCTCCGGCAAGAGCACGCTGGTCAACGAGATCGTGTACAAGGGCATGGCGGCGCGCCTCAACCGCGGCAGCAAGCTGCGCGCCGGCGCCCACGACGGCATCGACGGCGCCGAGCTGCTCGACAAGGTCATCGACATCGACCAGAGTCCCATCGGCCGCACGCCGCGCAGCAACCCGGCCACCTACACCGGCGTCTTCGACCACATCCGCCAGCTCTTCGCAAGCACGCCGGAGAGCAAGGTGCGCGGCTACAAGCCCGGCCGCTTCAGCTTCAACGTCAAGGGCGGCCGCTGCGAGACCTGCCGCGGCGACGGCCAGATCAAGATCGAGATGCACTTCCTGCCGGACGTGTACGTGCCGTGCGAGGCGTGCCGCGGCAAACGCTACAACCGCGACACGCTTGAGGTCTTCTACAAGGGCAAGAACATCAGTGAAGTCCTGGACATGAGCGTCGAGGAGGCCTGCGAGTTCTTCGCCAACGTGCCGCGCATCGCGCGCCGCATGCGCACGCTGCGCGACGTCGGGCTCGGTTACATCAAGCTCGGGCAGCCGGCGACCACGCTCAGCGGCGGCGAGGCGCAGCGCGTCAAGCTGGCCACCGAGCTCAGCAAGATCGCCACCGGCCGCACGCTCTACATCCTCGACGAGCCCACCACCGGCCTGCACTTCGCCGACATCGAGAAGCTGCTCGAGGTGCTGCAGCGACTCGTCGAGCAGGGCAACACGGTCGTCGTCATCGAGCACAACCTCGACGTCATCAAGAGTGCCGACTGGATCGTCGACCTCGGTCCGGAGGGCGGCGACGAGGGCGGCCGTGTGGTGGCCACCGGGTCGCCCGAGGACCTGGCCGTGCGCGCCGACAGCTCGCATACGGCGCTGTTCCTGCAGCGCGTGCTCGGCGGACCCGCGGCTGCTGTGCCGGTCCATGCCCCGTCGGGCGTCGCGACGGGACGGCGCAGCGGCGGTGGTCGGGCCGTCGCCCGCTGACGTTGCACTCGTCATGGGAGAGGCGACCGGAGCCCGACCGGCCGGACGGAGGGACGGGGGAGCCATGGAGGCACGCTGGATCGGGTTCGGCGAGATCGAGGTGGACGGCGTCCGTTACGGCCACGACGTCGTGATCGACGGCGGGGCGGTGAGGAAGCGCGCCAAGAAGCCCTCCAAAGCCTTCCGCGGGCGATACGGACACACGCCGTTGTCCATCGCCGAGGCGATACCGTGGGGAGGGACGCGGCTGCTCGTCGGCACCGGCGCTCACGGCAGTCTGCCGGTGATGCCGGAGGTCGAGGCGGAGGCGGCGCGGCGCGGCATCGAGCTGGTGGCCGTGCCCACCGCGCAGGCGCTGGCGCTGATCGACACACTGCCGCCGGCCGAGGTCCACGCCGTGCTTCACGTGACATGCTGAGATGCCGTGGCGCCGGCGGACCGCGGCGGCCACCGATACGGCCGATGCCGTGCCGTCGGCGACCGCCGGCCGGTCGGCGGAGCTCGAAGAGGAGAGGAGACCGCGCGTGGCCCACATGAAGCTCGAGCGTGTGACCACGAGCGCCGACAGCGTCGCCGCGGCCGTCGTCAAGGGCCTGCTGGAAGAGGCCGGCATCCCGGTCCTGCTGCGCGCCTACCAGAGCGCCGGCTGGCTGTTCCCGGGTACGCCCGGCTCCCTGGGCGCCATGGAGGTGCTGGTGCCGGGCGAGCGTCTCAAGCAGGCGCGCCGAGTGCTGGCGCAGGCCGAGGCGGCGGCTGCCGAGGCGGCCGCTGCGGAGGCGAGCGTGGCGGCGGGCGCGGCTGCGACCACCGCCGAGACATCCGCGGCCGCCGGTGACGGCGCACAAGGTCGCACACCCGCGCGCCGCGGCACGAGCGGCTCCCACCGTGCTGCGAGCGGGTCCCGTCGCACTGCGAGCGGGTCGCGCGGCCGGGGAGACGCCGTTGACTGACGATGTCCGCGAGAAGAGCGACGCCGCGAATGCGTTCGGTGACGGCCGCGATCTGCGCGCCCGCCTGCCGAGCGTCCCCGATCGCCCCGGCGTGTACCGCTTCCTCGACGATCAGGGCCGGGCCCTTTACGTCGGCAAGGCCAAGGAGCTGCGCAAGCGGGTGTCGTCCTACTTCCGTGGTCCCGGAGGCGCTCCGGCGGGCCGTGTCGGCGAGATGGTCAGGCGCGCCGCCGACCTCGAGTGGATCGTCACCGGCAACGAGGTCGAGGCGCTGCTCCTCGAGGACAACTTCATCAAGGAGGCGCGGCCGCCCTACAACGTGCGCCTCCGCGACGACAAGAGCTACCCCTTCATCGAGATCACGCTGCGCGACGAGTGGCCGCGCGTGCGCTTCATGCGCGGCGAGCGCCGGCCGGGCAACCTCTACTTCGGGCCGTATTCGAGCGCCCGCAAGGTGCGCGAGACCCTGGAGCTCATCGGGCGCATCTTCCCGTTCCGCAAGTGCCGCGGCGAGCGGCCGGGGCGCCGGAGCGGCTCGCCGTGCCTGCAGTACTTCATCAAGCGCTCGCTGGCGCCGTGCGACGACCGCTGCACGCATGCCGGGTACATGGAGGTCATCGACCAGGTCGTGGCCTTCCTGCGTGGGCGGATGGGCGAGGTTCGCCGACGCATCGAGCAGGACATGAAGGCCGCCGCCGGCGCTCAGGAGTTCGAGACGGCGGCGCTCCTGCGCGACCGGCTCGATGCGGTGCGTCACGTCGAGGAGCGGCAGGTGGCGCGGGTGGGCGACGAGGGCGCCTTCGACGTCGTCGCTCTCTACCAGGGCTGCCCGGTCGCGAGCGCCGGGGGTGGCCCCGCCGCCGGCGCGCCCGGCGCGGCCGGCGGCGGGGCGGCGGGTGGGCCGGAGGTCCCGTCGGCCGCACAGAGTCGTGCCGTCGCATCGGGAGGCGCCAACATGCAGGTGTTCCGGCTGCGCGAAGGGGCGCTCGTCGACCGGCAGACCTTCTTCGTCGAGAACGTCACCCAGCGCGACCGGGTCGAGGTCCTGGAAGAGCTGCTGCTCGATTTCTACTGGGAGGGGTCGGGAGTGCCGCCGGAGGTGATCGTCGACGCGGACGGCGACCTGAGCAGCCTGGAGGCGGCGCTCGGGCGGCGGCGTGGGACGAAGGTCCGCGTGCACCGGGCCCAGCGTGGTCCCAAGCGGCGCCTGCTGGAGCTGGCACGGCAGAACGCCGAGCTGGCGGCAGAGGCGGAGCGGCAGCGGGCCACCGGCGGCCGCCGGGCGCGGGAGGAGGCCCTGCAGCGTCTTCGCGATGTCCTGGAGCTGCCCGGCCTGCCGCTGCGCATCGAGTGCTACGACATCAGCAATCTCGGCGAGGCCGACGCGGTCGGCTCGATGGTCGTGTTCGAGGGGGGCCGGCCGAAGAAGGCGCACTACCGGACCTTCGCCATCCGCGACGTGGCCGGTCAGGACGACTTCGCCATGATGCGGCAGGTGGTCGCGCGTCGTCTGGGCAGGGCCGACCGGGACGGCGCCGGCGATGACTACGACGAGAGCTTTGCGACGCTGCCCGATCTGCTGCTCGTCGACGGCGGCAAGGGGCAGCTCGGGGCGGCGCTGGCCGGCATGCGGGAGGCGGGCCTCGAGGTGCCGGTGGCGGCGCTGGCCAAGCAGCGCGAGGAGGTCTTTGTGGCCGGACGCGGAGCACCGCTGCCGCTGCCGGCCGACGATCCCGGTTCGCTGCTCCTGCAGCGTGTGCGCGACGAGGCGCACCGCGTCGCCGTCGGCTTCCACCGCCGGCGGCGCAGCGCCGGGGCCCATGCGTCGGTCCTCGACGGTATCTCCGGCGTCGGGCCGGTGCGACGGCGTAGGATAGTCGAGCACTTCGGCAGTCCCGAGCGGGTCCTGAACGCCGATCGCGAAGAGCTTGAGGCGGTGCCGGGCCTGCCACGAAAGGTGGCGAGGGAGATCCATGAGCAGCTCCACCGGATCAGGTAGCGACCTGCGCCTCGCGGTCGTGAGCTTCGCGACGCCGTGGGGCGACGGCCGGCTCGCTCTGCTGGGCGACCTGCCCTTTGAGCTCGAGCTGCCCGACGGCGCCGCCGGGCGCATCTCGGCTGGTGAGGGGCAGGCGCCGGCCGCCGGCAACGGTGGGGGCGAGACGTCGCTCACGCAGCCGGCGCGGCGCTGGGTGGCGTTGCTCGAGCGCTACTTCGCCGGCGATCCGGTCAACTTCCGACTCGACGTCGACCGGTTCTGCGCCGAGCACGGGTTCACCGGCTTCGAGACCGCCGTCTATCGCGCGCTGGCGGCAGTCCCGTATGGGCGTGCCGTGTCCTACCGCGATCTGGCCGTCGCCGCCGGCCGGCCGCTGGCCTGGCGGGCGGTGGGCAGCGCCATGGCGCTCAACCCGCTGCCGATCGTCCTGCCGTGCCACCGTGTGGTGCGCAGCGACGGGACCCTGGGCCACTACGGGACCGATCCGACCTGGAAGGCGCGCCTTCTGAGGCACGAAGGCATCGACGTCCTGGCGGACGCCGGCGCGCCGGCGCCGTCGGCGCGCCTGGTCGTCCGCGGTGAGGCGACGTCATGACGCTTGCGGCCGGTGGCCCTCGCTTCGTCATCCTCAGCGGCCTCTCCGGGGCCGGCAAGACACAGGCGCTCGACGCGTTTGAAGACGCCGGGTACTTCTGCATCGACAACCTGCCGCCGCAGCTGGTCCCGACGCTGGTCGACCTGCTGCGGCATGAGGGCAGCAAGGTCGAGCACGTCGCCGTCGTCTGCGACGCGCGCGGCGGCGAGTACTTCGGCCAGCTCGGCGCCATGCTGCTCGAGCTCAAGGAACGCGAGGTCGAGTACAGCCTCGTGTTCCTGGAGGCCTCCGAGGAGACGCTCGTGCGGCGCTTCAAGGAGACGCGCCGGCGGCACCCGCTGGCTCCCGAGGGCTCAGTGCTGGACGGCATCCGCGCCGAGCGCAGCCTGCTGGCCGGCCTGCGCGAGCGCGCCGACCTGATCATCGACACCGGCGAGCTGTCCTCCCAGCAGCTGCGTTCGCGGCTCAACGAGCAGCTCATCGGCGAGCGTCGCCGCTCGACCATCGTGTTCGCCTTCGTGTCGTTCGGCTACAAGTACGGCATCCCGATCGACGCCGACCTGCTGTTCGACGTGCGCTTCCTGCCCAACCCATACTGGGATCTCGATCTGCGGTCGCTCACCGGGCTCGATCCGGCGGTGCGGGACTTCGTGCTCGCCTCCGAGGGTTTCGACGACTACACGGAGCGGCTCCTGCCGCTTCTCGACTACCTGTTCCCGCGCTACGCCGCCGAGGGTAAGGCTCACCTTACCGTCGGCATCGGCTGTACCGGCGGCCGACACCGGTCGGTGAGCATCGCGGAGTACCTGGCCGGGCACTACAAGCAGCAGGGCTACACGGCCATCGTGCGGCATCGCGACATCGCCCGCGGCTGAGGCTCCGGCCATGGATCGCTACCGCCTGCAGCTCTTCTACCCCGGCATCGGCTTCAAGCGCTGGGTCCTGGCCCTGGTGCTCGGCGTGCTGCTGTTCGGCTTCGGCGTGTTCGTCGCCGTGGCGGCCATCGTGTCGTACGACGTGCTCGGCGCCGTGGGACTCGGATTCCTGCGCGGTCGCTACTTCGTCACCGGCGTGCTGGCCGGCGGCAGTCTCATGGCGGGCCTGGCCGGCATCTATCTCGGTCTGCTCGGGGTGGCCCGCTTCGCCCGCACCAGCGCCCCCGGCGTGGAGCAGATGCGCTCGGTGGCGCGTCTGGCGCGCGGCCCGCGGGTGGTGGCCGTGGGCGGCGGCACGGGGCTGGCGGCGCTGCTCGGCGGCCTCAAGCATCGCACCAGCAATCTGACGGCGATCGTCACCGTGGCCGACGACGGGGGCAGCTCCGGGCTGCTGAGGCGGTCGATGGGGGTGCTGCCGCCGGGCGACATCCGCAGCTGCCTGGTGGCGCTGGCCGACGACGAGTCGCTCATGCGCCAGCTCTTCCAGTACCGCTTCCGGGAGGGCGGGCTGGAGGGGCACAGCTTCGGCAATCTCTTCGTCGCCGCCCTGGCGGAGGTCACCGGCGACTTCGAGCGGGCGGTCCAGGAGTCGACCAGCGTGCTCAAGGTACGCGGTCGCGTCTTGCCGGCGACCCTGCAGAACGTGGAGCTGCACGCCGAGGTCGAGGGCGGCGAGCAAGTGACCGGCGAGAGCTCCATCACGGCTCACGCGCGACGGCCGCTGCACGTGTGGCTGGAGCCGCGCGACGCGCCGGCGCTGCCGCAGGCGCTGGCCGCCGTTGAACAGGCCGACATCGTCGTGCTCGGACCCGGGAGCCTGTTCACCTCGGTGATCCCGAACCTGCTCATCCCGCAGGTCGCCGACGCTCTGCGGAAGACGAGCGCCCGTGTGATCTATGTCTGCAACGTGATGACGCAGCCGGGTGAGACCGACGACTTCGGCGCCGCCGATCACGTCGCCGCCCTCCATCGCCACGGGGCCGGCGGTCTCATCGACGTGGTGCTGGTGAACGACACGCCGGCGCCGTCGTCGGTGAGCGCCCTGTACGAGCGCAAGGGGGCCACGCCGGTGGCGGCCGACGACGAGCGTCTGCGCGCCCTCGGCGTACAGGTGGTCCACGCCGAGGTGGCGGGCGGCAGCGACGTGTTCCGCCACGACCCTGCCCGCCTGGCCGATGCCGTCCTGCGGCTCGTCCCGTGAGCCGGCGCCCCGCGTGGAGAGTGCCATGAGACGCCAGGCAGCTCGGCGGTGAGCTTCACCCAGGACGTCAAGCGGGAGCTCGACACCATCGTGCCCGGCGCCGATCACTGCGGCCGCGCCGAGGCGTGCGGACTGCTGTTCGGCGCCGGCACCGTCGAGCTGGGCAGCGGCGGTCGCCTGACCGTGCGCGTGTCGCTGGCGTTGCCGGCCACGGCGCGCCGGCTGCTGGCCCTGCTGCGTCCGTACGGCTCGCGCGCCGAGCTGCGTACTGTCGACGGCGCACCGCTCGGTCGCCGCTACGAAGTCGTGCTCGGCGGCGACCCTCACGGTCTGCAGGCGCTCAACGAGCTGGGAGTGCTCTCAGACGACTACCGGGTCCGCATGAGCATCCCGGAACGGATCGTCCGCCGGCGCTGCTGCGCGGTGGCGTTCCTGCGCGGCGTGTTCCTGGGCTGCGGGTCGATCACCGCTCCGGGCGCGCCGGTGCACGCGGAGCTCACGGTCGAGGACACCGGGCTGGCGCGTGACCTCGCGGCGCTGCTGGTCCGCCTGGGTCTTGCCTTCCGCGTCGCCGAGCGCGAGCGCAACGCCGCCTGCTACACCAAGCGCGGCGAGACGGCGGCGGACCTATTGGCCCTGCTGGGCGCCCACGACGCGCGGCTGCGCTGGGAGGAGCACCTCGTCCTCGGACGGGTGCGGGAGAGCGCCAACCGCATGGCCAACTGCGACGAGGCCAACGCCCGGCGGGCGGCGGCTGCCGCCGCGCGTCAGGCGGCCGCCGCCCGCCGTCTGATGGCCTCGCCCGGCTGGTCGACGGCGCCGGCGGCCGTACGGGAATCGGCCCGCCTGCGGCTGCGCTTCCCATACCTGAGCCTCGACGAGCTCGCTCTGGAGGCCCGGCCGCCGCTCACCAAGTCGGCGCTCAACCACCGCCTGCGTCGCCTCGAAGCGCTCGCCGGCCGCGCATCGGCCGGCGGGCCCGACGCGCCCCGGCGGTCCGAGCCGGGCGGGACGGCGGCCGTCTGAGCCTCTCCGGAGGCGGCCGCCGGCCGCCGAGCGGCGGGTCGGTCGCACGACCGTGAGCGCCGGACGGCCGCTGCGGGCCCGCCCACACCGCGCAGCGGACCGTTGAGAGCCCTCTGACCGCCCTTCGCCGAACGGCTCCGGCCTGTCACGCTCGGCTGCGGCCGACGTTTGGTAGGATGACCCTCCGGTAAGGCTGGGGGGCGGTCCTGGAAAGCGCGCGAGGAAGGATGGTGCGCATGGGCACCAAGGTCGGTATCAACGGGTTCGGTCGCATCGGCCGTCTGGCGCTGAGGGCCATCCTGCAGCGGCAGCCGGAGGTCGAGGTGCTGGCGGTCAACGACCTCACGGACGTCAAGACCCTCTACCACCTGTTCAAATACGATTCTGTGCACGGCCTGTTCCAGGGCAGCCTGGAGCACACCGACGATGCGCTCATCGTGGAAGGTCGGGAGGTCCGCGTGCTGTCGCAGACCGATCCCGCCAGCCTGCCCTGGGCAGAGCTGGGCGTGGAGATCGTCGTCGAGTCGACGGGACGCTTCACGGCGCGCCAGGATGCCGCCAAGCACCTCGAGGCGGGGGCGTCAAAGGTCCTCATCTCGGCGCCGGCCAAGGACCCCGACATCACCCTCTGCATGGGCGTCAACGACGAGATGTACGACCCCGAGAAGCACGACGTCATCTCCAACGCCAGCTGCACCACCAACTGCCTGGCGCCGGTCGCCAAGGTCCTGCTCGACCGCTTCGGTCTGGAGAAGGGCTTCATGACCACGGTCCACGCCTACACCAACGACCAG
>DIWP01000014.1 GCA_002423545.1 Thermoleophilia bacterium UBA6103
CGCTGCGCCTCGCCGCCGGGCTGGCCGAAGCCGGCGTGGCGCTGATAGGCACCCCGCACGACGCCATCGAGCTGGCCGAGGACCGCGGCCGTTTCGGGCAGCTTCTCGACGAGCTGGAGATGCGCTGCCCGCCGTACGGCGTCGCCGGCAGCCTCGACGAGGCCAGAGAGATCGCCGGCAGGGTCGGCTATCCGCTGTTGGTGCGTCCCAGCTTCGTGCTCGGCGGGCGGGCTATGGAGATCCTCTACAGCGAGGACGACCTGGAGCGCTATCTGCACGAGGCGGTCGCCGCCAGCCCCGAGCGACCGGTCCTCATCGACCGTTTCCTGGAAGACGCCATCGAGGTCGACGTCGACGNNCCGGCGACTCGGCCTGCGTCATCCCCTCCATCTCGCTGGGAGAGGGCACGCTGGAGCAGGTCCGCCGCTGGGTCCGCGAGCTGGCGCTGGCGCTCGGGGTGCGCGGCCTCATGAACGCCCAGTTCGCCTACCAGAACTACGAGCTCTACGTTCTGGAGGTCAATCCCCGCGCCTCCCGGACGGTGCCGTTCGTCAGCAAGGCGACCGGTGTGCAGCTCGCCAAGGTGGCCACCAGGGTCGTGCTCGGCGAGCGCCTCGCCGACCTGGTGCCGTCGGACCGCCGCGTGCCGGAGCACGTGAGCGTCAAGGAGGCGGTGGCGCCGTTCAACCGCTTCCCCGAGGCCGATACCCGCCTCGGTCCGGAGATGAAGTCGACCGGCGAGGTCATGGGGATCGCCGGGGCGTTCCCGGCCGCTTTCGCCAAGGCGCAGGCGGCGGCCGGCGCACCGCTGCCGACCGAAGGGACGGCCTTCCTCTCGGTCAACGACAGCGACAAGTCGGCGGCCACCATCCTGGCGCAGCGCCTGTCCGGCCTCGGTTTCCGCATCCTCGCCACCGACGGCACGGCGCGGGCGCTGCAGAGCCTCGGTGTGCCGACCGAACGCGTCAACAAGGTCGTGGAGGGCGCGCCGCACATCGTCGAGCGCATCGCCGGCGGCGAGGTCGACCTGGTGATCAATACGCCGTACGGGCGCGCCGCGCGCTCCGACGGCTTCGAGATCCGCCGCGCGGCGCTGCGCCGCGGGGTGCCGTGCATCACCACGCTGGCCGGCGCCTCGGCCGCCGTCTCGGCCATCGAGGCGTCACGACGGCCTCGCGTCGGCGTGCACTGCCTGCAGGACCTGCACGCCGGGCCTCCCGGGCCCCGCGGCCGGCCTCGGGTCGTGCGATGAGCGCCGCGCCCGACCGTCCCGACGGCTGCGGACCCACCGGCGCCGTGGTGGTACCGTGCCCCGTGGTCGAGGTCCGGCGCTTCGCCGACTGGTCTCTTGTGTGGATCGAGGCACCGGCGGTGGCGCGCGCGGCCCGTCCCGGGCAGTTCGTGATGCTCGCCGTCCCGGGCGCGGCCTTCGCGCTGCGGCGGCCGCTCTCACTCCATCGCGTCCACGGAGATCGCGTCGCGCTGCTCATCGAGCGACGCGGCGAGGGGACCCGGCGGCTGGCAGAACTGGAGGCTGGAGCCGAGATCGAGCTCAGCGGACCGCTCGGCAACGGCTTCGACATCGCCACGACATGCAGCGCGCTGCTGGTGGCGGGGGGCATCGGCGTGGCGCCGTTGCAGTTCCTCGCCGACGAGCTGCGGGCGCGTCGGATCCCGGTGTGGACGTTCGTAGGCCTGCGTGGCAAGAGACAACTGCCGCTGCTGACCGTCCTGGACCTGCCGCGTCAGACGGTCGCCACCGAAGACGGAGAGCGCGGGATCCACGGCACGGTCATCGAGGCACTCGATGCCTCACCGGCCGCCGCAGAGGCGGTCGAGAAGGGGGCCGAGGTCTTCGGCTGCGGCCCCCTGCCGATGCTGGTCGCGCTGCGCGATTGGGCGAGCATGCACCACCTCATCGGCTACGGGTCGCTCGAGGCGCACATGGCTTGCGGCACCGGTGCGTGTCACGGCTGTGTGGTCGCCACGACGCGCGGCTATCTGCGTGTCTGCGCCGACGGCCCCGTCCTGCCGCTCCAGGTCATCGGCGAAAGGACTCTCGCGGCGAGAGGTACGCCGTGACCGGCGGCCCCGATCTGCGTGTGCGCCTCGGCGCACTGGAGCTGGCCCACCCGATCATCAACGCCTCGGGCACCTACGACGTCCTGGCGGTCGCAGGCCACGGTCCCAGCACCGTGCCGTTCTCGTGCTACGTGCCCAAGACGGTCACTCTGGAGCCACGCACGGGGAACCCGCCGCCGCGGATCACCGAGACGCCGAGCGGGATCATCAACGCCATCGGGCTCGAGAATCCGGGCATCGAGGCATTCATCGCCGATCTGCCGCGTCTGGCCGGCCTTCGGATCCCGGTCATCATCAGCGTCGGCGGCGCCCGTCCGGCAGACTACCTGGCGGTCGTCCGTCGGATGGAGGAACGGCTCGCCGCGGCCGGCGCCGGCCGGTCGCCGGCGATCGCCGGCTACGAGCTCAACGTGTCGTGTCCCAACGTCGCCGCGGGTGGGCTGTCGATCGGCGCCGATCCCGAGGCGCTGCGCCAGCTGGTCAGCGCCGCGCGGCCGCTGACCGCGCGACTGCTGATCGCCAAGCTCACGCCCAACGTCACGGACATCGTGGCCCCGGCTCGTGCCGCGGCAGAGGCCGGCGCCGACGCGATCTCCCTCGTGAACACATTCAAGGCGCTGGTCCTCGACCCTGTGTCGCTCAGGCCGTTCCTCGGCAACCGGACCGGCGGCCTCTGCGGACCGGCCATACGCCCGATCGCCCTCCGCATGGTCGCCGAGGTGGCCATGTCGGTGGACGTGCCACTCATCGGCATGGGCGGCGTGACGAGCGGTCTGGAGGCTCTGGAGATGATCGCCTGCGGCGCTACGGCGGTCGCTGTCGGCGCCGCCACGCTGGCCGACCCGCGCGCCCCGGCGCGTATCCTCGAGCAGCTCAGTGCGGAGCTGGCGGCACGCAGCCTGGCCGGGCTCGACGACGTCCGCGGAACGGCGCTCCGGGACAGTTGATGTTGCCGCGAGGCTTCGCGTATACTGCGCCCGCGATGACCTCCAGCCCTCAGCCCAACGCCGCACCGCAACGCTCGCTCGACCAGCGCATGGACGCGCTGCAGCGGGCGAACCACGTACGCAGCCAGCGAGCGGCTCTCAAGGCTGCTCTGAAGAACGGGCAGGCGAGCATCACACAGGTCATCGCCGATCCGCCCGAGTTCGTCCTCACGGCCAAGGTCCTCGACATCATCATGGCGGCCCCCAAGTACGGTCGCGTCAAGGCCGGTCGTGTGATGGACCGCTGCCGCGTGAGTCCCAGCAAGACCGTCGGCGGCTTGTCGGACCGCCAGCGGCGCGAGCTCGTCGCGGCGCTCGGAGAGTAGCCATCCCGCTACTCGTCATCATCTCCGGGCCGTCGGGCGCGGGGAAGGGGACCGTCATCAAGCGCCTCCTCGAGCTTCTCGACGGCATCACGCCGACGGTCTCTGCCACCACGCGCCGGCCGCGTCCCGGTGAGGTCGACGGTCGCGAGTACCATTTCTTGTCGCGCTCCCGCTTCGAACAGGCGGTCTCTGCCGGCCGCTTCCTGGAATGGGTAGAATATGGTGGTGAGTTGTACGGCACTCTGCGCAGCGAGGTCGACGAGCGACTCGATGCAGGTGTGGACGTGATCCTGGAGATCGAGCTTCAGGGCGCCCGCAAGGTCCGTGCCGAGCGCCCCGACGCGCTGGCGGTGTTCATCGCGCCGCCCAGCATGAGGGAGCTCGGGCGTCGCCTTAAGGCGCGCGGCACCGAGACCGACGAGAGCATCGCGCGGCGGCTGACGATCGCCGAGGGCGAGGTGGCGGCGGCGCGGGAATTCGACGTCGTCGTCGTCAACGACGAGGTGGAGCGTGCCGCCGCCGAGGTGGCCGAGACGATAGAGCGGCGCCGGGCCGGGCTCCCAGAGCCCTGAGCGGCGCCGAAGAAGGAGGACCGTGGACAGACCCCGTATCGACGAGTTGCTCGAGCACGCCGACGATTCGCGCTACGCGCTGACCATCATCGCCGCCAAGCGTGCCCGCCAGATCAACAACTACTACAACAGCCTCGGCGAAGGCCTCATGATGGACGAGCGGTTGCCGACCGAGGAATTCACTCCGCCGCTGATCACCACGCGGAGCAAGAACCTGCTGACGATCGCCCTGGAGGAGATCGCCGACTCCCGCATCGGCTATTCGCAGAAAGAGTAGCGGTGACCCTGTGAGCGAGCACGGCGACGACGGCGACCGCGGCCGGACCGCAGCCGCCTGGCACGTGCTGGTCGGTGCCTGCGGCGGCATCGCCATCTACAAGACGGTCGAGCTCGTCCGTCTCCTCGCCCGTCGCGGCTACGCCACGACGGTCGTCGAGACCGAGGCGGCGCGACGATTCGTCCTGCCGCTCACCTTTGCCGCCGCCTCCCAGAGCGCGGTGCTCGACGACGACGTCGCCTGGAGCGCCTCCGGCGGCTGGTTCGAGCACATCGAAGCGGCCCGCCGCGCCGACGTCCTGGTCATCGCCCCGGCCACCGCCACCACGCTCGCCAAGCTGGCCGCGGGCCTGGCCGACAACCTCCTCTCGGCTATCTACCTGGCCTTCCGTGGGCCGGTGATCCTGGCGCCCTCCATGAACTGGGCCATGTACGAGCACCCGGCCACGCAGCAGAACCTCCGTCTCCTCGCCGAGCGCGGTTGCACGGTCCTGCCGGCCACGCGCGGCCAGCTGGCCTGCGGGGAGGAGGGCAGCGGCCGCATGGCCGAGCCCGAGGTCATCCTGGCGACCGTGCAGCGCACGCTGGGCGCTCTGTCCGGCGGCCCGCTGGCGGGCCGCAAGGTGGTGGTGACCGCCGGCGGCACGCGCGAGCCGATCGACGCCGTGCGCTTCCTCGGCAACCGCTCGAGCGGCCGCATGGGAAGAGCCGTCGCCGAGGCCTCCGTCGCGCACGGTGCAGACGTCACCCTCATCAGTACCACCCCGATGACGGGGGCGGCCTGCGAGGTGACGTTGGTCGAGACCGCCGCCGAGATGGCGGCCGCCGTCACGCGCGCCGTTGCCGACGCCGATGTGCTCGTCATGGCGGCGGCGGTGTCGGACTTCCGTCCCGCGGAGCCGCTCGAGGGCAAGATCGAGCGGGCAGACAAGGACACCCTCACGCTCGACCTGGTGCGCACCGTCGACGTCCTGGCGGAGGCCGCCCGCCCCGGGCTCTACCGCGTGGCGTTCGCCGCCGAGGCGGGACCCCGCCTGGACAGGGCGCGCGCCAAGCGCCGCGCCAAGGACGTCGACCTGATGGTCTTCAACGACATCCTGGCGGCCGGCATCGGCATCGGCAGCGAGGACAACGAGATCACCATCATCGGGCACGATCGGGAAGAGCAGGTGGCTCGTGCCCCCAAGGATGTCTGTGCCGAGGCGATCGTGCGCGCCATCGAACGTGACCTGGCCGCACGTGCCGGTACCGGGAGAGGCGGCTGACATGACCATCACGAGGGCTGCGGCGTTCGAGCTTGTCGAGAGGGACATAGAGAACCTCAATCTCAGACGACACATGCTGGCCTGCGAGGCCATCATGCGCGCTCTGGCCGATCATCTCGGCGAGGACGCCGAAGTATGGGGGCTGGCGGGCCTGGTCCACGACATCGACGTGGAACGCACAGCGGACGACGCCACACGCCACGGCCTCGAGGCGGCCGCCGAGCTGCAGCGCCTCGGGGCGCCGGACGAGGTGACACACGCCGTCTCAGCCCACAACGCCATGACCGGAGTCCAGGCTCAGACGCGCATGGACATCGCTCTGCTGGCGGCCGACCAGCTGAGCGGCCTCATCACCGCCGCGGCACTCGTGCGCCCGGACAAGTCGCTGGCCGGGGTCGCCCTCAAGTCTCTCCGTAAGCGCTTTCGTGAATCGGCCTTTGCTCGCGGCGTCGACCGCGAGGCCATCGATCGCTGCACCGAGATAGGTCTGGAGCGCGACGACTTCATGCAGATCGGCCTCGTCGCCATGCAGGGCATCGCCGGCGATCTGGGTCTGCAGTGACGGTGACTGCGGACGACTGCCGACCTCATCCCGCCGGCTCCGCGAACGAGCCGTATCGCTGGCCGAGTGACGACGAGGGGGGCGCCAGCGAGGCCTACGATCTGTTCGTCCGCGGCACGGCGTTCCTGGAATCCGGACATCCCGGCCAGGCGGCCGTCCTGCTCACCAGGGCCAAGCGGCTGACCCCGGGCAAGACGTCGGTGCGCGAGGCGCTGGCACGCTCGTACTACGCGCTCGGCCGCTTCGACCACGCCGCCGCCGAGTTCGCCGCCGTCACCGAGGCCGCCCCCTGCAACGACTACGCGCACTTCGGTCTCGGCTGCAGCCTGCTGCGCCTCGGAGAGCCGCGGCGCGCCACCGCCAGCCTGCGCCTGGCGGTGGCCATGGCTCCCGATCGCGACGCCTATGCCGAACGCCTCAGCGAAGCAGAGCGACGGCTCGGGCAGGACCGCACGTAGGAGCGGCGGCTCGGGCAGGACCGAGCGTAGGCGCGGCGGCTGGCGCCGCACCGCCGACCGGACCCGGTGGCGCCCGGCGGCCGTAGCACCGTCCAGACTCAGCCGGCCTCGCCGGCCACGGCGACGTCGGCCGGACCCTGATACGCCATCGCCCGCAGCCGCGCGATGCGCTCCTCGATCGGCGGATGCGTGTCGAACAGGCCGGCCTTGCGGTGCTTCTTCTCCGGACTCGAGATGTACAGGTGGTTGGTGGCCCGGTTGGCCGTCTTCAGAGGCGCCGGGTCGGCGGCGATCTTCTCCAGCGCGCCGGCCAGCCCCACCGGGTTACGCGTGAGCTCCACGCCGGAGGCGTCGGCCAGGTACTCGCGCTTGCGTGAGTACGCGAACTTGACCATGTAGGCGAACAGCGGCGCCAGGATGGCCAGCACGATGGCGATGATGAACACGATGCCCTGAGCCGCGTTGCCGCCGCTGCCACTGCCGCTGCTGCGGCCCCGTCCGCCGCCGAAGAAGAAGCCCCAGCGCAGGAAGAAGTCGGCGATCAGGGCGATCAGGCCGACCATGATGCCGAGCAGGGTGGCGAAGCGGATGTCGTAGTTGCGGATGTGGCTCATCTCGTGACTGACGACGCCCTGCATCTCCTCGCGGTTGAGGCGCGTCATGAGGCCGCGGGTGACGGCGATGGCGGAGTGCTGGGGGTCGCGTCCGGTGGCGAACGCGTTGGCGGCATCGGACTCGATGACGAACACCCGCGGCATCGGCTGCCCGGCGGCGACGCTCATCTCCTCGACGATGTTCCAGAGCTGCGGCTCCTGATCGTGCGTGACCTCCTTGGCGCCGGACACGGCCAGCGCCATACCGGAGCCGGCGTAGTAGCCGACCAGGCTCCAGACGATCGCGGCGACGCCGAACACGCCGAGCAGGCCGAGGCCGCCGAAGTAATCGCCCCAGTAGGCGAACCCGATCACGAAGCCGAGGATGAGGAGGACCACGACGACCAGCGCCATGAGGAACCACGAGTCGCGCTTGTTGCGCGCGATCTGCCGGCGGAAGTCCATGCGGCGTTACCTGAGGTCGACCTTGGGCGCCTCGCGCTCGGCGTCGGGAGCCTCGAAGTAGTCCCGCTTGGTGAAGTTGAACATGCCGGCGATGACGTTGCTGGGCACGGTCTGGATCTTGTTGTTGTAGGTGAGCACACTGTCGTTGTAGAACTGGCGCGCGAAGGAGATCTTGTTCTCGGTGGCTGTGAGCTCCTCCTGCAGGGCCATGACGTTCTGGCTCGCCTTGAGGTCCGGGTAGTTCTCCATGACTGCGAACAGCGAGCGCAGGGTGTCGGTGAGAGCGTTCTCGGCCTGGGCCGCCTGGGCCGGACCCTTGGCGCCGGCCGCGACGGCCGCGGCACGGGCCTCGGTGACCTTGGCGAGCGTCTCCTGCTCGTAGGACATGTAGTCCTTGACCGACTCGACCAGATTGGGGATCAGATCGTGCCGGCGCTTGAGCTGAACATCGATCTGGCTCCATGAGTTGTCGACCGCGTTGCGGCGCTTCACCAGGCTGTTGTACAGCCCTATGAAGATCATGATGAGAACCACCACCACGACGCCGATGATGATGCCTGCGATCACGCTGCCTCCTTCCAGGCTCTGACGCACGGGCGCGGGCGCCGTCTGGGCACGCCGCAGGGGGAAGTGTACCCTGCGCGGCGCCCGCCTGCCCGGTCACGACGACGGTGCTATACTGTGAAGCAGTAACAGTCAGCACGCGGGAGGCAGTCTCTGACGAAAGTGGGTGCTCGCGCCCACTTTTCTTTTGCAGAGACGGCGACGGGAGAGGCAGGGCGAGAGCCACGGGTCAGCATCAGGCATTGGAGCGCGAGGTGGCGAGGCTGCTGCACGAGCGCTTTCCCGACATCGAGCTCTACGACGTGGAGCTGCGCGGTGGACGGAGCTCGGCGGTGACGGTCTTCATCGACCGTCCCGGCGGCGTCGACCTCGACACGTGTGCCGCGGTCAGCCACGCGCTGGAAGATCTTCGCGACCGTCACGCTCTCGAAGTCTCGTCGCCCGGCCTCGAGCGCCGTCTGCGGCGCCCGGACCACTTCACCCGGGTCGTCGGCGAGACGGTCGCCCTGCGTACGGAGACACCCCGCGCCGGTCGCGGCAGCTTCCGCGGCCGGCTCACGGCAGCCGACGACCACGGCGTCACGCTGACTCTTGAAGAGGGCGGGGAGCTGCAGGTCGGCTACGCCGACATCGCCAGAGCACATCTCATCTATCGACCCGAGAAGCAACGGAGGCCAGCGTGAGTAGAGAGATCATCGAGGCCTTGCGCCAGATCGAGAAGGAGAAGGGCATCTCCTTCGACACGCTCATGAGCGCGCTCGAGGACGCACTGCACTCCGCCTACAAGAAGAGCCCCGACGCCGTCGACCACGCGGCCGTCGAGATAGACCCCGAGAGCGGCGAGATGCGCGTGTATCAGCTCATCTTCCCCGAGCACGTGGACGTCGAGGCGCTGCGCATCATCAACGAAGAGGGCGACGAGATCGGCCTCGACCTCACCGGCATCGACGAGGACGAGATCGAGCGTTTCGAGGTCACCCCAGACAACTTCGGCCGCATCGCGGCGCAGACCGCCAAGCAGGTCATCCTGCAGCGCATCCGCGAGGCCGAGCGTGACCTGATGTACGAAGAGTACGTCGACCGCGTCGGCGAGCTGGTCACCGGCGTCGTGCAACAGAGCGACAGCCGGTACACGCTGGTCGAGCTCGGGCGCGTCGAGGCGCTGCTGCCGCGCAGCGAGCAGATCGACGGGGAGCGGTACGACCACGGTGCCCGCATCAAGGCTGTGATCATCAAGGTGCAGAACTCGACCAAGGGTCCGCAGGTCATCCTCTCGCGGCGCGACGAGCGGCTCGTGCGCAGCCTCTTCGAGCTCGAGGTCCCCGAGATCGCCGACGGCCTCGTGGAGATCGTCAACGTGGCCCGCGAGCCGGGCTTCCGCTGCAAGATCGCGGTCATCTCGCATGCCGACGGCGTCGATCCGGTGGGGGCCTGCGTCGGTCCTCGCGGCTCGCGCGTGCGCATGGTCGTCAGCGAGCTGCGCGGTGAGCGCATCGACATCATCCCGTATCACGAGGACCCGGCGCGCTTCGTCGCCAAGGCGCTCTCGCCGGCGCGCGTGCGCGAGGTCCTCGTCGACGACGAGGACCGGCAGGCGACCATCATCGTCCCCGACGACCAGTTGTCGCTGGCCATCGGCAAGGACGGCATGAACGCCAAGCTGGCGAGCAAGCTCACCGGCTGGCGCATCGACATCAAGAGCCAGACGGCGATGGCCGAGGAGGAGGAGTCGCTCGACTACGACGACGAGGGCGAGGGCGTCGCCGGTCAGTGCATGGCGATCACCGGCAGCGGCAAGCGCTGCCCCAACCAGGCCGTCCCCGGTGGCCGGTACTGCTCGATCCATGCCGAGCAGATGGAGCAGGAGCCCGAAGGCGCCACCGCTGACGAGGCGGCCGACGGCGCCGGGACCACAGCTGCGGAGGGTGACGGCGAGTGACGATGGTCGCGCCCGCCGCCTACGGATGCCGCCACGCCGGCGGTCGGCCGCCGGTCAGCGGCGGACCGGTGCGCACCTGCATCGGCTGCCGACAGCGGCGGGCCGCGACCGACTTGATACGATTGCAGGTCGACGACGGATACCTGCATGTGGTCGACCGACCGGTGCCGGGGCGCAGCGCGTATCTGTGTCCGAGCCAGGCCTGCCTCGAGCGGGCTGTGCAGCGGCGGGCGTTCGCGCGGACGCTGCGGCAGGACGTACGACTCGATGACGGGCTCCCGGTGGAGTTCCGGGAGGCCGTGAAGGCCAGAGAGGCGGTGAGGTGAATGGCGAAGAAGAGCAAGGTCGCCGACATTGCCAAGCAGAAGGGCACCAGCGTCGACGAGGTCCTCGCCCACCTCAAGCGGGCCGGCATCACGGCCACCGATGCCGAGGACAGCGTCGACGACGCGCTCGTCGAGCGCGCCTACGCGGCGGCCTCGGCGCGCCGTCCGGCGCGCGGGTCGCGTGGCGGGCGGCGGCGCCGGGTGGTCATCGACGCTCAGGCGTCGCGTCGCCCGGGCAAGGGCGGCCGGCGCGGCGGCGGTGGCGATCGAGGCCATACAGAGGTCGTCGAGGCCCCGGTGGCGCCCCCGCCGGGCCAGAAGGTCAAGGTCTCTTCGGGCGCCTCCGTCAAGGACCTCTCCCAGGCGCTCGGCATCTCGACCGCCGACATCATCAAGGCGCTCATGGGCATGGGCGAGATGGTCACCATCACCCAGTCGCTCTCCGATGAGGCCATCGTCATCCTGGCCGACGAGTTCAAACGCACCGTTGAGATCGTCCACGCGGCCGATGAAGGCGACGAGGAGGCCACCCCCGAGGACCGGCCCGAAGACCTCAAGCCGCGGGCACCGGTCGTCACCGTCATGGGCCACGTCGACC
>DIWP01000007.1 GCA_002423545.1 Thermoleophilia bacterium UBA6103
AACTCCACCACGTCCACCACAGCGAGCATCCTCCTGGCCATCCGCGCGTCCTCCCATCGGATCTCATCGACGGCAGGGCACGGTATCGAAGTAGGAACCTCGCGCGAGAGCGGGTGGGGAATAACGTGGCGCCGGGGTGAGGAATTACCTGACAGCCGACCTGGGGAATTACCTGGCGCTAGAAGCCCTCAGGCTGGGGAGATACTTGGCCGTCGACATTTGGCAGACTATCGGGCAGATCAGCTGCGGAACGCCAGATTTGCGCGGCAAGAATATGCCGGTCGGCTCCTGCGTACAGGAAGGTATCTTCTACGCCGACGATCTGCCCGAGCGGCGCCCCGACTGGTTCGATCTTCTGCAGGACTACGTGGCCAGCCAGTCGCCGGATCTGTTCCGGACGGAGCGTTGGCACAAGCTCAAGCTCTATTCGCGGCGCGAGTGGCTGCGCAAGGTCTTCTACCGCCTCGCCTACAAAGGCGAGGCGCTAATCGTCGGTTTCAACCTGCCGTTCGACCTCTCCCGTCTGGCGGTAGGTTCAAGCGCGGCGCGTTGGGCATTCGATGGCGGATTTTCGCTTACGCTCTGGCAGTATCTCGACAAGAACGGCGTCTGGCGAGAGAACAAGCGCCGCCCGCGCGTAGCCATCAAGAGCATCAGCAGCAAGCAGTACCTGATGCAGTTCTGCGGACGCGCGGACGCCGACCAGGCGGACTACGAACCAAGCCTCTCGCCGGGGGGTAGAAGCAGGCCGTTTCGCGGCCACTTCCTCGATCTGCGCACGCTGGCCTTCGCCCTGACAAACGACAGCCATTCGCTGGCAAGCGCCTGCGACGCCTTCAAGGTCGAACACGGCAAGACCGAAGCCGAACAACACGGCATCATCGACCGGCCGTACATCGACTACAACCGTCGCGACGTGCAGGCAACCGGCGAACTGCTTCTCAAGCTGCTTGAGGAATACGCGCGTCACCCTATCGATCTGCAGCCCACCAAGGCCTTCTCGCCCGCCTCCGTCGCCAAGGCTTATCTGCGCAAGATGAATGTCGTCTCGCCACTCGATCATCAGCCGGATTTCGAGGATGAGGCACTCGGCTATGCGATGAACGCCTTCTACGGTGGTCGCGCCGAAGCGCGCATTCGCCGCGTTTCTGTGCCGGTCGTCTATACCGACTTCGTCTCCATGTATCCGACAGTGAACTCGCTCATGGGCAACGCCGATTTCCTGCGCGCCGAGCGCGTCGAGGTCCGCGACGATACCGAAGCGGTAAAGACTCATGTCGAACAGACGACGCTGGAGGACTGCTTCGTCCCCGCGACATGGCCCAAGCTGCGCGTGCTTGTGCAGGTAGAGCCGCGCGGCGAGCCGTTCCCCGTGCGGGCACGCTATGCCGCTAGCGGGCAGAGCATGCAGATAGGTTCCAACCTGCTGACTAGCGACGAGCCCGTCTGGTATGCGCTCCCCGACGTGCTGGCCGCCAAGCTGCTTGGTGGAAGGACACCGAAGATCCTGCAGGCCTTACGCCTGGAGCCGCAGGGCATGCGACCTCTGCGTCCAGCCAAGCTGCGCGGCGCGATCCCCATCGATCCGCGCCGGGAGGACTTCTTCCGCCTGGTCATCCAAGAGCGTAAACGCGTCCAGAAGGACGCAGCTCTCGACGGCATCGAGCGCAAGCGGATCGAGCAGGCTCTCAAGGTGATAGCCAATGCGGGTAGCTACGGCATCTTCGCCGAGCTGAACCGCAAGCCGGCCGGCAAGCGCCAGCCGGCTATATATGCTTGGAACACAAAGGGCGAGCGATTTCGCACCAAGGTAGTAGCGGCAGAATTGCCGGGCGATTTCTGCTTTCCACCGCTGGCCGCCCTGATTACCTCGGCCGCCCGCCTTATGCTCGCAGTGCTGGAAAGTGCGGTCTGCGCGCGAGGCGGTAGCTTCGCCTTCTGCGATACCGATTCGATGGCCATCGTTGCCAACAAGGATGGCGGACTCGTCGTCTGTCCCGGCGGCGCACAGCGCACCGACGACGGCAGCGAAAGTGTGCAGGCGCTGAGCTGGCAGGAAGTGCACGAGATTGTGACACGTTTCGCGGCCCTCAATCCCTACGACCGCGCCTTCGTGCCGGGCTCCATCCTCAAGATCGAAGATGCGAACTACCTGCCCAAGACCGAGACGCCATACCAGCTGTACTGCTGTGCCATCAGCGCGAAGCGATACACGCTCTACAACACAAAGAATGACGGCACGATGGTACTGCGGGAGGCAAAGCGGCATGGCCTCGGGCACCTGGTCAATCCGCTCGATCCGGACGCAGAGGATGACGAAGGCTGGATCAAGGCGATCTGGCGCTACATCCTCGACCGCGACATGCGCGGGTTCGATCCACAGCCGCCGGCATGGTTCGCGCTGCCCGCAGTCTCGCGTATCGGTGTGAGCGGGCCGGAGATGCTCAGGCTCTTTGCCAGGCGCAACGCTGGCAAGGACTACGCCGGCCAGATCAAGCCGTTCAACTTTATGCTCTCCTGCCAGGTTGCCGAGTTCGGCCACCCGCTCGGTGCCGATAGCGAGCACTTCCACTTAGTCGCACCCTACGAGCGCAAGCCCGACAAGTGGCTCTCGCTGCCCTGGTTTGAGCGCTACTCGGGCAGGCGGTATGCGGTCACGACCAGCGACGATGCCAGCCGTGAGGGCATCGCCCGTATCAAGACCTACGGCGACGTTGTCGAAGAATACGGCTCGCACCCTGAGTACAAGAGCCTCGGTTCCGACGGCGAGCCCTGCGGACGGACCACCATCGGACTTCTGGCGCGCAGGCCGGTGGAGGCGCGGCGTCTGCGCTATGTCGGTAAGGAATCGAACCGGCTAGACGAACTGCAGTTCGGACTCGTCGAAGACGAAGACAAGATGCTCAACGAGTACGACGATCCCGCGGACGATCCGTTCGTGCGACTCGTCGTTCCCATCCTGCAGGAGATGCCGCTACAGGCCACGGCAGCGGCCGCGGGGGTAAGCATGAGTACACTCAAGCGCGCACGGTTTGGACGGTTGCCGCATCCAGGGAACCGCCGGGCGCTTGCCGGAGTGGCAATCGAACACGCACGCATGAGGCTCGTTGAGAGTGGCGGCAAAGTGCCGGGCGACAGTGTCGAGATCCTGCATACGTTCCGCGAGCTTCTCGACAGCGAGCTGCGTATCTGCCCGGTGTGCGGGCGGGAGATTGTCGGCAGACGGGCGAAGTTCTGCAGTTCGACGTGCCGCAGTCGCGATTCGCGGAAGAGACGCCAAGCCGATCCGACGCAGACGTTACCTCGCCACGACTAGAACGAGTCGTCGTTGACCTCAAGGATTGCGGCGTCGAGCACGATGCGCCGGATGCTTCGTTTGTCGTCGAACGGAACGACTACTTCCTCGCTTGCTACGTCGGTTTCGAGAAGCTCAAGCTGCGGCTCAGCCTTGGTTCGCTTGAGATCCACATATGTTCCGTAGTCGAGCGTATAGATGTCGTAGCGGACGCCGGGGCGTTCCTTGTCCGAATAACCTCTGGTCCACAGATGCAGCACGCGAAAGTCAAACAGCGACTGAATCATCGGATGGTTCGCGACTTCGCGTTCCACGAGGAAGGCCCGCGCCTTCCTCTCGCCAATCACGTCGCGGATGATCCGTTGGAGCACGGTCTCCTGAGCCGTCGACAGCGAGGTGGACTTGTCGGATAGATACCAGTCGCGCGCGGATTGCTCGACCGCGTTCAGGTCAATCTTCCTTTTGCCTTCTCGTGCGGCGCGAGTGTAGGCCTTGGCGAATACGCCAAGGAAATCGCGAATCACGCCCTCTCCCGCGCGCACCAACTCGACGAACGTTGCGCGCTCGGTGAACAGAGCGGATCGGAGATCGGCGGCCCGGCGAATGCCGAGCGTCTCCTTCAAGTAGTCGTCGGGAAGCGCTGCGTCGAGATGCTTGAAGAGGAGTTCCTCAAAGGAGCCCTCCACTCGGTCGGGCGTGCGAGCATGGACGTAGTAGTCGTCCAAGTCCAGATTCGCCACAATGTCGCCACCAACCTCAAAGCCAACAACGTTGTTGTTCCCGACCGGAATCGAGAAGGTTGAGCGGTACTCGAGAGCCGCTATCTTGAGCACCATCCTTGAGGACGGCAGAACCACCCTCTTGAGGAACTCGGCCATGTACGGCTGAACGTCACGAGGCAAGGACGCCCATTCGTCGAGCAACAAATAGAAGCTCTGAATACCCAACGCCGACAGGGCTTCATCGAGTCTCTGAGCGACAGAAGCAAACACGACCGTCTGACGAATCGTTTCTTCGAACGACTGTGCCTCTTTGCTGCTCCCCTCAGCTGCGCTCTCAGCCGATACCTGAGCACCAAAGTTCTTGATACTCATGGTGATTTCGCCGCCAAGTCTGTCGCGCGTTGTGGACACCGTCTCCGCGCTGATCTGTCTTGCCGACACCGCTACGGTGGCCTCGTTGATCGCGTTAGACAGATTGTCCAGCGCCTCAGTATCAGTTCCCACGGACTTGCGTTCGGGGTCAGTCGCGATGTCCAGAAGCTGGCTTTGAATCCTGTTTAGCAAGTCCTTGAAGGCCACGACGCAGCGGCTGCTAAGCGGCTGGCCCGGATCGGTCAGCTGGCCAGCCGATCCCAGCAGCCGAAGATCGACGTAGAAGTGAGCGGAACCGGGTTCACGATCCACCGCTGATCCCAGAACCCTCAGAACGTGGGACTTGCCGGTCCCTCGCCGTCCATACAGCATCTGAGCATTCCGGTTCTGGAGCTGAGGAAGGACGCCGCTGTCCACGTAGGTGCGCTCTAGAACACGGATGTCTGGCTGTGTCTCGGAGCGCGCAACAATGCTCGACACTGCCCTCGCGACTGCTTGGTCCTCGAACATCTTCTTCTTCTTGTCCACGAAGCTTCCCCCCCAGACGCGCCCACGGCTACGCGAGTCCGCGACAATACCCGCTCAGACTACCGCACACCCATACTCGGATGAATCATTCCTGGAACCGGTTGACGTTCCCGTCCATCACCCGTGCCTCCGCTCCCGCGCCCGTTCAGACCGCAGGCCCCTGTCTTCAGGCGCGAGCCGCGCGCAGCGCGGTGAGCGCACATGCAACGCTTTGGCTCATTTCCGCGCCTTCTATCTCCTATCCCGTCAACCGCGACGGCTCGCGCAGCCAGGAGCCGTGATCCGCCCAAGCCGTGGGCCATTACCTCATCGTCGCCAGTAGACCGGCGAGAAGAGCAGCACGACGGTGAACAGCTCCAGACGGCCGGCCAGCATGCAGAACGTCAGCATGGCCTTGCCGGCCGGATGCACCCAGTCGTAGTTGTCGAAGGGGCCGACCTCGCCGAGGCCCGGCCCCACACCCCCCATCGCCGTCGCCACCGACGAGGTGGCGGTGGCGAAGTCCATGCCGGTCAGCGACATGCCGGCCGAGAACAGCGCCCACGTGAGCAAGTACAGGCCGATGAACGAAAAGACGCTGCGCAGCATCTCGCCGGTGACCGCCTTCTCTCCCAGACGTGGCGGCGCCACCGCGTGCGGGTGGACGGTACGGAAGATGCCGCGCAGCGCCTGCTTGCTGAAGATCTGCACACGGATCACCTTGATCGCGCCGGCCGTGGAGCCGGCACAGCCGCCGATGAACAGCAGCAGGAAGATGAGGTACTGGGCGAGCGGCGCCCAGAGCTCGTAGTCGCCCAGCGCAAAGCCGGTACATGTCCCCATGGAGACGACCGCGAAGACCCCTTCGCGGACCGAGGTGCCAAAGGACGCCTCGGTCGACGTCCAGACCAGCAGGCTCACGATCACACTGAGGACCGCCAGGTTGAGCGTGTAGAACCGCCATTCAGGGTTCTTCAGGAGCCGACCGGGCCGACCGGTCAGCACCGCCCAGTGCAGGGAGAAGTTGGTCGCCGCCAGCCAGATGAAGATGACGATGACCCAGTCGATGTAGGCGCTGTGGAAGCCGGCGATGCTGTCGTTGCGGGTCGAGAAGCCGCCGGTGCCGATGGCGCCGAACATCTGGCAGACGGCCTCGAACAGGTCCATGCCGCCCAGCAGCAGCAGGACCGTGAGCGCGACGGAGAGGATGAGGTAGACGAGCCACAGGATGCGCGCGGTGCTGCGCAGCCGCGGCCGCAGGCGGTCCTTCTCCGGCCCCGGCACCTCGGCCCGATAGAGCTGCATGGCGCCGATGCCCAAGAGCGGATACAGCGCGATGTACAGCACCACGAAGCCCATGCCGCCCAGCCAGTGCGTGAAGCTGCGCCAGAACAGGATGCCGTGCGGCAGCGCCTCGATGTCGGCGATGACGCTGGAGCCGGTGCCGGTGAAGCCGCTGGTGCACTCGAACCACGCGTTGAGCGGGCTCAGGGCCCCGGCGAAGACGAACGGCAGCGACCCCACGAAGCAGATGAGTGCCCAGCTCAGGGCCACCACCGCGAAGCCTTCGCGACGCGTGAGCCGGGAGAGGTCGGTGCGGAACAGGAAGTAACCGCCGGCGCCGGCGGCGGCGGCGATGAAGAACGTCACGGCGAACGCCTTCACGACGGCTGTCTCGCCGTAGCCGGCGGCGATGGCCAGCGGCACCAGCAGAGCCGCCGACGACCCCAGCAGCATGGTCGCCAGAAGGAACGCGACGCGCCGCAGGGCGTCCAGCGTGATGGGGCGGATGCTCAGGGCATCCCCGATTGGCGGCAGGAACGCCACCGCGTACCTCCGACCGTCAGCCCGGCGTGAGCAGACGCTGCAGCCGCGGCATCAGGACCGGCCGCGCGAAAAGCACCACCCGATCGCCCTCGTCGATCACCGTAGAGCCGTCGGGGATGATCACCTCGTCGCCGCGCACCACGGCGCCGACGATGGAGCCGTGCGGCAGGTGTAGCAGGGCCAGCGGCAGCCCGACGATACCGGCATCCTTGACGGCCACGAACTCGATGCCCTCCACGATGCTCTCGCGCAGCGAGCGCACCGAAAGCACCTGACCTCGACGGGCGACCTGCAGGATGGGACTCAGCGCCGAAAGCAGCGGGCTCACCACCGCGTCGACGCCGATGGTGGACGCGAACGGTATGTAGTCCGGCGTATCGACCAGAGCCACCACGCGGCGCGCACCGAGCCGCCTGGCAAGAAGCGCCGTGAAGATGTTGTCCTGCTCGTCGCCGAGGGCCGCCACGAACATCTCGACCCGCTGCACCCCTTCGTCTGCCAGCAGGCCACGATCCATGCCGTCGCCGTGCAGCACCAGCGTGTCGTCGAGCTTCTCGGAGAGCGCTTCGCAGAGGTCCCTGTCTTGTTCGATGATCTTGGTGTGCACGCCGGCCGCCGACAGACGGCGCGCGATGGCCACCCCCTCCCAGCCGCCGCCGGCGATGATCACGTGCCGCGTGCGCACCCAGCGCTTGCCGAGCCTGGTCATCGCCCGCCGCACCGAGTCGTCGGCGGCCACCAGGAAGAGGGTGTCACCGGCGGTCAGCCGCAGATCGTCGGAGGGTGCGCTCACCATCTCGCCGCGATAGACGCCGGCCACCAGGACCTTCTCGTTGGGGCGCCGGCTGAGCTCCTTGATCGGCTTGCCGATCATCGGCGAGTCGGCATCGAGCTCCACGCCGACCGCCTTGACGCGGCCGTCGACGAACTCCAGCACGTCGGTGGCTCCCGGCGTACCGGCCAGCTCGGCGACCGTGCTGGCGACCTCTTCCTCCGGACTGATCACCAGGTCGATGCTGAGCGAGCTCTTGTCGATGATGCCGCGGGCGCCCAGGTAGGCCGGGTCGTGCAGGCGTGCGACGCGCACGATGCGCTGGTTGAGCGTCTCGGCGATGAGGCACGCGACGATGTTGGCCTCGTCGCTGGCGGTGACGGCGACGAGGATGTCGGCCGACCGCAGGCCGGCGTCGATCAGCACCGAGGGGGCGCTGCCCTTGCCCACCACAGCGCCCACATCGAGCGCATCCTGCAGTCGTCGCAGGGCCTCCTCGTCGGAGGAGACGACGACCACGTCGTGACCATCCTCCGAGAGCTTTCTGGCGACGTGGAAGCCGAGGATCCCGGCTCCCGCCACGATGATCTTCACGACTGCCTCCGCCCTGCCGTCACTGCCGGCATCCGGTCGTCACAGCGTGCACGGTGTTCCCCACCTGCTCCGGTCCGCGATTCACTCGGTGATGGCATCGATGCTGGTCTCGGCCTGCACGTCCTCGGGCTTGCGGCTCGGCAGGAAGCTGCGGATGAGCTCCTTCTCCTTGCCGGGCTCCAGCAGGCAGAGCACCTGGTCGCCGGGCAGCATCACCTCGCTGGCCCGTGCCAGCAGCGCCCTGCCCTGACGCAGCACGGCGATGACCAGGACGCCCTCGGGAAGACGGATGTCCTTGATCGCCATGTTCGCTGCCGGGGAGTCGTGGCTGACCTCGATCTCCACCAGCTCCACGTTCTCTCGCCGCAGCGAGAGCAGCGGCACGAACTGATGCACCGGCAGCTCGTGCTGGATCATCGAGAGCATCATGGTCGCCGCACAGACGGTGGAATCGACTCCCATGAGGTCGAAGGTCGCCTGGTTGCGCGGGTTGTTGACGCGCGCCACCACCTTCGGGACGCCGAACTTGAGCTTGGCGATCTGCGAGATGATGACGTTGTCTTCGTCGTCGCCGGTGACCGCCACCACCAGGTCGGCGCGCGCCATGCCGGCCTTCTCAAGCACCCAGATCTCGGTGCCGTCGCCGAAGAGCAGCTTCTCCTCCAGCTCCGGCTTGAGAAGCTCGTAGCGCGAGCGTCGCTGCTCGACCACGATGAGCTCGTGACCCATATGCGTGAGGCTGCGGGCCGTGTTGAGACCCACCTTGCCGCCGCCGACGATGACCACGAACATGGCTCAGCCTCCCGTCGTGTTCATCGGACAGGAGCGCACCGCGTCGAGCATCATCAGGCGGGCCTCTCTGGTCGGGCACACCGTACGGATGCCGGTGTCGGCGAACAGCTCCGCCCGCAGCGGATCGTAGACCCGGGCGATGGAGCACCGCACCTCGAACTCGCGGGCCGCGATGAGGGCGCAGACGATGTTGGTGTTGTCGCCGTCGGTGACGGCGGCGAACGCGTCGGCGCCTTCGATGCCGGCGCGGCGCAGGACGTCCCAGTCGAGCGCCGCTCCGACGACGAACTGGGCCGGGAAGTCGTCGCCCAGGATCTCGAAGGCGCCCGGGTCCTCGTCGATGAGCACCACGTCGTGGCCCTCTTCCACAAGCTGCTTCGCCATGCTGGACCCGACTCGTCCGCAGCCGGCGATGACAACGTACATCTCGCTCGTCACTTCCTCTCTGGCTCTGCGCGGCGGTCGGCCGCGGCGGTACTGTCTGTGGCCGCGCCGGCCTGCGGCGTCTGCGGCGCAGCGGCGTCATCTGCGGCCGCGCCGGCCTCGGCAGGTTCCCTGGATCCCGCCCGGCCGCGCTTCCGCGCAAGGGCGGCCTCAGCGTCTGCCTGGGCAAGTGCCGCCTCGATCTCGGCCGCCGAGCCCTCCATCGGGTAATCGCCCGGCACCAGGTTCACAAGGACCTCCGTCGGCGCGTGACGGAGCACGTAGGTGACGGTGTCGCCGAAGACGCGGTCGCCGATGCGGCGCTTCTTCACCGCACCGAGGATGACGACGTCGGCGCCCCACTCCTCGGCCGTCTCGACGATGGCTCGGCCGGGCTTGCGCGCCGTCACCAGATGCGGCCACGCCTCGACGCCGAACTCGCGCGCCACCGCCAGAGCCAGGTCCAGCACCTTCTTGCCCTGTTCACGCTCCTTGGGCAGCGGCGCGTCGAGGGGCAGCTCCATCGGCACCTCGACGACGTAGACGGCATCGATGATGGCGTTCTGCTCGGCGGCGAGCTGGCACCCGAGCACCATCATCTCGTCGGTGAGTCGCGTGCCCTGGACCGGCACGAGGATCTTGTCGTAGTCGATGTCGGCGACCGCCGCGGACGGCAGCGTCGCCCCCTTGGGGTCACGAAGCAGCGGGTAGCGCGCCCGGCGTCGGTAGAGCACGTAGAGCAGCAAGCCGCCGGCCATCCAGGCGAAGCCGACGATGCGGCCGGACGCGTGCGTGGCCACCATCAGCACCCAGATGACCGTCGTGGCCAGCGCCCCCAGCGCCGCCGGGATCGGCAGCGACACACCGCGGAAGCGGACGCTGAGCGGCACCACGAAGGGACGAGACAGGCCGCGCTCGCGGTAGCGCAGCGCGATGATGGAGAGATGGGCCATGGTGAAGGCGATCATCGCCCCGAACCCGAAGATCCCCAGCAGCATCACAGGGTCGCGCGGCACCAGCAGCGCCGCCGCCACGACACCGAAGAGCACGATGCCCACATACGGCGTCATGCGCGACGGATAGACACGCCCGAGCACCGCCGGCACCTGCCGGTGACGGGCCAGCGAGTAGATGATGCGGCCGGAGCCACCCATGACGGCGTTGGCTGCCAGCAGGAGGGCGATGGCGGTGACGATGGCGACCCAGGGACGCAGGATGTCCTCCAGCCAGGCCAGGTCGTCCGGGAGACTGTCGACGATGCCTATCACCGGGTCTTCCAGATAGGCGCTGCCCAGCAGCGTGCCGTGCAGCTCGGTGACCGGCTCGCCGGCCATCTCTTTCACCTCGCCGGTCGGCTGCTGGGCCGGGATCACGTAGCCTTCCCCGCGCCGCTCCACCGGGACGTAGACCAGTTGACTTCGGTCCTCGGCCAGAACAAAGGTGTTCTGACGCTCGCCGGGCACCACCGGTACCGGTACCGTACGGCCGGACTGCCGATCGACCGGGACGACGTTGGACCCCACCGGCAGGGCCGAGAGCGCGATGGTGCCGAGGCCCACGGCCAGGATGACGATGAGCGGCAGCACGATGTTGATGGCCAGCGGCACGTCGCGGGCCGGTCGCAGCGCGCTCTCGGCGCGGCTGGAGACGGCATCGATGCCGGTGAAGGCGGCCGCCGCCAGCGGCACCGCGTAGAGCAGATGGCCCCACGTGGGCACGCTGCCGAGGTCGATCTGCTGGATCATGAGGCCCGGCTTGAAGAGAACGATGAAGCCGACCACGATCAACAGGACCAGGGTGGCCAGCCCCAGCACCGCCATCAGCGAGCTGAGGCGCACCGACTCCTGCAGGCCGAGCACGTTGAGGACCACCAGCAGCGCCACCGCGCCGATGCCGATGAGCGCGTCGTAGGGCCAGTCCTGCAGCTGTGGCCAGACGGCGCCCAGGTAGTGCGGGACGAAGTAACAGGCGAGCGCCACGAGGACGATGGAGTCGAGCAGCAGCGCCCAGGCGGCGCCGAAGCCGGCCATGGGGTTGAAGGCGCGACGAGCAAAGCTGGTGACCCCGCTGGCATCGGGCATGGCCGCCGAGCCTTCGGCATATGACCAGGCCGTGGCCACGAAGACCAGACCGACGAGAAAGATCAGGAACGGTGTGACGCCGAGCGCGTAGAGCCCGATGCCGCCGAGGACGAAGTAGATGGAGGTGCCCACGTAGCCGAACGCGGTGCCGAACAGCCCGCCCGGACCCACCACCCTGCCTATCGTGTCCTGGTACTTACGCCGCGCCACGTCGTGTCCGTCCCTGTCGCTCGGCCCCGTCTCTCCCGACGCGGCTCTGCCTGCCGGCCGGCCGACTCGATCGGCGACCGGCCTCGCCCGCGGGTCGACCCCTCTCGGTCGACCGCCCGGAGGTTCCCCTCCGACCCTCACTTCCCTGCCCGACGACGCTCATCTGTCTCATGCGACCGGGCAGGCATCGGTCATCCGCCTAGTTCTTGAGTATCGAAGGAGCCGCGTGCGGATGCCGCCTGAAAGACGCCGCCGGTCGGTCTTCGGCGGCGACGGCCGCGTGATCATGCTCGGGCTACGCTAGCACCGCCGCAGGCGCCGCTCAAGCGCCCCGCGGCATCCGGCACCGGCAGCCGCGGCTCCTGCGGCCACGTGCCACGTGAGGAGCCCGACAGGAGGCCGTCTCGGGCCGGCCATCCCGCCCCCGTCGTGGCGGGTCTCGAGGCCCCCGTCGATGTGGATCGCCGGCTGCCGGCACGAGTGAGGGGCCGGCGGTCGATCGACCGCCGGCCCCTCACCGGCCTTCTCTCCTACTGAGCCCCGCGGCGGCTGTGCCGCCCCAGCGCCCGGCGCCGCTACTGCAGGAACGGGATGATCAGCAGAGCGACGATGTTGATGACCTTGATCATCGGGTTGATGGCCGGACCCGCCGTGTCCTTGTACGGGTCGCCGACCGTGTCGCCGGTGACCGCGGCGGCGTGGGCGTCGCTGCCCTTGCCGCCGAAGGCGCCGTCTTCGATCATCTTCTTGGCGTTGTCCCAGGCGCCGCCGCCGCTGGTCATGCTGATGGCCAGGAAGATGCCGGTGACGATGGTGCCCATGAGCACGCCGCCGAGCACGTACTTGCCCTGCGTGTAGAACGCCAGGCCGAACACGATCGGCGCCAGCACGGGGATGGCCGCCGGCAGCATCATGCGCCGGATCGCCGACCGCGTGACGATGTCCACGGCGGTGCCGTACTCGGGCTTCTCCGTGCCCTCCATGATGCCCGGCTTCTCACGGAACTGCCGGCGGACCTCCTCGACGACCTCGCCGCCGGCCTTGCCGACCGCCTTCATGCAGAGAGAGGCGAACAGGTACGTGAGGACGCCGCCGAAGAAGAGGCCGACGAGGACCCACGGGTTGGTGAGCTCGAACGGCACCACTTCGCCGAGCCGCGCCTCGAGGTCGGTCGTGTACGACACGAAGAGGACCAGGGCGGCGAAGCCCGCCGAACCGATGGCATACCCCTTGGTGATGGCCTTGGTGGTGTTGCCGACGGCGTCGAGAGGATCGGTGATGTCGCGCACTTCTGTCGGCATGTCGGCCATCTCGGCGATGCCGCCGGCGTTGTCCGTGATGGGACCGTAGGCGTCGATGGCGACGATGATGCCGGTCATGGACAGCATCGACATGACGGCCACGGCGATGCCATAGAGACCGGCCAGCTGGTAGGTGACCAGGATGCCGGCGCCGATGACGATGACCGGCAGGGCCGTGGACTGCATGCTGATGGCCAGCCCCTGGATGATGTTGGTGGCATGGCCGGTGACGCTGGCCGCGGCGATGCTCTTCACGGGGTCATAGCGCGTGGCCGTGAAGTACTCGGTGATGACCACCAGGAAGGCGGTGACCACCACGCCGGCCACGGCGCAGAGGAAGAGCTGCCAGACTTCGGGCACGCCGAACAGGCGCGCCTTCTCGTCGCCGAGCATGACCTCGGTGATCGGATAGAAGAGGGCGATGGCGATCACGGCCGCCACGCCGAGCCCTTTGTAGAGCGCGTTCATGATGTTGCCGCTCTTGCCCAGACGGACGAAGAACGTGCCGATGACGCTGGCGATGATGGAGGCGCCGCCGAGCACCAGCGGGTAGAGGATGGCCGGCTCGTAGACCCACTCGCCCTCGACGACGATGATGGAGCCCTCGCCGACGGCGAGCGCGCCGGCCTTCACCGTGAAGGTGAGGAAGGCGAGCAGCATGGCCGCCACCGCCGTGACGGCGTAGGTCTCGAAGAGGTCGGCCGCCATGCCGGC
>DIWP01000018.1:0-361 GCA_002423545.1 Thermoleophilia bacterium UBA6103
CCTGGAGCTCTACCACCTGAGCTACCTCCACCTCCGGCTCACCGGCGGCCGGCACGGGCCGAGGCACGCACCATCCTGCGCGGCGAGGGCAAAGGATACCACCTCTCCGGCGGGTCGTCACACTCGCCGGCGACACGGAGTACCGTGTCGTGCTGCGAGCTCAGCCGCGTTCGAGATAGGTGTTGCGGACGTCCTGCACCAGCTCGCCGTCGACGACCTCGATGATGCGATCGGTCTGCTCGGCGATCCCGCGATCGTGGGTGACGATGAGGAACGTGGTGCCCAGATCGGCGTTGATCTCACGGAAGAGCCGGTACACGGCGGCGCTGTTCTCGGTGTCGAGGTTGCCGGTCGGTTCGTC
>DIWP01000018.1:396-4171 GCA_002423545.1 Thermoleophilia bacterium UBA6103
CGATGGCCACCCGCTGCTTCTGCCCACCCGAGAGCTGGTTGGCGTTCTTCTCGGCCACGGCTTCCAGTCCCAGCATGCCCAGCACATCCAGAGCCCGACGGCGGCGTTCGACGGCGTCCATCTCGACGCCCTCGGCGATGAGTGCCGGCATGACCACGTTCTCCAGCACGCTGAACTCGGGCAGCAGGTGGTGGAACTGGAACACGAAGCCGAGGTACTGATTGCGCAGCATGGCCCGCCCGCGGCGGCCGGCGGCGGCCGTCTCCCGGCCCTCCACGAGCACACGGCCCTCGGTGGGCGTGTCGAGCAGGCCGAGGAGATTGAGCAGCGTCGACTTGCCCGACCCCGACTGCCCGACGATGGCGGCGAACTCCCCGGCATGCACGTCGAACGAGACCTCACTGAGCGCCCGCGTGGCGGCCACCGTTCCGTACACCTTGGTCAGCTCGTCGGCGACTATCAGCGGCGCCGACCCTGCCGCGCTGCTCGTGTCGGTCGACGAAACAGCCGTCTGCCCGTCTGGCGCGGCGCGCTCCGCCGGGGGCGCCGGCGAGGCCGCCGGTGACTTCCCCGGCTCAACGCTCCCGAGGATCTCGTCTGCCCCGTTCCGGCCGCCATCGGCAGCCGGCGCCTTCTGTGTCCTGTCCCGTCGTCTGAACATCACTGGCTCTGGATCACCTCGATGGGGTCCACCCGCGATGTGCGACGGATGGGGATCAGCGACGACAGCAGCGCCACCGTGACCCCCACCACGAACGAGATGACGACGAACGCCACCTGCGGCGTGATCGGGAACAGCGCGTCGGAGCCGCGCCCGGCGAGCGAGAAGACGCCGATCAGGGCCAGCCCGGCGCCGACGCCCGCCGCCGCACCGAGCACGCCGATGATGCCGGCCTGCCAGAAGAAGATGAGGCCGGCCCGTCCGTCGGGCATGCCCATCGCCTTCAGGATGCCGATCTGCCGTGTCTTCTGCACCGCCGAGATGGCCAGCGTCGAGGCGATGCCCAGGGCCACGGCGATCAGCACGAAGACCTGGATCATGTAGCTTGAGAGACTCTGACTGCGCAGGGCGCTCAGCAGATCGGCGTTCTGCGCCTGCCAGTCGGTCACCGTCAGCGCGTCGAATGCCGCCTCGCCGCGCAGGGCGGCGGCGACGTCGGCGGAGGCGAAGGGGTCGTCGACCTGCGTCTGGATGGCCGTGTACTCGTCGGCCTTGAAGCCCAGCGCCTCGCGAGCGAAGCCGCTGCCGACGAACGCAGTGCGTTCGTTGACGTCGGCGACCCCGAGGTCGAAGACGCCGCTGATCCGCAGCACCGCCTCCTTGCCGTCGGCCAGCACCAGCGCCAGCTGATCACCAGGCGCGAGCGTGAAGCGCTGCGCCAGCTCGCGACCGATCATCACCTCGTCGTCGGCAAGCGTCGCCGCACCCTGGGTGACATTCTCGTCGAGCCTGTAGATGGTGTCGAGCGCCTGGATCTCGCCGCCGATCAGACCGAGCGGGGCGCTCTCCGCCCCGGCGTCGTAGATCGCCGACAGCGTGCGCACCGGGACCACCGTGGTGATCTGAGGCTGCGCCGCGAGCGCCGCCCGGCGCTGCGACGTGAACGCCACCGGCGAGCCCTCCTTCTCGGCGCTGACGGTGACCTGCGAGCTGGTCCCGATGGTCTCCTCGACCAGGCTGGCCTGGAGGCTGGTGATCAGCGAGCCGAGAAAGACCTGCACGCCGATGCCCACGGCGATGCCGGCCATCAGCAGGATGGTCTGACCGGGGCTGCGGCGCAGGAAGCGGGCTGCGACGCGCAGGCTCAGCACTACGTGTCCCCCGGCGACCGGCCGGTCCCATCCAACAGGCGCTCGTCAAAGAGATGGGCGCCGGACCACTCGTCGTCGACGCCGACGAAGCCGGGGCCGCCGACCCACACCCGCACGTCCGGCAGCGCCTCGGCCAGTGTGGTGACCAGCTCGCGCATGCGCAGCCGATGGTAGTGTGTCGAGGAGCTGAGGATGAGCGCCTCGACCTCGAGGGTGCGGACGGCGGCGATCAGCTCGTCGGCCGGCGTGTCGGGTCCCAGGTAGTAGACCTCCCAGCCGGCGAGCGCCAGACGGTCGGCGAGCATGCGCAGGCCCAGGTCGTGCGATTCCTCCGGCGGGGACGCCAGCAACGCACTGCGGCCGGCGGCGGCGACGGAGGCGCGCTGCCGCTCCACCTCGGGATAGAGCGCCTCGACGATGGTCCTCACCGCCGCACTCGCCAGATGCTCCTCCCAGACGGCCGTACGCCCCTCCTGCCAGCGAGCACCGATGCTCACGAGAGCCGGACCCAGCACCCGCACGTAGAGATCGGGGATGCCGATGCGGCCGTCGCGGATCGCCGTGAGCGCCACCGCCACCGCCCCGTGCTTGTCGTGCTCGAGCACCCGCTCCAGCAGCTCGTCCCTCAGCGACACGCTGACCGCGTCGTCTGTCGGCTTGCCCTGCGGCGCCTGCGTCTGTGGGGTCTCGTCGGACACGAGCCGGAGTCTACCCCCTGTCTAGTAGGCGGAAACAGAGTCCCGCTGGCAGCACGCTCCCGGGCCGTCTCAGGCGGCGCGGTGGCGGATGCTGTCGATCGCCGCCTCGGCCGCCTTGGCGAGCCGCTTCGCCTTGCGCTCACGCGCGCGCTCGGCCGCTGCCTCCAGAGCCGGGACGGCGCTCGCATCGGCAAAACGGCCCAGCCGCTCGGCCGCCTCTTCGCAGCACTCGGGGTCGTCGAGGGCCTTGACGAGGACGTCGGAGGTGGGTACCTCCAGTTCCATGAACGCCCGCCCGGCGGCGTCCTGCAGGCGTTCGTCTCCTGCCCGCAGCCAGACCTCGGCGAGCGGCTCGGAAGCCTGTGCATCGCCGATCCACCCCAGCGAGACGGCTGCCCCCGCGCGCACCTTGTCTTCCTCGGCGGCGTCTGTGAGCACCTCGACCAGCGGCTCCACGGCCTGCCGTGCATGCATCTTGCCGAGCGCTCCGATGGCTTGGAAGCGTACGAGCGATGTCTCCCGATCGTCACCGACGATGGCGATCAGCGTCTGCTCGGCGCGCTCGTCACCCATCTCCACCAGCGCCCATGCGGCCTTGCTGCGCTCCTCGGGGTCGGAACCCGAGCGCACCACGTCGAGAAGACCGTCGGCGTCGCCGTTGAGCTTCTCTTCATCGACCGAGAGGTGGATCTCGTCACCCGCCGCGGGAGGTGCCGCGCCGCCCGCGTCCTGTCGTTCCTTGGACTTCTTGCCGAACAGACCCATGACAACCTCCTTGTGGGTCGTCTGTGGCTCCGTCGGTGCAGATCACCGCCACGACGCCGGATCCCCCGGCCGGTGCCGGAAAGTCCGGGCCGGCTACGCCTCCCCGCCTCGACGGGCCCGTGACTCTCTGAATCCATGCCCGATTCGTCGGGAGGTCAATCGTGCCGTCACTCGAGCCGGTCCTGGCGACGTGTCCGGCGGAACAGACGGCGGCGGAGCAGGGTCATGCTTGGGCGGAAGCATGTGGCGCGTCCGAGACACACCCGAAACACGACAACTGGTGGCGCGCCCGGCAGGATTCGAACCTGCGACCTGAGGATTAGAAGTCCACTGCTCTATCCGGCTGAGCTACGGGCGCGCGATGCGGAGAGGTCGTGAGCGGCGCTGGGGCGGCTCTGGACCGCCATGGCGCCGCGGATGATGCCGATCAGCCGCGTCTGCAGCGGCCGGTGCAAGGATGGAGCGGGAGACGGGTCTCGAACCCGCGACCCTCAGCTTGG
>DIWP01000038.1:0-569 GCA_002423545.1 Thermoleophilia bacterium UBA6103
GCTTCATATTGTGAGCGTATCTCTGCCTCAGGACACTAGGTACTACTCGGAAGAGCCGTCCCCAGAAGCGAGGGAATCGGAAGTATGGGCGGACATCAACGATGCATTCTCGAGACCTGTGACTCCGAGCGACAGGATGGCAGACTACGTGCCTACGCAAGTACTTGCCGAGTTGTTCAAGAACAACGACTTCGATGGTGTTGCCTACGGGAGTGCGCTCGGTAACGGTCTGAACATCGTTCTCTTCGACCTGGCGACGGCCCGCCTGTGCTCGTGCACGCTCTTCGAGACCACGTCCATTCGATTCTCGTTCAGTCAAGTCGACAACGCCTACTACACCTAGTACAAAGGTGGATGCGCGCTGAGCCGGAGGCAGCCGGGAGGACATCTGTCTTGTGCAACCGGCGCGCTCCGGCAGCGTAGCCACCCTCCCGGCCACTCAGCCTAGGACTCTCCCGAGGCTCTTCACAAGGTCAGAGAGCCCCGTCGTGGTTGACGTTGGGCGGGTCACGAGGTTGACGTTCTGCCCTCCGTACTCACGGTTCCCGCCCACGACCCCGAACGCATGC
>DIWP01000038.1:617-9099 GCA_002423545.1 Thermoleophilia bacterium UBA6103
CCATCATCTTCGGCGCGAGCCGCGCGCAGCGCGGCGAGCGCCGTCAAACGTCACGGGACAGGGGGGTGGCATTTCGAGCCGCTCTATCTCCTATCCCGGCAAGCGCGGGCCGGGAGGCGAGAGGGTGGCCGCGATGTGGTCCAGGGGGGCGCTCGGCTGCGCCGTGCCCAGCTTGCGGGCCTGCGCCGACGCGGCTCAAGCTACGTCGAATCGGAGCAGATAGGTGGTGGGGCCGAGGTCGGTCAGAGCGGCCTTCGTGAACCCGCACGGCGCGACGAGCGCCTCGACCTCGTCTGGGGAGTGGCGCAGACAGAGGGGCGGACCGCTCGGCGTCTCCTCTTTCTTACACTCGATGATGACGAGGCGGCCGTCTGGATGGAGCACCCGGCGCACTTCATGAAAGAGCCCTGCCGCGATACGGTCGAGGTCGTTCATGTGCAGCGCGGTCGCGATCAGGCACACGTCGACGCAGCAGTCGTCGACGGGCAGCGGTGCGGCGAGATCCGCGACGATCGCCCGCAGATTGCCGAGGCCGCGCCGGTCCGCTTCGCCGGCAAGGTCTGCGATGGTCCGGCCGCTCCTGTCGATCGCCACGACCGATCCCGCGGGGCCGACCAGCTCCGCCGCCCGCAGGGCGTAGTCTCCCGCTCCGCAGCCGAGGTCGAGCAGGCTGTGGCCGCGGCGCAGTCCCAGCTCGCGCTCCAGGGTGCGGGGATCGTGCATCGCATAGCTGCTCGGGTGACCGGAGCGGGTGCCGCCCGCGGTGTGGACGTGTCGCTGGCGGCGGTCGTGGCCGGCGGCAAGCATGCGCATCCTTTCGACGGTGAGCCGACGGGGACTCTGACCGTCATGAGCTTACGCCCATCGAGCGTGCGGCGTCGCCACCGGCCCCGGCAGTGGCGGGCAGTGAACGCTCGCGACGGCCACCGGGCTGTGGCGACCGGGCCGCCCGGCCGGCCATGAGGACCGGGCCGCGTGCACTTGGTAGGATGGGCGGCGGCCGCGCCGGGCGTCCGCCACGGCCGCCGCCCGCACCCTCGCAGTGTCGCCGGATCAGCCGGCGAGGGCCACCGGCTCCCACAGCGAAAGCCACCTGCATGACCACGACGAAGCCGCGCGCATGACGGAGAGAGCCAAACGCCTGGCCTGGATGGCGGCCATGGTGGCCGGCGCCACCGCCGCCTCGCGTCTCATCGGGCTCGTCCGCGAGATGCTCACGGCCGCCTTCTACGGCACCACCGGCGAGATCTCCGCGTACACCAACATCGCCATCTTCCCGAACCTCATCCGCGCTCTGCTCGCCGACGCCGCCATCAGCGCCGCCTTCGTGCCCGTCTTCACCCGCCTGCTGCTCAAAGACGAGAAGGAGCGCGCGTATCGCCTGGCCTCGTCGATGATCACCCTGGTCGCCATCGCCATCGGCGTCATCGTCCTGCTGTTCATGCTCGTGGCGCCGTTCCTCATCGAGCTCATCTACGGCGACTTCATCGACAACTACGGTTACTTCCGCCTCATGGTCCTCATGACCGAGGCGCTGATGCCCACCGTCATCCTCATGTGTACGGCCGGCGTCGTCATCGGTGTCCTCTACTCCTACGAGAAGTTCACCATGCCGGCGGTCATCTCGATCGTCTGGAACATCGTGATCATCGTGTTCCTCATCTTCCTGGCGCCGCGCATCGGCATCTGGGCGCTGGTCTGGGGCAACGTGGTGGGCACGGTCGCCGAGCTGGGGCTGCTGGTCATTCCCCTGCGCAAGCTGGAGTACCGCTACCGGCTCCGGCTCGACCTCAAGGATCCGGCCCTCAAGCGCACGCTGTGGCTGATGATCCCGGTGACCACGGCGCTCGGCATCCTCAACCTCAACGCGCTGGTGGGGCAGGCGTTCGCGGCGCTGGTCAGTGAACAGGCGCCGGCCGAGCTGTACTACTCGTTCCGCCTCTACCAGCTGCCGCAGGGCGTGTTCGCGATCGCTATCGGGACGGTCCTGTTCCCGTCGATGGCGCGCTTCGCGGCCCTCGACGACCTGGGCGGCTTCCGCGACACGCTCTCCGGGGCGGTGCGGCAGGTCTTCTTCATCACCCTGCCGTTCGCCATCTGGTTCATCGCTCTGCCGCAGCCGTTCGTGAGCCTCATCTACGAGCACGGCATCTTCAGTGCCAAGGACACGGCCAGCGTCTCCACTGCCTTGGCGCTGTTCTCGGTGGGGATGATCTTCGCCAACGGCAACATCATCCTCAACCGTGGCTTCCAGAGCCTGCAGCGACCCTGGCTGCCGATGTGGGTCAGCCTCGTCAACCTCGCTTTCAATGCGGTGCTCGACTGGCTGCTGTACAAGCCGCTCGGCGTGGCCGGGATCACCCTGGCGACGTCGATCGTGGCGACCTGGAACTTCCTGGCGCTCCTGTATCTGATGCGGCGCCAGATCAGCGGCATGGGCGGCCGGGCGCTGATGGGCTCGATCGCCAAGATGAGCGTCTGCGGCGCTGCGCTGGCCGGCGTGAGCTGGGGCCTGTGGCGGCTCAGCGAGGGCTTCTTCGCACGCGGGTTCTGGGCGCAGTTGATCGTGGTGCTGGCAATCGTAGCGCTCGGGGGCGGGGTCTACCTGCTGCTGGCGCGCGCCTTCCGGCTCGAGGATGTGGTGGTGCTGAGCTCGATGATCAGGCGTCGCCGGCCGGGGGCGGCCCCGGCGCCGGAGTCGGTCTGCGTCGAAGGCGTCCCGATGCCGAGCGCCGTCGAAGGGCGGTCTGGCGGCGAGGACTCTGACGCAGAGGGTCGGGGCGGCGAAGGGTCTGACGCAGAGGCCCACGGTGGCGAGGGGTCAGTCGACACGGATGTGAGCGACGCTGCAGCCGCCGAAGTCGGCGAGCCCGACCGGTCGATCCGTGAGGGCGACGACGCCGTGCCGCCGGTACCGGAGCCCGGCGGCGAGCCGGTGGGCGACGAGCCGCTGCCACCGGCGCGGCCGGACCGCGCCGGCGACCTGTGAGCGACGCCTCGACACGCTCGCTGCTCGACGGACGCGACGAAGGGAACGAGCCGGCGAGCGCCGCGGACGCCGGGGTCGGGACGGGGCCAGCGGACGGTGCCGGATCACCGACGGCGCGTCCCGCCGCACGGGCGGCGCTCCTGGCGCTCTCTTTCGGTCACGCTTGCTCGGACCTGGTCGGTGGCGCCGTCTCGGCGCTCCTGCCGTTCCTGGTGGTGGAGCGCGGCTACACCTACGGTGACGTCGGCATCTTCGTGCTGGCGTCCAGCGTCGCCGGCGGTCTGCTGCAGCCGCTCTTCGGCCACCACGGCGACCGTACGCCGGCGCGCTGGCTGCTGCCCGTCGGGCTGGTGCTCGGCGGCCTCGGGCTGGGCGCCATCGGCGTCCTCGACAGCTACGTGGCGGCCCTGATCGCGGTCGCCGCCGCCAGCGTCGGCGTGGCCGCTTTTCATCCCGAGGGCGCCCGCTGGGCGCGCGTTGCGGCCGGCACCAATGTGGTCACCGGCATGAGCGTCTTCTCGGTCGGCGGCAGCGTCGGCTTCGCGGTCTCGCCACTCCTCGTGACGGCCATCGTGGCGCCGCTCGGCCTCACGGCGACACCGCTGTTGGCCGTGCTGCCGCTGACGGCCGCCGTGGCCGTCAGCGTGGCGGTCCGGCGGCTGCACGTTCGCGAGCAGGCTCGGGTGGCCGCCGCGGGTCCGTCTGCTGTCCGGCTCGCGGTGCTCAACGAGTGGTGGCCCTTCGGCCGTCTGGCGTTCATGTACGGCGTGCTGAGCGCCGTGGTGTCAGGCGTGATGGCGTACGTGCCGCTGTTCCTGGTCACCGTGCGCGACTCCAGCCCCGGGGCGGCCAACGTCATGACGACCGTCTTCCTCGTCTCGGCCGCGTTCGGGACGCTGCTCGGCGGCCGTGTCGCCGACCGCTTCGGCCGCCGCCTCGTCCTGCTGGTGCCGCCGCTGTTGCTCACCCCGGCCTTGGCGGCACTGCCGAGTCTCAGCTTTGCCGCCATGGTCCCGCTGGTGGCCGTCATCGGTCTCTGCTGCAACGCCAGCGTCAGCACCGCCATCGTGCTGGCGCAGGAGTACCTGCCGGGCCGCATCGGTCTGGCCTCCGGCATCACCGTCGGCGCCAGCGTGGGAGTCGGCGGCATCGGCGCGGCGCTGCTCGGCTTGCTGGGCGACGCAACGTCGCCGGCGACCGTCATCTACGCGCTGGCCGCTCTGCCGGCGGCCATCTTCGTGCTTGCGACGACCCTGCCACGCCCGGCGGCCATCCATTCCGGGTCGCGCTGGGGTCTGTCCCGAGCGGCGTGAGCCGAACCGGACGCGACGACTGCGGGGGGCTATGGGGTGGTCTCCAGAGCGGGGCGTCACGGGGCGCTGCTCCGGGTGCCGTGGTCTCAGAAAGAGGCCGGCAGGCGAAATCCCTCCAGGCGGAAGAGGGTCAGGCAGGCATCCACGACGGCCGGGTCGTACAGCGCTCCCCGCTTCGAGTCGACCTCCTCCAGCGCCACGTCGATGCCCAGCGCCGCCCGGTAGGGGCGGTGCGAAGCCATCGCCTCGACCACGTCGGCCACCGCGATGACGCGCGAGGCGATGAGGATCTGCTCTCCTTGCAGACCGTGGGGGTAGCCGGAGCCGTCGAGGCGCTCGTGGTGCTGCCGTACGATGGTGGCCACGCGTCCGGGGAAGTTCATCTCGCGCAGGATCTCGTAGCCGGTCTCCGGGTGGCGCCGGATCAGCTGCCATTCGACGGCGCTCAGTGCGCCCGGCTTGCTGAGGATCTCGGCGGGCAGGGCGATCTTGCCCAGGTCGTGGATCAGCGCCGCGATGCGCAGGGAAGTGAGGCCCCTCTTGTGCAGTCGCAAGCGCTCGCCGATCGCCAGTGACAGTCCGGCGACGCGCTCCTGATGACCCGCGGTGTACGGGTCGCGCATCTCGACGGTGCGCGCCAGCGTACTCACCGCCGCGTCGGTGAGCCTGTTCAGGCGTTCGACCGAGCGGCGCAGTCGCTCCTCGACGCGCGTGCGTTCTGCCAGTTCGGTCTGCAGCAGCTCGTTGGCCCGGCTCAGCCGATCGGCGGCGATGGCCTGGTCGATGGTGTACACGAGCTGGTCGAGGTAGCCGTCGCGCTTGGCGATGTAGTCGGTGGCTCCCAGCTTCAGGGTGGCGATCGCCGTGGCGTCGTCACCTTGGCCGGAGATCACGACGAACGGCGGCAGACGGAGGTGCCGGCGCTTGGCTTCGCGCGCGAACTCGAGCCCATTCATGCCGGGCATGCGCAGGTCGAGCAGCACGAGGTCGTAGTCGTGCGCCAGCTCCAGACGCGCCAGTGCCTCCGCGGTGCTTTGGATCGCATCCACCACGAAATGCGGAGCGGCGTCGGCGAAATGTCGTAGCGTCAGCTCGACGTCCATCGGGTGATGCTCTACGTAAAGGATCTTGCGGGACGAGCCGGCGGCGAGCGATCCGCGGTGTCGTCCCTGTCGGTACTCCTCCAGCACGCCGCGCAGTACGTCCGGAAGAGAATCCAGGTAGTCGGCCTGCTTGGGCACGTAGCTGGCCGCGCCGAGGCGCAGCGCCTTCACCACCAGACCCTCATCGCCGACGCCGGTCACCATGACGACCGGCTGCCGCAGTTCGTCGCGGACGAGCGTCTTCAGCACGTCCAGCCCGTCCATGTCGGGCAGATGATTGTCGAGCAGCAGCAGATCGAAGCGGTTCTCGCGCAACTCGTCCAGGCACCTTGCTCCGGTCTCGACGATCGCGATCTCGAACTCGGGCGCTTTCTCAGCGAAGTGGTTCAGAGTAAGGTCGGCGTCCTGCGCGTTGTCTTCCGCGTAGAGGACTCTGATGGCGGGAGTCACCGCAGCCTCCGGTCGTTCTTCGGGAAGGGCGGTGTGTTGGTGAGCAGCCAGTACAGCTTGATCTGTTGCACCACCTCGGCGAACGTGGCGAAGTCCACCGGTTTGACGACATACGAGTTGACGCCCAGCTCGTAGGCGCGGGAGATGTCGGTGTTCTCGCTCGAGGTCGTCATGACGACGAACGGGATCTGCTTCCAGGTCGTGTGCTCCCGAGCGGCGCGCAACACGTCGATGCCGTCCACCTTGGGCAGGCGCAGGTCGAGCAACACCAGCAGCGGCAGGTCCGGGTCGTCCGGCGTCGAGTGGGCCTCGATGAACTCCAGCGCCTCTTCGCCGTCGCGGCAGACGCGCACCGGGTTGAGAACGGAGTGCTCGGCGAGGGCCTGGAGCATGAAATCGAGGTCCATGGGGTTGTCTTCCACCAGCAGGATGGGCCGGGTCGACGCGCGCGTGTTGTGGACCGGCTTTGCCGCCATGTCGGATCCCTCCATTCGCCGCTCACTGCACCGGTCTGGGCAGCTCCACGAAGAAGGTGGCGCCCTCGCCCGGCGTCGCCTCTGCCCACACTCTGCCACCCTGCTTCTCGACCACCTTCTTGGTGATGGCCAGGCCGATACCGGTGCCGTCGTACTCGTCGGCCCGCACCAGGCGGTTGAACAGCCCGAAGATGCGGTCGTGATACTTCATGTCGAAACCGACGCCGTTGTCGGCGACGCTCAAGCGCCAGGCGGCGGCCGATTCCTCGCCGCCGATGCGCAGACGCGGCGGTTCGGCCTCGCGGCTGTACGTGATCGCGTTGTCGATCAGGTTCGCCAGCGCCTGTGCCAGCCCGCGCTCCCAGGCCAGCAGCGCCGCGAAGGGGATGTCCACGGTCACGTCGGTGTGCCGTTCTTTCAGGGCCAGTGCCCGGTCATGGAGGATGGCCTGGATCAGACCGTGGATATCGACCGTGGTGGTCGACACCGTCTCGGAGTCCAGACGCGTGAACCGCATCAGGTCTTCGATCAGGTGGTCCATGTTCCGGGTGGCGGTCAGAATCTGCGTCACGCAGAAGTCGGCGCGCTCGCTGAGCCCGGCGCGATGCTTGCGGTCCAGCTCGGCGGCGTAGCCGGCAATGCCGCGCAGCGGCGCTTTGAGGTCATGCGACACGGTGTATGTGAAGCGTTCGAGCTCCTCGTTCTTGGCCGTCAGCTGCGCCGTGCGTCTCTGTACCCGCTGTTCCAGCTCGGCGTTGAGTCGGTGGACCTCCGCCTCCGCCCGTGCGCGCTCGGTGACGTCGTTGAACGTGACGATCAGTCTGTCCGGCAGGCAGGCGACGTACATCTCGCAGGTGCGTACCGAGCCGTCCCGGCAGGCGACCCGGTACTCTCCGGCGTTGACGGCCCGGCCGGAGCGTCGCGCCTCTTCGACGAACGGCGTCCATCGTTCGACCACATCGCGCCGGTAGGCGGGATCTGGGTAGGCGATCTCGTACCACTCCGCCGCGGTGGGCGCGGTGTGACCGAACAGGTCGAGGGCGCTGCGGCTCCAGAAGGCGATCTTGTCGTCCTGCGTGTCGACCAGAGCGACCGGGAACGGCGTCGCGTCGAGGACGGCGCGCAAGCCCGCCTCGCTCTCCCGCAGCGCCTCTTCCGCCTGTTTGCGCTCGGTGACGTCGTCGTAGACCGCGACGATCTCGTCGGTCGGCAGCCGGTAGACATGGTTCTCCCGCCAGCCGATGACGCGTTCGTCGCGATAGACGGTCACGGGGTGGTGCTCCGGCCGGCCACTCCGCCACACACGCCGGAACACCTCCAGCAGGCCCATCTCGCCGATGCCGGGGAACACATCCGTCACCCGGCGGCCGAGCACCGCCTGTCTCGTTGTCTGTTCGATCCGTTGGGCGGCGCTGTTGAGGTCCGTGAACTCGAAGTCCGCCCCGTCGTCGACGGCCCGATAGATCGCCACCCCGCTGATGGTGTTGTCGAACAGCCCGCGGAAGCGGGCCTCGCTCTCCGTCAGCGGGTCTTCCGTGGTGCGGCCGGAGTCGCCGTCGGCGGCTATCCGCCTGTCATCCTCACGCCCGGGTGTCATGTGTTCCCTTCGCCTCGTCCGCATGCGGCGATGTCGGCACTGATGTCGGAAGATCCGGATGCACAGCCGAGCATACATCCATGTGACGGCATGTGTGGCGGTCCCGGGAGGCAGAGGGCTCGGCACCGAGATGAGCGTCTCCTTGGGCGAAGGCTGAGTGGACTCGGCTCGGGTCGGCGCGGCGGCCGTGCTAACCTAAAAGGCTGCCATGACCGACCTGCGCCACATCCGCAACTTCAGCATCATCGCCCACATCGACCACGGCAAATCCACCCTGGCCGACCGCATCCTGGAAATCACCGGGCTGGTCTCAGACCGGGACAAGCGCGACCAGTACCTGGACAAGCTGGAGCTGGAACGCGAGCGCGGCATCACCATCNNGACACCCCCGGTCACGTGGACTTCAGCTACGAGGTCAGCCGCGCTCTGGCGGCCTGCGAGAGTGCCGTGCTGGTGGTGGACGCGACGCAAGGCGTGGAGGCACAGACGGTCGCCAACGCCTACATGGCCGTCGACAACGACCTGGAGCTGATCCCGGTGCTCAACAAGATCGA
>DIWP01000047.1:0-69366 GCA_002423545.1 Thermoleophilia bacterium UBA6103
GGAGAAAGAGAAATTCGTGCACGAAGTTGATGCGCGATGTCCGATCTCTGACAATATCAGCAATAAGAGCACGATCAAATTCGTGGTGGAGTAAAGATAGTGAACAGTACCGGTGTACATCCTCTCATGCCAGATAGTGAGACACCGGCTGAGGTGTTGGTCGGGCGTAAATTGCACGATCTTCGTACCCGTCGAGGTTACTCACTGCGCGCACTTGCTGAGCGCAGTGGCTTGAATGTAAACACGCTCAGCCTTGTCGAGAATGGGAAGACATCCCCCTCGGTGAGCACGCTGCAGCAGTTGGCACTCGCCCTGGAAGTGCCGCTCTCTTCATTCTTCGAAAAAGAACCGGAGGAAAAGCAAGTGGTTTTCACACCATTCAATAACCGTCCGCATACTGCCTTTGGCAGCACACAGATGCAGAACCTGGGTAAAGATCTTGCTGGTAGTGCTGTTCAGCCATTCGTGGTTAGCATCAAACCTGGTATGGGCAGCGGTGATCACATGATCGTTCATACCGGTCATGAGTTTGTTTACTGCCTGAGCGGCTGTATCCATTATCGCATCCAGCAGGAAGATTATTCATTAGAGGCAGGGGACTGCCTTGTGTTCGAGGCGCATCTGCCGCATTGCTGGGAAAATATCAGCGAGGAGGATGCCCAAATTTTACTCATCTTCTACCCCTCCGATACGCGTGAAGAGCCGGATGGGCACCATTTCTCGCTTGAATCCATGAAAAAGGAGTTAACTATGAAAATTGCAGTTATTACAGAGGACAGCAAGACCATCAGCCAGCATTTCGGGCGTGCCCCCTATTACCTGGTACTGACCATCGAAGAAGGCAAGATCGTGAATCGCGAGCTGCGTGATAAGATGGGGCACACTCACTTCAGCGCCCAGCATAGTTCAGAAGAATCTCAATCTACCGGGCATGGTACAGACGCTGCTTCGCACAGCAAGCATGTCAGCATGGCAGACATCATTGCGGACTGCAAAGCCCTGTTATGCGGCGGTATGGGCATGGGCGCCTACGAAAGCATGCGTCGCCTCAACATCCAGCCAATAGTCACAGACATGCAGGATATTGACAGTGCCGTCCAGGCATTCCTTAACGGAAAGCTGATCGATCACACCGAACTGCTGCATTAAACCTATGAAGTCAATTCATTGAAAACCTGATAAATTATGGAGGCAGGATGATTCTAATAATCACTGCACAAGATTCAAAACTTGAAAGCCCGGTTGAAAGACGATTCGGCAGATGTCCCTGGTTCATAAAAATGGACACCGAAACCAACCAATGGGAAGCATTTGCCAATCCAGGCATAAACCTTTCAGGTGGCGCCGGTGTGGCTGCCGCCCAATTCGTGGTTGACAAGAAAGCTGATGCCGTTATCAGCGGCGATTTTGGTCCGAATGCCTTTGGTGCATTCCAGGCTGCAGGCATCAAGATGATCCGTTTCAATGACGGTATAACCACAGTGGATGATGCAGTTCAGAAATTCAATAAAGGTGAACTCAAGTAATAGAAGAATGACTCATGAGTAAGCATGAGTGTAAGGGGTTGATCATAGCAGCCAGCCTCCTGATCGTCGTGCAGTATGTTCTGGCTTTCTTCATTATTAAGCTGCAGGGTTATTCCATTCTCCAAGGGATTGGTTGGGTGATCTTGCTATTTTTCCATCCTCTTTGGTTTTGCGCCCATTCTTATTTTACGTCGCAAGGGTGGTGTTTCTGATGGACAAAGTTATGTCCATACAACAAAGCTGGTCGACACAAGTCTTTATGCAATCGTTCGGCACCCACAGTACACCGCAGGTATCCTTTTCAACCTGGCGCTTATGCTCTTCTCGCAACACTGGCTTGTCATCCTGGTCGGCGCTCTCTCTGCAGGCTTAATATACCTGGATATTCAGGCAGCAGACCAGGAAGGCATCAAGAAGTTTGGTGCGGAATACCAGGAATACATGCACCGTGTGCCACAGGTCAACTTTATATCGGGGTTTATCCGACTTATACAACAGAGGAAACAATGAAAATTGCAGTAGCCAGCGGTAAAGGGGGTACGGGGAAAACCACCATCGCCGTCAGTCTTGCACTCAGCCTTGCAGATCAGGCAGATGTCTGGCTGATGGATTGCGACGTGGAGGCACCCAACGCCCATCTTTTCCTCAACCCACCCCTCGATAAGCAGACAGATGCAGTCATCCACATCCCACAGATCGACACGGAAAAATGCACACTCTGTGGGAAATGCGTCGAGGTCTGTCAATTTCATGCCCTTGCAAAAGTGGGCAAGTCCATCCTGGTCTTCCCGCAGCTCTGCCACGGCTGTGGAAGCTGTACGCTTAACTGTCCTGAGAAAGCCATCAGAGAGATACCCAACCCGATCGGTTTGCTTGAAGCGGGAACCACTGATAGTGGAATTCACTTTGCGCATGGTATGCTGACCATCAGTGAGCCGATGTCTACCCCAATTATCCGCCAGCTCAAACAATGGGAACACCCCCCACAGGATGCTGTCATTATCCTGGATGCACCACCGGGTGCCTCATGCTCCGTGGTCGAGACTCTCCACGGTGTTGATTTTGCCCTACTGGTGACCGAGCCAACCCCTTTTGGTCTTCATGACCTCAAGCAAATGGTAGGCATTGTAGAGGATATGGATATCCCCGCCGGGATCGTTATCAACCGGGAGGATGGCAGTTTCCCTCCCCTCAATGATTACTGCAGGGAGAACAGTTTGCCTGTCATGCTGCACATTCCCTATGAACGCCGCATTGCCGAAGGGATCGCCAGGGGTGATAACCTGACAGAGATCCACCCAAAATACCTTGCCGCTTTACGAAAAGTCTTTGATGATATCAAGCAAATCATCCATGACCAAAACCAGGCAGCGGAGAAGAAGGTGTAGACATGCCTCAATTATCTAAAGGCGGCAAGTGGGTTTTCGGCTGGGTGATCATTGGGGAAAAAGGTGAGATAAGAATCCCGCACGATGCCTGCCTTGAGTATGGTTTTGAAGATGGCATGCGGGTTGGCTTTACAAATGGCAGCCGCCGTTCTGGTGGTTTCGCCATGGGTAACGCACATGCCCTTCTGAATTCAAAAATCCAAACTCGTCTTATCGCCTACGGCATAATTGAAAAAGACCAAATGGTCATCCTTCCGAAAGAGCTTGGTGCCAAACCCTTAGAAAATTACCTGGCTGTTCGTGGCAGCGGGCTCGCCCTGGGTTTCATCCAGCAGGGACCTATTTTTGAAATTGCGCAGGAATATCAAGGAATCGAGATGTTCACACCATGAAACAATTAGTTATCCTCAGCGGGAAGGGCGGCACCGGCAAGACCAGCGTGGTGGCGGCGTTGTCGCGGCTCGCCGGCCGCTCCGTGCTGGCCGACTGCGACGTCGATGCCGCCGACCTGCACCTGGTGATGTCTCCCGAGCCGGGCGAGCCGCACGAGTTCTCGGGCCGCTCCCAGGCGGTCGCCGATCCGCAGCGCTGCACGGACTGCGGCCTCTGCGTGGAGCACTGCCGTTTCTCGGCCCTGTCGCTCGACCCGCTGCGCGTCGACGGCATCGCCTGCGAAGGCTGCGGGCTCTGCGCCCGCATCTGCCCGGAGGAGGCGCTGAGCATGCAGCCGGTGGTCAACGGCGAGTGGCGCGTGTCGCAGACCAGCTGGGGGCCGCTGGTGCATGCGGCGCTCGGCATCGCCGAGGACAACTCCGGCAAGCTCGTCACTCTCGTCCGCGCCGAGGCCCGGCGTGTGGCCGACGAGGACGGCCTCGATCTGATACTCGTCGATGGGTCGCCCGGCATCGGCTGTCCGGTCATCGCCTCGCTCTCCGGCGCCTCGATGGTGCTCGTCGTCACCGAGCCGACCATCGCCGGACGCCACGATCTCGGTCGGGTCCTCGGACTCGTCCAGCACTTCCACCTGCCGTTCGCGGTGTGCATCAACAAGTACGATCTCAACGCCGAGATGGCACAGGAGATCGAGGTGGGGGCGTCCGAGGCCGGGGCGCGGTTCGTGGCTCGCATACGCCACGATCGGGCGGTCACCGACGCCATGGTCGCCGGGAAGAGCGTGATCGACCGCTCGCGCGAGGGCGCGGCAGCCGATCTGATCGAGATGTGGACACAGCTGAGCGACGAGCTGCAGGCGGTCGCGATGGAAGCACAAGGAAGGTGAGCGGGTCATGAGCGACGCGGGTCAAGGCAGGAGCGACGCAGGACGAGGCGGCGGTGCGCCGGGGCGCGGGGCGGCGGGGCAGGACGGCTCGGCCGCGCGCGGCTGTCCCGAGCACCAGACGGCGGTGGCATCAGAAGAAGAGCGCATGAAGCAGCGGCTCGCGTGCATCCATCACAAGATCGTCGTGCTGTCCGGCAAGGGTGGTGTCGGCAAGAGCACCGTGGCCGTCAACCTCGCCGTGGCGCTGGCGGACAAGGGCATGCAGGTGGGACTGCTCGACATCGACCTGCACGGGCCGAGCGTCCCCAAGATGCTGCATCTCGAGGGCTGGCGCCCCCAGGGCGGGGACGGAGGCCTGCTGCCGGTCGACTTCACCGCCAACCTCAAGGTCATGTCGATCGGTTTTCTGCTGCCGTCGGATGACCAGGCGGTCATCTGGCGCGGGCCGCGCAAGTACTCGATGATCCGCCAGTTCCTGGCCGACGTCGAGTGGGGTGAGCTCGACTACCTCATCGTCGACGCACCGCCCGGCACCGGCGACGAGCCGCTGGCCATCCTCGAGCTGCTCGGCGACATCGACGGCGCCGTCGTGGTCACGACGCCGCAGCAGCTCGCCATCACAGACGTCCGCAAGTCGATCGCCTTCTGCCGCGAGCTGGGCTGTCGGGTGCTCGGTATCGTCGAGAACATGGGCGCCTTCGTGTGCCCGCATTGTGGCGGGACGGTCGAGGTGTTCGGCGGTCGTGGCGGCGAGGCCCTGGCGCGGGAGGCCGACGTACCGTTCCTGGGCACGATCCCGGTCGATCCGGCGGTCTCGATCGCCGGCGACAGCGGGCGTCCGTACCTGCTGGCGAAGACGTCGCTGGCGTCCGCCGAGGCGTTCCGGGCGGCGATCGCGCCGCTGCTGGCACTCGACGACAGGACGGCGGCGTCAGAGGCCGGCGCTCAGGCGGCGGCGGCCGCGTCTCAGGAAGGATCGACCGCCACCGCTTCGCAGGAGGGCTCGTGAGTCAAGCTCCAGCGTGTGTGGCGGGACATGGATGACGAGAGAGGTGAGTGACATGAGAGTACTTATCAGCGCGCAGGCGCCCGATATCACGGCGCCGCTGGATCCGCGCTTCGGCAGGGCGGCCCACTTCGTGGTCGTCGACGCCGAGACCGGCGAGTGGCAGGCGCATGCCAACCCGGCGGCTATGGCCGGCCACGGCGCCGGCATCGAGGCGGCGCGGTTCGCCGTGGACCAGGGTGTCGAGGCCGTGATCACCGGGGCCACCGGCCCCAACGCCTTCCGCACGCTTGAGGCTGCGGGAGTGCTCGTGTTCCAGGCGCCGGCCGGAACGGTTGCCGACGCGCTGGAGGCGTGGCGGGGTAACGAGCTGCCGGCTGCCGGCCAGCCGACCGCGCCGGCGCATGCCGGCATGGCGCCACAGGCGCCGGGCGCGGGCGCCGGGTCCGGTGGCGGCGGTGGAGCCGGCATGGGCCGCGGCGGCGGCGCCGGCATGGGTGGCGGCGGTGGTGCCGGCATGGGCCGTGGCGGCGGTGGCGGAATGGGTCGCGGCGGCGGTGGCGGCGGTGGAGCCGGCATGGGCCGCGGCGGCGGTGGCGGCGGCGGCGCCGGGATGGGCGGCGGACGTGGCCGCGGTGGCCAGGGACGCGGCTGATCGCCGGGGCGCGTAGAATCGAGGAAGCATGAGTACGGCACGGCAGCCATGTGACGGCGGTGGGCGCCGCTATCGCCGGCGAGGTCCCGGCGGCGGTCGTGGCGGCCGCATGGGACGAAAGACCAGCGCCGGCGCCCTGACGGCGGTCGGCGCGTATCTGGCCAACGACCTGCGCGACCCGGAAGGGCTGGCTCGACCGGTCCTGAGGCGGGCGGCGCAGGCGCTGGCGGCTTCCCGACGGGCGGCTCTGCACAAGGCCGGGGCCGCGTACCTGCGCCTCGACCCGCCGGCTGCGCCGGCGCTGGAGCCGGTGCCGGTGCCGGAACAGGACGAGATCATCGACGCGACGATCGTCGAAGTGCTGGAGCCGGACGAGGAGGCGCGCGGATAGGTGGGCAGGCCACCCCTGAAGCGGACTATCGCGCGGCTGCCGAAGGCGGTCTTCTTCAAGCCTGCGGGCGTACGCGCCCGCGAGCTGGAGCAGGTCGCTCTCGGCGTCGATGAGGTCGAGGCTTTGCGCCTGGTCGATCTGGAAGGGCTGAGTCACGAGGCGGCGGCGGCCGACCTCGGCGTCTCGCGCCAGACGGTCGGCCGCGTCGTGGAGCGGGCGCGCCGCAAGGTCGCCGACGCCCTGGTCAACGGCAAGGCGGTCGTCATCGGCGGCGGCGCCTACGCGGTCGCGGACCTGCGCATCTGCACCGCCTGCGGCTACCGCTGGGCGGCCGCCACAGCGAGTGGCGGCGCCGTCCAGACCGGGCCGACGGCGATGCCGACGCTGATCGCTCGCGCCTCATCTGCCAGCACCACGCCCGGTCCCGGCGAGGATGTCGTCGAAGCGTGCCCGGCGTGCGGCTCGACCGCCATCCGGACGTGCCTTGGCGGCGCGGGTAGCAGGGGCGGCCGCGGTCGCGGCGCCGGCAGAGGTCCCGGCTGCGCGCCGGGTCGCGGACCGGACTCCGCTGTGGACGGCTCGGGTGAGCCTCGCGGGGCAGGAGCTGGTCGCGGCCCCGGTGGAGGTCGTGGGCCGGGCGGCGCCGGCGGGTCGCGCGGTACCGCGGGCGGGCGTGGCGCCCATGGATCGCGCGGCGGCGGCCGACGGGAGCGAGGTTGACGGCTCATCGCGGTCGTGCGTGAAATGGAGTGGTCTGATGTCGTCTGATCCGGACCAGCTCCGGTCGATGAATGATCGCGAGACAAAGGGAGATACATGAGCGAGACGAGCAAGCAGGACGGCAACGGCAAGCGCGCGCGGCGTGTCGCCGTGCCTTCAGAGGGTCCCGGTGGCCTCGGCGCCCGTCGCAGCGGCCACTTCGGGCACTGCGAGTGCTTCACTGTCGTCGAGATCGACGGCAGCGAGATCGGCGCCGCGAGCGTGGTTACCAACGCGCCGCATCAGGACGGCGGCTGCATGACGCCGGTCATGCTGCTGGCCGACAACGCCGTCGATGCCATCGTCGTCGACGGCATCGGTGGCCGCCCGCTGGCCGGCTTCACGCAGGTCGGCATCGCCGTGCATGCTGGGGTCGGCGAGACAGTCGAAGAGGCCGTCAAGGCCTACGCTCTCGATCTGCTGCCGCAGGTCGGCCCCGGAGGCACCTGCCAGCACTGACCGGTCGTCGCGGCCGGCCGTCGCAGCCCCTCGCGGCTGTACTGCGGCCGGCCCGACCGGTGCCCGCACGCATCGTCGAGGAGGTCGAGGTGGCACACGGCGGCGAGCGGCGCAGCCGCGTCCCGCGCGTCGAGGTCGTCGTCGGTGACTCATACCACGAAGCCGGTCTCTCGTTCGGCGTCGCGCACGCACGGCAGATCGCGCGTCAGGTCGAGTCGTACCGGCCGCTCTACGAGCTGCTCGGCTTCACGTTCGATGAGGTGAGCCGGCGTGCCGCTGCGGAGCTGCTGACGCCGGCCGACGCCGTCTTCGGCGACTACGTCGACGAGCTGCGGGGACGTGCCGAGGGCGCCGGCGTGCCGTTCATGGAGGTCTTCCTCCTCAACTGCCAGGAAGAGGTCTCCACCTGGGTCTCGCAGGAGACGTGGGACGACCTGGAACGGCGCTGGCCGTCGGCGAAGCCGGGGGCTGCCGGCGTCGGTGCGTGCACCACCCTCGCTCTGCGCGCCGGTGGCCGGACGGTGCTCGCACACACCGAGGACTGGACGGCTGTCGACCTTGACAACGGGATCGCACTCCACGACGTCACCGCTCCCGACGGCACGCGCATCCTGGCGCTGCAGTCGCCGGGCATCCTGCCGTGGCAGGGGATGAACTCACACGGCGTCACGGCCACGGCGAACACGGTGCTCTCCACCGACACGCACCCGGGTGTGCCCAACGCCTTCGTGCTGCGCGCCGCGCTGGAGGCGCGCACGCTCGAGGAGCTCTATCGCAGGCTGCAGACACCCGAGCGGGCGATAGGGACATATGTGCTGGCGGCCGACGCTTCGGGCCGCGTCTGGTCGATCCAGACGACGGCAACCAGGGCTTCCTGCGTGGCGGTCGACGATTGGGTCGTACAGGCCAATCACTACACGCACGACGGGCTGCTGCCGCTGCAGCAGCAGCCCATCTGGCCCGACAGCCTGGGACGCTACGAGCGGGCGCAGGCGATGGTGCTCGCCGGACTCGAGGCCGGTGAGCCGGTCGACGAACTGGCGCCTCGTGTACTGCGCGATCACGGGGACGCGGACGGCTACCCGATCTGCGTGCATCCGAAAGGCGACATGCCGGCGGTGATCGATCAGGCGACAGTCTCGGCGGTGGTGTACGAACCGCTGGAGCGGCGCATGCGCGTGTGCGTCGGCCCACCCTGCGCGGCTCAGATGGAGACGTTCTCGCTGGAATGACGGAGTAGACGGGAGGCGGCGCGATGATCGACGAGGCCGGAACGGCAGCGGGATCGAGGCATGACGGGGCGACCCCGCCCGCCGCCGTGGTCGCGGGGGTGCGCCTCACGATGCTCGTGGACAACGTCCCGGCGCCGGCGGGCCGCGCCACCAGGGCGCTGCATGCTCAGTGGGGGCTTTCCTGCTGGATCGAGGCGCCCCCGGCCCGCGTGCTGCTCGACTGCGGCGCCAGCGATGCCTTTCTGCGCAACGCCGGCGTGCTCGGTGTCGACGCGGCAGCCGCCGACGCCTTCGTCCTCAGCCACGGCCACTACGACCACGGCGGCGGCCTCGCGGCTTTGATGACGGCTGCACCGCAGGCCCGGCTGGTCCTGCATCCGGCGGCGCCGGCGCCGCGCTACTCGCTGGCCCGCACCGGCAAGGTCGAGCCGATCGGTCTCCCCGAACGCAGCCTGATGGCGCTGCGAGCGGCTCCGGCCCGCTCGATCTGGTCGGTGGGACCCGTCGTTGCCGCGCCGGGTGTCTGGGCCACCGGTCCGGTCCCGCGTCGTCACCCGCTCGAAGCTGCGGAGCCGTCCTTCTACCTCGACCCGGCCTGCACCGTCCACGACGAGGTGGTCGACGATCAATCGGTCTGGATCGAGACGCCGCGCGGGCTCATCGTCATCAGTGGCTGCGCGCACGCCGGGATCGTCAACACCGTCGATCACGTGCGTCGCGTGGTGGCGGAGAGGATCGGTGCGGCGATCGGTCGACCGGCGCACGGGCGACCGGCACGGCGAGACGCGCCCGGGCACGACGCCGGGCCGCCGGCTCCCGGGCCGGCGATGCCGCGCGACGCGGACGGCCTGCCGCACGTCAGGGCCGTCCTCGGCGGCTTCCATCTGCTGCACGCCCGGAAGGACCGCCTGGAGGCCACGGCGGACTATCTCGAGAGCCTCGGGCTGGAGCTCTGTGCGCCCTGCCACTGCACCGGCAAGCGGGCCACCGACCTGCTGAGGGAGCGTCTGCCGGCCGCCTTCTCGGAGGTCACCACCGGGGCCGTGTTCCGGCTCGACTGAAGCGGCTCTGCCGCCCGCGAGCGGAGCGGCGATCAGCTGCCGTCGGGCCTGCACACGGGCTGCTTCACGCCGACGTCGGCGAGGTCGCGGACGACCACGTCGGCGCCATGTCTGCGCAGCTCGACGGCGTGCTCGGTCGTCCGGTCGACGCCGATCATCGGGTCGATGCCGGCCGTCCGGTCGACGCCGATGACCAGGCCAAAGCCGCCTGATCGCCCGGCCGCGACGCCGGCCAGGGCGTCCTCGGCGACGGCCGTCCGTGGCGGCGCGGCGTCGACCTGCCGGGCCGCCTCGAGGAACACCGCCGGGTGGGGCTTGCCCGGCAGGCCGAGCCGTTGCGCGACGCTGCCGTCGACGGCGGCGGCGAACAGCCGCTCCACGCCTGCCGCGGCCAGGATCTCGGCCACGTTCTCGCTGGCCGAGATGATCGCCGTCCGCACTCCGGCGGCGTGCAGCTCACCGATCAGACGCACGGTGCCGGGAAACGCGCGCACGCCGTCGTGCCGGACCGTCTCCAGAAAACGCTCGTTCTTGCGGTTGCCGAGGCCGCACACCGTCGCGCGATCGGGCGGATCGGACGGGGTCCCGTACGGGATCGTGATATCACGCGAGGCGAGGAAGTCGCGGACGCCGTCGAAGCGTGGCTTGCCGTCGACGAACGTCAGGTAGTCGTCGTCGATGTCGAACGGGCGGAAGGCGGTGTCGTGTCGTTCCGTCCAGACGGCGAGGAAGTCGTCGAAGAGGCTCTTCCACGCCGCCGCGTGCACGGTCGCCGTCTCGGTGACGACGCCGTCCATGTCGAAGACCATGGCGTCGAAGTCGGCGGGATCGATGGTGACGAGTCGAGCGCCGCTCGTGAACGATGCGTCCCGGTCGGGCGCGGTGTTCACGGCGCGGCGATGGTCCTCACACGGCGCAACAGTTCTCCGGCGAGCGCCTCGGCGAGGCGTCGCCGCCCGTCGGGCCGGTGGGGCGGCGCCGGCAGGTCAAGGACGTTGACGGACTTGCGATGGCGTCGCAGCCAGCTCTCGACGAGCAGGATCTCATCGATGGTCTCGGGCGGCAGCGGCACGGTGGGCGACGGCGCCGCCAGGGCGCGCGTGAGGAACGCTGTCGCCCATCCCGTCTGCGCTTCGCCGGCGGCCACCTCTTCGTGCGCCACCAGGGCGCCGCCGGCGACCGCCCACACGCGGGCCGTGCCCACCTGCCGACCCGGGTAGACGAGCGCCGCGTGGGCGGCCAGCGCCGTCCGCAGACGGCGGACGAGGCGCACCGCCTGCGTCATCGCCTCGCGCTGTTCCTGCAGCTTGGCGGCCTTCTCGAAGGCCAGGCCGGCGACCAGCTCTCTCATCCGCTCCTCGAGCCGTCGCTGCAGCTCGGCGTCGTCGCCCTCCAGGACTCGGCGTACGTTCAGGACGACCTCGGTATAGCTGCCGTCGAGCTCCGCCCGGCACGGGGCAAGACAGGCGCCCATGTCGAAGCGGGCACAGCCGGATGCGGCGGGCGGGAGGGCGGCCGCTTCGCCGGAGGCTTCTCCCTGAGGACCCGGCAGCCGGGCGCAGGTGCGCAGCGGATAGACGCCGGTGAGGCAGTCGGTGAGCCGGCGGGCGAAGGCACGCGAGCGGAACGGCCCGGCGTAGAAGCTGCCGTCGTCGATGTGGTTGGGCGTCACGTACAGACGCGGGTAGCGCTCGTTGCTGAGCTTGACGTAGTGATAGGCATTGGCGTGCGTGCCGCGCTCGTTGTAGGGCGGGCAGAGATCGCCGATCAGGCGCCCCTCCAGCAGCAGCGCCTCGAACTCGGAGCCGGTCTCGATGACGTCGAAGCTCTCGAGCAGCTCGAGCGCCTGGCGGGCGCCGTGGGCCTGCTTCTGCAGAAAGTGGTCACGGGTGCGCCGGCGCAGGCTCTCGGCTTTGCCGACGTAGAGCGGCGCGCCGCCGGCGTCGCGCATGATGTACACGCCGGGACACGCCGGCAGCGACTCGGTGAGGACGATCTTGTGGTAGTTGCGGCGTGATTCGATCTCGCAGAAGCGCACCACGTCCTCGAGTGTCCGCAGGCCGTCCTCCTGCAGCCGGGCGAGGAAGATGAGCAACAGCTCGGCGGTCGCCTGCGCGTCGCTGAGGGCGCGGTGACAGGGCCTGACGGCGGTGCCGAAGCGCTCGCTGAGAGCGGAGAGGGCGCTGCGCATCTGCGGCCACAGGCGACGAGCCATGCGCATGGTGTCGAGGACCGGGCGCGAGAACGTCTGGCCGGTGAGCAGGCTCAGCTCGTAGTCGAGGAACGAGAGGTCGAACTTGGCGTTGTGCGCCACGAGCACCGATCCGCGGGCAAAGTCGGCGAATTTCGGCAGTGCCTGCTCGATGGTCGGGGCGCCGGTGACCATGGCGTTGGTGATGCCGGTGAGGCCGGTGATGATGCGGGAGATCGGCCGGCGCGGATCGACGAGCTGGGCGAACTCGCCGGCGACGGCGCCGCCCTCGATCCGCACGGCGCCGATCTCGGTGATCTTGGCGTACCCCGGCGTGCTGCCGGTGGTCTCGAGGTCGACCACGGTGAACGCGACGTCGGCCAGGTCGCGATGACGCTCGCGCCAGCTCGCGAGTCCGATGTGCACCGAGCTCTCCCACGAGAAGCGCTCGTCTTCGCGGATCAGGTCGTCGACCAGCGTGTGCATCAGATCCGGCGGGCACGAGCCGAGGGCGAACACACGTGGCCAGATCTCGCGGTAGTCGAGGGGCTCGCCGGCCTCTTCGAGAAGGCGGGCCAGCTCGTCAGCGGTGGTGAACGCGAGCTGCATGATGACGTCTAGTCTACCGCCCCGGCGGGATGCGGCATCCCGATGCTGTGGCGGGGCGAGAAGGCGTGGGGCGAGAGAGGTGGAGGGCCGGGTGCGCGGGCCTGTCTGCGTCGTCAACGCTGGGGACGCTTCGGGAACGGAGTACGCTGACGGTGTGCGATCCGCTGCCGATACCTCATCCGGGAGGTAGCAGGGATGCGATGTGACGATGAGGGCGTCAGGCGCAGGTCGAGACCCCTGACGCTGCTGGCCGTCGCCGTAGTGGTGGCGGTCGCGATCGCGGCGTGGTGGGCCGCCGCCGCCGCCGGCGATCGAGGAGCGTCCGCGCCTTCCCAGTGGACCGTCGCGACGCTCGAGCCGGACCGGCCGCTCACCCTGCCGTTCCCGCGGCTCGGCATCTGGTGGCCGGACACGTGGCGCCAGTCTGCGGCCCGTATCGCGCGCTGGGACTACGTGATCCTCGCCGAGTGGGACCGCGAGAACGTGGCGCGGCTGCGGTCCCGCAACCCCGACCTCATCGTCCTGACGTCCACCAACGCGTGCGAGCTGAGCTACGATGCCTCGCCCGGCGCCGACCCGGCCGATAACGTGGCCGTGCGGGCGGTGCCGGGCGAGTGGTTCCTCAGCCAGGTCGGCAGCGAGCTGGCGGCGCCGGTCGACGCGCGCAGCACGACGCTGCGCGTGAAGAAGGTGCGCGCCGGGGCCGCGCACGCGGCGTCCGGCGGCGCGACTCCGCGCGGCGACGCAGGCGCGCAGCGCGCGGCCGGGTCGGAGCGCACGGCGGCGACGCGGCGCACGGCGGGGTCGCCACGCACGAGTGGGTCGCTCAGGCTGTTCGTGCCCGGCGACGCCGTACTGATCGGCGACGAGGTCATGCTGGTGAAGAAGGTCGACGCTCAACGCCGCACGCTCACCGTACGGCGCGGCTACGTCCGGCCGGCGGCGGCGCACCCGGCCGGCGCGCGGGCGGCGGCGCTCATCAGCTTCTGGCCGGGCAGCTGGGTGCTCGACGTGAGCACGTACTGCCCGGCGGTCGAGCTCGATGCCGCGGCCGGGCCGCAGACCTGGGGTGAGCACAACGCCGGCGTCGGAGCGCGGCTGGTCCGTGACCCGGTCTGGGACGGCATCCTCGTCGATCGCGCCGACGGCGACGAGAGCTGGCTTGTCGGCAGCTCGACGGCGCGCAGCATCGACCCCGACCGCTCCAACCGGCTGCCGGCCGACGGCTACGCCGCCTTCGACGCGGCCTGGAACGAGGGTCTGCGCCGCTACGAGGCACGGCTCCGTGAGCTGGCCGGCGACGATCGCATCATCTACGTCAACTGGGGCGCGCCCAACTACGAGCTGCTCAACGGCAACAACTTCGAGGGCTTCCCGATGTCCGACGGCACGGCGTACGGCGTGCCGTGGCAGGCGACGGTCTTCGGCCCGCGCGACGGCGGCGCGTATCTGGAGTGGCTGGCGCGGTCCCGCCGGCCGGACCTGAGCACCATCCAGACCTACGAGGACGACGACGGACCCGATCCCGCCGGCGACGGGAGCTACCGCAACCCGGTCCGGCGCCGGGGCTTCCGGCCCGATTACCGCAAGATGCGCTTCGGGCTCTGCACGGCGTTGCTGGGCGACGGGTTCTTCAGCTACGAGGTCAACACGAACGGCCATGCCTCGCTGGGCCTGCTCTGGTTCGACGAGTACGACGCCGGCGGGCGCCGGCGCGGCTACCTCGAGCAACCGCTGGGACCCGCCCGGCGGGCGGTCGGGCTGCCGGCGACCCGCGTGCTGACGCGCGGCGCCGGCTTCGAGAGCGTCGCCGACCTGCGCCGCTGGGAGCTGTGGGCGGACGAGGACGCCGGCTACGCGGCGCACGCCGCCCTGGAGCGATCGGGACCGGGGCGCGGTCGCGCCTCTCTACGGGTCGACGTCGAGGCCGCGCACGGCGTCGACTGGCGCGTCTCGCTCGGCCAACGCGTCGCCGTGCGCGGCCACCGCGACTACACGCTGAGCTTCCGGGCGCGCGCCGACCGCGTCCGCGAGTTGAGCGCCGTTGTACAGCAGGCGCGCCGCCCGTGGCGGACCCGGGTCGACCTGGGTGCGGTGCACCTGACGACCGGCTGGCGGCGTTACGTGCTCTGCGCGCCGTCGCGCGCCGCCGATCCGCGGGCCGAGCTTCTCCTGCAGCTCGGCGACAGCGCCGGGACCGTCTGGCTCGACGACGTGCGGCTGCAGGTCGGTAACACGCAGATCTGGCGCCGCGACTTCCGGGGCGGCGTCGCGCTCGTCAACGCCGGCACGAGCACCCGCACGGTGCCGCTGCACGGCACCTTCCGGCACATCAAGGGTCGCCAGGTGCCGAGCGTCAACACCGGCAAGCTCGTGCGCTCGGTGCGCCTGCGCCCCCGAGACGGCGTGATCCTGCTGCGTCCCTGAGCGCCGCCGGGCGGCAAGGCGAGCGTCCCATCTATAACGTCCCATCTATAACTCTCAACACGAGAGTTAGAGTCAGACGTTCTCATCGACTGTGCTACTGGGCGCAGACTGTGCGCATCTGTCCCGCGCGAGCGGCCCAGGCTGCGGCGCGCCGCACGATCGCAGGACCATTCCTCATCTGGTCCGCGCGCCGCCCCGCTCCTCGCATGTCGCTCCCGATCGACGGTGCAAGCAATCTCGGTGCTGGGGCAAACGGCGAGGGGTGTTTCGTATGCCGCGACTCGGCGGTACCCTGCCGCACATGACTCGGAGTCAAACAGTCGTATATGGCGCGACTCCGAGCCCGACCGCTCAGACGGTCGGAGCATCACGTGACAGGCGCGGGGCGCGCCCGGATCTGGAGGTCGACAATGGACCATGTGGGCGATCGCTCGGCGGACGGACGGCGAAGGCGAGGGATCTGTACCTCATCCCTCGCCGGTCTCTTCATTCTCGTCACGCTGCTCGCCACGCTGCTCATCATCGTGGTGGCTCCGCGGCAGGCAGCCGCCGCGGGATGGTCGGCTCAGCGCTCCGGTACACGGATGCTGCTGCACGACGTGGAGTTCGTCGATGCCCGGACCGGTTGGGCTGTGGGCGCCGTCGGGACGATCAGGGCGACCACTGACGGCGGAACCACCTGGAGAGCGCAGAGCAGCGGTACCGCCAACACACTGTTCGAGGCCGACTTCGTCGACGCCCTCAACGGCTGGATCGTGGGCCAGAACGGGACCATCCTGCACACCAGCGACGGCGGCGCTACGTGGACCAGGCAGTCCTCCGGTGTCACCGATCCCATATACGGCGTCTCGTTCATCGACACGCTGGAGGGCTGGGCCGGCGGGCCGGCCGGCATCTTCAACAGCCTCATGCTCCACACCACGGACGGCGGTGCCACGTGGACGCGGGAGCTGCTGCCCTATGGCCCGGACATCGTGGTCACGACCACCTGGCGGGACGTCGCCTTCGCCGACGCCACGCACGGCTGGTTCGTGGGTGACGACCAGGTCGCCTTTCCGGAGCTGACGGCTGTCGAGCCGCCGCCCTTCGGCCATGCGTCGGTGGGCGCCGGCACGCAGCTGCAGGCTGTGGACTTCGCCTCGTCGACCCGGGCGTGGGCGGTCGGCTCTCGCGGGAAGATCGTGGCCACCACCGACGGCGTGACGTGGGTGCCGCAGCAGTCGGGTATCACGGCCGGGCTGGTCGATGTCTCGGCTGTCGACGCGAGCAGAGTGTGGGCGCTGGCCGGACAGGGAGCGCTCCTGTCCACGGTCAACGGGGGCGCGAGCTGGCAGCGCCGGCCGATCGCGAGCACGTACGGTCTCTACGGCATCGACTTCCCCGACGCCGGCCACGGGTGGGTCGTCGGTGGTCGCGGCCTGATCGCTGCGTACGGTCAGTCCACGGTCAACAGACCGCTGCCGATCGCACGGAAGAGCGCACGCGTGCGGCGCGGCGGCACGGTCTCCCTGCGGTACCGGGTGGCTGCCAACACGCCAACGGCCAGGGTCACGATCACCATCAGTCGCCGTGGCAGGGTGGTGAAGCGACTCGTGGTGAGGAGTGCGGCGGCCAACAGGGACCTCACCAGAAGGTTCGTCTGCAGGCTGGCCCGAGGTGTCTATCGCTGGCGGGTCACCGCTATGGACGGCATCGGCACGCGGGCGGCAAAGGCATCGCCGAGCCGGAAGCTCACGGTGCGGTAGCCGACGTCGCCAACGAGACTGCTGGTTTCGCAGATGCTCGATGGAGGTACCGTGGCGAGGACCATATCCGACAAGAGATGGTGGAAATAAGTCGATCGAATGCAGGACTGAGAAGCGCATCGAGGGTGGGCTCACGGAGTCCGACCTTCCCGGGAATGGAGGGATGCCTTACATGAGACCTGTGTGATCGTAGCGGCGCGCGGTTCCCCGACGGGCGGATCTGCAGCGTCGATCCGGTGACGGTCTGACGAATGTCCGGCCGTCCCGAACGGCCTTTCACTGAGGGGACGAGATGAGCTTTCGAAGAATGGCGCTGCTGCTGGCATTCGTGCCTGCGCTGACGGCGCTTCTGGTGGGGGTGGTGAGTGCGTCCGCGGCCGGCGTCGACACGCCGGCGGTGCCCAAGGACGTGCAGAGCGCCCTCAAGGAGAAGAGAGACGCGATCATCGAGTACCGGCTGGCCGAGCAGGAGCTTCAGGGCAAGCGCAAGGTCGCCGCCAAGAGGCTCGCCGCGCAGCGCGCCAGGGTCGCCAGGCAGAAAGGTATCAGCGTGCGTGCGTTGACCGAACGGCTCAAGGCGTCGCCCGGTGGCACACCCGACTACTTCGGCGTCGCCAACTGGGCCTACTCGCCCAAGCTGCGCAAGTTCGTCGACACGCTGCCGCTGCTCGGCAAGGCCGGGCGCAACAACCTGGGCAACTACCTGCCGGTAGCCGTGCCCGACACCGTTACGTATCCGGGCTCGGACTACTACGAGATCTCGCTGCGGCAGTACCGGTACAGGTTCCATCGGGACCTGCCCAAGACCCTGCTGCGCGGCTACGTGCAGACCAACAACGGGACCGACGCGAGCGGCAGGAACACCGTCAAGCCGGCCCCCATCATGTACGGCGGTCCGCTGATCCTGGCGAGGAAGGACCGGCCGGTGCGGATCAAGTTCACCAACCAGCTGCCGACCGGTTCCGGCGGGAACCTCTTCATCCCCACCGACAAGTCGGTGATGGGCGCCGGGATGGGTCCTCTGGACATGCCGGGCATGCCGGGCATGCGCGAGGACTTCACCCAGAACCGCGCCGTCATCCACCTGCATGGCGGCCACACGGGCTGGATCAGCGACGGTACGCCGCATCAGTGGATAACCCCGGCCGGTGAGACGACGCAGTATCCAAAGGGCGTCAGCACCCAGAACGTGCCCGACATGCCCGATCCGGGCCCGGGCTCGTCGACCTACTACTACACCAACGAGCAGAGCTCGCGCCTGCTGTTCTACCACGACCACGCCTGGGGCATCACGCGCCTCAACGTGTATGTGGGCCAGGTCGCCCCGTACCTCATCCGGGACGACGTGGAGCAGAACCTGATCGACAGGAAGATCATCCCGAAGCTGGAGATCCCGCTGGTCATCCAGGACAAGACGTTCGTGCAGGCGAAGACGGTCCGTAAGACCGATCCCACCTGGAACTGGGGCAGCAACGCACCGAACGCGGCCGGCGTCATCAAGCCCAAGACCGGCGATCTGTGGTACCCGCACGTGTACGTGCCGGCGCAGAACCCTTACAACGAGGACGGCGTCAACCCCTACGGCCGCTGGCACTATGGACCGTGGTTCTGGCCGCCGACCAGAGACACCGCACAGCCGGTGCCGAACCCCTACTACGATCCCAAGAATGCTCCCTGGGAGCCCCCCGAGGCGCCCGGCGTGCCCGACGTGTCCATGCCGGGTGAGTCGTTCTTCGACACCCCGGTGGTCAACGGCACGGCGTTCCCGAAGCTCACCGTGGAGCCCAAGGCCTATCGCTTGCGGATCCTCAACGGCGCCAACGACCGGTTCTTCAACCTCCAGTGGTACGTCGCCGACAAGCGCAAGCTCAACGGTCGCCGCTACACCGAGGTGAGGATGGTGCCGGCCAAGTTCAACAGCAACTTCAAGGGCAAGTGGCCCAAGTCCTGGCCCACCGACGGCCGCGACGGCGGCGTGCCCGATCCGAGGACGCAGGGTCCCAAGTGGATCCAGATCGCCACCGAGAGCGGCTTCCTCGCCAAGCCGGCCGTCATCGCCAACCAGCCGATCACCTGGAACCGCGACCCCACCACGTTCAACGCCGGCAACGTCGAGGACCATTCGCTGCTGCTCGGTACCGCCGAGCGTGCCGACGTGATCGTCGACTTCAGCAAGTACGCCGGGAAGACGCTCATCCTCTACAACGATGCACCGGCCGCCTTCCCGGCGCTGGACGCTCGCTACGACTACTTCACCAACGCCCCCGATCTGCGTGACGTGGGCGGCTACGGGCGTATCGTGGCCGGACGTGGTCCCAACACCCGTACGATCATGCAGATCAAGGTCAAGGCCAAGCCGAAGGCACGGGCGTTCAACCTCACCCGCCTGCGCAATGCCTTCAAGTCAACGAGCAAGCAGAAGGGCGCGTTCGAGCGCGGCCAGAACCCGATCCTCGTCGGCCAGACCGCGTACAACAGCGCCTACAACAAGCGCTTCCCGACGCAGTGGCCGCTCTGGGGCTACTCGCGCATCCAGGACAACTCCATGACCTTCCGTACCGTGACCGGCACCGACATCTTCAAGGAGATGGAGCCCAAGGCCATCCAGGACGAGATGGGCGAGGCCTACGACGAGTACGGACGCATGAGCGGCAAGCTCGGCCTGGAGCTCAAGAACACGAGCTCCAAGATCCAGAACTTCGTGTTGCAGAACTACACCGACCCTGTCACTGAGATCATCGACGACTCGATCACGCCGATGGGACCGGTGCAGGGCGACGGCACGCAGATCTGGAAGATCACTCACAACGGAGTGGACACGCATACCATCCACTTCCACCTCTACGACGTGCAGTTGCTCAACCGGGTCGGCTGGGACGGGGCCATCAGACGGCCCGATGCCAACGAGCTGGGCTGGAAGGAGACCGTCAGGGTGAGTCCGCTCGAGGACACCATCGTGGCGTTGCGGGCGACCGCTCCCAAGCAGCCCTTCGGCTCTCCGGAGAGCATCAGACCGCTGAACCCGGCCGAACCGATCGGCTCTCCGATGGGGTTCACCAACATCGATCCCACCACGGGGCAGCCGATCACGCCGCCGATCCTCAACGCGGAGGTCAACTTCGGCTGGGAGTACGTCTGGCACTGCCATCTGCTCAGTCACGAGGAGATGGACATGATGCGGCCGCAGAAGTTCAACGTGACCGCTCAGCTGCCGGGCGCGCCGACGCTGGCCGGCGCCCTGTCGGGCGGCGGACCGGCCGTGGCGCTGACGTGGACCGACCCGACGCCGTGGAACGGCAGCGGTCCGGCCAGCACGCTCGGCAACCCCACCAACGAGGAGGGCTTCAGGATCGAGCGGGCGGTCGTCACCGGCGGCGTGCCGGGTGCGTTCGCGACGGTGGGCACGGCACGTGCCAACCTCACGAGCTTCACCGACAGCACCGCGGTCGCCGGCACCGTCTATCGGTACCGCGTGATCCCCTTCAACCCGGCCGGCGAGACGCCGTCCAACGAGGTGGACGTCACGACGCCGTGACCTGACCGGCCTCGACTCCCGCTGTGGCGGGGCTTCGAGGACCACGAGGAGACCCCTGAGGGGCCGGGCCGCTCGCGCGAGCGGCCCGGCCCCCTTCGCGTCGGGCGGCACCATTCGCTCAAGGTCGGCCGACCTGGCCGGCAACGTGCGCAGATCGCCGGCGAAGAGGCTGCTCGTGCGCTCGCGCCGGTGATAGTCTCTCGTCTACGGCACACGGAAAGCGAGGCGCACGGTGGACTGGGAAGCATACGACTTTCACCCTGAGAGCGGCTCGTGGATCGCCAAAGACTTCCGTCACGGCGAAGGCTTCGACTTCGGGCTGCAGTGCATCATCGACCCCGACGTCATGGTGGGGTCAGACGTCAAGCTCGGTCACCGGGTGCATCTGGCTGCGGGAACGCGCGTCCTCGACGACGTGGAGATCGCCGACGACTGTGTCACCACCGGCATCTGCATCATCGGCAACCACGTGCGCATCCGCACCGGCTCCTGCATCTCCAAGGCGGTCATCATCGACGACTGGTGCTTCGTGGCGGCCGGCATCATGAGCAGCCACACCAAGAACATCTACCACGCCCGGCCCAACGCGCCGAAGAAGCAGCTCATCACGCGCTTCGGCTACGGCAGCGTCATCGGCAGCCGCACCAACGCGAGCGCCGGGGTCACCATCGCGCCGGGCGCCATCGTCGGCTACGGCTCGCACGTGGTCATCGACCTGGAAGAGCCCAACGCCATCTACTACAACACGCCCAAGCCGTACGCGACGCTGCAGAAGAAGCTCGAGCCCGGCGACCCGTATTACGTCGAGATCCCCGGCGACTACGTGCCGCTGCGCTTCGACCCCGACATGCTCAAGAGATACCTGCCGCACGCGGAGAGCACCGGCTGAGGGCGTAGGGCCGGCCGACGAACAAGGTGAGCGCCTCACTGGAGCAGCACGCCGCGTGGGCACTGCACGGAGCGGTGACCACCCCATGACGAACGCGCAGGACATCCTCGACTCCCTGGCCGCCCAGGGTCACGAGCTACGCTTCACCAATCCCGAGCAGGGCGACCCGGCGCAGGCCGTCGTCGAGACCGTCGAGGTCGACGACACCGCCGCCCTCGGCTCGCTGGCCTGGAGCAAGCGGCAGGGTGCCGCGCACAGCTTCAGCGGCACCCTGCTCCTCTGCACCGAGGCCGCCGTCGGCGAGCCGCCGCCGGTCGACACGTCGGTGCCGGCCCGTCTCTGCTCACCCAACCCGGCCGCCGTCATCGCCGTCTGCGCGCGGCCGCGGCTGGCCCTCGCGCAGGCCGTCTGGCGGTTCTTCGCCGATCTCACCGAGGACCGTCCGGGGCGCTTCCAGGACCCCGCCCAGGCGCGGGAGGCCGAGATGCTCGGGGCCTGGGTACGCAACGCGTTCATAGGCCCCAACGTGCGCCTCGGCGCGCACTGCGCCATCGGCTGCGCCGGCATGGGCTACGAGCGGGCCGCCGACGGCACGCTCGTCGGCTTTCCGCAGATGGGCCGTGTCATCGTGGAGCCGGACGTGGACATCGCCGCGCACGCCACCATCCAGCGCGGCGCCCTCGGCGAGACACGCCTCTGCAAGGGCGCCAAGATCGGTCCGCATGTCAACGTGGGCCACAACGTGGTCGTCGGCCGCGATGTGTTGATCGCCGGGCATGCACAGATCGGCGGTGGCGCCAGGATCGGCGACCGCGCCGTGCTCTGGCAGAGCTGCGCCGTCGCCAACGGAGTCACGATCGGCGAGGGCGCCGTGATCGGCATGGGCGCCCAGGTCCGCCACGATGTGCCGCCCGGCGAGACGTGGGTGGGCAACCCCGCGCGGCCGCTGCCGTCGAAGTGACCGCCGGCCCTTCGCGTTTCGCCGACGGCCGGTCGACCCAAGTGGGCACGCCGGCACCGCCGACTGACGTCAGCGTGCAGGCACCGCTCGCCCCCGACGAGCGCCACCGGGACGTACTCGACGAGCGGCATGCCGGCGCCCTGGAGGCCCTGGTCGACCGCCACGCCGATCGTCACGTCGGCCTCGCGGTGGGCTTGCTGCAGGACGGCCGCGCGTTCTGCTTCATGCGCGGCCGCATCCATCGCGATCGCCCGGAGCCGCCGACGTCCGACACGCTCTTCGAGATCGGATCGATCACCAAGACCTTCACGGCCACGGCGCTGGCTCTGCTCGCTCTACGTGGCGAGGTGACGCTGGACGATCCGCTGCAGCGCCACCTGCCGGCCGGTGTCAAGATCCCGATACGCGGGAGGCCGATCACGCTGTGTCACCTGGCCACGCACACATCGGGGTTGCCGGGCTCCCATCCCGGCATGTTGCGGCACTACCTGCGGCATCGCGCCGACCCCTACGCCGACATCACGCGCGACGATCTGCTCGCCGCTCTCGGCCGCACCCGGCTGCGCAGCGAACCGGGGCAGCGGTGGCGCTACTCCAACTTCGGCGTCGCGCTGCTCGGCGACGCCGTGCAGACCAGTACCGGTGCGAGCTACGAGGAACTCATCCGCGACGGCATCTGTGGACCGTTGGGGATGGACGACACGGTCGTGACCGTGGACCCGGAGCGTGAGCCTCGTTTCGCGCAAGGACACGACCGGAGAGGCCGGCCGGTCCCGCACTGGCACCTGCCGGCCTTCGCCGCCGCCGGCGCGCTGCGTTCCACCGTCGCCGACATGCTGGTCTACCTGCGGGCCGAGCTTGCCGCCGGACGGGCGCCCAGCGCCGGCGACGGGGAAAGCCCGGGTCCGGCCGTTGCCGACCCCGCTACAGCCGCCGCCGGCCCGGGTCCGGCCGTTGCCGACCCCGCTGCGGCCGCCGCCGGCCTCCCGGTCTGCCTGGGCGCCGCCATGCGGCTCACGCATGAGTCGCGCTTCCGCGATCGCCGCCTCGCCATGGGCCTCGGCTGGATCCTGCTGCCGGACAAGGACCATCGGTGGCCGCTGGTGTTCCACAACGGCGGCACCGGCGGCTTTCGTAGCTTCGTCGGCTTCGTGCCGCAGTCGCGGACCGCCGTCGTGGTCCTCGCCAACGACAACCGCAGCGTCGATCGACTCGGCATCCGCCTCAGCCGTGCCCTTCAGCAGTCTGCCGGCGCGTGAAGACTCATGTCGGCGCGGATGCGGGGCGCCCGAGGATCGGTCCGTCTGAGCGAAGTGAGCCTCGGTACCACGCGGGTCGAGCATCGGGTCTCGCGGAGCCTGCCGTCCCGGCCTGGGGGCGCTGCATTTCGAGGCCTGAAGCCGTCACATTTCGAGGCCTGAAGCCGTTACATTTCAAGGCCTGAGTGGGCTACGATGAGGCTCGTCCCGTGCCGGGCTGCCGTTGTCGCACCACGTTGCCGGAAAGGACGTCAGCCACTACATTCGCGCTTGGTGTGATCGTAGGTGATGTCCGGGATGGTCCGGTACATGGCGTGTCACCAGCGCTTCGACCTCATCCTGAGTCCAGCATGGACTGGGCACCTTGCACCGGCTCAGTCCTCCAACGTGAGACCGAGGATATCGAGCGCCCGGCGGAAATCCTCGTCGTCGGGGGCGATCGGCTCCTCGTCGCGTGGCGTCACGGGGTTGCACCGCTGCCCCTGGAGTGAATCGGTCTCGAAGATAGCCCAGTCAATGATCTCGTCGCCGAGCTTCGACTGGTACCGGATGCCGGCGTAGGGCCTGCCCTGCTCATCTCGATGCACGGCCACGTAGGACAAGATCTCCTGTGTCAGTGCTCTGGGCGTGCTCGCTCTGACTGTCGCGGCATCGAGATCGGTCACGAGGTGATGCACGAGTCGGGATGCAAGCGCCGATCGAAGGGTGACTCGGTAGCGTCCATCGGGATCGTCCCATCGGCACCCGAAGGTCCCGTCCGGGGCGGCGTATGCCCAGTCCGGCCACTCCCAGACGTCGGGACCGCGGCCCACCCGAAAGAGGAGCCTGGGCGGCGGTGTTGTGGCGAATCGCGTGGTCACGCGTGGGCGATGAACAGGCGCGCGGCTGCCAGTATCTGCGGACCGACCTCCGCCAGATCGCCTTCCCGGAGGAGGAACGCGGGAGACCGGTCGTCGAGGAGCGGATTGAGACCCTGGAACCAGGCCTGGACCACCGAGGGAGCGTCCACCTGCAGCAGCATGGACGCGATGACATGAGACTCACGCAGGCGCTGTCTGGTGAGTGAGTCGGGCTCGCGAGTGCCTTCGGCCCACTGCCGGACGGCGCGTGTCTCTTTCACGCCCCCAAGGTACGCGACGAGACGCGACCCGAGGATGCCTTGCAGCTCGGCGACCAGCTCGGGGAAGGGCAGTCGCATCGCGGCTGCGTGAGCCGACAGGTCTGGGCGCGCGATGGTGGTCATCTCCGTCACCTCCGTCCTCACACGAAGGATACCACGGACCCGCGCGCATCACACTCACTATCACATGCTGTGTGACAGTGTAGACGGCAGCTTGATGGTCTACTGTGGTCCCATTGCAAAACGGGGAAGGTATCGATAGCCTCATCGTCATACCAAGGAGGCTCTCATGGAGACCGTGACCATCTCACCAAAGTTCCAGGTGGTGATCCCCAAGTCCGTCCGCGAACGCCTGCGCCTGGTCCCGGGTCAGAAGGTGCAGGCCATCGTCTACGGGGGCCGCATCGAACTTCTGCCGATCCGTCCGGCAGCCGAGCTGCGGGGAGTCCTGCGGGGGCTGGATACGACCCTCGAGCGCGAGGAGGAGGACCGGCTGTGAACGTCGTCGACTCCTCGGCCTGGCTTGAGTACTTCGGCGACGGACCCAACGCCGCCGACTTCGCGACCGCCATCGAGGACACGGAGCAGCTCGCCGTGCCGACGCTCACGCTCTTCGAGGTCTTCAAGCGCACCCACCAGCTCAAGGATGAGGCCACGGCGCTGGAGGCGGTCGCTGTCATGCTGCAGGGTCGCGTGATCGAGCTCACAGCCGAGCTTGCCGTTGATGCGGCGAAGCTCTCGCTGGAGACCGGTCTTGCTCTCGCCGACTCCATCATCCTCGCCACGGCACGTGCCGAGGACGCCATCCTCTGGACCCAGGACGCGCACTTCGAAGGACTTGAGAGGGTCGAGTTCCGCAGAAAGCAGTCGATCGCCGGCTGACAACGAGAGAACGTCGGCTGGAGAAGGGTGCACGCGTGTCTGCTGATGCAGAGGCCTTCGAGATCGCCGAACCATCGTGTGATGGCGATAGCTGCCTCGACAAGGTGGCTTCGCTTCTCGCTCCGCATCTGCCGTCTGCACAGCTGGAGCATGTCGGCAGTACCTCAGTTCCCGGCTGCCTGGGCAAGGGCGACATCGACATCCTGGCGCGCGTTCCTGTCGACGAGTTCGCCGCCTCGCGCGAGGTCCTCGATCGGCTGCTGCCGCGCAGCACGGCCAACGAGCCGACCGACAGCTACGCGGAGTACCGTTGGGCCGAGGCTGGGACGCGCGCATCCGTACACCTTGTCGCGATCGGCGGCACGCACGATGACTTCCATCGGTTCAAGGCCCTCCTGCTCGCCGACCCCGATCTCGTGCAGCGCTACAACGCGCTCAAGCTCCGTTACCGTGGTCGCTCGATGGACGACTACCGCGCCGCCAAGAGCGAGCTCATCGATCGTGCGCTCGCCGCCGCGGCGAAGGAAGGCGAGTCCCCTCGTGCGGCCGCTGCCCATCTTGAGACGGAGCGTCTCCTGCTGCGCCGCCTGGCGCCGTACGATGCTCCCGCCCTCCACCGCTGCACCGGTGATCCGCTGGTCATGCGCTACTGGTATCCGGGCCCGGATGCCGACGTGTCTGCCACCTCCGCCCGCATCGCCGGGATCGAGGCGCACTGGCGGAGCCACGGCTTCGGCGACTATGCCGTGGTGGAGCGTGCGTCGAACGAGCTCATCGGCTTCGCCGGCCTGCACCACATCGCCGGGATGACCGATGTCAACGTCGGCTACGTACTGGTGCCCGACCGCTGGCGTCGCGGACTGGGCAGCGAGCTCTGCCGGTCGCTGCTCGAGCACGCCTTTACGGTCCTCGAGCTGCCTCAGGTCGTCGCCGTGATCGACCCCGCTAACACAGCCTCGATCGCACTCTCGAGACGCTGCGGGTTCACCTTACGCCGCCGGTTCGCCTGGCAGGGGCAGCCGCGGGCGCTCTATGTGCTGACCCGGGCGGCCTCCGGCATGGGGCGGTGAATCCTCCGCATCCCGAGCGTCTCACCCGGACAGCCATGGGTCGAGGCCTGCGGTAGGCTTGCAGCGGCACGAAGCTGTGGGTCGCGGCTCGTTCGCCTGTCGTCTGCACGACAAAAGGAGGTGACCCCGGATGAGGCTGGAGTGCGGTGCGTGCGTCGTCCGCGACTGGTCGCCGGACGACGAGGCCGACCTGCTGCGGGTCGCCGACGATCGCGCCATCTGGCGCAACCTCACCGACATGTTCCCGCACCCCTACACGACGGCCGACGCCGATGAGTGGTTCGCTTACGTGGCGGCCATGCCGGAGCCGACGCACTGGGCGATCGAGCTCGACGGCCACGCCGTCGGCGGCATCGGCCTGGAGCTTGGTGAGGGTGTCTTCGCCCGCACGGCGGACTTCGGCTACTGGCTCGGCAAGCTCTACTGGGGACGCGGCATCATGACTGCCGCCGCAGGCGTGATGGCGCCCTGGGCGATGTCTCACTTCGGCCTTTCGCGCCTCGAGTCGGCCGTCTTTGCCTGGAACCCGGCCTCGATGCGTGTGCTCGAACACTGCGGTTTCCAGCGCGAGGGCGTCTCGCGCGCCAGCGTCTTCAAGGACGGCCGGGTCATCGACCGTGTGGTCTATGCGCTGGTCGACGACGGCTCGGCGCGCCGGTCCACCCCGACAGGCTGATCGTCACCTCGGTCTCGTCATCTCCTCGGCTCCGTGTCTCCGTGAGCGCAACCGCTGCGGTCGGACAGCCGACGGCCTGTTGTCCGGTGGCTGCAGTGCCGTTCACACGGCCGGCGGCTTGATGTCGGGTGGCTGCAACTCGGCCGAATACGGCCCCTCGTCGTCGAGGTGCTTGAGCGTCGGCAGCGCCGCGAACCCCAGGCATGCGGCGACCATCAGTATGCCGGTGCCGAGGAAGACCGTCTCGGGTCCAAAGCGAGCCACCAGCCATCCGACCAGCAGGTAGGCCGCCGGCCCGGCGGCGTACTCCGTCGCGATGAGGATGCCCAGCACGCGGCCGCGCATGGCGGGCGGCGTGAACGTCTGCATGCGCAGGTTGAGCAGCGGCCCGAACGGCCCCCAGAAGAATCCGGCCAGGGCGGCGGCGGCGACGAGGAGCGGATACGGGGGCAGGAGCGATATCGCCAGGATCGCCGCTGCGGCCCCCACCAGCGATCCGATGAGCACGCTCCGGCGCGAGAATCTCTGTGCCACCGCTCCGTAGAGCAGCGATCCGGCCACCCCGCCGCCGCTCAACGCCATCAGCGTGCCGCCGAGCCGGCCCGCCGCGCCCTGCTCCTCGAAGACCACCGGGAGGATGACGCCCTCGATCGGCAGGTAGATCGCCACGATCACCATGGTCAGGACGGTGAGCGTTCGCAGCACCCGGTCGCGCCACACGAAGGAGAGGCCCTCGAGGCTGCCGCGGAGGATCCCCGTGGGTCGCTCGTGAGTCGCCGGGCGGCCGACGCCGGGGGTGCGCAGGAAGGCGATGAGCAGCACCGACACGAGGAACGTGAGCGATGTCGCCCACAGCGCCCCGCCGGCGCCGATCGTCGCGATGAGCAGTCCGCCCACTCCGGGGCCGACCATGTACGCCACGCCCCACGCCGCCTCGTGGATGCCGTTGGCGCGTTCCAGACGCATGCCGGCCCGGGCGGCGACGTCCGGCAGCATGGCCTCGCGTGCCGTGGCGCCGGCGGGATCGAAGACCGCCCCGATGGCGGCCAGCAGCACGAAGAGCGGCAGGTTGAGGCCTATGGTCGCGTCGACGAAGGGGATGGCGGCGACAGAGATCGCCGAGAGCACGTCGGCGACGATCGACGTGGCGCGTCTGCCGAGCGTGTCCGCGACGGAGCCGGAGAAGAGGCTGCTGAGCAGCAGGGGAAAGGCTGTGGCCGCCCCCATGATGCCGGCGGCCGCCGGATTCCCCGTCCGCTCCAGGACGAGCCACGGCAGAGCCACTACCGCGACGCCGTTACCGGCCCCCGAGATGATCACGCTGGCCTCGAGGCACGCGAAGGGCACGACCGAACGATGGCCTCGATAGCGTGCCTGGACTTCGACACTGTGCGGTGTGTCGGACAGGGAGCTCTCCTTGCGGCGGGCGTCGGGGGGATGATAGCGGGCGCCGCACGTGGCTCGGAAGCCGTTATCGGTCGGCCGCGGGCTGCCGATAGAGGAAGTGATGGACTCCCGCTCGGCAGCATCGGCGACGATCAGGCGCTTCAAGCGCTGTTGGGCGACGTCCCGGCCGCTGGATCTGTGGCCGCGATGTCGCTCGTCTGAGACTGAGGCGCAGCAGCGCCGTATCCGTCTGTTGACGGTCGTGCTGGCGGCGCTCATCCTGCTCACGCTCGCGGCTGCGGTCGTCGTCGTGGCCGACAACCCGGCCGGCAGCCTGCGGCGCAGCGGCTATCTGGTGCTCGTCTTCAGCATGCTGTTCGCCCTGGTCGCGGCGCTCGTCCTCAACGGGTCGGGGCACTTCCGCTGGGCGGCCAGTCTGGTCGTACTGAGCGCCGTGGCCGGACCGTGGGGCTCGGTGCTGCTCGACCCCCTCATCGTCGCCGGCGACTTCGTCCCGCTGACGTACGCCGTCGTCCCCGTCCTTCTCAGCGGCATCCTGCTGTCGGCCGGCATCACGGCGCTGGTGGCCGGCGTGCAGATCGCGCTGCTCCTCGTCTTCAGCGTGGCCGTACCCAATCACGTCTCGATCAACTGGCCGAGCCTGCTGACTATGGTGTTCTTCGTGAGTGTGCTGAGCATTGTCGGCAACCTGATGATCGCGCGCGACCTCAGGCAGATCGTGCGCCAGAACCGGCGCCTCGAAGAGAGCGAGGCGCTCCTGCGCGAGCAGTCGGTACGCGACCATGTCTCAGGGTTGTTCAACCGCCGCTACCTCGAGGAGACCCTGCAGCGTGAGCTTGAGAGGGCGAAGCGTGGTGCGACCGCGCTGGCGGTGATCATGATCGACATCGACCACTTCAAGCGGCTGAACGACACTTTCGGCCATGCCGCCGGCGACATCGTGCTGCGGGAGCTCGGCAACCTCATCGGGACGAACCTGCGCGGCATCGACATGGTGTGCCGATATGGAGGCGACGAGATCACGGTGGTGATGCCGGACACCGACAGGGATGTGGCACTTGAGCGTGCCGAGCGCATACGCAAGGAGGCCGGGAAACTGAGGATCGACGCCGACGGCGAGGTGATCCCGGGCCCGACTCTGTCGCTGGGCGTCGCGGTGTACCCCCGCGACGGCCTCACCGGTCCCGAGCTGCTGGCCGCCGGCGACGCGGCCCTGTACCTGGCCAAAGACGAGGGTCGGGACCGTGTGCGGCAGGCGGCCCCCCGGCTCGTGGGCGGGGCGGCGACCGAGCCCGCTTGACGAGCTTCCCCGCACTCACGATGGCGAGGACCGCGCTGCTGGACGCGGCCGACTGTGGCGGCGGCGACGCCGGAAGCGGCCGGCCGCGACACCAACGCCGCGTTTGAGCGGACCTCTGTGGGGAGGGCTCAGTCGGACCGGTCGTCGCCCAGTACGCCGATCCGCGGCAGTCGCTTCAGCAGAGCGGCGCTGTGCGGCGCCCTCTGGAGGGCGCCGGTGAGGTCGGTGCCGGCTGGATGGCGGACGAAGTGGCGGCCGGTGCGCCAGTGCCGGCTGTTCGAGGCGTCGTAGACGACGCCGGCATAGGCGAACCAGACCGGCCGTCGATCCTTGCCGTCGGCGGTGGCCAGCTCGTCGAGGGTGATGATGCGGTCGGTCATGATCGTCCTGACGGTGGTGCATGGTCCGGTGGCCCGACCCGGCCGTGCCGCCGGCGATGAGTGAGTCTACCGGAGGGACCGGCGGCGATGCAGGCGACGGCCGGCGCCATGCCGGCGGCGGTCGATTTGGCGGACCCGGACGTGACGGTCCGGCACGGCCGCCGTTACCGCCGTCGGCATGGTGGGAAAGAACCCTCAGATGAGCTGCCAAGACATGGCTGCGTGGCGAGGTCGCAGGCACGCACCTGTGCTGGGACGCATGGCCAAGCCGCAGACACGCGGTCTGAACAAGGAGCCGACTGGTGGCACGAGACGATCTTCACAGGGAGGTGTTGCGGGTGTTCGCCGATGCCTGCACGCCTCGGTCCCAGCGACCGCTGGGCAAGCTGGGCTACTGCCCCCCCGCCGATGTCTTCTACGAAGCGCAGACCGACGAGGTCGTGGTGCGCTTCGAGCTGCCGGGGGTCGACCGCAACGAGATCGACCTGTTCGTGGACCGTCGCCAGCTCGTCATCAGCGGCGAGCGGCGGTTCCCGGTGGCGCCGGGCCGCAGCTACCAGCAGGTCGAGATCGACTACGGGCCGTTCGACCGCCGCATCCGGCTCGGCGTCGACATCGATCCCGACAGGACCTCGGCGACCTACGAGCAGGGTGTGCTCGAGGTGCGCCTGGCGCTGGCCGACGAGGAGTCCACGGCGTGCCACATCCCCATCACCTGTGAGCAGGAGCAGGGGGAGGACGAGGCATGACCGGGCACGACGAGGATACGCCCCAGAAGGGCGCCGCTGAGCAGCGCGAGAAGGACGGCGGCGAGCAGAGCGAGTCGCAGCCGGTCGAGGCGCCCGAGGCGCCGCCCGACGCGGCGCCGGACGCGGAGGTCCCGGTGGCGCCGACCCTCGGCGACGGCGAGACGGTCAACGAAGGCGAGCCGCAGATCCCCGACACCCTGCCGCTGCTGCCGCTGCGGGACACGGTCGTGTTCCCGGACACGATGATCCCGCTCAACATCGGGCAGGAGCGCTCCATCAAGCTCATCGACGACGTCCTCGGCGGCAACCGCCTGTTCGTGATGGTCGCGGGCAAGGACGCCGAGGTCGAGGCGCCGGGTCCGGAGCTGCTCTACGGCATCGGCACCGTCGGGCTGGCGCACAAGATGGTCAAGCTGCCGGACGGGACAATGCGCGTGCTGGTGCAGGGCCTCAAGCGCGTGCAGATCCGCAGCTATGTGCAGGAGCAGCCGTATCTGGTGGCCGAGTTCGACCAGCTCTCGGACATCGAGGTGGAGGGCAAGCAGGTCGACGCGCTGCGTTCCAACCTGCTCAACGTCTTCTCCAAGATCGTCGACCTGGTGCCCTACCTGCCGGAAGAGCTGGAGATGGCGGCCGCCAACGTCGAGGACCCCGGTCCGCTGGCGTTCCTCATCGCCAGCGCCATGCGCATCAAGACCGAGGACAAGCAGAAGCTCCTCGAAGAGAGCAACATCGAGGCGCGCCTGCGCATCCTCACCAAGGTGCTCTCGCAGGAGCTCGAGGTCCTCGAGCTGGGCTCCAAGATCCAGAGCGACGTGCGCAGCGAGATCGACAAGGGCCAGCGGGAGTACTTCCTGCGGCAGCAGCTCAAGGCCATCCAGCAGGAGCTGGGCGAGACCAACGAGCAGGAAGCGGAGATCAGCGAGCTGCGTCAGAAGGTCGAGGAGCTCAAGCTCCCGGAGGAGGTGGACAAGGCCGCTCGCCGGGAGCTCGACCGGCTCGCCAACATCTCGCCGCAGAGCGCCGAGTACCCCGTGATCCGCACGTACCTGGACTGGATCATCACGCTGCCCTGGACGGTGAGCAGCGAGGACAACCTTGACGTGGGGCACGCCCGCGAGATCCTGGATCGCGACCACTACGACCTGGAGAAGGTCAAGGACCGCATCCTGGAGTATCTGGCGGTCCGCAAGCTCAAAGAAGATCTGCACGGGCCGATCCTGTGCTTCGTCGGCCCGCCCGGCGTCGGCAAGACCAGCCTCGGCAAGTCGATCGCCGAGGCCATGGGCCGCAAGTTCGAGCGCATCAGCGTCGGCGGCGTGCGCGACGAGTCGGAGATCCGCGGGCATCGCCGCACGTACGTGGGCGCCATGCCCGGCATCATCATCCGCGCCATGCGCGACGCCGGCACCAACAACCCGCTCTTCATGATCGACGAGATCGACAAGACCGGCGCCGACTGGCGCGGCGATCCCGCCAGCGCCCTGCTCGAGGTCCTGGACCCGGAGCAGAACTTCACCTTCCGCGACCACTACCTGGACCTGCCGTTCGACCTGAGCAAGGTGATGTTCATCACCACTGCCAACCAGCTCGAGCCGATCCCGCCGCCGCTGCGCGATCGCATGGAGATCATCGACCTGGCCGGCTACACCATCGACGAGAAGCTGCACATCGCCAAGAAGTACCTGGTGCCCAAGCAGATCAAGGAGAACGGCCTCAAGCGCGGCCTGGTGAGCTTCACCGATCCGGCCATCCGCGACGTCGTGAGCAACTACACCCGCGAGGCCGGCGTGCGCAGCCTGGAACGGCAGATCGGCACCGTCTGCCGCAAGATCGCCCGCGAGGTCGCCGAGGAGGGCGAGAAGAAATACCGCGTCGGCGTCAAGCTGGTCGAGGAGCTGCTCGGCCGGCCCCGGGTCTACGCCGAGGTCAAGCGGCGCACCAGCGTCGCCGGCGTGGCGACCGGTCTGGCCTGGACGCCGGTGGGCGGCGACATCCTGTTCATCGAGGCCAGCTCCATGCCGGGCAGCGGCCAGCTGATCGTCACCGGCCAGCTCGGCGACGTGATGAAAGAGAGCGCCCAGGCGGCGATGAGCTACGTGCGCTCGCACGCGGCACAGCTCGGCGTCCCCGACGGCTACTTCAAGGACAACGACATCCACGTGCACATCCCGGCCGGGGCGATCCCCAAGGACGGGCCCAGCGCCGGTGTCACCATGTCGACGGCGATCGCCTCGCTGGTGACCGGTACGCCGATCGACGCCGACGTGGCCATGACCGGCGAGATCACGCTCAGCGGTCAGGTGCTGCCCATCGGCGGCCTCAAGGAGAAGACGCTGGCCGCGCAGCGGGCCGGCATCACCACCGTGATCCTGCCGACGCGCAACGAGCAGGACCTGGAGGACGTACCCGAGACCCTGCGCAAGGACATGACGTTCGTGCCGGTCGACCGCGTCGAGCAGGTCTGGAAGGCGGCCATGGGGCTGCGCCTCAACGGCCGCCGGCGCAAGGCGGCTGCCGGCGCCGGAGGTACCACGGAGCGCTGACCGGCCGGCCGCCGAGGGCGGCCGACGGTGGACGTGGGGGCCGGCGGCTCGCGGTGGCGAGCCGCCGGCCCTTCCTTGTCTCCCGGCCTGCCGCTGCCGATGAGTGGAGTGCGGACTCCCCCCTGCCCGCAGCGAGGCAGGTGGCGGAGCCGACGACGGCGAAGTGACGGCGACGCGAGCTGCGGCGTGGCGCGACCGGCCCTGACGCGGGGCGCGGGAGGTACGGAGTGGGCCTGGGACTCGAGGAAGACTGCCGATGAGGCGCGTCCTTCCGGCGCTGCTCGCCATCGTGGTGTGCGCACTGGCCGGGCTGTCGCTCGGCGCCTGGCCCGGCGCTCATCCCGCCGCCGGAGACGCCGGCGCCACGCCGGTACGGTTGATCCTGCAGTGGGAGCCGCAGGCGCAGTTCGCCGGCTACTACCTGGCCGCCGAGAAGGGCATCTACCGTGAGCACGGCCTCGATGTGGAGGTCGTGGCCGGCGGTCCGGCCATCGATCCGCTCGCCTCTCTGCGGGACGGGAAGGCCGACTTCGCCACCTCGTTCCTCACCGGTGCTCTGGAGGCGTACGGCGAAGGTGCGCCGATCGTCAACGTCTGTCAGGTCGTCAACCGCTCGAACCTGCTGCTCGTCGCACACCGCGATGTGGTCAAGGACCGCGACGATCTCGACGGCTCGCGCGTGAGCCTGTGGGGCACCAGCTTCCGCTCGGCGTACCTCGACTTCTTCGACGCCGCCGGCGTCGAGCCCGAGCTACTGCCGCAGTACTACACCGTCAGCCTCTTCCTGCGCGGCGGCGCCGATGCCTGCGCGGCCATGGAGTACAACGAGTACCACACGATCATCGAGTCCGGCGTGGACCGGAGGGAGCTGACCACCATCAGCTTGCGCAAGGCCGGCTTCGACTTCCCCGAGGACGGCGTCTATGCGCTCGCCTCCACGCAGCGCGAGAGGCCCGGACTGTGCCGTCGCTTCGCGGCGGCCACCATGGAGGGCTGGCGCTACTGCCGCGACCATCCCGATGAGGCGCTGGACATCGTGCTGCGCGAGACGCGCGGAGCGCACGTGCCGACCAACCGGGTGCACCAGCGCTGGATGCTCGAGCACATCCTCGCGTCCATCTTCCCCGGCGACGGCGACGGCGACGCGTGGCGGCCGGGCAGGCTGGCGCGCGACGACTACGAGCGGACGCGAGCCAGCATGACCGGCGAGGGGCAGCTCGCGGACGCGCCGGAGTACGACGTGCTGGTGGCCCCGGAGGCGCGCGATGCTCCGTGACCTGAGCATCGCCTGGCGCATGACGCTGCTGGTGGTGCTGGGCGCCGCGGCGGTGCTGGTGGGGATCAGCGTGTACACCTACGTGGCGGCGGGCCACATGCTGGAGCGCCGCCAGCGGGCGGAGATCACCCAGACGCTGCAGGCCACGGCCAACCGCATCGAGACCGTGGAGAACAGCGTCGAGGAGATCGTGCAGGGCCTGGCGCTCTCGGTGGAAGGGCTGCCACCGGACGCGCGGCGCGCCAGGCTGCTGCTGCGGCGCACGGTGGGCAGGAACCCGGCCCTGGTGGGCGCCGCGATCGGCTACGACCCGGCGGCGTACGGGCACCTGGCCCCCTACGCGTTCATGGACGGCGACGAGGTGCGGATCAAGGACCTCGGTCGCGACGGGCGAGCCTACGAGGTCGGCGACTGGTTCCAGCTTCCCTATCAGATGGAGGAGGCGGTCTGGACCGACCCGTACTACGACGAAGGCGGCGCCGACATGGTCACCGCCACCTATGCGCTGCCGCTGCGTCTCGCCGGCGGCCCGCCGGTCTCGGCGGTGGTCACCGGCGACGTCTCGCTCAACTGGCTCACCGACCTGCTCGAGGGCCTGGACCTCGGCGAGACGGGCTACGCCTTCCTCATCGGTCAGAACGGCACCTTCATCGCGCATCCGGGGCGGCGGATGCTGATGAACGAGTCCATCTTCAGCGTCGCCGAGGCGCGTGGCGACCGTCGTCTGCGCGCCATCGGGCGGCAGATGATCCACGGCGAGACCGGCTTCACCGCGTTCGACGGCCTCGAAGGGCTCACGCCGAGCGAGCCGTCGTACCTCGCCTTCACGCCGATCCCCACCACCGGCTGGTCGCTCGGCATCGTGTACGCAGAGACCGAGATCCAGGGCGACCTGGTGGCACTGAGCCGGATCCAGTGGATGATCTCGTTCGCCGGCGTGGCGGCGCTGGTGCTCGTGGTGTGGCTCACGGCGCGGACGATCACGCGGCCGCTGCACGCGCTTGATGCGGCCACGCAGACGCTGGCGGAGGGCGACCTGGACGCCCCGCTGCCGAAGGCGAAGGGGCGCGACGAGGTCGCCCACCTCACCGACTCGTTCGGTCGCATGCGCGACGACCTGCAACGGCACATCGAGGAGCTGCGCGAGACCACCGCCGAGCGGGAGCGCATCGAGAGCGAGCTGCGCATCGCGGCGGACATCCAGATGAGCCTCGTGCCGCGGGCCTTCCCGCCGTTCCCGGGGCGCGAGGACCTCGACCTGCACGCGGTGCTCGACCCGGCGCGTGAGGTGGGCGGCGACTTCTACGACTTCTTCCTGCTCGACGACGATCACCTCTGCCTGGCGATCGCCGACGTCTCCGGCAAGGGCGTGCCGGCGGCGCTGCTCATGGCCGGCGCCCGCTCGTACGTGCGCTCGTTCGCACGCGAGGGCGGCGGCCCGGCGGAGGTCGCCGCCAAGGTCAACGTGGAGCTGGCCGCCGACAACGACGCGTGCATGTTCGTCACCATGTTCCTGGCCGTCGCCGATCTGCGCACCGGCGTGGTCCGCTGCGCCAGCGCCGGTCACAACCTGCCGTTCGTCATCGACGCGGCCGGTACGGTGACGCAGGTGCCGCGCATCCGGGGGGTCGCCCTGGGCATCGCCGAGGCGGCCGTATACGACGAGGCCGAGGTGCGTCTGCGCGCGGGCGACGCGCTGTTCCTGTACACCGACGGCGTCAGCGAGGCCATGGACGTCGCCGGGCACGTCTTCGGCGAGGAGCGCCTCGCCGAAGAGCTGGCCCGGGCGGGCGGCGAAGACTGCGCCGGGATCATCGACGCCGTGCTCGCCGCCGTGGCCCGCCACGCCGAAGGCGCCGAGCAGTCCGACGACATCACGATGGTGGCCTTCCGCTATCTCGGCGGCGCCTGAGCGGCCGCGTCGCCGGCGGACCGGTCGCAGCCGGCGGATCGCCGTCTCGTGGCGCCTGCAGTACCCGGGCCTCGCTCACACTACCCCGGCCTCGATCGTCTTACCCCCGCCTCGGTCTCAGCACCGCGGCCCCGGTCGTCGTTGCCGCGCAACGAGCCACCGTGGCTCCCGGGAGCCGTTTGCCGGCTCGTGTTTCGGGAATACGTACGTCAGGTGTGCACAGGGGTCGACCGGAGTGGGAGGGCAGCCACCATGATGCACGTCGCCTGCAAGGACCTCGGACTCGAGTCGTGTCCGTTCGTCGCCGAGGCGGACAAGCCGCGCAAGGTCGAGAACATGATGCTCGAGCACATCCGTGACGAGCACCCCGAGATGATCGCCGGGATCACGGACACCCAGCACAGCGCGCTCGAGCATCGCATCCGCGAGCACATCTCGGCGGACTGAAGGCGTGCGGCGCCGCCGGCGACGGCGCCGCGAGGTCTCCGGCAGGCCGCGCACGTGAGCGGCCGCCCGACCACGGCGCGTGGCGAAGACCGGCGGCCGGCACTGGGCTACGCCGACGGTCGCGGGCCCGCAGATCAGACGGAGCGCTGATACACGCGGAACGCGCGCAGGGCCAGCCAGATCGCGACGATCGTGAAGGCCAGCAGGAAGCCGCCGCGCGAGAGGATGAGGTTCCAGTCGGGGTCGGCGCTCAGCGCGCTGCGGCCGACCCGGATCGCCCAGTCGGTGGGGTTGTACTTGGCGACCGTCTGGATCCACTCGGGCGCCAGGCTCATCTGCAGGAACGCCGAGGAGAGGAAGGTCAGCGGCAGCAGGATGAAGTTGATGGCCGCTATCAGCGTCTCTTCGCGCCGCACCAGCAGGCCCAGGCCGCTAGAGAGGGCGCCGAACGAGATGCTCAGCAGCGACCCGGCGACGATCAGGATCACCACGCCGCCGACGCCGCCCGGGTAGTCGGCCCCCAGGAGGAGCGCCAGCCCCACCAGGATCAGTGACTGGATGGCGCTCAGCAGCGCCTGCTGGATGAGGCGGCCGACCATGATCGGGCCGCGGCTCATCGGCGTCACCAGCAGCCGGTCGACGACGCCGCGGTCGATGTCTTCGAGCAGCCCCATGCCGCTCCAGCCGCCGGAGAACATGGCGCTCATGATCACGATGCCGGGCGTGAGGAACGTGATGTACGACTCGGTCTCGAAGCCGGGCAGCTCGACGATGCGCCGGAACAGGGCCCCGAAGAGCAGCAGCCAGATGATCGGCTGCACGAGCGAGATGGCGATCCACCACGGCTGCCGCAGCAGCGCCCGGATGTGGCGCACCGTCATGTACCAGCTGTGGGCCAGCGCGGTCATCGGCGGGCTCCTTCCTTCTTCAGGCCGGTCTCGCCCTCGGTGTCGGCCGCCGCGAAGCTGCGTCCGGTGTGGCGCAGGTAGACGTCGTCGAGCGAGGGGCGGGCGACGGTGACGGCGGTCACCGCCACGCCGCGCGCCTCGAGCGCCTGCAGGACGGCCGGTACCGCCCGGGCGCCGTCGTCGGCCCGGGCGTGTAACTGGCAGCCGTCGATCATCACGTCGCGCACGGCCGTCACCGGGGCCAGCGCGTCACGGACGGTCGCGTCGCGGCCGGCATCGTCGCCGGCGGTCTCGCAGAGCGAGACGTGCACCGCGTCGCCGCGCATCTGGGACTTGAGCTCGGTCGGCGCGCCCTCCGCGACGACGCGGCCGTGGTCCACGATCGCCAGCCGCTTGGCCAGATGGTCGGCCTCCTCCAGGTAATGTGTCGTGAGGAGGATCGTCAGGCCCTGACGGGCGAGGGCCGAGATCTCCTTCCACATCTCGGAGCGCGCCTCCGGGTCCAGTCCGGTCGTCGGCTCGTCGAGGAAGAGCACCTGCGGGCGGTGCACGAGGCCGATGGCCACATCGAGCCGTCGCTGCATGCCGCCGGAGTACGTGCGGACCACGCGGTCGGCCGCCTCGGCGAGCCCGAAGGCGGTCAACAGCTCGTGTGACCGTTGCTTCAGCTCGCCGATCTCCATACCGTACAGGCGACCCTGCAGCATGACGTTCTCGCGACCGGTGGCGTCGCGGTCGACGCCCGACTTCTGGGCCACGGCGCCGATGACCCGGCGCACCTTCTGGGACTCACGCAGCACATCGAAGCCGCCGACCCGGGCGGTGCCGGAGTCCGGGCGGGACAGCGTGGTGAGGATCTTGACCGCCGTCGACTTGCCGGCGCCGTTGGGNNCGTTGGGACCGAGCAGGCCGAAGACGGTGCCCGGCTCGACCGAGAAGCTCAGGCCGTCCAGGGCGCGGACGGCCGGCACGCGCCGGCTTCCCTTGTACGTCTTGACGAGCTCCTCGACCTCGATGGCACGTGTCATGCATGCTCCTTCTGCGCTGGGCAGCGGCGTTCGCTGAGGTCCCGGCGGCGGACCGCCGGTCGTCCCGCGTAGCGCGCCCGGCTCTCGGTGTCGGGAGGCTGCGCGCGACAGGTGGAATGAACGCCGGGACTGGACTTCCAAGCATCCTGCCTGCCCCGCGAGAGAGTCAAGCGGAACCCCTGCGATCCGGGCGGAACTCCTGCAATCCTGCCCCACGGACTTGGCAGCGGCGCGGCGCTGCGGGAAGATGGGTCCGCGGCCGCGGGGATGTCACGACATGGAGGGGATGGGGGCACATGACGTCACTCGAGAAGTACTACCGCTCGCGCAGCCTGTGGCTCGACGGCGTGCCCGGATCGCTCCAGCCCCGAGCCGCCCTGCCCGGTGACCTCGATGTCGATGTGGCCGTCATCGGCGCCGGCTACACCGGCCTGTGGACGGCGTACTATCTGGCCGCTGCCGACCCGGCCCTGCGCATCGCCGTGCTGGAGCGCGAGATCGCCGGCTTCGGCGCCTCGGGCCGCAACGGCGCCTGGTGCTCCTGGGCTTTCGCCGCCTCCTACGAGAAGATGGCCCGCCACGCCGGCCGCGATGCCGCCGTCGCGATGCAGCGCGAGATGTTCCGTACCGTCGACGAGATCGGCCGTGTGGCCGCAGCGGAGGACATCGACTGCGGCTTCCACAAGGGCGGCTGCCTCACGGCGGCTACCACCCCGGCGCACGTCGTGTCGCTCAAGGAAGAGGCCGCCTGGTACGAGTCGTGGGGGTTCGGCGAGCAGTTCCGCTGGGTCGAGAAGGACGCCGCCGACGAGCACATCCGCGTCGCCGGCACGCTCGGCGGCCTGTACACGCCGGAATGCGCGTGCGTCGATCCGGCCCGCCTGGCGCGCGGGCTGGCGGAGGCGGCCGAGCGGCGCGGGATCACCATCTACGAGCGCACGCCGGTGCTCTCGTTCGCCGGCGCCTCGGCGGCCGGTCCGGGGTGCGTCGAGACGGCCTGCGGCACGGTCCGGGCGCCGGTCGTCGTGCTGGCCACCGAGGGCTACACGGCCGGCGCGCCCGGCCACCACCGCGACGTGCTGCCCATGTACTCGCTGATGGTCGCCACCGAGCCGCTCTCCAACGAGGCATGGGCGGAGATCGGCTGGGGCGGCCGGGCGACATTCAACGACGGCCGCCACCTCATCATCTACGCGTCACGCACCGCCGACGGCCGCATCGCACTCGGTGGCCGCGGCGCCCCGTACCACTTCGGCTCGGCGCTCAGCGACCGCTTCGAGTACGAGCCGGAGGTCTTCGAGTCGCTGCACCGGATCATCCTCGAGCTGTTCCCGGCCGCTCGCGGGGCGCGCATCACGCACCGCTGGGGCGGGCCCATCGGCATCCCGCGCGACTGGTACACGGGCGTCACGTTCGATCCCGGTCGCGGCCTCGGATGGGCCGGCGGCTATGTGGGCGATGGCGTCGCGACCAGCAATCTGGCCGGCCGCACGCTCGCCGACCTCATCGCCGGCCGCCGGACCGACATCGTCGGCCTGCCGTGGGTGCAGCACCGTTCGCGGCGCTGGGAGCCGGAGCCGCTGCGTTGGCTGGCGGTCAACTTCGCCACCCGCATGATGGCCGGCGCCGACACTGAAGAGCAGCGCACCGGGAAGCCGTCGCCGCGTGCCGACGCGGTGCTGCGGCTCATCGGGCGGTGAAGCGGTGGGGGAGCGAGGGGCAGGGAGGGTGATGTGAGCGACACGACGGCCACGACAGGCGGCCGCGAGCGCGGCGGTCCCGGCATCTGGTTCGCCACGCTGCCACAGCCGCTGGTGCCGCGGCCGGCGCTCGCCGAGGACATCGACTGCGACGTCGCTGTCATCGGCGGCGGCTTCACCGGCCTCTGGACGTCCTACTACCTCAAGAAGGCCGATCCGGCGCTGCGCATCGTGGTGCTGGAGCGCGAGGTCGCCGGCTGGGGTGCCTCGGGGCGCAACGGCGGCTGGTGCCACCCCTACCTGCCGGTCTCGCTGGAGACGCTGGCCGAGCAGTCGGACCGCGAGCGGGCGGTCGCCACTCAGCGTGCCATGTACCAGACGGTCGACGAAGTCGGTCGCGTGACCGCCGAGGAGGGCATCGAGGCCCATTTCCACAAGGGCGGTCTCCTGTCCCTGGCGACCGGGCCCGAGCAGCTCGAGCGGGTCGCGGAGGAGCCGCCGTACTACGCCTCCTGGGGATTCGGCGACCTGGTCCGCTGGCTCGATGCCGAGGAGGCGGCGCAGCAGGTGCGCGTCGCGGGTTGCCTCGGCGCCAGCTACACGTCGCAGAGCGCCGTGGTCCACCCTGCCGGCTTGGCGCGTGGCCTTGCTGAGGTCATCGAGCGGCTCGGCGTGACCGTCTACGAAGGCACGCTGGTCCGCGGCTTCGGCCCCGGCCTGGTCGAGTGCGCCGGCGGGCGCGTGCGGGCCCGCTACCTGGTGCGCGCCACCGAGGGCTACACGACCGGATTCTCGGGGCACGCGCGGCGCTTCATCCCGATCTACTCGCTGATGATCGCCACCGAGCCGTTGCCCGACCGGTTCTGGGACGAGGTCGGCTGGAGCGACCGGGCCACGCTCGGCGACGGCCGCCATCTGTACATCTACGCGGCCCGCACTCCCGACGGGCGTATCGCCATCGGCGGTCGTGGCGCTCCCTACCACTTCGGTTCCACCGTGAACCGACGCTTCGAGGAGATGCCGGAGGTCTTCGAGAAGCTGCGCGGCGTTCTGCGCTGCTTCTTCCCGGCTCTCGGCGACGTGCCGGTCACGCATCGCTGGGGCGGCCCGCTGGCCATACCGCGCGACTGGCAGCCGTCGGTCGGCGTCGACGCCACCACCGGCATCGCCTGGGCCGGAGGGTATGTGGGCGACGGCGTCGCCACCTCGAACCTCTTCGGCCGCATCCTCGCCGACCTGCTCACCGGACGGCAGAGCGAGCTGGTGCGTCTGCCGCTGGTCGGTCATCGCAACCCGCTCTGGGAGCCGGAGCCGCTGCGCTGGCTCGGCGTGAGCACGTCGATGAGGCTGCTCGCCCGGGCCGACCGCACCGAGGCGCACAGCGGGCGGCCGTCCGTGATGGCCAAGGCCGTGAAACGGGTGCTGGGCGTCTGATGGGTGACACACAGGGCCGTCCGCCGGCCACGGGGGCGGCGTGATGTCCGGCGCGTCGGTGACGCCGGACATCGTGCCGCTGCCGCAGCGACGGGGGTTGCGCGTGCTCGAGGATGCGCAGCTGGCGGCTTTGCAGGAGGCGACGCTGACCGTGCTGGAAGAGGTCGGCGTGCACGTGCCCTCGGCGCGGGCCCGCGAGCTGCTCGGCGACAACGGCGCCCGTGTCGGCGCCGACGCCGTGGTGCGCATCCCGGCCGACCTGGTGGAGAGGGCCATGGCCACGGCGCCGCGCTCGTTGCTGCTGGCCGGCCGCGAGGAGCGCTTCGACCTGGTGCTCGACGGGGAGCACAGCTACGTTGCCACCGAGGGCGTCGGCGTGCATGTGGTGGATCCTGAGACGCGCGCCTTGCGAGCCTCTCGCAAGGCCGACGTGGCCCAGATGGCCCGCGTCTGCGATGCGCTGCCGCTGCTGGCCTTCTTCTGGCCGCCGGTGAGCGCCCAGGACCACGGCATCGCGGCGCCGCTCTACGAGTGCCACGCCGGCCTCACGAACACGCTCAAGCACGTGCGCGGCGGCACCACCGTGCGGCCGGCCCTCGCCCCGTACGTCGTCGAGATGGCGAGGGCCGTGCGCGGCAGCGACGCCGCGCTCCGCGCGCGCCCGCCGGTCTGCGCCAACATCTGCACCATCAGCCCGCTGGCTCACGATGAGCACGGGCTGGAGTGTGCCATCGCCTACGCAGAGGCCGGCATACCGTTCAGCTTCATGGCCATGACGACGATGGGCACGGTGGCGCCGGCGACGACTCTGGGGGCGCTTGTGCAGGGCGATGCCGAGGTCGTGAGCGGTCTCGTCATCGCCCAGCTCGCGGCACCCGGGGCGCCGGTCTTCCATTCGGTGCTGGTCTCTGTGGTCGATCCGTACAGCGGCGGCTACATCAGCGAGGTGCCGCTGCCGGTCGGCTGGATGGCCGTCGAGCTGGCGCACGCTTGGGGCGTGCCGAGCATCGCCGGCGGTGGGCTCGATACCGACGACGCCGCCGTCGGCTGGCTGGCCGGCCGCAACGCCGGCCTCGGCGCCGCGCTCAGCGTCCTGTGCGGCGGCGAGATCTGCGGCTACCTCGGCCTCACCGGCGGCAGCACGATCCTCTATCCGGAGCAGCTCATCCTGCAGCACGAGACGCTGATCGACGTTGCCGCCGAGCTCGGCGCGTCGGGCATGCCGGGGATGTTCCAGTTCGACCCGGCGGATCTGGCGCTGGACGTGATCCGCGAGGTCGGTCCGCGCGGCCACTTCCTCAAGCACCGGCACACACGAGGGCGGCTGCGCGATCTGCGTTTTCCGCCCTGGGTGCGGCCGGCCGGCGGCGAAGCGGCCGGCGCGACGACGGCCGGCTCACGAGCCGTGGGCGCGGCCGACCTGGACGATCGGGCGACCAGGGCCAGCGGCGGTGTGCACCCGGCGGCGCCGGCCGCCGCCGCCCTGGAGGAGTACCGGCGGCTGGCCCGCGAGCATGTGCCGGCGCCGCTGCCCGACGACGTGCTGGCCGAGCTGGACCGCATCCTGGCGGCCGCCGATCGGGAGGCGGCAGAGCTCGTATAGCTGACGGGAGGGGTCATGCGGACGCGAGTCGAGTGGACCAGCCGTGAGGAGCGCGAGCGGATCGTCGACGCGGCCCTGGAGCTGCTGGAGCGGGTCGGTATGCGCTTCGGTCCCAGCGATGCCCTGGAGGCGCTGGGCGAGGCGGGGGCGCGCGTCGATCGCGCGGCGGGCGAGGCGTTCATCCCGGCCGATCTGGTCCGCGACGCGCTGAGCCGCTGTCCGCGCCGGGTCGTGCTCGGAGGGATGACGCCGGACGACGACTGCGTCCTCGACGACGGCGTCATGCACTTCACCAACTCCGGCTCGCCGACCGAGACCCTGGACATGGACAGCGGCGAGCGACGGCTCGGCACGGCCGCCGATCTGCGTCTCGGCACCGTGGTGCTCGACGCCATGCCGTCGGTCGACATCGTGTGGGAGCTCTGCGGGGCTTCGGACATCCCCGAGCGCCGGCGGCTCTTCGAGGAGCTGGCGATCATCCTGCAGCACACGGGCAAGCACGTGCAGCACGAGATCGAGACGCGCTCGCAGGTACCGGCCCTGACGGCCATGAGCGAGGTGGCCGGCGGCGACCTGCGTACCCGCCCGCGGGTGAGCCTCGTCTGCTGCACCGCCTCGCCGCTGCTGGCCCACGGCGAGCTGCTCGATGCTTCCACCGACATGGCGGCGCTCGGCATGCCGGTCGTCGTCTACCCGATGCCCATCGCGGGGGCCACGGCGCCGCTGACGGTGGCCGGTGCCGTCACGATGAACATCGCCGAGTTCCTCGGCGCGATGACCGCCATCCAGCTGCGGGCGCCCGGCGCGCCGCTGATCATGGGCGCCGGCACGGCGCTGCTCGACATGCATCAGACCACGTACTCGTTCGGCGCCCTCGAGACCGGCCTGATGGCGGCCGCCTGCGTCGAGGTCGCCCACCACCTCGGCGTGCCCTGCCTGGCGCCGGCCCTGGGCACCGATGCCAAGTACGCGGGCGTGCAGGCGGCCTACGAGAAGGCCCTGAAGGGCCTGACGGTCGCTTCCACGACGCCCGACCTGATGACCGGCGGCATCGGCCAGCTGCAGGGGGCCGGCCTCATGAGCATCCCCCAGATCGTCATCGACGACGAGATCGCCCAGATGATCACGCGGACCCTTCAGGGGGTGGAGGTCTCCCCCGAGACCATCCAGCTGGAGATGATGGAGCGCATCGGTCACGGTGGCGAGTATCTCAAGGAGAAGGACACCCGCCGTCGCCTGCGGGCCGGCGAGCTGTTCCTGCCGACGATCGCCGATCGCCGGTCGTGGCAGCACTGGAAGGACGGCGGGGTCGACGAGGTCGAGAGGGCGAAGGCTCGCGTGCGGCAGATCGCGGCCGACGCCGAGGAGCGCGGCCCGCTGCTGAGCGAGGCGCAGCTGCGCGAGCTGGCCGACTGCGTGGACGCCGGCTCCATGGCCGGCTCGTGACGGCGCTCTGACGTGGCACCAGGTCCGGGCGGAGCAGGGACGCGTGTCCTGCCGCCCGGGTGACGATAGCGAAAGGACGAGACATGAGGGCGATGCGTGAGCAGGGCGGCGGTCCGGCGGCGGCGGTGTACTGGTTCGACGGCGACCCGCGCTGGCGGCCGCCGGAGCAGGTGACACCGCTCACCGCCCAGGTCGAGGCCGATGTCTGCATCGTCGGCGGCGGCTTCACCGGGCTGTGGAGCGCGCTGCACATCAAGCGGCTGGCCCCTCAGGCGGAGGTCGTGCTGCTGGAGCGCGAGTTCTGCGGCGCCGGCGCCGCCGGCCGCAACGGCGGCTGGGTGAACGGCTTCGAGGGCGACCTGCCGACGCTCGTCGAGCGCTTCGGAGAAGAGGCCGCGGTCTGGCTGGTGGGAGCGTCCAGCGACGGCCTCGACGACATCGGCCGGACGGTCGCGGAGGGCGGCATCGACTGCAGCTACGCCCTCAACGGAGGCCTGTCTGTGGCCACCTGCGAGGCGCACCTGGGTCACTGGGGCGACCTGATCCCGGTCTCGCGCCGGCTCGGACTCGGCGACCACTTCAGGATGCTCTCGGCCGAGGAGGCGCGCGCCGTCTCCGGGTGCCCGCAGGCCACCGGCGCGCTGGAGACCAGGCACGTCGGCAGCGTCCAGCCGGCGCTGCTGGCCCGTGGCCTGCGGCGCCTGGCCATCGAGGCCGGCGTCAAGGTCTACGAGATGAGCCCGATGACGCGCTTCTCGCGTACCCGGCCGGCCATCGTCGAGACCACCGGCGGCACGGTGGTCGCCGACCGGGTGGTGCTGGGCATGGCCTCGTGGCTGGCCGGCGTGCCCGAGCTGCGCCGGACGCTGTTCATCATCCCAGCCAACGTCCTGGCGACGGAGCGCTGCTCCGAGCGTCTGGACGCCATCGGCTGGCAGCAGGGCCGGCCCTTCGCCGACGCCCGCACGACCGTCCACTACGGCCAGCGGACCTACGACGACCGCATGGTGTTCGGCCGCGGCGGCGGGCGCCTGGGCTTCGCTGGCTCGATCATCCCGCAGCACTTCCACGACGAGCGCGAGGCGCTGGAGATCGCCGGCGACCTGTCCGGCATGATCCCGGCGATGCGCGGTGTGGGTATCCGCTGGCGTTGGGCGGGGCCGGTGGACCGCGCCCAGCACGGGATGCCGTGGGTGGGCTCGCTCGGCAAGCAGGGGAACATCCACTACGCCGCCGGCTACTCCGGCAACGGCGTGGGCCCGTCGCACTTCATCGGTCGCACGCTGGCGTCGCTGGCGCTGGGGATCGAGGACGAGTACGCGACTCATCCGCTGGTCTCGGAGCCGCCCACCTGGCTGCCGATGGAGCCGGTGCGCTATGTCGGCGCGCTGGCCGTGCGGCGGGCGATCAAGCGCTGCGAGGACGCCGAGGCGGCCGGCCGCGAGCCCGACTACGTCTCGCGGCAGCTGCGCAAGGCGATCGGCGTCTCCATGCCGAAGGGCGTGCAGGTCCGGCGATCGCGCCCATGAAACGACCGCGTGCGGATCCGGCGGCCGCGCTCCTGACACGACCGGTCGCGGGGGAGGCCGGCTGAAGCCGGCTCTGCGGCTTCGGTGCGATGGCGTGATGGGGCGATGGCGCGCTCGGCCGAGACCGAACGCAGATCGAATTGCGTTTGGTGACACTATATGCAATCATGGCTGCATATGGTACGGCGTGAGTACTGGATAGAACGCATCGAGCGGCTTTGGCGGCTGCGCACGATCGTCTGGCTGACCGGCGTGCGGCGGGTCGGCAAGACGTGTCTGACCACGTCGCTTGCCGACGTGGAGTACTTCGATTGCGATGAGCTCGCCGTGCGCTCCAGTCTGCAGGACCCCATGACGTTCCTCGCTGCCTTGCGGGGCAGACGTGTCGTTCTCGACGAGGTGCATCGGCTCGATGATCCCAGCGGAGTGCTGAAGAACGCGGCCGATCACTTCCCCGACGTCCGCGTCGTCGCCACGGGCTCGTCGCGGATCTCGGCCTCACGTAAGTTCCGCGACTCTCTCACCGGGCGGAAGTTCGAGCTACACCTGCGACCGCTGGTGCTGCCGGACCTGGCTCCGTTTGGCAGCACCGATCTCCGGCATCGATTGGCTGCCGGGGGCCTTCCCGAGCACTTCCTTGCGCCGCAACCGGCCGCCGCCTTCAGCGAGTGGATGGATTCTTTCTGGGCCAGGGATGTCCAGGAGCTGTTCCCCGTCGAGCAGTACGGGCCGTTCCGCCGTTTCGTGGAGTTGCTGCTGGTGGACAGTGGGGGCGTGTTCGAAGCCTCGCGCTTCGCGGCCGCCTGCGAGGTCAGCAGGCCGACGATAGCCAAGTACCTGGCGATCCTGGAAGCGACGCACGTGGCTACCGTGGTCCGACCCTTCACGACGCGACGCGCCGCCGAGATCGTCGCCGCGCCTCGTGTCTACGGCTTCGATACGGGCTTCGTGGCTCACTACAGAGGCTGGAGGGATCTGCGGACCGAGGATCTCGGCGGCCTCTGGGAGCACCTCGTGCTGAACGAGCTCCTCGCCCGGCTTGACCTCGATCGCCTGCACTACTGGCGCGACAAGCGGGGTCATGAAGTCGACTACGTCATCGCTCGTCCCGGTCGGGATCCCGTTGCCATCGAGTGCAAGTGGTCGCGTGCCCATACCGCCGATCTGGGCGGCCTTGCCGCGTTCCGGCGCGCCTACTCGCAGGGCGATAACTTCATCGTGTCGGGCGATGCCGTTCGGCCGTTGCCGGTGAGCGGCGCCGGACTGCACGCCGTCGTGTTGTCTCTGGAGGATCTGATCGCCAAGCTGTCCAGGGAAGGGGAACTCGGGAATCGGTGAGCGTGACCGCGTTCAGGTCCGCCGTCCGCGTTCCTGACACGAGCGCAAGCCCGCGCCTCACATCCCCTGCAGGGTGGCGATCGCCACGCCGGCGATGGTGACGATCGCGCCGATGGCCAGCTTCCAGCCGTAGCGCTCGCCCAGCAGCCACATGCCGCCGAGGATGGCGAAGACCGGTGACGAGGCGATGATCAGCACGGTGAGCACGGCGCCGATCTCGTCGATCAGGATGTAGTAGAAGACGGCGAAGATCATCTCGAGCACGCTCGTGACGAGGATGAGCCGGACGACCAGGCGGCGCTCGCTGCGCAGCAGGCGGCGCACGGCGATGCGATGGCGCCGCCAGACGATGGGCAGCAGCATCAGCAGGCCCATCCCCTGGCTCTGCAGCATCATCGTGACGCTGGCGCCGCCCAGCGACCGGGTCGCCATCTCGATCACCACCGGCCCCAGCCCCCAGCCGGCGGCGGCCACCAGGGCCAGGCCGATCACCTCCGCACGCAGCCGGGCGGCCGACTTGCCGACCGTCGCCGAGGCCATGACCGCCGGCGTGTCGCGGCCGCGCAGAGGCGCGGCGCCGTCGGGCGCCGCCGCCGCGCCCTCCAGGCCGGTCGCCGGCACCGCGTCGCCGCCCACCGGCGGCTCGATCGTCGGCGACGACGAGGCCTCCATCCAGTGCGAGAGCAGCACGACACCGCCCGTGGACACCACCAGGCCGATGATCACCAGGGTCCCCAGGCCGCTGCCCAGCAGGATGACGGCGAACACGGCGGTGAACAGCGGGTCGGTGGCCATGATCGGCGTCACCACGCCCAGCTGGCCCAGCCGCAGCACGAGGTAGTAGCTGTTGAAGGCGATGAGCCACGTGACCACCGCCGAGAGGGTGATGTAGCCGAACGCCGGCCACGTCATGTCGAAGCCCAGGTCCCACGCTCCGGTCACGGTGAGGATGCTGGCGACGATGGCCAGCAGCACGATGGTGGGTACGCGCATGATCATGTTGAGGGCGAAGGGGTCCACGTACTGCAGGGTGCGCTTGTTGAGGACCACGGTGAAGCCCCAGGCAGCGGCCACGCCGAAGGCGATCAGCACCCAGAACCAGAATGGCGCGCCGCTCATTGCACCGCCTTTGGCGCGCCGCTCACGAGGCTGCCCGAGAGGTGCGGCTCATCGTCCTGGCCGGGGCGCGCCGCTCATGCCGGCCGAACGGCGGACATCACGACTATCGGTCGGCGGTCGGGTCCGCCTGGCGCGGTCGCGGCAGGCGCGTGGCATGTGGACTGCAGGCGGCCTCACCGTCCACCCTGTTCGGCGTCGAGCGCCGCGACGACGGCGGCCAGCTCGGCGCGCAGGTCCTGCGGCAGACGTCGCGGCTCGTACTCGTTGAGGATCGCTTCCGTCCGCTGGCGGGCGACCTCGAGCGGGTCGCGGTGGCCGAGCCCCGTGTCGGCCGGCTGGTGGGCGAGGCCGCGTACGACGGCGTCTTTCATGTGCGTGCGGGTGTGACGGGCGGCCAGGAAGTGACCGCCGGGGCCGACCTCGTCGATGGCGTCGAGCGCCATGGCTTCGTGCGAGACGTCGGCGGCGCGCATCAGGTTGCAGACGTGGTGGTAGAGGTCTTCGTCGAGCAGCAGCGACTCGGGGGTCGAGAGCGGAAGTCCGAGCGGAACGGCTGCAGCGGCCGGCGACGTCCATACTCAGCTGCTCCGGCGTGCGCGGCTCCCCCGGATCGTCGACTGTGGTCGGCCATGCCCCTCCTTCTGGGTGGCCGGACGCCGATCCGTCTGTCCGGATGATCATCGCCCGCACGAGAGTGCCGTTTCTCCATCGGCTCGTGAGCGCACGACACGCGTCTCGTTGTGCTGTACCTTCGTATCTCACATAAGCATGTCCTGTCCACAGTCCGTCGCGGGCAGTCCAGACTGGACCGACGTGACTCGGGGTCGCCCGACGTGCCGGTACATGCCTCTATAATCGAGACAGGGGGTCGTGTCCGCTGAAGGCAGTACCGTCGATGATACTGATGAGAGGGGCCCGTCAGGCATGACGAAGGGGATGCGCTTTCGCAGGGTGCCCAGGCGGGCGGTCGTGACGCCGTACGCGGGACCGGCGAACATGCTGCCACAGGCATCGCACGACGCGGGTGGTGAGGACGGGCGTGCGATCAAGGTCCCCGCCGACACGGAAGGCGGGTCGACACCCCGCGTCGGCGCGGCTACCGATCGCAGAGACGGACTCATGTCGGCCGTGCTGGCCGCGTTGAACGAGGGGTGGGGGCAGGACGCGTCGGCCCGGAGGGTGCTGCCGCTCCTCGCGGACATCCTGCAGTGCGAGACCGTGGCGTTGTTCACGCTGCGCGGCGGTCGAGGGGCATTGGCGTCGGTCCTTGGACCGACGCGCAGGCGGGGCTACCCGTATCCGGGCCTCGATCTCAAGGAGCCCACTCTCACTGCCTTGCTGACGCAGCCGAGTCAACGGCTCGTGAGCGGTGGGGATGTCCGCAGCTTGCCGACCGCACTGCGGGCGGTCTGTTGCCGGGCCACCAGGAGCGTACTCATCCAGTCGATCTTCACCGGCCATATCCTGCGCGGCTTCCTCGTGGCCAGCTGGCGCTCCCGTCTTGAACCGGACGCGACGTCTCTGCAGGTCGTGCCGGTGATCGCCGATGCTCTCGGTCTAAGCCTTGGGGGAGCTGTTCTCAGCGAGGCCAGTCAGGCTCGTGAGCTGGTGCTTGAGAGTGCGGATGCGGCTGCCAAGGGCATCTCGGGCAGCCTCGATCTGGCTGAGACCTTCCATCGCATAGCACGAGCGGCCGCGCAGGCTACCGGCGATTCGCGCTGCCTGTTGCTGGAGGCCGATGACGCCGGCGGTGATCTTGTGGCTGTGGCCTGTTCCGACGACCAGGGCGCCGACCTGATGGGAATGCGCGTCGTCTTCGAGGATGAGGGCGACGCCGGTCTGCTGACGCATACCCGGCGTATCGCGGTGGAAGACCTCCAGTGGGGCACCGCCCTCTCATCGGAGCTGCGGGAGCGCCTGGATCTACGATCTGCGCTCGTCGTGCCGCTGCGCTCGGAACGAGGTGCTCTGGGAGCTCTGCTGCTCTACTCTGTCGGACGCCGGACCACCTTTACCGACGACGACGTAGCGCGTGCAGAAGCGGTCGCCGAGCAGGCGGCCGGTGCCATCCGTAACGCGCAGCTCTTCCGCACGCTGGAGAGGAGTGAGCAGCGCAGCCGGCTGCTTCTGGAACGCATCTCGCGCTTGCGCGCTCAGCAGCGTCTGGCCGTGGCCGACACCATCCACGACGACGTGCTGCAGACGCTTGTGGCGGCGCTCTATGAGCTGGAGGCGGTCGCGCAGGATGTCGATGCCGAGCAGAGTGCCGCTTTGGAGCAGGCCTCGCTCCTGATGCGCACGACCATTCGTGAAGCGCGGACCATAATCCGCGAGCTCCGGCCGCCGGTGATCGACGGCCTCGGCCTTACGGGCGCTCTGCGTGCACTGGTCGATGAGAGCCTGCGGGGCTGGCCCGCGTGCGTCGAGTTGAGCGTCGAGGACGTGGATGACCTGGAAGAGCCGCTGGTCGCGGCGGTGTACACGATCGCCCGGGAGGCTCTGCAGAACGCTCGTCGCCATGCGAGAGCCGGTGCAGTGACGGTGACGCTGCGGCGCGAGTCGGGGGATCCGTGCACACCGGCGCGCATCAGGCTCACGGTCGTGGACGACGGCTGCGGCTTCGATCCCGGTGACCAGGGCGGTGACCATTTCGGCCTGAAGATGATGGAGGAGCACGCGGCGTCGCTCGGTGGCGCGCTGCGGGTGGACTCACGACCGGGGTGCGGCAGCACGGTCGAGGCTCTGCTGCCATTTCCGATGGGCCGACCAGAGGGCGTGGGCAATGAAGAGACATGATTCCGCATCGATCCGGGTCGTGCTGGTGGACGACCATGAGGTCGTGCGTACAGGTCTGCGACACATGCTGGATCGCTGTATGGGCATCGAGATCGTCGGTGAGGCTTCCACTGCGGATGCGGCTCTTGCGTGCGTGTCGGCGCGTCACCCGGACATCGTGCTGCTCGACCTGAAGCTGCCCGGACGCCAGGGTCTCGACGTTCTCCCGGATCTGATCGCGTTGCATCCGGCGCCGCAGGTGATCGTGCTCACCGTGCATGATGACGATGCTCTGGTGCTCGGTGCCGTGAGGGCCGGTGCGGCGGGGTATGTGCTCAAACACGCCGGGCGGGACGAGCTGGAGTCGGCGATCCGCAGGGTGCATGCCGGGGGCAACTACTTCAGCTCCGATGTACTCGGCGCGCTGGTGCATGGCGAGCGGCACGCGGACCGCCACGACATCTCGCTCACCCCGCGCGAGCTGGAGATCCTCAAGCTTCTGGCGGCCGGCTGCACCAACCGCGAGATCGGCGAGCAGCTCTATCTGAGCCCGGACACGATCAAGACGCACCTGCGGAACCTCTACCGCAAGCTCGAGGTCGACAGCCGGGCACATGCCGTGGCCATCGCTCTGCGGCGCGGTCTCGTGGAATGATCGTCAGAGGCGTCAGCCGCCGACCACGCGCACGTCCGCCGGCGGGGGGGTGGGGCCCATGACCTCGGCGGGTCTCGTCGTCCGCTTCCGGGAGTTCCAGCATCCGCCGCGAGTCTGGTCACCGCTCGACGCGTTCATCTACAGTCTCATGACGACCAACATCGCGGTCACGTTCGGCACGATCCTGGTGGCACAAGCCGCGTTCTACTACCCGCTCGGTAGTCTGACCGTCGCGATTCTCGTCGCCGGCGTGTTCACGGTCGCTGAAGCCGTCGTCTACGCCCTGCTGGTCCCGACGCTGCCTCGCAACGGTGGCGACTACCTCTATCAGACACGGCTGCTGTCCCGACCACTCGGCGCGACCGTGAGCATGGCGGGCGTGGTCGTGGGGGGAGCCCTCTGGATGGCCATCTCGGGGTGGTTCGCGTCGCGCTTCGCCGTAGGCCCGTTCCTGCTGCTCCTGGGTACCGCGCTGGAGTGGGAGCCGCTCATCACGTTCGGCCAGTGGGTCCTCGGCCCCGCCGGGATCATCCTGATGGGCGTGGTGGTCATCGGGTGGTCGGCGCTGCTGAACCTGTGGGGCCTGCGGCGCTACGCAAGGGTCCAGCGGGTGCTGCTTCTTTTCGGTCTCGTGTCTGTCGTCCTGCTGGTCGTCTATTTCTCCTTCACGACGCTGAGCATCAATCAGTCGGGCTACAAGGCCATCCTCTACCGGGCTCTCGAGATGGGGTTTGAACGACGCGGACGTGTCGACGGACTGACGGCCGTCGTCCGATTGCTCCCGATCGTGGCCTTCGGCCTCATCTACCCGGGTTGGGTCACCTATCAGGCGGGAGAGATCCGCAAGGCGTGGAGCCTCAGGGTCCAGCTTCTTGCCATCGTCGGCGGCAAGGTCGCCGGGGTCGTGTTCGCGCTCTTCTTCCTGCCGTTGCCGATCCACCATGTGGGAGAGGAGTTGTTCGGGGCCAGTGCTCATCTGGCGATGAAGGATCCGGCTTCATTCTGGGTGCTCGCGCCGCGGTTGTTCGCGACCAATCAGTCTCCGTGGCTGGGTATCGTCACGCTGGCCAGCCTCGCCGTCCTCATCAACGTCTGGTTCTGGCTGTGGGCTCCAAACCACGTCCTGGCTGCGTCGCGTGTGCTCCTCGCGATGTGCTGGGATCGCATCCTGCCGGCGTGGCTCGGTCGCCTCGATCCGCGTACGGGGGCACCCAGGCGGGCCATCGCGGTCTTCAGCGCGATCTCGCTGGTCGCCTGCCTTCTCGCCCTGGCTGGGGGCATGTCGCGGCTGGCGATCATCGCCACCGTCCTGAGTCTGGCCACCTTCGCGATCACCTGCCTGGCTGCCGGGCTACTGCCCTTCCGTGCTCGCGAGCTCTATCGTGAATCGCCGGCCTCTCGCCTCGAGCTCCTGCACCTGCCGCTCATCACGGTCGCCGCAGCTCTGTTCGTCGGCTTTGCCTTTGTGCTCGTGTGGCAGTACCTGCGTCTTGGCCTGCAGGTCCAGGCGCAGCTTCCCTGGACGACGACCGTGACCGTCGCCGGCATCTTCATGGCCTGTCTCGTCCTGACACTCGTCTTGAGCCGCCGCCGGCGGCTGGGGGGAGCGCAGGTGCGTGTCTTCTACCGGCAGGAGGCGTCCGAGACGACCGTCGGCGTTTCGACCGAGGCCGACTGAGCCTTGCGACGGCGCCGGATGCTGCCGCCGGAGCGGTCGTCCGCCTCTGCGCCCTGCCGTCTGTGGCGGCGTCTTCACCCTAACGGGTGAGGTCCCGCGACCCTTTGGGGCGTTGTCCCCGGTCATCGGTACAGGCTACTTTCGTTCCAGGGTGGCTGAGGCGACCGGACTGACCGTTGGTATCGGCGGGCTCGTGTCGGCTGCGGTAGGGGTCGCCCATCGTCTGATGGAAGGGGGATGTCAATGGTGCTCAAGAGAGGCTCCAGGTCTCGGTCGTTCTTCATCGTTGTCGTAAGTGCTGCATTGCTAACGGCATTCTCGGCGCTGGGGATGCTGGCGTCGGGCTGCGGAGGCGGGGGAGACGGGGAGACCGAACAGGCGTCGGCGCCGGTCGCGGACGTACTGACACTTGCATGCGCCAACGAGTACGCGGCCGGCTGGGACCCGAGGGTATCGGGCGGCAACGAGATCGTGTACCTGGCGAACATGTACGAGACGCTGCTGCGCGTGAACCCGCCGGGCAGCACGGAGCCGTTCGAGCCGGTGCTGGCAACGTCCTGGGAGTCGTCGCCGGACAGCACCGAATGGACCTTCAAGCTTCGCGAAGGCGTCACGTTCCACGACGGGACACCGTGTAACGCCGAGGCCGTCAAGTACTCGATCGACGCGACGAAAGAGCTGGGGGAGGGTGTGTCCTACGTGCTCGATCCCATCGAGTCAGTCGAAGTCATCGACGACTACACGGTGAAGTTCGTCCTGAACGGTCCGGCCCCCCTCGACCGTGTCCTGTCTGCGGAGTACGCGGCGTTCATCTTCAGCCCGGCTACCAAGGGCAAGCCGTCCGACTGGTGGATCGGCAAGAGCTACGGCACCGGTCCCTACAAGATCGAGAGCTTCAAGCAGGGTGAGGAGCACGTCTACGTGCGCCACCCGGACTACTGGGACGGTTGGAGCGACGACGAGTACAAGAAGGTCGTCGTACGCATCGTAGCCGAGGCGGGGACTCAGCGTCAGATGCTTGAGGGTGGCGAGGTCGACTTCGTCTACCAGGTCGATCGCGACGCCGTGTCGGCTTTGGAGAGCAACCCGAACGTGGTCGTCGAGGAAGTACCGAGCCTGGTGCAGTTCAACCTGGTGCTGAACACCCTGCGGGCGCCGCTTGACAACGTGAAGGTGCGCCAGGCGCTGGCCTGGGCTACACCGTATGAGGACATCATCGAGGTCGGGGTCAACGGCTTTGCCGCGAAGTCGGTGGGCATGGTGCCGAAGGGGCTCTTCCCGTATGAGCCGTCGCTGCCGAGCTACGACTACGATCCCGAGAAGGCCAAGCAGCTGCTTGCCGAGGCCGGATACCCGGACGGCGAGGGCATGCGCAAGCTCGTCGTCGTCTACTGGAGCGATGCCCCGTTCCACAGCAAGTATGCGCCGCTCATCAAGGAGGCCTGGGAGGGCATCGGTGTGCCGGTGGAGTTGCAGCCGATGCTCTCGCAGCAGGGCTACGCCCGGGCGACCGGTCCCGAGGACAAGCGCCAGGACGTGGTCATCGACCGCCAGTGGCCCTCGATCCCGCACGGCTACGACATGCTCTGGTATCAGTGGCACAGTCAGGACCTCGCCTACAACTGGTCCTACTGGTCGAGTGCCGAGACCGATGAGCTGATGGATGAGGCGTGGGAGGTCGAACCGAGCGATGTCGCCAAGGCGAAGGAGCTCTACGACGAGTGCCAGGAGCTACTCATCGAGAACGTTCCGTGCATCCCGATGTTCGACCTCGTGGACATCTATGCGTCGAGCGCCACGGTGAAGGTCGAGAAGGGCGGGCTGAACACCAACTACCCGCTGGTCCTGTTCTGGCGGATGGTCAATCCGGCCGGCGGATCCTGAGCGAAGCGTGAGGCGGCGCCGGGCGGCGCCGCCGTGCCGGACGGACGGGCGGCGCAAGCTGCCCGTCCGCCCGGCACACCATGCCGCCGGGCACGGCGGTCGTGTCGTCGGGGTCGCGGTGTCCGTCGGGATGCGAGTCTCGGGACGATATGCCGGGTCCCTGAGAGAGATCGTCTCACGGGGATCTTCGTCACGTGCATGAGTCGGATCGCCGACGGGCTCGGATGGCGGACTGCAAGCGGGTCGAGGGAGGGTCGAAAGAGACATGAGCGGAGATGGGATCAGGACGGTCGCCGTGATAGGCGCCGGCCATATCGGCTTCGGATGGGCGCACGTCTTCTGTCGCGCCGGGTTGACGACGCGGCTCTACGACGTGAACAGCGACGCGCTCGGGCACGGCTACGACGAGCTGGCCGGGGGGCTCGACCTCTTCGTCGAGCACGGGCTGCTTGAGGAGGCAGACCGCCAGCGCGCGCTCGATCGCGTGCAGGCCACGACCGACCTCGAAGCGGCGCTCCAGGACGCCGACTACGTCCAGGAGAGCGTTCCTGAGAAGCTGGAGCTCAAGCGCAGCGTGTTCGAGGAGATCGACCGCTTGACGCCGGCCACGACGATCATCGCGTCGAGCGCTTCCCAGATACCGATGAGCGATATCGCCGTCCGGACGGCGCATCCCGAGCGCTGTGTCGTGGCTCATCCCTGCAATCCGCCGCACATCGTACCGCTGGTCGAGATCGTCGCCGGTGAGAAGACCGATCCGGAGGTCGCCCGCCGTACGCGCGCCTTCATGGAGCGTGTCGGTCAGTCGCCGATCACGCTCAACAAGGAGATCTGCGGCTTCGCACTCAATCGCCTGCAGTTCGCCCTGGTGCGCGAGGCTTTCTACCTGGCGCACGAGGATGTGGCGTCGATTGCCGACATCGATCGTTGCCTGTGCGAGGGCGTCGGCCTGCGGTGGCCGTTCATCGGACCGTTCATGACCGAGGAGCTCAACTCCAAAGACATCGTCGATGGTCTGAGCAAGGACATCGATGAGAACGAGGAGCTGTGGGCGGCACTGGGCGACTTTCGCCGTTACGACGAGGACGACATCCGCAAGGCGGCCGAGGGGGTGCAGCGGATCATGGGACAGGTCGCCCACGACGAGGCGCTCGCCTGGCGGGACGCCATGGTGCTGCAGCTGCGAGCGCTCAAGGATCGCGCTCCGCTGCTCTACAGGAGATCCGGCGAGTGAACCGTCGCAGGCGGGCCGCCGGAGGTCGTGGCGGATCCGGCGATGTCTGAGCGCGTCGTGAAGCCAGGGCCCGACGCCGAGTCTGGGTCGTGTCGACGGGGCGCGCGTCGGGATGCCTTCCGGCGCTCCTTGTTGGCGCAGAGCGTGGCCGTGGTGGGTGCCTCGGCCGATCCGGCCAAGCTCGGCCATCAGGTGCTGCGCACGCTCATCGCCGGCGACTTCCGGGGGCGCGTCTTCCCGGTGAATCCCAAGGGCGGCGAGATCCTGGGTCTGCCCTGTCACCGCTCGCTTGCAGAGCTGCCCGGACCACTCGACCTCGCGGTGATCGTGATCCCGGCGGCCGGCGTGATCGAGGCGGTCGAGGCGGCTGGTCGGCAGGGGGCGGCGGCGTCCGTGGTGCTCTCCGGCGGCTTCCGCGAGTCTGGCGAGCACGACCTGGAACGCGAGCTGGTGGCCGCTGCACGTCGGAACGGCATGCTGGTCATCGGGCCGAACGTCCAGGGTCTCGCCTACGTGCCCAATCGGCTCAGCGCTCTCATGTACCCGGATCTGCATCTGCCCGGTCCGCTGGCGGTGGTCGGGCAGAGCGGGAGCATCACGGCTGCGGTGGCCGAATGGGCCGAGCGGGACGGACTCGGTGTCTCGGCGCTCGTCAACCTCGGCAACGAGGCGGACGTCGATGAATCGGACGTCATCGAATGGCTGGCTGAGGACCCGGAGACACAGGTGATCGCTCTCTATCTGGAGGGCGTGCGCGACGGCCGGCGCTTCGTCTCGGCGGCCGGTGCGGTCACCGAGGAGAAGCCCGTGGTGGTGCTCAAGGCCGGCCGCACGCCGGTGGGTAGCCGGGCGGTCGCCTCGCACACGGGCTCGCTGGCCGGCAGCGACGAGGTCTTCAGCGCCGCCTGTCTCCAGTACGGCATCGAGCGGGCGGACGACGCAGTCGGGCTCTACGACACGGCCAAGGCGTTGGCGCTGCTGCGCCCTCCGAAGGGGCGTCGTCTCCTGGCCATCTCGAGCTCGGGCGGTACCGGGGCGCTCGCTGTCGACGAGGCGTCACGGCTCGGTCTGGAGCCGGTGGCGCTGCCTCCCGAGTACCTGACGGCGCTGCGGGCGGCGGGTCTCTCGCCGCGCACCAGTTACGCCAATCCGCTCGACATCGACTCGGTGGAGGTGGAGGAGTTCGCGGCCTGTGCCGAGCTGGCGGTGGCCCACGATGTCGCCGACGTCATCCTGTTCGGTTTCGGCGATCCGGTGCCCGGGGCTCCGGAGATGGTGGCCGAACACTGTGCCCACCCCGGCCGCTGCGCTCTCGCCGTCTACCTCGGCGGCGGGTCGACCGAGATCGAAGAGGTACCACGCTTCCACCGGGCGGGCATTCCCTGTTACCCGAGTCCGGAGCGGGCCCTGCGTGCACTGGCAGCCGTCATCGACCACGAGGAACGCTTGCTGCGTCGCCGGCTCGGCGGCCGTGGATCACACCCCTTCGTCGTTCCATCGAGCGCAGCCCACGCTGCGGGGCCGCAGTCCGGTCATGGTGAGCACACCGGGGCAGGGCCGGGTTCGAGTTCGGCATGGCTTTCCGAGCAGCAGGCCGTGGCCATGCTGGCTGAGCACGGGATCGAGTACCCGCGGCACGAGCTGGTGACCGACGCGGCCGCGGCGTGCGCTGCGGCGGCTCGCATCGGCTATCCGCTGGTGCTCAAGGTGGCTTCGCCGGACGTCGTGCACAAGAGCGACGTCGGAGGGGTGGCGGTCGGCATCGCAGACGATGTGGCCCTGGCGAGCGCCTACGACGATCTGTTGCGGAGCGTCCACGCGCACGCTCCGGAGGCGGCGCTCGACGGCGTCCTCGTGGCGGCTCAGGCGCCGCCAGGGCTGGAGCTGCTTGTGGGCGCCCGTCGCGATCCGGTCTTTGGACCGACGGTGGCGCTGGGTCTGGGTGGCACGCTCGTGGAGGTGCTTGCGGAGGTGGCTCTGCGTCTGGTCCCCCTGAGCGAGGCCGATGCACAGGAGATGATCGACGAGACGAGGGTCGGCACCTTGCTGGGGGGGCTGCGCGGCGCGCCGCCGCTCGACCGCGCTGCCCTCACGGGGCTGCTGATGGCCGTGTCGCGGCTGATGGAAGCCGAGGACCGTCTGCAGGAGCTCGATCTCAATCCCGTCCGAGTCTATGAAGAGGGCTGTCGCGCGCTCGACGTCAGGGCGCGGCTGCAGATGGCTCAAAGAGAAGATGACGCCGGTGTGGCATGGAAGAGCTCCGGCGCAGACCCAGAGGAAGGTGCCAGCAATGACTGACAGTGCGGCGGAAGCCACCTACCGATACGCCGACACCTACGAGTGGATGGCTCACGTCACCCGCCCCAACCCGTTGATCATCACCTGTGCGGTCAACGGCGGCTTCCAGGGCCAGGAGTCACATCCGGCACTGCCCGAGACGCCCGATGAGATCGCCGCCTCGGCACAGGAGGCCTACGAGGCCGGCGCCAGCATCGTCCACATCCACGGTCGCGAGCCCGGCAAGCTCTGGGACTGCACCGGCTCGGCCGAGGTCTATCGCGAGATCAACGCCAAGGTCCGCGAGCGCTGCCCGGAGATCATCATCAACAACACCACCGGCGGCGGCTTCTCGACCACCGATGAGGATCGCCTGCGCCAGCTCGACGCCATGCCGGAGATGGCTTCGTTCAATCTCGGTCCCGAGATGGTGCGCTACGAGGTACCGGCGCGCCCGGCCCCGCTGCCCGACCCGCACGACGGCTTTCTCTCCGATGAGTGCAGCGCTCCTACCTACGGCTTCCTCGAGCAGCTCGCCGGTGAGATGAAGAAGCGGTCCATCAAGCCGGAGCTCGAGATGTATGAGCCTGGTCAGTACTGGGTCGCCGCCGATCTCATCGAGCAGGGCCTCATCGAGCCGCCCTACTACTTCCAGTACGTGATGGGCTACCAGACCTCGATCTACCCGACGCCGTGGAACATCGTCTCGCTGGTCCGTGAACTGCCGCAGGACTCGCTGTTCTCGGTCATCGGCCTGAGCAAGTTCCAGTGGGCACTGACCACGTTCTCGATCATCCTCGGCGGCAACGTGCGCGTCGGCCTTGAGGACAATCTCTACCTGAAGCGTGGCCGCAAGCTGACCGGCAACGGCGAGGCCGTGGAGCGCATCGTGCGCATCGCGGAAGAGCTCAACCGGCCGGTGGCCTCGCCGGCGCAGGCGCGCGAGCTGCTGGGGCTTTCGGCGACCCCGAGCAAGTACTGAGCAGGAGCCGGCGGTGCTGCCGTATCGATGTGAGGAAGGTGATGCGCCATGAGTCCGTCGCGTCCGTCTGCGTCGAGAGTCGCACTGGTCACGGGGGCGGCGGGGGGGCTGGGCCGTGCGGCCTGTGCCGCCCTCGCCGCGGACGGGATCGACGTGGTGGGTGTCGACATCCATGGTGACGACGTCATCACAGCGGATATGGGCACTGAAGACGGGGCGCGACGAGCCGTCGAAGTCGTGCTGGAGCGGCATGGCCGGCTCGACGTACTCGTGCTCAATGCTGCCGTCCAGCACGTGGCACCCATCCCCACCTTTCCGGTCGACGAATGGGACAGACTGCTGGACGTGCTCCTCAAGGGTCCGTTCCTGACCATGCGCGCGGCCTGGCCATCGCTCACGGCGCGACCCGGCGGGCGCATCATCGCGACGGCATCGACGTCGGCTTATGTGGCGGAGCCTTTCAAGGCGGCCTACGTGGCCGCCAAGACCGGTCTCCTCGGATTGGTGAGGGTGGCGGCGCTGGAGGGAGGGCCTCACGACCTCACGGCCAATGCCGTGGCTCCGGGTCTCATGATGACCGGGCTCATCGAGGGTCAGATGGAAGAGCAGATGCGCCTCAGGGGGCAGAGCAGAGACGAGATCGTGGCGAACTGGTGTTCAGGGCAGGCTGTGAAGCGGCCGGTCGAGACGCAGGAGGTCGCGGCGGTGATCGCTTTCCTGGCGGGAGCGCGGTCGTCGGGGATCACAGGCGCCGTGATCCCGGTCGATCTTGGAGAGCTGGCGTGCGGGGAGTGACCGCCGATGCCCTGGATCGCGATGCCGGGCGGCGGCGACGGTGAAGCTCACCACCCATGAGCGTGCCGTGCTGGATGGTGCGGCGGGCGCCACCATGGCGCGCGTCATGGCCGTCATCGTGCGGTACGGAGAGGTCATGGATGCCGCGCGGCTGCTGCCCATCGAGGGATGTGGCCACTTCTCGGTGGCCGATCCCGGAGCGGGTGTCGGGCTGCGCCTCGAGATGCTCGAGGAGCTGGTCGACGGTGGCTGCAGAACGACCTTTCCCTTCACGCTCGATCCACGACCACCGCTGGACCTGGCTCCATTTGCGCTGACGACGTGCCAGGTCGCGTCGTTCCGGGCCGCTGCGGCGGGGCAGGCTCGCTACCACGAGCTCATGCTGGCGCTCGGCCTCCGTGACGAGAGCGCCTACACCTGCACGCCGTACCTTGAGGAGGTAGGGAACCGGCCGGCCCGTGGGACGGTCATCGCCTGGTCGGAGTCGTCGTGCATCATCTTCGCGAACTCCGTGCTCGGGGCGCGGACAAACCGGAACGCCGGCATCATCGACCTCTTCTCCAACATCGCCGGCGTCACGCCCGCGTTTGGACTCGTCACGGAGGAAGGCCGTCTGGCGACCTGGCTCGTCGACGTGCGGGTGCCGGGACTGCCCGATCCGCAGGTCCTGGGTGCGGCGATCGCCGCGCACGTGGTCGACCAGGTACCGTTCATCACCGGCTTGGCCCACCACTTCGCGGACCCCCTCGATCGTGCTGTCGAGGACTACCTGAAGGAGATGGGTGCCGCATCGGCTGCGGTCGGTGGCGGGGTGGGCCTGATGCATGTCGAGGGTCTCACGCCCGAGGTGCGCGATGAGGGGCGGCGATTCCTCCGTCCCGGTCACCGTGCCGTGACCATCGACAGCGCCGAGATCCGGCGGATCGAGGCGGGCTACGCTGCCGCTGCCCGCCCGCATCCGGAACCGCAGCGGTGTCTGGTCGGCTGTCCGCATCTGTCGCTCGCCGAGTTGAAGGCCTGGGCGGCGGACCTGGAGGGTGCGCTGACCGCCGGCGGTCGCCGGTCGGTCGCCGTCGAGACGGTCTTCGCCGCGGCTCCCGCGGTCCTGCAGGACGCGTCGGGCGGCGACACGCTGCTGCGGCTGACTGATATGGGAGCGACGTTCACACCGGCGTGCTTCGAGGCCTTCATGAGCGATCCACACGTGGTGCCCGAGACGGTCGTGACCACGTCGAACAAGCTGCGGGCGTATACCGGCGCCCGCTGGGTGTCGAGGGAACGTCTGGTGGGCATCGCCGCCGGCCGCGACAGGAATGCCAACGACCGGGACCGGCCGGCATGAGACGATCGGCGTGCGGTCCGGTGTTCAGGGGCCGTGCGGTCGTGCCCGGCAGCGCCGCCGCGCCGGCGGTCGTCGTGCGGGCACCTTTCGACGCGCTCGCGTCGTTCATGACATCGCTCGTGAGTGGCATGGATCCCGTGGTGTCCTCCGACACCGGCAACCCGGAGATCCTTGGTGAGACGCTCACCGGCAGAGTGCTGTGCATACCGGCTGCCGTCGGGTCGACCTCGGCCGGGCCGACCTGGGACCTGCTTGCCTCCCGCGGGCTGGGGCCGGCTGCGGTTCTGTGCGCCGGTCCCATCGACCCCTTGACGGCCGGCGGTGTGATCATCGGATCGCTGTGGGGCGGCTCGACGGCGCCGGTCGTGGATCGGCTCGGCGGCGACTTCCTCGCTACCGTCCACAGCGGCATGCTGGTCGAGGTGGCGGTGGACGGCAGCGTCCGCCTCGACGATGCGGATCGCTGTCCGCCCGACGGGAGGAATCACCCCTATGGGTGAGCGGCCCGTGACCCACCGGGTGATGCTGAGGCACCCTCTCGATGCCTAGACTCGATGAGGTCGAAGGCGCTGCGTCCGTGCACCGTCCGACCGCGAACGATCGTACAGAGGAGGGATGAAGTCGGCATGAGCCTGCGTCTCTATCTGGTGAGAAGGCTCGCCCTGATGGTCTTCGTCCTCATCGGCATCGTTGTCGTGACGTTCTTCATCGTCCGCGTCGTGCCGTCCGACCCTGCTCAGCTCTACCTGGGTGCCAGGTCTCGGGCGGGGCAGGTCGAGGAGGTCCGGCGCCAGCTCGGTCTCGATCGGTCGCTGGTGGTGCAGTTCGGGGGGTACGTCGGCGATCTGCTCACCGGTGACTGGGGCGAATCGCTGCGCACCCGTCACAGCGTGCTCGAGGACATCCTGCACTTCCTGCCGGCGTCACTCGAGCTGATCATCTCCGCCATGATCGTCGCCATCATCGTCGGCGTGAGCCTCGGGGCTCTCTCCGCCTACCGCAAAGGCGGGCTCATAGATCACGGCAGCCGCATCGTAGCCATTGCCGGGGTCTCGTTGCCGGCGTTCTTCCTGGCGCTGCTCCTGCAGGTCATCTTCTTCCGGGTGCTCGGCTGGTTCCCGGTGGCGACCCAGATCGATCCGGTGGTGGCCCAGACGCATCCGGTGACGCATGTCACCGGCATGCTCGTGGTCGATGCGTTCATCACCGGCAACTTCGTCGCCTTTGCCGATGCCCTGTGGCATCTCGTCCTGCCGACGCTGGCACTGGCCGCGTACCCGGCCGGGTTGATCATGCGCATGACGCGATCGGCGATGCTGGAGGCATTGGAGACCGACTACATCAAGATGGCGCGAGCCATGGGCGTACGCCAGCGATTCATCGTCCTCAAGTACGCGTTGAAGAACTCTCTCGCCCCCGTGCTGACGGTCATCGGGCTGATGTTCGCGTACTCGCTGGTCGGCACGTTCTTCGTGGAGCTCATCTTCGCCTGGCCCGGCCTGGGGACCTATGCGACCATGTCGATCCTGAGCCTGGACTACCCAGCCATCATGGGCGTCACGATCGTCGTCGCCTTCATGTATGTCTTCGCCAATCTCATCGTCGACCTGCTGATCGCATGGCTCGACCCGAGGGTGGTGTTGAGCTGACATGGAGATGCGCAGGACACCGATCCTGGGGATGTGGGGCTCGTACCGGACACGCCATCAAGCGGCCTTCGAGGAGTCGCGCTACAGCCTCCGGGTGTTCCTCAAGGACAGGCTCGCGCTTCTTGGCGTCTGTCTCATTCTGGCGACGATCATCGTCGCCGTCGCGGCTCCCTGGATCGCGCCGTACCCCGACCAGGGGAGAGGAGCCTCGAACGTCAAGGAGCGGCTGGAAGCCCCGAGTCGCGCGCATCCCTTCGGCACCGACGCCAGCGGCCGTGACGTGCTGAGCCGGGTTATTTTCGGTGCCCGGATCCCCTTGATGATCTCGTCCGTGGTGGTCGCCGCCGTTCTGATCATCGGCGTCCCACTGGGTGGCATCGCTGGCTACATCGGAGGCTGGATAGATGAGCTGGTGATGCGCATCACCGACATCTTCCTTGCCTTCCCGGCACTCATCCTGGCCATGGCGCTGGTGGCCTTCCTTGGGCCGAGCCTGCGAAACGTGGCCATCGCCCTGGTGATCACCTGGTGGCCGTGGTACACGCGTCTTGTGCGCGGCATGGCCGTGTCGCTACGGCAGCGTCCGTACGTCCTGGCGGCACGCACCATGGGTGTCTCACAGTGGACCATCATCCGCCGTCACGTGCTGCCCAACGCGCTGGGACCGGTCGTCGTCCAGGTGAGCCTGGACGTCGGCACCGTCATCCTCGAGGTCGCGGGCTTGAGCTTCATCGGTCTGGGCGCCCGCCCGCCTCAACCGGAGTGGGGCCTCATGGTGAGTGAGGGGCGCGAGTACATCCTCAGTGAGTGGTGGATCAGCACGTTCCCCGGTCTTGCGATCTTCCTCCTGGTCCTTGCCTGCAATCTGGTCGGAGACGGGCTGCGTGACGTGCTCGACCCGCGGACGAAGCGCTGACCCATGGAGTCACCGCTGCTCGACATCCGCGACCTGCGACTGGAGTTTCGGAGCTACCGTGGCGTCGTCAAGGCGCTCGACGGCGTGAGCCTTGCCGTGGACAAAGCCGAGATCCTCGGTCTTGTCGGCGAGTCCGGCTGCGGCAAGACGATCACCGGGATGAGTGTGCTCGGTCTGCTGCCGAGACAACAGGCCCGTGTCACGTCCGGAGAAGTGCTCTTCCGGGGTGACGACCTGCTGCGCAAGTCCGAACACGAGATGCAGCGCATACGTGGGCGCCTCATCTCCATGGTGTTCCAGGACCCGCTGGCCTCACTCAACCCGGTGTTCACCGTGGGTGATCAGATCACCAAGGTGATCCGGGAGCATAAGCGAGTCTCGAAGAAGGCGGCTCGGGATGCCATGTGCAGAGCGCTGTCGGAGACCGGGCTGCCGACGCACAAGACGTTGCTGCACAGCTACCCGCACCAGCTCAGCGGCGGCATGCGGCAGCGCGTCTGCATGGCCATGGCCATCTCGTGTGACTCGCCGCTGCTCATCGCCGACGAGCCCACGACCGCCCTCGACGTCACCATACAGATGCAGATCCTCAAGCTGCTGCTTCGGTTGCGCGAGGAGCTCGGCGTGGCGCAGATCCTCGTCACGCACAATGTCGGCGTGGCGGCCCAGACGTGTGACCGCATCGCCGTGATGTACGCCGGTCAGGTGGTGGAGCAGGGCCCGACGGTCGCCGTGATGAAAGAGGCTCGGCATCCCTACACGATGGCTCTCTACGAGTGCCTGCCGCAAGGCAAATCGGCGCAGGAGCTGCTCACGATCCCCGGCTCGGTACCCGATCTCATCGATCCTCCGGCCGGGTGTCGCTTCCATCCCCGCTGCCGCCGTGTCCTCGACGTCTGCCGTGATGTGCGGCCGCCGCTCGTCGAGGTGGCGCGGGGGCATCGCGTGGCGTGCCACTGGGTGGCCGAGCAGTCCGGTCCCGTCCGCATCCCACCGGAGTCCTGATATGCCCCTGCTGTCCGTCAGCGACCTCACCGTCCACTTCAACATCCGCCGCGGCCTGACGCGGCGGTCGATCGACGTGGTGCATGCCGCCGACGAGGTGAGCTTCTCACTTGAGCGCGGCGGCACTCTGGCCCTGGTCGGTGAGTCCGGCTCCGGCAAGACGACGGTGGCGCACGCCATCCTCGGTCTCAACAAGCCGCAAGCCGGCAGCATCGTCTTCCGCGACCGCGACCTGCTGTGTCTGCCGAAGCGTGAGCGCCGCGCCGCGCGTCGCGGCATGCAGGTCGTCTTCCAGGACCCCTACTCCTCGCTCAACCCGCGCATGACGGTGCACGATCTGGTCGCCGAGCCGCTGCGCGTCGGCTCGCGGATGCAGGGCGACGAGCTGCGTGAACGTGTCCTGGAACTGCTCGAGATGGTCGGTCTCGGTACTCAGCACCTGTGGCGTCGCCCGCACGAGTTCAGCGGCGGCCAGTGCCAGCGTATCGCCATCGCCCGTGCCCTTGCCCTCTCTCCCGACCTGGTCGTGCTCGACGAGCCGACCTCGGCGCTCGACGTCTCCGTACAGGCACGCATCCTCACCCTCCTGCACCGTCTCCAGCGGGAGTTGACGCTCTCCTATCTGTTCATCGCCCACGACCTGGCGGTGGTGGAGTCGGTCGCCAGCCAGGTTGCCGTGATGTACCTGGGCACGATCGTCGAGAGCGGCCCCACCGAGGTCATCTTCAACGACGCCCGCCACCCCTACACGCTGGCCCTGCTGGCCAGCGTGCCCTCTCCCGATCCCGAGCATCGCAGCGAAGGGGCCGCTCTCTCCGGTGATGTGCCCAGCGCCATCCATCCGCCCGGTGGCTGCCGCTTCCACCCGCGCTGCGCGTTCAGGATGGATGTCTGTGAGCGCGAGGCGCCGCCGCTGGTCGATCGCCGTGGTCGCCGGCTGGCCTGTCACTTGCCCGACAGTTTCGACCTCTCGGCGGAGCAGGAGGTGGCGCGGCTGGCGCGGGCGACCACGACGGTCGAGGAGCCCGGGCGCAGGCCGTCGGCACGGCCGCGCCCCACCACAGAGGTGCCGCCGAAGACCCGGCGGCGCTGGTAGGAACGGGCAGTACTCAGAGCTCTTCCGGCGGCTGCGTCGGCGCCGCCAGGCGCGGCCCGCGACCGATCTCCATCGTCCCCTTGAAGTACCTGGCCTTGATGACGGCCGACTCCGCGATGAAGCCGTCGACGCCGCGACGCTCGATCACGCTGAGGTCGAACACCTTGGTGTTGTGGGGCAGCACGTCCGCCCGGTCGGCCGCCGGGCTGAGCTTCTCGCAGGGGAAGTCGGTGCACTCGAAGCAGAAGCGGACGCCGTGCTCCTGGGCGCAGGTCCAGGTGGCGCAGGTCCCCGCGACGACGGGGCAGTCGCCGTGTCCGGGCACGCAGCCGGAGCACGGCAACCTCTCGGCGGGGATGCCTCTGGCGATGAGGTACTGCTCGAGGCGGGCATCGTCCCGGCAGAGGTAGAGCTCGCAGATCCCGCAGTCGATGCCGCACGGGGCGACCAGCTCGCGGCGTTCCTCTGACGTCATGGCGGTACCTCCCCGATCGTCGTCATCGCGGTGCTCGCCACCCGGCGTCCGCGATCCGTCTCACGATCTGTCGCGCGGGCTCATGCCCGGCCGGCATCGTAGCATCTGCGACGGTCCCGGTCCCGGTCCCGGTCTGTGGTCATCGGCTGCGCCGCTTGGACAGGATGCACAATGGTCTTTGCCTGCGCCACTTGGACAGGATGCACAAGTCCGGGAGTCCAGACTGGTGCCGGGCGGCATTGCGGGCGGTGACCCCGACGGTCTAGGATTGTGGCCATGGGTGGTCGGCCTGCGCCGTCCGCCCTCTTGGTGCAAGCGGGCGTAGGGGGCAGCCATAGCTCTCGAGGAGAGCAAGGCACTCGGCAAGAGCCGGGAGAGGGAAGAGGCCAACATCGGTGCCGGCCTCTGGAAAGGCATCGGCATGTGGGCCTGGATCCTCTTCCGCATCAGCGGCCTGATCCTCGTCGCCTATCTGTTCGTGCACATCGTCATCATCAGCCAGGGCGAGGTCGGCGGCCCCGATACCCTCGACCGTCTCTTCGAGATGTTCGAGAATCCGTTCCTCGCCTTCCTCGACTTCATGCTGGTCGCGGCGGTGCTCTACCACGGCCTCAACGGAGTGCGCGTCATCCTCATGGACTTCGGCGTCGGCATCCGCAACCACAAGGCCGTCTTCTGGGTCGTGATGCTCATCGCCGCCGGGCTGCTGGCCTGGTTCGCGATGGTCGCGGCGCCGCACGTCTTCGGGTCGGGCGGATGAGGTTCATCCCCGCCGACATCGAGCGCGTCGACCGCCAGAAGGGCGGCATGTGGCTCTGGCTGCTGCAGCGCATCAGCGCCGCGCTGCTGCTCTTCGGCCTTCTGACGCACCTCATCGCCACCCACATCCTGTCGATCGGCGAGCTCTCCTACGACAACATCGCCGAGCGCCTCCAGTCGGGCTTCTTCATCACCGTCGACATCCTGCTGCTGGCGGCCTCGGTCTTCCATGCCCTCAACGGCACGCGGATGGTGCTGCTCGACTACTTCTTCAAGGACCTCGCCCGGCGCCGCATCCTCGACCTCGCCCTGCTGGTCTTCGGGCTGGCCGCCTTCGTCTACGGCCTCTGGGCTCTATGGCCTTGGATCACCACGTGAGCGTCTTCCGCCATCAGATGCTGGTGGTCGGCGGCGGCCTGGCCGGGCTGCGCGCCGCCGTGGAGGCCAAGCTGGCCGGCATCGACGTCGCCGTGCTCAGCCAGGTGCACCCCGGCCGCAGCCACTCCGGCGCCGCCCAGGGCGGTATCAACGCGGCCCTGGCCAACAACCCCGACGGCCACGACGACACGCCCGAGAAGCACGCCTTCGACACCGTCAAGGGC
>DIWP01000047.1:69414-69786 GCA_002423545.1 Thermoleophilia bacterium UBA6103
CGGCGCCGACAAGACCGGCCACTACCTGCTGCACACACTGGTCGAGCGCAGCTACAAGCTCGGTATCAAGCTCTACGTCGAGTGGTTCGTCAGCCGGCTGATCGTGGAAGACGGGCGCTGTGTCGGCGTTGTCGCCTATGACATGACCGGCAGCGCCGGCTCGAGCGGCGGCGCCGGGGCGGGTGGCGCCGGATCGGCCGCCGACGCCGGCTTTCACGCCTTCCTCGGCGAGGTGGTGGTCATCGCCACCGGCGGCGCCGGACGCATCTACTCCAACACCACGAACTCGCTCATCTCCACCGGCGGCGGCGCGGCACTGGCTTATCACGCCGGCGTGCCGCTCAAAGACATGGAGTTCATCCAGTTCCACCC
>DIWP01000047.1:69793-69958 GCA_002423545.1 Thermoleophilia bacterium UBA6103
TGGAGCTGGCGCCGCGCGACATCACGGCGCGCGCCATCTGGACCGAGATCCTGGAGGGGCGCGGTATCGGCGGCGAGCCATACGTGTACCTCGACCTGCGGCACCTCGGCGAGGCCAGGATCGCCGAGCGGCTGCCGGGCATCCGCGACCTGGCCATCCATTTCG
>DIWP01000037.1 GCA_002423545.1 Thermoleophilia bacterium UBA6103
GAGCGAGGCCTGCATGGTGCGGGCAGAAAGCAGCACCTCGGGGATGAAGCATTCGCCGCTCTTCATGCGTGCCCCGACGACCTCCATGCCGGGCAGCAGAGCGGAATCGAGGATGTCGCGCGGGGGTTTGCCCTCGGCGATCAAGGCCTCGGTCTGGGCCTTGGCGCCATCGCCGTCACCGGCGATGATCATCCCTTTGAGGGTCTCGAAGTCTGCCATTCGTGTCTCCTCCATGTACTTCAGGATTGTCGGGCCGGGATGCGTCACGCCCGCCCACGTGCCTGTGGGTATGATGCGACCCCTTCGCTGATCCCAGTCGCTTCCCCCACGTCCATGTCCATGTCCTGCGAGCTACATCGCGCAGCGTCAGCGGATTCTTCGCTTGACACTCGAGCACCGTCAAATAAATTAGAAATTGATAGTCCGCAGGATCACCCGTGCCTCAGCCACAGACGATGAGTGCGGTCGGATCCGGCTCGACGGGTTACCGGCATCTTCATCGACCGGCTCGTCCGCGCGCGACGTCACGCCGGCGGGCTCACTTAGGGGCCGGCCGTCCTTTCGGGGCGCTGGCTATCAACGGTCGATACTTCGCAGACGGAGGACTGGGGATGCCGGTCGAATGCCTCGAGCAGACACTGCAGTTGCTGAGAGACCCCGCCTTCGTGGCCATCCGCAGGCGGGCAGAGGAGCGCCCACTTCTCTGGCATGAGTTCACCCTGATGCGACAGCCGCAGGGACTCTCGCACGCGCAGACATGGGCTCTGCTCAATGCACTGAGGCGGCAGACCGCGATCGAACTCGCCTCGTACATCGTCGACAGCCAGGGGCGCCTCGGCTGGTACTCGTTCACGCGCTCGATGCGCGCCGACCTGTCCGAGATCGATCAGCGTTGTCACAGGGATTCCCGGCTCGACTCGGTCGTCCGCTCCCGGAACGCCGCCCACTTCGTTGTCGAGACCCACATCAGCGATGCGCTGTCCGCCGTCCGAGAGGACGGCGTGGCTCTCGGTGGCAAGCTGGCCCGGGAGATCCTCCTTCGGGAACGACCGCCGACCGGTCCTGAAGAACGTGTCCTTCTCAATACGCATGGTGTCATGCTCGATCTCGAATCGTATGTTGGGCAGGCATGCAGTCCCGACTTGATCCGGGAGCTGCACCGCCGCGTCTCGGACGGCGTGACACAACGCACCAGACCGCTGCCGGCGCTCGAGGGCGGCCACTGGTTGAGCGAGCTGAATGACGACGAGATGCTCGAGGTCATGTCCCGCTCACTGAACAACGATGGCTTTGAAGAGACCCATCACCCGGTCCTGCAGGCGTACGGCCTCGCCGTTCTGTTCACGCGTTCACGTCCACTGCCGTCCTGGAACGGCGTGATGGCGACCTTGCTCACACGGCTGCTGTTCCTGCAGTCACGTCTGCCCGTCCTGGCGTTTGTGCCCATCATCCCCCTGCACCGGGCCTGGCAGGACGGGCAGATCCGACCTCCGATCGTGCCGGTGCCCCAGAAGGACTCGCTGGTCATCGTCGGCGACGAGGTCGACCTGACGATCTTCTGCACCACGCTCGTTCGACTGGCGCGCCTCGAGCTGGATGCGACCGAACGAGCGCTCCAGCGCATGATGGAGCGCGATGAGGCTCTCTCGGAGGCCCTCCTGCATGACCCGACCATCAATCACCGGCAACGTCAGATCCTTGCGGCCGCCCTCAATGACGCTGCCGCGGTCTTCGAGATCGCAGCGCATCGGGCAGTCCATGGGGTCGCCTACGCCACCGCGCGCGCAGATCTTCTCGGTCTGGTCGACCTCGGCTTCCTGCACTATGGGCGCCAGGGCCGAGCCTTCGTCTTCAGCCCGGCCCCGGGCCTTCCGCAGTTGATCAGGAAACGTGCAAAGGCGACCGGCGGGCACGCCGATCTCGGCACCATGGCTGTGGACCAGCGGCGTTCCTCGGCCCAGGCGGGCGTCCGCCTGCTGAGTTAGCCACGCGACACGCTACGGTGGCAAGACACGCCGTCTGACGCCCGGACTCCGGCGTCCGAACGCGCGACACCCCGCACCCTCGACGCACGACACCCTGCAGCCCGTACGCACGCCTCCCCGCAGCCCGGACGCACGACTCCCCGCGGCCCGTACCCCCTACGCTGTCGAGACACTCCGGGATGTGTGGACATCTCGGAAGAGCGGAGGTGTCCACACATCCCAGAGCCGCCAGACGCAGGACACCCTCTCGGCCGGCCGAGCTGAAGAAGCCGCGCACACTGAGGAACGCCGCGCGGGCGACCCGGGTGCCGGCCGCGATGCGGGTGCCGGACGCCAGGCGGGCGGCGAGGCCGCCGGCGACGTCGTCGCCGCCGGCGCCGAGACGCTCACCGACGCCTGACTGCCGGCACACCGGCATCTGACCGCAGGCTCGCAGCCTTCTCGCCGACGGCTCGCAGACGATTCACGCGCCGGCCTCAAGCTGGGGACCCGTGAACACGATCTGCTCAGCCGACCTGCACGTCCACTCTCGCCACTCCAACCGTCCCTCGATGTGGGCGCTGCGGCGCTTCAACTGTCCCGAGAGCTTCACCGACCCGCTCGCGATCTACGAGTCGGCACGCAAGCGCGGCATGGACTTCGTCACCGTCAGCGACCACAACAGCCTCGACGGCTCGCTGGCCATCGCCCACCTGCCTGGGACGTTCCTGAGCGCCGAGATGACCACCTACCTGCCCGACGACGGCTGCAAGCTGCACGTCGTGGTGCTCGACGTCCCCGAGGCGCGCTTCCCCGATATCCAGGATGCGCGCCACAACGTCTACGAACTGGTCGACTACCTGCGGGCGCACGGCATCCTGCACTTCCTCGCGCACCCGCTCTTCGACATCAACCGCAAGCTCAACGTGGCGACGCTCGAGAAGGCGATGCTGCTCTTCGAAGCTATCGAGGTCCGCAACGGCGCCCGCTCGGCGCGCTACAACCGCTTCACCGAGGCGATGGTGCGCTCGCTGACACCGGACCTCATCGACGAGATGGCCGAGCGGCAGGGCATCGCGCCGCGCGGCGACGAGCCGTGGCGCAAGGCGATCGTCGGCGGCTCCGACGACCACAGCGGCCTGTTCGTGACCTCGGCGCATACCGTCGCGGACTGCAACGGCACGCTTGCCGGCTTCCTGGCGGCGATCCGCGCCCGGCGCACCGCGCCGGGTGGCGACGACGGCGACTCGCTGACGCTGGCGCACAGCATCTACGCCATCGGCGTGCGCTTCTTCACCGAGGGCTTCGGCGGCCGGGTGACCCGGCCGCCGTCGGCGCGAGGCGACGGAGCACGGCGCAACGACGCGCGGAACGGTGGGGCGCGAGGCGGTGGCGAGCGGCGCAACGGGGCGCGGGACGGCGGTGCACCGGGCGTCCGGGCGCGGCGCAGCAGCACGCCCTTCCTTCTGCAGGCCATCCAGAAGCACTTCGACCCGGACAAGAAGCTCGGCGTCGCCGACAAGACGCGCCTGATCATCCGCCGCCTGTTGCCGGAGAACGTCCGTCGCGACCCGCGTACCTTCGAGGAGATGCTCGAGCGCGAAGCGTGGCGCCTCATCAAGGACCGCGAGTTCCTGGAGACGCTGCGCCCGGCGAGCCTGAACCGGCGCATCTTCGCGGTCACGGCGCGACTGGTCGACCGCCTCATCTACGAGTACACCAAACGGCTCTTCGACCTGCGTCTGGACCGCGGCCTGGCCGGCATCGTCGAGCCGCTCAGCACCATCGGCCTCGTCCACCTCCTCACGGCGCCCTACTACATCGCCTTCCACAACCAGACGCGCAACCGCGACCTGATGCGCGAGCTGGAGACCGTCTTCCCTGTCGCCGGCCCGGTGCGGGCGCCGAAGATCGCCCTCTTTACCGACACCCTCGACGAGGTCAACGGCGTCGCTCTCACGCTGCGCCGCCTCAAGCAGGTTGCCAAGGCTCGCGGCGTCGAGCTGGTCATCATCACCTGCACCGACGAACCGACCGCCTGTGACGACGGCACCATGAACTTCCGTTCCGTCGGCGACGTCCAGATCCCAGAGTACTCGGAGCTCTCGTTACGCTTTCCGCCGGTGCTCGACGTGCTCGACTACATCGATCGCGAGGGCTTCACGCACGTACACGTGAGCACGCCGGGCACCGTCGGCCTGCTCGGCCTGGCGGCGGCCAAGCTCATGGACCTGCCGGTGGCCGGCTCCTACCACACCGACCTGCCGCAATACGTGCGTCACCTGACCGAAGACGAGGGCCTGGAAGACATCGCCTGGGCCCTCATGATCTGGTTCCACTCCCAGCTCGACGAGCTGCTGGTGCCCAGTGCGGCGACGATGGACCAGCTCGCCGCCCACGGACTGCGCCGCGAGGTGATGCGCCCAATGCCGCGCTGGGTCGACACCCAGCGCTTCGCGCCGGGCCTGCGGACGCCGTCGATCTGGCCCGAGATGGGCGTACTCGGCAACGTGCGGCTCCTCTACGCCGGCCGCGTCTCGCGCGAGAAGGACCTGCCGCTGCTTGTGGATGTGTTCAAGCAGCTCGTGGAGTGCGGCCACGACATCAGCCTGGTCGTGGCCGGCGACGGTCCCTGGCGCGAGGCGATGCAGGAGGCGCTGTTCGGCTATCCGGCCGCTTTCCTGGGCTTTGTGCCGCAGGATGAGCTGGCCCGCGTCTACGCTTCCGCCGACGTCTTCGTCTTCCCCAGCGCCACCGACACCTTCGGCAACGTGGTACTGGAGGCCCAGGCGTGCGGGCTGCCGGTCCTGGTGAGCGATCAGGGCGGCCCGCAGGAGCTGGTGCAGGCCGGCGTCACCGGGCTGGTCCTGCCGGCCCACGACCGCCGGGCCTGGCTGGCGGGCATCGAGCCGCTGCTCGGCGACGATGCCCACCGCACCCAGATGGGCGCCGCCGCGCGCGAGTTCGTGCTCTCCCGGGCGCCTGCCATGGAAGAGCACTTCTCGACGCTGCTCTTCCCCGGCAGTCACGCCAGCGATCACGCCGCGAGCCACACCGTCGGCCACACCGCCCCGCACCAGTCGCCGGCCGACCCGGCTGCAAGCCACACCGCCGGCGAGGCCTGCGCTCCATCCGCTTACCCCGCGACATCGCCGGCCGGCCAGTCCGCTGACCCGGCCTCCCTGCCCGCGGCCGGCCCAGGCTCCCTGCCCGCGGCCGACCCCGCGGCTTCGCCGGCCGGCCCGACCCCCGCCCCCGCTTGAGGCCGGCGCGGGGCGGCGGGGGGCGGATCCGCTCGATGTGGGAGTACCGGACCTTGCTGCGCGACCGCCGCCCGGCCCGCCAGCTCGTCATCCAGCTCACCGAGCGCTGCAACGCCCGCTGCCCCCAGTGCGGCATGAACGTCACCAACAGCTTCGAGCGCGCCACCGTACCCCTGCCACAGGCCATGGACATCGTGGAGCAGGCGGCCGCCAGGGGCTTCACGGCACTCTCGTTCACCGGCGGCGAACCGCTGCTGTACCTCAGCGCCGTCACGGCGCTGGCGCAGCGGGCCCGTGACCTCGGCATCCCGCACGTGCGCACCGGCACCAACGGCTTCCTGTTCCGCGGCCACGACCGACCGGACTTCGAGCACCGCGTCCACACCATCGCGGCATCGCTGGCCGGGGCCGGCATCTCGACGTTCTGGATCAGCATCGACTCGGCGGACCCGTCCACCCACGAGCGGATCCGCGGCATGGACGGCGTCTGGGAGGGCATCCGCGCGGCCCTGCCGATCTTCCACGAGCATGGGCTCTACCCCGCCGCCAACGTGGGGCTCACGCGCATGGTCGGCACCACGCCGCTCGCTGCCGCCGACCCCGGCGCTCTCCGCGAGCAGGCGCGAGCGGCGTTCCGGGACGTCTTTGCCGCCATCGTCGAGCTCGGCTTCACGATGTCGGGACTCTGCTACCCGATGAGCCTGCCGAGTGAAGAGACCGAGCGGCTGGCCGCCTACCGCGCGACGTCGCCGTCGTCCATCGTGCGCTTCTCGCCGGCCGAGAAGGCAGCCATCTACGAGGCGCTTCTCGAGGTGATCCCGAGCGTGCGGCCGACTCTGCGGCTGTTCACGCCACGCTGCAACCTCGACGTACTGCGCCGCGAGAACCTGGCGGCCGCGCGCGACCACCGCCGCGTGCGCGCCACCCTCACCGCCTATCCGTGTCGCGGCGGCGTCGATTTCTTCTTCATCGCCGCCGCCGACGGTCTGGTCTATCCCTGCGGCTACCGCGGCGACGAGCCGCTCGGCGCCATCGACCAGATCGACTTCGATGACCTCGGCGAGCCCTTCTGCACAGCCTGCGAGTGGGAGTGCTTCCGCGATCCGTCCGAGCTGCTGGGGCCGCTGTTCGACCTGCGCTCGCGGCCCTCGGCGCTGCTGGGCGCCCATCGCCCCGACCCGCGACATCTGCGCTACTGGTTCGAGGACGTCCGCTACGCCCTGGCCTGCGACATGTTCGATGCGCGAAAGCCGCCGGACTACCGGCGCCTGGCCGGCTTCGCCCGCGCCGCCGATGCCCCGCTGCGCCCCTCGATCAGCGTTGAGACGCGCGGCGCGGCGGTGGGTCGCGCGGTGGCCGCCGCGCACCACCCTCCGTCCGCTGGACCGACCGACCTCCGCATGCGGGAAGTCCGAGAACGGTGCGCGACCGGGAGATGACGGGCCGGCGACCCGGATCTGACGCACCGGTGACCCGCTTCCCTCCGGGCCGGTGACCGGCTTCCCTCCCGACCGTCGCCCAGCCAAGCCCCACGCGCGCTCGACGCTGCGCTCTGCGCGTCTTCGCCGGCGAAGCCTGCGGAAGACGAGAGTGCGGGCGGCTCCCCTCCAACGCAGCTGATCCGCCGTTTGGACGTCCCGCCGTCGGGCGGTGCGGGTCGGAAAACAGCCCCCTGACTCTCTACATCTCGGCGCTCCGCGGGCCGGCCCCCCATGCTGTCGAGACGCTCTGGGATTCGTGGACATCCTGGGGGTGCTGAGGTGTCCACACATCCCAGAGCGGCCGCACACCCGACACCCTTCGCCCTCCCCGTCGCCCCGGGTCGGAAGCACATACGTCCGCACGCCAGACCCATGCTGCGGAGACGCTCTAGGATTCGTGGACATCCTGGGGGTGCTGAGGTGTCCACACATCCCAGAGCGGCCGCACACGCGACACCCCTCCCAAGGCCAGGCGCACGGAGCTCACGGGCCGTGCGCGAGACCCGCGGGCCTTGGGCGCGGGGCTTCGCAGGCCGCGAGGCGATCCAGGCCGAGCGCGCGGAGCTCGACTCAACGTCCACCGTCGCGCCTTATGATCGTGAACCCCCCGCCCCCTTTGTCACCATTGTCACGGCGTCGGCGGTCGTGTTGGCTTACCGCATGGACATGTACTCCATATCTCGACCCGACGCGAAGGACGTGCTGAGTAACTGGCGTCCTGTCACGCTCCGGGTCCGGGGCCGACAGACACTGTCGACCGGCACCAAGGAGCTCCGGGAGCATCTGCCGGCAGCGCTCCGCATCGTCGCTGAGGGTGAGCACCGCATCGTCGTCCACCGTCACTCGCAGCTCGTTGCCGCCCTTGTGCCTATCCCAGACTACTGGTTCGTGACACAGATAGATGACGCTCTGCGGCGCCACAACTGGGTCCCGAGTGGGTCTGGTGGTCGGATCAATCCGGAGCTCCTGATAGACGAGATCTTCCGGCTGCACCCTCCACCCTGCCAGTCCTCGTCTATCCCGCGACCCACTCCCCCGCCGGCCAAGCTTGCGGACATCGTCGAGCACTACGACTTCGTCGAGCCGGCATTGCTGCGCGAGGGTCAGCGAGTCCGACAAACGTGGCTGCGCCGTCAGGATGATCCGGAGCCGTGGCCGTGGCTGCACGATCCGGAGGCCACCGCGATGTACATCGATGATGACGAATACGATCCGGAGGATCAGGGGTTGCTCGACAGCGAGCAGGGAGAGCAGGACGCCGACGGCTGCTCAGCGGACCGCTGCTCAGCGGACGGGTGAGTGGGTGGGCTGGGCGGACGGGTGAGTGGGTGGGCTGGGCGAGCGGCTGAGTGGGCGGGCTGGATGAGCGGCTGAGTGGGCGGGCCGCTCCAGCTACAGCACGCCGGCCAGCACCAGCGCCGCCACCACGATGCCGATAGCGATGCGGTACCAGCCGAAGACCGCCAGGCTGTGCCGGTTGAGGTAGCCGACCATCCACTTCACGGCCAGCGCCGCCGACACGAACGCCGCGATCACGCCCACGATCGGCGCCATGATCCCCAGCGTCTCGACGATCACGGCGCCGTCCTTGATGGTCGAGTACACCGTCGCCGCCGTGAGCGTCACGAGACCGAGCAGGAAGCTGTATTCGACCGCCGCCGCCGTGCCGAGGCCCACCAGGCGGCCGCCAAGGATGGTCGCCAGGCTGCGGCTCACGCCGGGCCACATGGCCACGCACTGCAGAAGGCCGATGACCAGCGCCCGCTTCGCGGTGAGCCCCTCCATCGGGGTCCCCTCGGTGGACGTGCGGCCGCTGCGCGTGTCGTGGTGTGCCACGATGAGGATGACGATGCCGCCCACGATCCAGGCGATGACGATGGGCCAGATCGCGAACAGGTACTCCTTGATGTACTGCTCGCCGAGGACGCCGAGGACGGCGGCCGGGATGAACGAGGCCAGCAGCGCCCAGGCGAGTCGCCGGCCCTGGGGGTCGCGGCCGATGATGCCGCGCAGGATCTGTACGAAGCGGCCCCAGTACAGCACCAGGACCGCCATGATGGCGCCGAACTGGATGCAGATGGCGTACGCGTCGGCGGCCGTCTCCAGGTCGGCGTTGCCGTAGATGCCGAGTGCCTGCTCGGTGACCAGCAGGTGTCCCGTGGAGCTGACCGGCAGATACTCGGTGACACCCTCCACGACGCCGAGGATGAGCGCGTCGAGGAGGCTGAGACCCTTGTCGTCGCCGGCCTCGGCCGCCAGCGCCCCGAGCGGCACCTGCCGGACAGACTCGGCGACAGCGACATCCGCGGCGGGTGAGTCGGCAGCGACACCGACGGCGGATGCGGAGGCAACGACGCCGGCGGCGGATGCGGCCGGCGGACGCGCGGCGGTCAGTACGGCGGCGGGTGCCTGCGCGGCCGGCGGACCCGCGGCGGTCAGTACGGCGGCGGGTGCCTGCGCAGCGGCTGCCGTTGCGGCCGTGGCAGCCGGACCGCTCACCTCGGCCACCAGCGCCCAGACGCATACGACAAGCAGCGCCCAGCCTGCGATGCGCACCAGCGCGCGGCCGACGCCGCCGGCGTATGCGGCCGTGCGCGCCGGCGGACACCGAGACGTGCTCAGGTATACGAGACAGGGATCGGAGATGGGTCGGGAGCCGGCGGGAGACATCGCGCGGAAGTATACGGCACCGACCCTGGGCAGCACACCGAAGGGCGCGCCGATGGCGCGACAAGTGGGGGTGGTTCTGCCGTAGGCGGCATGCCGAGGGACGCGGCGGCGGCGAGACGGGTGGGGGGTGGCTCCTCGGGCAGGACTCGAACCTGCAACCCTCCGGTTAACAGCCGGATGCTCTGCCATTGAGCTACCGAGGACCGGGACCGCCGCGAGGCGGCGCGACGGTCCGCCAAGTATAGGGTCTCCCGCAGGACAGTTCCAGCGGCCGTGCATGCCGGCGGCGGAGCCCGCACGGCGAGCGGTGCCGGCGGCGGGAGCACCGGGCGGAGCCGGCGTCGCGGTCAGTGCCAGCGCGGCTCCACCCAGAAGCCGTGCGGCACGCCGGTCGCCTCCGAGCCCACCGACTCGTGGCTGCGGACCCCGCGCCGGGCCTCGGCGGTGAGCTTGCCGGCCAGCTTCTCGGCGATGGCGTCGAAGCGCGGCCGCCAGTAGCTCTCGTCGCCGGCCTCCAGATCGGCCAGCTCGGAACTCGCGATCACCGCCTTGGCCGCGCGCTCGGCGCTGATGCCCTCGCGCCACCACTCCGGATGCAGGATCACGGTGCCGTAGCGCTCGCGAGGAGCATCGATCTCGGCGGCCGGCTCCGCATAGGGCACGTAGACCCACGACGTGCCGATCAGTCGCAGGCTGGTGTTGGGGAGCCGCTGCTCGAAGGCCTCCAGGGCATCGAGCGTCTCCTCTGCCGTCGCCCGCGTCTCACCGGGGCGGTTGAAGACCAGCTCCACAGTGCCCGACAGGCCTTTGGCATTGATGTACTCGAGCAGGTCGAGCGTGTGACGCACGTGCTTCTCCGGCTGCGGCACGGCGCCGGTGCGCTGCAGCAGCTCCCGTGACAGGGTCCCGACGTCGATGCGAAGCTCGAGGGCGGCTCTGTACGCCACGTCGACGTCGTCGCGGGTGAACGCCTCCGGCCGCACGCCGATCGAGAGGGGCACCGTGCGCCGGATCTCCTCGGCCCGCTCCAGGATCTGCAGCGTGGTGGCACGCCACGCCGGATCGAGGCCGAACGACGGGTCGAGGATCTCGATGCGACCCGGCTGCAGGGCGGTCAGGTCCTCGATGATGCCGGCCGCCACCTCCGGTGGGTACGCCCTCCAGCCCGGCGACCCGGGCCGGAGCTGGCAAGCCGCCAGCGGGAACGGACAGCCGCGACTCAGAAAGGTCTGCAGGACGGTCAGGCCCTCTTTGACGTAGGGATAGGCACGGAAGTCGGGCGCGCTCGCGGCCGACAGCTCGAGCGCCGTGCCCTCGACGACCACCGGCGCGGCCTGCCGCGTGCAGCCTGCCGCCGACGCGGCCAGCTCGACCACCGTGTTCTCCGGCTCGCCGACGACGACCCAGTCGAACGGCGCGCCCTGGTAGGTGAAGTCTGCCGGCCGCGCCGTGACATGGAAGCCGACGACCGCCAGCGGCATCTCCGGATACAGACGACGGACCACGTCGGCGACCGCCAGCGTGGCCGTGTACTGCAGGCTCGACGAGCAGGAGACGACGATCAGCCCGGCCTCGGCGACCGGCCACGACGCCGCGGCCGCGCCGGGGGCGGGTCCGCCGGACGCACGGTCGCCCCGCGCGACCGCGTCGGGGGCGCCACCCAACTGCCGCTCGACGCTGCTCATGAAGCTGTCGCGATCGTTGGGCCCAGGATTGCCGATGCTGTTCTCGAGGTCGAGCACGCCGACATCCACTCCGCCCCGCAGCAGGGCGCTGTGCAGGCTCACAAGCTCGGCCCGGACCCTGGGACCGGTCTCCCAGTAGCCGCCGTGCAGCGAGGCCGGGTAGAGGATGAGCGTGCGATCTGTAGCCATGACGGCCTGACCTCCTGCGTCGCCGGAGCCTGTCTTGGTCCAGGGTCGCTACTCTACCCGGCCGGAGCGGGCGCTAGTCGGCGCGGGGGCTTCGAAGCTCAGCGCTTGATGGTGACCGGGCTGCCGGCCTTGACCAGCTTGTTGACGGCCAGGACGTCGTCGTTCTTCATCCGGATGCAGCCGTTGCTGACCGCCTGGCCGATGAGCTCCGGCGCATTGGTGCCGTGGATGGCCACCTGGCCGTCGCCCCACGCCGGGGTCCCCCTGAGCGTCGGCGAGAAGGCGCTGATGGCCAGCGCGAACACCCCGTACGCCGTGTTCGGATCGACCGGCTTGATCTTGGTGGTGATGAAGAACTGGCCCGGCGGCGTGGGAGTCCCGGGCTTGCCGATCGCGACCGGATAGGCGCCGAGGACCTGCTCCTCGCCCTCAAGCACGCTCAGCGTGCGGTCGGAGAGGTCGATGACGACCTGCGTGTAGACGGGATAGAGATAGACGCCGCCTTCCGCGAGCCAGCCGCGGGCGCCGTTGGGTCCGGTGGGCAGCCAGACGTTGTACCAGACCTTCTTCGTCTCCTCGATCTTGCGCACGAGGCACACCGTCTCGACACCGAAGGTCTTTCCGTTGAGGTACGTGCGGATGCGTGAGTCCTTGCTCGGCTTGTCGTAGACCGGCACCTTGTGGCGCAGGACCGCCACCAGCCACTGCGTGCGTTCCGGCGCCTGCGTGGTCGACGGACTGGGGCTCGGCGAGACGTCGGGTGTTGGACTCGCGTGCGGGATGGCCGCCCGCCCAGAGCCCGACGCCCGCTCTTCGATGATCAGCCAGCCACCGACGGCCACACCGACGACCGCCGCCGCGGCGAAGACGCTCATGAGGATGGTGTGGACGCGAGGACTCATCCCTCACAGATTAGCGGATGATGCCCGGCGCAGCTAGCGCTGCCTGGAAACCGCGCTCGACGTTGCGGGCGAACACCCGGGTCGTGAAGCCCGACTCGTACCGTTCGCGCGCCGCCGCCTGCATCGCCCGGTAGCGTGCCTCGTCGGCGAGCAACGCCCGCAGCCGCGCGGCCAGAGCCCGGATGTCCCAGAAGCCGTCGATCAGGCCCGTCACCTCGTCGCTGACCAGCTCAGCGAGCCCGCCGGTGCCGGTGGTGACCACCGGGATCCCCAGCGAGTAGCTCTCGGGGACGATGACGCCGAACGGCTCTTCCCACAGCGACGGGACCGCCGTCAGGAACGACCCGGCCCAGCGCGGCACCCGCTCCGCGCCGGCAAGGAAGCCGCAGAGCTCCACGTTGGCAAGGCGCAGCCGCCGGGCTCTGCGTTCCAGGGCCTCCTGGTCTCGACCGGAACCGATGAAGCGGAAGTGGAAATCGGGCAGCGCCGCAGCCAGGTCGAGAAGCCGGCCGACGCCCTTGGCTTCGAGCAGCGTCCCGACGTAGGTGATGACCGGTCGTGCGCGCTCGCCGGGGGGCTCGCCTGCAATCCCGGCGCGCGCGCCCGCGTCGCCGGCGAGCCCGCCCGCGTGACGAGCCTCGTCCGCGAGCCGCCCCAGGTCCTCGGCCGGGTTGGGCACCACCGAGATGCGCTCCGGGTCGATGCCCCACTCGGCATGGCGGCAGCGCATGTGCTCGCTGACCGCGAAGTAGTGATCGGCGGCGTGCCCCAGCGGCCGCCCCTTGGCGCGATCGACCCAGTGCGCCGCCACCAGCCCGGCGCTCTGCAGTCGCGAGCCCCGGTAGCAGCCGTGCACCACAGCCGGCAGAGCGGCCCACCGCCGGCACTCGTCGCACGGATGGCCGTCGCGGAAGAGGTACGACGACGGGCACACGGCGCGGAAGTTGCGCAGCGTGTGCACCGTGACACAACGGCCCCGGCAGGCGTCGTAGATGGAGCCGGTGAGCAGTGGCACGACGTTGTTGACGTGCGCGATGTCGTAGCGCGAGCCGTCCAGCAGGGAGGCCACCTGACGGCGAGTGGTCATCGAGTACACCGACGAGGCGAGCAGGGCCGCCTTGCGAGCCGGTCCGGCGCGGTCGAGCTCTGTGTTGTCGCGCCGCAGGAGGGTGACCTCGTGACCGAGCTCCCTCAGCCCGCGCTCCTCGATCAGCACATCGGCGTCGGTGCCACTGGCGCCGCGCACGAAGTTGTTACAGAGGAGGACTCTCACGTAGGGGCGAAGGTCGCGGAGCGCTCCGCGCCGTCGTCCGGCCGGCCGTCGTCCGACGTCTGACGTCGGCGGATCTGACGAGCCGGCGAGCCGGCGACCACCGTGTACGGCTCGACGTCCCGGGTCACCACCGATCCGGCGGCGACGATGGCTCCCCGCCCGATCGTGACTCCGGCGACGACGATGCAGCCTGCCCCCAGCCAGCAGTCGTCTTCGATACGCACAAAGGAGCGCTCGACGCCCTGGTCCTTGATCGGTATGTCGGTGCGCCGGTGGCGGTGGTTCTCAGCCAGGATGGTCACCCGCGGACCCATCAGGACGCGGCTGCCGATCTCGATGTAGCCGGAGCAGCCGATGAAGCTGTACGGACCGATGTTGGAGTGGTCGCCGACGTGCAGGCCTTCTCCCAGCTCGCCGAGCCACTTGTTGGTCGGTCGGACAGTGGCGAAGCGCCCGACCGTGCAGCGCCGGCCGAAGACGATGCCGCGACGCGAGAGGCCGACGATCTCGCAGCCCTCGTCGAGGTTGAGGCGAGCGCCGGCGACGATGTGGTCGCCGTGGTAGAGCTTGACACGCGGCCCGCAGAGCACCAGCCCGGGCGCCCTGCGGACACGGGCCTTGACCGTGAGGCCGCGCAGGGCGCGGCCGAAGAGACGCAGGCCGAAGCGGGCGAGGTCGCGGCCGCTCCATTCGTCGACCGCGGCGCGGTCGAGGCCCTTGGAGCGCGCCAGCCGGCCGCGCAGCCCGGCCGGCGGCCGGTCTGCGGCAGATGCCGGTCCGGGTCGCCGGGCAGCCGGCGTCGGCTGAGGCTCAGACATCATCGGTCCGCTGGTCGTCATCTCGCTCCTGCTCAAGTGCGCGACGGGCATCGGCGATGCTCCCACCCGCCGCGATCGCATCGTACAGCACGTCCACCCGCCGGTTGACGATCTCCTGCGAGTGCTCGCGGGCCACGTACTCGCGCCCGGCGCGGCCCATGGCGGCGCGACGCCCGGGGTCCCGCGAGAGCGCCACCACCGCGTCGGCGAAGGCATTGGCCGCCAGGGGGACCACCTCGCAGGCGCCGGCGGCCCGCGAGCCGAGGCCGGTGAACGCCTGCGGCGAGCCGACCACCGGACGCCCCCACGCCATCGCCTCCAGCGTCTTGTTCTTGGTGCCGCCGCCGTGCGCCAGGGGGATGACGACGATGTCTGCCTCCCTGTAGAGCGGCGCGAGGTCGGGGACGTCGGCGAGGTGCCTGATACGGCCACCCGCATGGCGCGCGGCGTTTGACACCCGCTCGGCGGACAGGGGCCGGACGCCACGACCGGCGATGGTGAGCTGGAAGTGACAGCCGCGAGCCGACAGCGCCGGCATCAGAAGCCGCTCGAGGAACCGGCCGGCCTCCACGTTGGGGCGATGCAGGTACGAGCCGACGAACAACAGGCGCAGCGGCTCGTCCGGCATGGGCCGCGACGGCCTCATGTGATCGGAGTCCTCGCCTGTCGAGCTGTCCACCGGCTCCGGCAATCCGATGGCAAGAGGTACGGTGAACGCATCGATGCCCAGGCGGGCCAGGCGATCGGCGTCGTCGCCGTTGATCGTGACCGGGTACACGTCGCGCAGCAACCTGCGTTCCGCCTGCTCGGCGCGCCGGCGCTGGATGCCGGCGGCGACGTACTTGAGGGGTCGCGCCCCGGCGGCGCTCTCGCAGAGGCCGCTGACCACATCGGGCAGATCGAGGACGGTGGCGCGCTCGGCACGACGGTAGTGCACGGTATACATGTTGAAGAGTTGCACCACCGACGGCGAATGGGCGGCCACCGCATCGTCGACCGCCCTCGCAAGGCCGTCATCGCGCGACTGCGCCACGAGCGGCACCGGTGTGAAGGCCTTGCGCGCCGAGGAGAGAGAGCGCCGCAGAGGGCTGCGGTGGTCTTCGGCGGCGCAGCGGACCGCCCACACATCGACGCAGAGATCCTGGACGGCGACGGTCTCGCGGCCGGCCGGCAGACGACCGACGATCGCCACCTCGTGGCGCCGCGTCAGCGCCGCGAGCATCGACAGCGTGCGAGTGTGGGCGCCCGTGAGCGGCGCCGTCGGCAGCTCCTGCGTGACGTAGACGATCCTCACAGCGAGCCCATCCTAGCCCATGAGAAGCCACGCGCGACGAGCTCGATCCGATCGCCGGCACGGACAGGCAGCAGCACTCCCAGGCCCTGCCCACCTCGCCGATGCCGGGCTCGCCCGCCGCGCCGGCATCCCACTCCGGACCCAGCCGGCCGCTCGCGCACGTGTACACTGTCGACTCGAAGCGCGTTTCCCTACGCAGGCCCCGAACACCGAAACAGCAGGATCGCAAAGGCGTGGCAACAGCGGAACACCACCTTGTGGCAAGCGTCATCATGGTCGGCTACAACGGGCGAGCGTACCTGTGCCGCTCGTTGGCGACGGTCCTGGATCAGGACATGCCCGCAGGCAGCTATGAAGTGATCTACGTCGACAACGCCTCGACCGATGACTCAGTGACGCTTGTCGAACGCGACTTTCCCTCAGTCGGGATAGTACGAATGCCTCGGAACCTGGGCTTCTCGGGTGCGTTCAACTGGGCTGCCGAGCACATCGCGAAGGGGCGGTACCTCGTCGTCACACCTCAGGACGTGATCGTGCACAGACGCTGGCTAGCCGAACTGATCTCGGCAGCCCGAAGCGATGACCGGGTGCTCAAGTGCGTCACCAACACGATCCCGCCGACATCCCGCGACTATGCCCGGAAGGATGTGGTCGGTACGCCGACCACCGTCACCCGGACGACATTGTCGCGTCTGGGCTACGTCCGGGTCACGACCAGACCCTTCTCTCCCGAGCGGAGACCGACCCTCGCCTCCGCCGGTACCTCAGCCTTGATGAAGCGTGACGTGGCCCGCCGCAGCGGTCACTTCTATGATCCCTCGCTGGCACACTACGCTGGTGACATGGAAGCCGGCCTGCGGACGTTCGTCGTGGGCGGCGTCACGCTGCACGTACCGACGGCGATCGTGTATCACATCGGCGATAAGCAGCAGTTTCTCAGGGATCATCGCCTGCTCCTCCTGTATGCAAAGAGCACACGCGACACAGTCCTTGCCTACTACAAGAACATGACCACTCGCGAGTTCGCCCTGTTCGCCCCGCTCCTGACACTCGGGCTCGCTCTGAAGCCGCTCGAGCTACGGGCACCGCTGATCGTTCGCCTGCTTCTGACGCTGGTCGCCCTGCCTCTGGCGCCGCTGGCGTTCGCCGCTGCTCTCCTGCGGCTCGACGCGGTGCGACCGGCTCATCAGGCTCTTCTGCGCCGGCGCCGCATCGGCAGCCACGACCTGTTGCGCGCGATCCTGGCAGGTGCAGCAGCGCCGCCGACCCGGACAGCACGAGCCGGAGGAGCAGCGGTCCGATGAGTGCCACCGGTCCGGAGCCCCATATCCCCGTCTTTCGACCGTGGTACGACGAGTCGGAGCCGGCGGCAGTCAAGGCCGTGCTGGAATCGCGATGGGTGGGCCAAGGTCCCGTGGTGGACGAGTTCGAGCGCCGCTTCGCTGAGCGTGTCGAGGCCGGTCACGCGATCGCCGTGAACAGCGGCACGGCGGCGCTTCATCTCGCCTGCCGCTGCCTGGACCTGCAGCCGGGCGACGAGGTGCTCGTACCTACGTTGACGTTCGTCGCGACGGCACACGCCGTGTGCTACTGCGGCGCCGAGCCCGTCTTCGTGGACATCGATCCGGAGACGCTCACCATCGATCCCGACGACCTGCAGCGCAGCATCACTCCGCGAACGCGCGCCGTCATCGTCGTCCACTACGGTGGTCATGCATGTCCCATGGATCGGATCTGGGACGTAGCTGAGGCTCACGCTCTGACGGTGATAGAAGACGCCGCCCACGCCTGCGGCAGCCGCTATCAGAGCCGGCCGGTCGGTGGCCTGCAGCGCAGCGCCTTCACCTGCTTCAGCTTCTTCGCGACCAAGAACCTGGCTGTCGGTGACGGTGGCATGGTCACGACGCCTTCGGCAGACAGCGCTACTCGACTGCACAGCTTGCGCTGGATGGGGATCGATCGATCGAGCTGGGAGAGGATGGGCGGCAACGCCCGCGGCATCCGGAACTGCGACGACTCGCGTGACGCCTGCAGCAGCGACGACTCCGATGACAGATGCAAGTGGCAGTACGAGGTCGCCGACCTCGGTTGGAAGCATCAGATGAACGACATCACCGCTGCGATCGGCCTTCAGCAACTGCGCAAGCTGGAGCGGGGCAACGAGCGCCGGCGCCGTCTGACGAAACGCTACGACCGTGCTTTCGCCCGCGCCGGCTGGCTCCGCACCCCGATCGAGCGGGACTACACCACGAGCTGCTGTCACAACTACGTCATCAGAACGGCGCACCGCGACAGGCTCCACGCACACCTCGACCGGGCCGGCATCGCCAGCAGCGTCCACTACGTCCCTCTGCACCTGCAGCCCTACTACAGAGGTGACGATCGCCGCTCTCTGCCTATCGCCGAGACGGTGTGGCGGCGACTCTTGACCCTGCCGCTCTTCCCCGAACTGACAGACGATCAGCAAGACAGGGTGATCGACGCCGTGCTGAGCCTGCCGGACACCGGGACGGAGAGCGAGCGGCGGCTGGCCGCGGAGCACGAGCGGGGAGACAGGTGATCGTCGGCCGCAAGGTCCGGCTACGGACCCCCGATATCGACGGACCGGAGCACCGGCTCATCGTCGCCTGGCGCAACGACCCGCGGAACAGACGCTGGTTCCTCGAGCAGAAGCCGTTCTCGCTCGAATCTCATCTTGTATGGTACGCCGGCGTCGTCGGTGACGACACGCAGCGCTTCTACGTCGTCGACGCGCTGGTCTCGCCGGGTCGAGGACACGCGCCGCTCGAGGAGCCTGTCACCATCGGCACCATCGGCCTCAACAGGATCGACTGGGACAATCACAGCGCCGAGCGCGGTCGTCAGCTCATCGGCAGACCCGAGTTCCGCGGCCGGGGCTTCGGCAGCGAGATGGGCTACCTCATGCTCCACCATGCCTTCAACGACCTCGAGTTGCACCGCATCTGGGTCGAGGTGCTGGCGGACAACGAGGTCATGCTCCGCATCGAGCGAGAGGTGGGGTTCACAATGGAAGGCGTCTTGCGCGAGCACGTCTACCGCGACGGTCGCTACGTGGATCTCATCCGCTTCGGCCTCCTGGCCGACGAGTTCAGAGCCCGGCAGCCGGCGCTGCGCGAGAAGCTGGGTCTCAGCAGCCCTGGGGGCAGCCCGTAAGGCGGCTCGAGGCGGGCGTCACCTGGACCGCAATCGCTCCAGCGCCGCATCGCACTCCGCCCGCAGACGGTCTGCCTCGGCATCGACCATCATGGCGACCAGTTCCTCGAAGCGCACCTGGGGCTCCCAGCCGAGCTCGCGCCGCGCCTTGGAGGCATCGCCACGCGTCTCGGTGATGTCGATGGGCCGCAGGAACTCGGGATCGACGCGCACGTAGCGTCCGTAGTCGAGGCCGACCCGGCCAAAGGCCAGCTCGCAGAACTCCCGCACCGAATGGCTCTCTCCGGTGGCGACCACGTAGTCGTCGGGCTTCTCCGCCTGGGCGATGAGGTACATGGCCCGCACGTAGTCGCCGGCGAAGCCCCAGTCGCGGCGGGCGTCGAGGTTCCCCAGGTGCAGCTCGTTCTCGCGGCCGTCGGCGATGTACACCGCCGCGCGAGCGATCTTGCGCGTCACGTAGTTGGATCCCCGATACGGGCTCTCGTGGTTGAAGAGGATGCCGTTGGAGGCGTGCAGGCCGTAGGCGCGACGGTAGGCGCCGACGACCGAGAACGCGTAGAGCTTGGCGGCCGCGTACGGGTTGATCGGCCGCAGCGGCGTGCGCTCCGATTGCGGCGCCTCCTCCGGCTCGCCGAAGAGCTCGCTGGTCGCCGCCTGATAGAAGCGCACCGGCTTGCCCCGGCGACGGATGGCCTCCAGCAGACGCAGCGTGCCGAGGGCGGTCGTCTCACCGGTGTACTCCGGCAGGTCGAAGCTGATCTGGATATGGCTCTGGCCGGCCAGGTGATAGACCTCGTCGGGATCCGTCTTGTCGAGCAGGTTGGCCAGGCTGGTCGAATCGGTGAGCTCGGCGTTGTGGAGGTGAATGCGCTCCGCGAGGCCGGCATCTGCTCGCTGCAGCTCCCCGATGCGGCAGCCATGGAGCTGCGAGGTGGGGCGCATCATCCCGTGGACGATGTAGCCCTTCTCGAGCAGCAGGTCGGCAAGGTAGCCGCCGTCCTGACCGGTGATACCGGTGATGAGTGCCGTCCTCGTCACGCGCGTGCTCCTTCGTCCGATTGCCGCCGATTGGTACTGTATAGCACCCGTCGAGGAGCTCGACGCATACGGGACGGGGAGGATGGCGGCGCGGTGATGGGCAAGCGGCTGCGGATCTGCTTTGTGCTCGACATGTTCTACCCGCACGTGGGAGGCGTGGAGACGGCCTTCTACGAGCTGACGCGCCGCCTGGTGGAGCGTGACTGCGAGGTACGCGTCCTGACGTGTGACTCGAGCGGGGGCAGGGGTCGCGTCGACCTCGACGGCGTGATGGTGCACTATCTTCCGTGGCGGACGATCTACGGGCACGCCGTTCCTCAGCGTCGCGACCTGACCGGACACGTGCAGTGGTGCGACATCGTCCACACCACCACGTACACGGCCGCCCCGGCGGCGCTCCGTGTCGCCAGGTGGCAGCACAGGCCGTGCGTCCTGACGGTCAACGAATGCCTGGGGTCGCGATGGTCGTGGGTCGAACGCGACCCGATCAGGGCTTTCGCTTACCGCCACTTCGAGCGACGCCTCCTCCACAGACCCTTCACGACGCTGATCGCGATCTCGGCGGCGACCCGCCGTGACCTGCTGAGAGCCGGCGTGCCGGCGGATCGTGTCCGGACCGTCCACCTCGGCATCGATCATGATGTGTGGCATCCCAGCGTCGGGCCGGCCGACATCTGTGCCGTGTTCGGGCTTCCACGCTCCAGTCGGGTGTTCCTGTTCGCCGGCCGGGCCGGCCGGACGAAGGGCGCCGACCTGCTGCTGGCGGCGATCGAGCGCTGCGCCGCCCGGCTCCCGCTCGACGTCCGCTTCGCCTTCCTCCTCGGAGCGCATCCGCCCGGCGCGCGGGAGCGCTTCTGCCGTGCCGTCGCCCGCAGCCCGGCCGCGGCGCGCATCGCCGTGCGACCGTCGGTGCCGCGCCGACAGCTGCCCGGCATCTTCCGCGCCGCCCACTGCGTGGTCGTACCCTCCATGACAGAGGGCTTCGGCTTCTGCGCCGCCGAGGCGGTGGCGGTCGGCACCGGCCTGCTCGCCAGCGATGCCGGCTCGCTCCCCGAGGTCGTCTCGGGTCGCTCCCTCGTGTTCCGCAACCGGGACGTGGACGATCTGGCCGAGAAGCTCCTGAGCGCCGCCGCCGGCCGCTTCGATGCGCGGCCCGGACGAACGTTCTCCTGGGACGACACCGCCGATCGTACGCTGGCCGTCTACGACCGCATCATGACGGCCCGGCGGTAGGCCGGCCGGGGCTCGGGCCGCGCGCCAGGCGAGCCCGCTGTTGCCCTCCCCGGCCGGGTACGGTTTCATAGGCTCGTGCAACCTCACGGCGATCATGACACCGAGACTCCCGGCACGCTGCACGAGACGTGCGTCATCGTCGCGGCCCGCAACGAGGCCACCGTCATACGCGACGTCCTGGACGACTTGTCGGCGCTGCCCTGCACCGTCGTCGTCGTCGACGACGGCTCCACCGACGAGACCTCCGAGGCCTGCCTCCCCTATCCCTGCGCCCTGCTCCGCCACATGACCAACCTCGGCCAGGGAGCGGCCCTGCAGACGGGGATCACCTACGCGCTCAGGCACCTGGAGCCACGGTACCTGGTCACCTTCGACGGCGACGGCCAGCACCGGGCGGCCGACGTGCCGGCCCTCGTCGCGCCGCTGGCCGGTGGAGACTACGACGTCACTCTGGGGACGCGGTTCGCCCGGCCACGGGACGCGGCCGCCGTCCCACGCGCCCGCAGGCTCGTCCTGCGGGCCGCCGTGGCGTTCTCCCGTCTCTCTTCCGGCCTGCCGGTCACCGACGCCCACAACGGCCTGCGCGCGTTCACCGCTCACGCTGCCGGACGCCTCGACATCCAGCACGCCGGCATGGCCCACGCCTCCGAGATCCTGCACACGATCAAACGCCAGGGCCTGCGCTGGTGCGAAGTCCCGGTGACCGTCGACTACACCACCTACTCCCTGCGGAAGGGCCAGCGAAGCATGGGGGCCGTGGACATCCTCTGGGACCTCGTGACGGGGCGCCTGCGGTGAACGCCACACTCGGGCAGATCCTCCTCATCGTCCTGGTCGTCTTGCTCGGCGTCTACGTCTTCGCCCTGCGCAGCAAGGTCACCGACCGCCTCATCATGCTCGTTCTGGCCGTTGTCGGCATCGTGCTGCTGGCCTGGCCCGGCCTCTCGTCGACGGTCGCCGGCTTCGTCGGCATCGGTCGCGGCGCCGACCTCGTCTTCTACCTCTTCATCGTCTTCTGCCTCTTCCGCTTCGTCAGCCAGGCGGCCTCGACGCGACGCCTTGAGGAGCGTCTGACGGAGGTGGTACGCGAGCAGGCCCTCGTCAACGCGCGTCCACCGTGGTCGAGTGACGGCCCTCCGCCGCGGCCCACGGGACCGAGCCGCGACGCCTCGCGGCCGCCCGATCCGGGACCCGCTGCCCGATGCGGCGAGACGGCGGACGGCACGATGCCGGGCGGGCCGACACCGTGACGCGGCGACACAGGGTGGCCATCGTCGGGCCCGGCAACATCGCCTCGCACCGGCACATCCCGGCCCTGCGCAGAAGCGGGCGGGCGGAGATCATCGGCGTCGTCGACGTCGATGCGGCGTGCGCCCGGAGGGTCGCCGGCCGCTTCGGGTTCCCGCACTGGTCGCGCTCGCTGGACGCTGGGTGGCTCGACGAGGCCGACATCGTGGTCGTCTCGACGCCGCCGATGCTCCACGCCGAGCTCTCCTGCGCGGCGCTGCGGCGCGGCAAGCACGTCCTGCAGGAGAAGCCGACCGGCGTGTCGGTGGCGGAAGGCGAACAGATCCGGCGCGCCGCCGGCGAGAGCGGCCGCGTGTTCGGCATCGTGCACAACTTCCAGTTCGCGCGCTCGACGATGCGGCTCCAGCGCCTCCTCGATCAGGGCCGGCTCGGCGACGTGCTGAGCATCAACGCGTTCCAGGCCAGCAGCCCGCTGCGCCGTCTGCCCGAGTGGTCCGAGGAGCTGCCGCTGGGCCTCTTCTGGGACGAGTCGCCGCACTTCTTCTATCTCTTCCGCGCATTCGGGGGCCCGGTGCGACTCACCGACGTCGTCGTGAAGGCGTCGCGACGCAAGCCGGCGACGCCGCATCTGGTCACAGCGCACCTCGATACCGATCTGGCGCCGGCGTTTCTGTACTGCAGCTTCGAGTCGAGCGTGTCCGAGTGGTACTTCATGCTCATCTGCGAGAGAGCCGTGGCGGTCATCGACATCTTCCGCGACCTCCTGATCGTGAGCCCCGAGGACGGCACGCATCTGGCCCGCGACATGATGCGGACCTCGTTCGCGGCGACCTTTCAGCACTGGCTGGGCGTGCTCAGGTCCGGCACGCTGCACCTGCGCGGCCGTCTGGACTACGGCATGGACGAGGTGATCGCGCGATTCCTCGACGGCGTGGATGCCGGGACGGAGCCCAGGGGCGTGGGGCTGAGCGACGCCCTCGACGTGCTGCGGCTGCAGGAAGAGGTCGTCGCCGAAAGCACCGTGGTATGAGGGCAGTCGTCTGGTGTGCCCATTTTGCACCGCACATGGGCGGCGTCGAACGGTTCACGCAGAGCCTCTGGAGCATCATGGCTCGCCGAGGCTGCGATGTGACCGTGATAACGACGAACGAGGGGCGTGCGGCACCACGCGAGGAGGTGGACGGCCTGCGCGTCGTCCGGCTTCCCGCCCGGCAGGTCCTGGAGGGCCGCGTGCCGCTGCCGAAGCGCTCGAACCTTCTCCGCGACACCCTGCGCGAGCTGAGAGACGATCCACCGGACATGTTCGTCAGCAACACCCGGTTCTTCCCCACGTCCGTCCTCGCGGCACGGATCGCACGGCAGACGGGCCGGCCTCTGCTTCACATCGAGCACGGCAGCGCTCACATCGAGCTCGGGCGCCCGCTGATCGACCACGTCACGAGAGCGTACGACGCGATCGTCGGCCGCTGGGTGCTGCGCCGGGCGACGCTCCGGACGGGCGTCTCGGCCGCCGCGTGCGACTTCGTGCGCCGCTTCGGCGCCACGGACGCGGTGATCCTGTACAACGGCGTCGACACCGCCGGCTGGGACAAGCCCGCCGCCGACATGAGGTGGGGGCTGGGTCTGCGTGAGGACGCCGTCGTCGTGGCCTCCGCCGGACGGTTGATCGAGGCCAAGGGCGTGCTGGACCTTCTCGCGGCCTGGGACGGCATCGACGACCACCCGGAGGCCCATCTCGTCTTCGCCGGGACGGGACCGCTCGAGCAGTCGCTGCGAGATCGCGCGGCCGGCGACCCGCGGATCCACATGCTGGGCCGCCTGCGACCCGACGGGGTGCGCGACCTGCTGCTGGCCGCCGACATCTTCGTCCACCCCTCCGCGTTCCCCGAAGGCCTGCCCACCGTCATCCTGGAGGCCGCCGCGGCGCGTCTCCCCGTGATCGCCACGCCGATGGGCGGCAGCGCTGAAGCGATCGAAGACGACGTGAGCGGCATCATCGTCCCGCCGGGCGACGCTGTCGCGCTCCGGCGCGCCCTGGTGACGCTCATCGACGACCCCTCGCTGCGGGCACAGTACGGCAGCCGCGCTCGAGACACCGTCGAGCGATGCTTCGACTGGAACGTCATCGCGGATCGCCTCGAGGCCTGCGTCGCAGAGCTTCCGCCCGGCCGGGGCCGGCGGGAAGGCCGGTGACCATGCGACCCTCATCCGACTCCCAGCAGCTGCACTTCGACAGCTACGCCCGGAGCTACGAAGCGGCCTCCGGCCTTACGACGCCGGTGGCGGGACGCAACATCGACCGCACCGCGCGACGTCACGCGGCGTATCTCGCCGCCGCCCCGCCCGGACCGGTCCTCGAACTGGGAGCCGGCACCGGCTTCCTTACGCGCCACCTGGCGCCGCTGCTGGCCGCAAGGCCGTACCTCGCCACCGACATCTCCGACGGCATGCTGTCCGTCGCCAGATCGGCCGGCCGGCATCTCGAGAACGTCGAGTGGCGCCATGAAGACGCCTTGGCTCTCGACGTGCCGGACTCGTGGGCAGCCTGCGTGGTCGGCCACGGCGTGCTCCACCACCTCCCGCTCGCCGAGAGCCTGACCGAGATCTCACGGGTGCTGGCGCCACACGGCCGCCTCGCCTTCTGCGAGCCCCACCTCCTGAACCCCCTGGTCTTCGCCCAGAAGAAGATCCCGCCGTGCCGGCCCAGCCTCGACACGCCCGGCGAGACCGCCCTGCGTGCGGGACAGATGCGCGCGCTCCTGCGCGCACACGGCTTCACCGATGCGACGATCATCCACGTCGGGTTCGTACCCAGCGGGGTGCGCGATCCGTTTGCTCTGCTCGTGGAGCGCGCCGGCTACGCCGCCGAGAGACTGCCCCTGGTCCGGTATCTGGGAGCGTCGCTGCTCATCTACGCCTCGCGGCAGTGATCCGGTATGGCGTTCGTGCAGCAGCAAGCCGAGCCGCCACTCGTCAGCGTCCTCATGGCCGCCTACAACGCCGAGGCTTTCATCCGATCGGCCCTGGACAGCCTGCTCGAGCAGACGCTGCGGGACATCGAGGTCATCGTCGTCGACGACGCCTCCACCGACGCCACGGCCGGGATCGTCGAAGCCAGTGACGATCCCCGCGTCCGTCTCATTCGCCTGCCGGTCAATCGAGGCGTGGCGACGGCCCGCAACGCGGCCCTCCAGGCGGCTCGCGGCCGGTTCGTGGCGATCATGGACGCCGACGACCGCAGCCGGCCGCAGCGATTGCACGTGCAATCGGACATCCTCCTGGACCACCCCGACATCGATGTGCTCGGCTCCCAGATCGCGATCGTCGATGAAGAAGGGCGGATCCTGGCACGGCGCCGGTACCCTCTCGACCACGAGACGATCGTGCGCGCGCTGCCCCGCTGGAATCCCATCGCTCACCCGACCGTGCTGGCCCGCCGCGAGGTCCTACTCGACGCGGGGGGATACGACCCGAGCTTCGAGGCAACGGAGGACTACGATCTCTGGAGCCGCCTGGCTCGGGGCGGCAGGAGGTTCGGCAACGTCCCGCACACCCTGGTCGACTACCGACTGCACCCGGCCAGCATCAAGACGACCCGCGTGCGTACGACCCTCAGAGAGACCCTCCTGGTGCAGTCGATGCACTGGGCCGACCGGCGCGGGCCGTGGGATCGGGCCTACCGCTGCGGCGAGCGGGTTCTGCTGCGGCTGCCGCCGCGTGTGACCATGCTCGGCTTCAAGTGGGTCCGCTACCGGCTGCCCTCGATCGTGGCCCAGTCGAGGGTTCGACAGCTGCGCTCGCGCAAGCCATGAAGGCCGGCCGGCAACGACGAGTGTGGTCAATCCGATTGGCCCCGGCGCATCGTCCGCAGGCAATCCGAAACCGACTGGTCATCGGCGCGCCCCTTGTTGCCTCATCCCCGTGGCTCGTGTTTGATTGGACACCTGCCTGCTCGCAACGGAGTCAAAGAACCTACTGCGTGCACGAAGGGCGCTCGTTCTGCGTGATATTGCCCGCCTACAACGAGAGCCGCCATCTCGGGCTCAAGGCAATCCCCTGGTGAGCGTGATCATGGCTGCCCACAACGCCGAGGCATTCATCGAGCCGGCACTCGACAGTGTGCTCGGCCAGACGATGGACGACATTGAAGTGATCGTCGTGGACGACGCCTCGACAGACTCCACCGCGGCGAGGATCGGCGGCGTTGTCGACGCTCGGATCGTCCTCGTGTCGTTGACGAGCAATGTCGGGGCGGCGGCGGCGAGAAACGTGGCTCTTGATCGGGCGCGAGGCGTGTTCGCAGCCATCATGGATGCCGACGACGTGAGCTGGCCCCAGCGGTTGAAGGTGCAGACGGAGTTCCTGCTGACACACCCGGAGATCGGCTTGGTGGGTTCGCAGATCCGGGTGATCGATCACCGCGGAAGGATCGTGGGACGGCGTCGCTACCCGGTCGAGCACGCGCAGATCGTGCAAGCCTTGCCGCGCTGGAACCCGATCGCCCATTCGACGGTGATGATTCGTACAGAGTCTCTCCGGCAGGCGGGCGGCTACGACGAAGCCGTGCGTGCCGCGCATGACTACGACCTGTGGAGCAGGCTCGCCAGAGACGGCGCGAGATTCGCGAATCTCCCGTTCGCCCTGGTGGACTACCGCATCCACACCACCAGCATAAAGACGAGAATGCTGAGAGACAGCATCGAGAACACCCTTGAGGTGCAGTCCATGCACTGGTCCGAAAATGCCCGTCTCGGTGACCGCATCTACCGATATCTGGAGAGGATCCTTCTTCGCTTGCCGGCACGCGCCGTCAACTCATTGTTCGTTCTCACGCGTTACAGGTTGCCGACGCTCGGCGCTCGCATCAGGGCTTGCTTGTGTCTCCCGTCGAAGCGGCGACGCGGGAGTCCTTGACCTTGCGGAAGGCCCAGTACTTGTTGCCGATGTACCCCACCACCACCCCGAACGCCCCGAAGATGGCCTGGATGACATACGCGTTCAGATGCGAATACTTGAGGGCCAGGGGAAGCACGACCAGGTTGGTCAGGAAGAGCGGCATCCAGACGAGCTGATACTTGACGTACTCGCCCAGAGGGTGCCCACGAGAGCCGAAGACGATGTAGCGGTAGCAGAGGAACCCGTTGATGGACGTCACTACGTGGGTGATGACGAGGATCCACGACGAGAACACATACGGGTTAAGCAGGTAGTAGATCGCCGAGAAGGCCAGCCACTGGAACACAGTGTTCCAGCCGCCGACCGCCAAGTACAGGACCTTGTCCCGGTGATCTTTCCAGACCCATGACATCACACGCTTCATCGGGGGCGATTCTCGCACAGATTCTGTCGACTCCCGGCAGGCAGAGCGCGTCGCGACATGGTGTCTGGCCCACGGCCCGCGTGCCGACCCTCAACTCTGATGGAGGGTTGTGGTCAGCTACCTTGCTGCGCTGGGCCGTGACAACGGTTTGAGCGTCGCGCGTGGTGATGCCTCAACGACGGGACAGCCAAGATGGCTCTCATGGACAAGGACGTCGGGACAATGCCCAGCTGTGGGTTCATGTCACGAGTCGGGACTTGGAGGAGCAGTGCCATCGCGTCCGGCCTCGAATCCGATCCGCTCCCTCTCGATGACCAAAGGCCGCTTCTGCACCTGAGTGTGAATCGCCCCAATGTATTCTCCCAGAATGCCGATGAAGAACAGCAACACGGAAGCCAACAGGTACACCCCTATCACCATAGGAGCGGTGCCCAAGGGCAGTTGATCCCAGAAGATGAGCTTGGCGATGAGATAGCCGATGGCCACGAGTAAGCTGAGAAACGACATGATGAAACCGGCCATGGTCGCCAACCGCAGCGGGACCTTGGAATGGTTGATGATGCCAAGCATGCCCATGTCGAAGAGCGTGTACAGGTTGTTCTTGGTGAATCCGCGCCTGCGGCGTGGCTGCACATACGGCACTTCGAAACGCTCGTAGCCCAAGTCACAGATAAGGCCTCGGAAGTATGGATAGGGATCGTCGATAGCACGGAGTTGATCCATCACGACCCGATCGTACAAGCCGAATCCCGTGAAGTCTTTCACCAGCGGTATCTCGGCAAGGCGACTGATGAGACGGTAGTAGAGTCCGCGCACGAAGAACATGCTCTTTGTCTCGAGACTCTCCTTCTTGATCCCAATGACGATCTTGAACCCTTCTTCCCACCGGCGTACGAACTCTCGGATGAGTTCGGGCGGGTCCTGCAGGTCGGCGACGACGCTGATGACGGCGTCGCCGGTCGCCTGCATAAGGCCGTGGAACGGCGAACGGATGTGACCGAAGTTGCGCGTGTTGACGATGACCTTCACGCGCGCATCCCCGGCGCAGATCTCCCGCAGGATCGGCACGGTGCGATCGCTCGATGCATTGTCGATGAAGATGTGTTCATAGGTATAGGGATCACCGTCGCGCGGCGGGAGACTCTCGACCGCGTCGCGCACCTGCGCGTAGACCTCGCGGACGTTCTCCTCTTCGTTGAAGCAGGCGGTGACGACGCTGATGAACGGCATATCAGGACTCTCGTTCGTGCTGGCCGGTTGCCGTCTGACTAGCGTTCGGCGCCTCCGCCGAGGACCCTGCCAGCCCGTCCGCACGGGCGAGGGCCCGTCCCTCACGGAAGCTGAACACGCGGTGACCGACGTAGCTGACGATCACGACGGCGAGCGTGTAGATCGCCTGCACGACGTAGGCGTTGAGGGGAAAGACGCGCAACGCCAGCGGCAGGACGAGGAGGTTGGCGGCAAGGATCACCGCGTACACGAGCAGGAACCGCGGTATCTCGTGGTGCATCCTGCCGCGGCTGCGGAACACGAGATACCGGTAGCAGAAGTAGGCATTGGCCACGGCGATCACCCAGCTGATGATCAGGATCACGGTGACCGGCAGGGACCCGTTCAGGGCCCAGTAGAAGCCCGCGAAGACCAAATAGCCGAAGACCGTGTTCCAGCCGCCGATCAGCAGGTAGAGGATCTGCTCGCGATAGGGATGGAGGCGGCTTGGCAGGATCCTGTCGACGGCGGCGTCGAGACGGCCGCGGAAGCCATTGCCGGACGTCTCCAGCGAGGCCGGCGCGCCGGCCCGCGGCCGCCTCGTCTCAGGCACGGTCGGCCGGCCCGGGAGGCAGCGCGGACGGCAGTGCCTCGAGCGCCTGCAGCGCTTCGTCCTCGCCGAGGTCGTCGACGAGGATGAGGCGCCAGTCGTCCACCGGCATGACGAGCGCCAAGCCGGCGCCGGTGCGCTTCTTGTCGTGACGCATGGCGGCAACTACCGCGTCGCGGTCGAGCCCGGCGAGCGCCGCCGGGTCGGGCAGCGCCGGCCGCAGCAGCCGGGTCGTGACCTCGTCGAACCGGTCCGGTGCGAGCAGGCCACGATCGCGCGCGACAAGGCCGGCCAGGACCATGCCGAAGACGACGGCCTGGCCGTGGGGCACACCGAAGTCGGTCGCCGACTCGACGGCATGCCCAAAGCAGTGGCCGAAGTTCAACAGACGGCGGTCGCCGCGATCGAACTCGTCACGCTCGATGAACCCCTGCTTGATGAGCAGCGATGCACGCACGGCGGCGGCGACCGCATCCTCGTCCCGATCGCAGAGAGCAGTCAGCCGCGGCTCGACATGAGCCATAGCTTCTGGCCCGGCGGCAATGTGCAGCTTGACGATCTCGCCGAGGCCGCTGAAGTACTGGTCGTCGTCGAGCGTCTTCAGCAGCGGCGTGTGGACGACGACCTGTTGCGGCGGGTACATCGTGCCCAGAAGGTTCTTGAAGTGCCGGAAGTTGAGAGACGTCTTGGCGCCGATGCAGCTGTCCGCCTGCGCGAGCAGGGTGCTGGGCACGTAGATCCAGCGCACACCGCGATAGATCACCGACGCGAGGAAGCCCGTCACGTCCTGGAGGACGCCGCCACCGACCGACACCACGGTCGCGTTCCGCTTCGCCGCCTGGGCGATCATTTCCTCGCACAGCGCGGCCACGCCCTCGAGCGTCTTGAGCTCCTCTGTCGCCGGCACCGGGTGCAGCGGGCGAGCGGCCAGCGGAGCCAGGCAGCCCTGGCCGTGCAGGCGCCAGACGAGCTCGTCGACCACCACGAACGCGTTCTCGCTTTCGGCGAGCTCCGCCACCCAGTCGCCGTCGTCCCGGAACGCGACCTGGTAATCGCCGCTGCGGGAGCGCACTGTCATGAGATCCACGAGCGACCTCACACCAGCGAGTAGCCGCCGTCGCAGACCAGCACCTGGCCGGTCGTGAACGAGTTGCGCGAAGAAGCCAGGAACGCGACCAGCTCGGCGATCTCGTACGGCTCAGCAAGGCGCCGCAGCGGCATGTCGGCCGCGACCGCGGCGATCTGTTCGGGGGTGTTGTTCTGCGTTGTCAGCTCGGTCATGACGAACCCGGGGGCGACGGCGTTCACGAGCACCCCGGCCGGCGCCAGCTCGACGGCCATGGCGCGGGTCAGACCGTTCAGGGCTGTCTTGCCGACAATGTACGGCAGGCGACGCTCCTTCGCGACCACGGTCCATACGGAGCTGATGTTCACCACGCGACCCCAGCCACGCCCGGCCATGACCGGGGCAAGTGCTCGGGCGAGCCGGAACGGCGCCAGCAGGTCGACCTGAAGGGTCTCGGCGAGGAGGGCGTCGTCCGTCTCGCCGAGCGAAGCCAGCGGGTTGATGCCGGCGTTGTTCACCAGGATGTCGACCGGCGTGTCGAGTCTCGCCACATAGCCATCGATCGATGCGGGGTCGCTCAAGTCGAGCTCGGCGCGTGGCGGCGCCAGCACCCGCGCGCCCAGCTCCTCGAACCGGACGACAACGGCGCGACCGATGCCGCGCGAGCCTCCGGTGACGAGCGCGACCCTGTCGTTCATTCGACCATGCCCCCCGCCTGCTCGATGAGTTGCTCGTAGCGCGCCTCCAGCATCTCGATGCGGGTTGCGTCCTCTTCGTAGATGCAGCCGTAGAAATCGCGCTTGTTCTTCAGCCACATCAGCTCGAAGCCGACGGCTTTCAGGATGCCGGCCTCGGCGCCGTCGTTGAGCGCGGCCGGGCAGCCGAAGATCACCTTTCGTGTCTCGTAGCGGTCCAGCAGGTCGCCAAGCTCCCGCATGAACGGCAGTGCCTCCTTGCCGACGCCACCGCCCACGGCGCATTCCAGATCGTTGGCCTTGGCCGCCTCGAACACCCGGCGCGTGACGTCGAGGATCTGGTCACAGTTGATGTCCTCGCGGCTGAGTCCGAGCGAGCCGCTCATGTCCACGCGTCCCAAGACGACGCCATCGAGCTCTCCGATCTCCGGGAGCTCGAGCATCTCCGCGAAGCTGCCGACGCCGGTGATCGTCTCGATGTTGGCCGCGAACTGCACGTCGTCGCGCTCGGTGGCGGGGAACGCGATCTTCGCCGCCGCCAGGAACTTGTGCAGCGCCCACGGCGACTCGACCATGGGTCCGACCACGCGCTCGACGCCGATGACCCGCGCCTCGTACATGTCGCGTACCGCCTCGCAGCCGCCGACCTTCATGGTGAGCCCGAGCCCGGCGGCAGAGACGACCTCCTTGAGCCGCATGGCCTCTTCCATACGCGTGCCCTCGGCCTCGAACTCGGCCTTCACGCCGATGACATGGTGGTTCTCGCGGAGGTCCTGCAGCTGCTGGACCATCTTGCGCTCGAGCTCGTTCATGTCCTCTCCCTCCTGTCGGCCTCGTAGAGATCGACGATCATGTTCTCCCGGAATTCCTCACGGTCGAGCCACGGGAACATGTCCTCCAGCGGCTTCGACACGATACGCCCGTCGGGCAGCTTCTCCGCTATCACCTTCGGTGAGAAAGGCTGTTCGGGGTCCATCACTACATCCAACAGAGCCGGGCTCGGCGAAGCCAGCGTCGCGGCGATCGCCCTGGGCAGCTCGGCGTGGCCACTGACCCGGTCTGCCGAGATACCGTACGCGGAGGCCACGGCGACCATGTCGGGCAGACCGACCCCGGTCGCCGGGCTCTCTCCGAACCGCGCGCCGGCAAACAGGTTGTCCTGCGTCTGGCGTATCGACAGGTAGCCGTCGTTGTTGAACACGAAGACCTTGATGGGCAGGCGATACGACACGATGGTCTGCAGCTCCTGCAGGTTCATCTGGATGCTGCCGTCGCCGGCAAGACAGATGACGCGGCCGCCGACCGTGCGGGAGGCGACCGCACAGGCCGCCCCGACAGCGGCCGGCAGATCGTAACCCATCCCAGCTGTGCCCGAATTGACGATGACACGCTGACCTATCTTCGGCCGCAGCGCCTGCAGCGCGGTCACGCAGGCGCCGCCGTTGGCCAGCACGATCACGTCGCCGGCCGCCAGTTGGTCCGACAGCTCGTCGATGAAGACGTAGGGATTGACCGGGGCGTCGTTGCGTCGGTAGTCGGGCAGCACGACGGGATAGCGGTCGCGGCGGGCGGTGCACCAAGCCAGCCACGCCGCCCGCGACGCCGGCACCGGCTCGCCTTCGACGAGCTCGCGCAGCGTACGCACGAACCAGCCGACATCGGCCTGAACGGCGACATCTGGTGCGATTGTGGGCTTCGCCAGCTCTGCGGCGTCGATATCGACGACGACCGTACGCGCGGCGCGCGCGAAGCCTGCGAACTCCCAGCCGATCTGGCGCACGTTCAGGCGGCAGCCGAGCACCAGCAGCAGATCAGCGTTCTGCACGGCGAAGTTGCCGGCGCGGTCGCCGAGGCTGCTGGGACGGCCGACCCAGAGCGGGTGGCCGTCCCAGAGTGTGTCGAGCGCGTTCCATGCGGTCGCGACCGGTATCTGCAGCGTGTCCGCCAGCGCGAGGAAATCATCGATGACGCCGGCAGCTCGCAGCGCCGAACCGGCCAGGATGACCGGCCGCTCCGCCACCTGTAGCGCTGCCGCGAGTTCTGCAGCTTGCTGGCGCGCCACGGCTTCGTCAAAGCCTCCCCAGGCAGCACCTCGGTCCTGTGGCGGCGCAAAGGGCGGCGGCCAAGCCAGGCTCGGCGGCGCGACCTCATCCGGCGCCGTGAGTCCGTCGACGACAGCGACCGGCCGGCCGCGCAAGGGTGCCACGAGCCGATCCGGCAAGCCGTCGAGCTCGCGGGGGTCGAAACCCGGCAGCTCGGCCGAGTCGATCTGCCCCGCCTGCACATTGAGCGGTACATCGAGCCACACCGGACCGGGCCGGCCGTGCGTAGCCAGATATGCCGCCTTCTCGAACTGGTAGCGAGCGAGCCGCGGGTCGACGATCACGGCCGCGTATTTTGTGATGGGGGCGACCAGGCGCACGATGTCGGCCTCCTGGTCACCCAATTGCCGCAGCGGCAGGCCGGTGCTGCCGACGGTGGTGTCAAAGCGCACCTGGCCGGAGAGGAAGATGCCCGGCACCGAGTCGTGCCACATCCCCATGACGCCGGTGATGCAGTTGGTGCCGCCGGGGCCGCTCGTGACGATCGCGGCCCCGGGCCTCCCGCTGATGCGCGCGTATCCCTCGACCGCGATGGCACACGCTTGCTCGTGCTGGTTGAAGACCGTCCGCAGGTCTGGGCTCGTTCGCAGCGCGTCGTCGAGGTGCATCGCGCCGCCGCCCGTCACCGCGAAGACATACGTGACGCCGAGTGCGGACAACCGCGCAATCAGGTAGTCGGCGAGTCTCATCGGTCCGCCACCAGGCGCTTGCGGTCGAGTTCCGGCAGACGGTCCTCATACCAGCTGAACAGTCGCTCGACTGCGATCTCGGTCGGCGTGAATGACACGTTCGGCATGATCTCCTTGAGTCTGGTGTTGTCGGCACTGTACTCCTTGCCGGTCCCTTCGTTCGCGACAAGGACCGGCACCTCCTTGCCGAGGCGCTCGCCCGCTTGCCGGGCGACCAGCGCCGCAAGGTCGCGCAGGCCGTCGGTCCAGTCCGGTGCCACATTGCAGGCGACCTTCTCGGGCGCGTCGGCCAGAGCCCAGTCGACCACCGGCATCAGGTCGTCGATGAAGAGATAGCTGAAGCGGCGGTCCTGACGCAGCGTGACCGCCAATCCGTACAGTGTCCGGCAAATGGCATTTGAAATGAATCGGATGCCGTAGTCCTCGTAACGGCCGAACACGCCGAAGAGGCGCAGCTCGACCACCTTCGGCCGGATGCCCGCAGCACGCGACTCCAGATAGGCCCCCGCGACGTACTTCGAGAGGCCGTGCTCGTCTTCGGGGATGGACGCGCCGAACCGGTCTTCCCCTACGCGCACCAGCGGCTGCCTCGTGTCATACGCGGCGCCGGAACTCAAGAACACGAGCCGTTCGTACCTGTCGCCGCACGCGATGAGGTTGAAGAACATCCGCAGATTCGACCAGAGCTGGCGCGACGGATCGGCGGCGGCGCGGTGTCCGGGACGGACCGCGCCGTGCACGACAGCGTCGACCTCGTGACGCGCGAACCACTCGCGCACCGCGTGGTCGTCGGTCAGTTCCAGCTCAGCGTGAGTGGGCGCGAGCACCTCGTGTGTCCTCGCCAGGTGCTCGACCAAGTTGCGGCCGACAAAGCCGCTGCCGCCGGTGACAAGCAATCTCACGAGCGCCACCGATGCGTGTCTCCTCCGGAAGCAGCGTCGGGAGAGATCCGTTCGTCATTGCGCAACCGGATCATTGCCCGACCTGCCGCGGTGCCCTGGCCAGCATCATGGCGACACCCGCACCCAGCAGCAGGCAGGCGTAAGTGATGACACTCGACTTCGTGTCGCCCAAGGCCGGTTCGATTGTCGCATTCCCTTTGAACCACGGTTCGATGAACAAGTAGTCCATCGGAACGAAGCACAGGGCAAGGAGCACGGCGGCGACCTTCCCTGAGGCTGGAAGCTCAGGCGCGGTGAGCATGAGACTCAGCGGAATGAAGACGTAGAGCAACGTGTAGTCGCTGGACAGCGGCGGCAGGAGAATCATCATGACGATGAGAATGCCTGCCTTGCGCCAAAGCGCCACTCTCCGACCCTCAGGACCTGCGACGAGAAGGAGCCAGACGACGACGCCAGCGACGACGAGCGCCGCAACCAGCACGTAGGCCAGAGAGACACTCGTGGATGGATCGGCGCCGGCCACACGGATCCACACGAGATGAAAGACGCTCCAGATGCTGTGACGATGCGTGATGCCCTCGAAGCCCCACGTGGTGTAGCCGCCATGCACGCCGGTCAGCGTCTGCCACGCATAGCGAGCCACACCGAACGGCGAGATGCCCGGCGTCATGAACCCCAGAGCGACCGTCGCCGCCACCGTCGTGGCCAGTGCGACGACGGCACCCCAGATGGCGGCGCGGTACCGCCGGTCGATCACCGGCAGCAGCAGAAGGATCGCCGGGTAGTACTTCAGGGCGGCGGCAACTCCGAGCAGCGCCATCGCCCAGCGCCACGAGCCTTTGGCGTAGAGATAGACGCCCCAGAACACAATGGCGAAAACGACCATGTCGAAGTTGCCGCGATCGGCGACGAACGCAACGGGGTACGAGGCGAACGCAAACGCCATCGCGGCCACCCAGCGACCCCACGCACTCGCGAATGCTTCCCGCATGCACAGATACGAGGCGAACAGCACGGTCGTGAGGAGAGCCGCGATCTCCAGCGTCAGACCCCAGATGGGTGGGAGGACGGCTATGCCTCTCATGAGCAGGTGGGCGGCGGGCGAGTAGGCGAGCACGTAGGGCTCGGGGACCGCGTAGTAGTAGCCGCTCATCTGGGTCGGCGCCTGCGGCTGGGACAGCCCGTACGACCGTACCGTCACCCAGTCGGTGAGGAAGTCGGAGAACCGCGCGGCCGGGCGGAACATATAGGTGCTCCACGGGTACTGCCAGCCGAGGCCGTAGTGGAGGATCAGGTGGTAGACGATCCCCAGGAGCGTTCCGCCGAGCACGATCGCCAGCAGAAGGATCGCCAAGCGCCGCTTCTCGTCGGCCGCTTGGACGGCCAGGACCGGAGCGGCGCCGGCGGAAGCGGACGCACCCGCCGCGACGGCGCGCTGTCCGGATTCAGCGTTCACGACGGAGCTCCCGTCATTCCCACGCGTCGGTGCGGATGGTCGCCGCCGGGACGCCGCGCTCATGCAGCTGCGCCGTGAGCGCAGTCAGCATCTGCGGCGGCCCGCTCAGGTAGAAGACTGAGTCGCTCAGCTGTTCTATGGCCGGCCAGGCGGCCGCCACGCTAAGGCGGCCAGCGCTCTCCTCGCAGACTAACGTGCAGGAGAGCGACGGCACCGCCGCGGCGCAGGCTGCGGCCAGCGGGCCGTAGACGAACAGGTCCGGTGTGCGGGCGCCGTAGAAGAGCAGCACACGCGGCGCCCGCTCAGCCTCCAGCGACTGCAGGAACGCGGTGAACGCCGTGACGCCGGTACCGCCGGCGAACAGCACCGCATCTGTCGAGGGATCGATGACGAAGTCGCCGTACGGCAGCTTGACCCAGACCTCGACGCCGGCCGCAAGCTCGCGCTCCATGCGAACGGTGAAGGCGCCCTTCACCGCATAGGTGATCGCCAAATGATCCCGCGCGCGCGGTGAGCTGGCGATCGAGAAGACCCGGGACTCCGGCCAGAAACCGCCCGGCTCGTAGCCGTCGAGCGCCAGATGCAGGAACTGGCCGGGCTTGAACCGCGGCACCGCCTGCGACGGCGCGAGCGCGACCGTGTAGACGTGCTCGCCATGATCGGTCACGGCCGAGACGGTGCAGCGGATCTTGCGGACGACGGCCATCGTGCGAGTCAGACCGTCCCGCGAGAGGCGCCGGCCCCGTGCGGTGACCCGTCGGGTACGCCGTCTGGAGCCGAATCGCCTTCGGCAGCCTCGGCCGCCCGCTCGCCGGCCATGAACCGTCCGAAGACCTCGACCATGTACTCGAGCCGAGCCTCGTCGATCCCTGGGTAGCAGCCCACGAAGAACGTGCGCTCCATGACTGCGTCGGTGTTCGCGAGGTCGCCGACAACCCGCCGCTCGATACTCTCGAACGCCGGATGGCGCAGCAGGTTGCCGCTGAACAGGTTGCGTGTCTCGATGCGGTTGGCCTCCAGGAAGCCGGTCAGCTCGTTGCGTGTGAAGCCGGCGTCCTCCCGCACGGTGATCACGAAGCAGAACCAAGATGGGTCGGTGTGCGGCGGCGCGACAGACAGAAGGAGGCGGTCCTCGTAGGGGCGCAGCGCCTCGAAGAGACGGGCGTGGTTGCGTTTGCGCGCCGCGACGAAGCCGTCTAGGCGCGCGAGCTGCGCACAGCCGATCGCGGCCTGCATGTCTGTCGCCTTCAGGTTGTAGCCGAGGTGGCTGTAGACGTACTTGTGGTCGTAGCCGTAGGGCAGGCTGCCGAACTGCTGGCTGAACCGCTTGCCGCAGGTGTTGTTCTCGCCGCCGACGCAGTAGCAATCGCGACCCCAGTCGCGGACCGACCGGGCGATGCGGGCGAGATCCTCGTCGTTCGTGACGACCATGCCGCCCTCGCCGGTCGTGATGTGGTGAGCCGGATAGAACGACAGCGCGGCGAGGTGACCGAAGGTGCCCGTCAGTTGGCCGCGATGGGTCGAGCCTAGAGCATCGCAGTTGTCTTCGACGAACCAGAGGTCGTGTTCCTCGACCAGCTCCATGACGGTGTCGAGGTCGTAGGGCACGCCCAGGGTGTGCGCCAGCATGATCGCCCGCGTCTTCCCCGAGACCGCCGCACGCAGCTGGTCCGGGTCGGCGTTGTAGTCGCCGAGGCTCACGTCGACGAACACCGGCACCAGCCCGTTCTGCACGATCGGCGCCACCGTGCTCGGGAAGCCGGCAGCCACAGTGATGACCTCGTCGCCGGGCTTGAGGCGGCGCTCACCGAGCTTGGGCGACGTGAGCGCCGTCAGCGCCACCAGGTTGGCCGACGAGCCGGAGTTCACCAGCAGGGCGTCCGAGACGTCGAGATAGTCGGCCATGCCGGCCTCGAACTCCTCGGTGAAACGGCTGGCGGTAAGGTAGAAGTCGAGGCTGGCGTCGACGAGGTACTGGAGCTCCTCCGCCCCGAACACTCGGCCGGCGTACCGCACGGGGTCGTGCTCGGGGTCGAACGGCGCATCCCCGTGCCGTTCCCGGTGATATCTGCCGACCAGCTCGAGGATCTGACGGCGCGTGGCCGCGTGGCCTGCGGATGAGTCTGCAGCCGGTGGGTGACTCTCGATCACGCGTGCGGCCTCAGCTGCATCGATCATCATGCCTTTCGGCGTCCACCGGGTGGACAGAAGCGGCGCCCTCGTCGGCACGCCACTCTCCCGCGCGAGCCCACGGCAAGCCGGCTTCCCGCGCGGCGGCCTGATAGGCGACCAAGTCGGTCCGCACGAGCTCGCGAGCAGCTGAAGGGTCGCGGTAGTAGTCGCGATACCAGGCGGCCGTGCGCCGCACGGCCGCCCTCGCACTCCAGACCGGCGCCCACCCAAGACGCTTGCGGGCTTTGGTGCTCTCGAGGCTGAGCCAGTGGGCCTCGTGCGGCTGCGGGTGGTTGCCAGCGGGGGTGGTCCAACCCCCGGTCCCCCATTCCTCAAGGAAACGCTCGACAACCCAGCTCACCGGGCGGGCACCGTCTTGGTCTGTGGGGCCGAAGTTCCACGCGCCAGCGAGGTCGCCACTCCCGTCGAGAATGTGAGCGCCCAGCCAAAGGTAGCCGGAGAGCGGCTCGAGCACGTGCTGCCACGGGCGCACCGCATCGGGGCTACGCACGACGATCCGTTCACCCGCGGTCAGGGCGCGGACACAGTCCGGGATGATGCGGTCCTGGGCCCAATCGCCGCCGCCGATGACGTTGCCGGCGCGCACAGAGGCAACGGCGACCACTCCATCGCCGGCGCCACCAAAGAAACTCTGCCTATAAGCGGCGGTGACAAGCTCGGCGCACCCCTTGCTCGAGCTGTACGGATCGTGACCGCCCATGGCGTCGTCCTCAACGAACGGGCGGCCGGATTCCAGGTTCTGATAGCACTTGTCGCTGGTCACGATGATGAGCGCCCGCAGCGACGGGCATGACCGCGCCGCCTCGAGCACATTGACCGTACCCATCACGTTGGTCTCGAATGTCTCGCGCGGCTCAGCATAGGCCCGCCGCACGAGCGGCTGCGCCGCGAGATGGAACATGACACACGGTCGTGCCGCGACGACCTCCGCCTTGAGCCGCTCGCCGTCGCGCACATCGGCCACGACATGTCGTGTTCGCCTGCCGAGATCGATCGCATCGAACAGTGACGGATCGGTGGGCGGCGCCAGCGCGTACCCCGTGACCTCAGCACCGAGTCTACTCAGCCATTCTCCGAGCCAAGCTCCCTTGAATCCAGTATGCCCAGTCAGAAAGACTTGGCGACCCGCGTAGGCCCCGCCGAAGAAGGCACTTGGACCGACCGACTCCTGAGAGGCGCCCCCGGACGCGGCGTCCAGCTTCATCGCCGCGTCCACACCGCCCACGGCGCATCGCCGGAATCCCAGAACGACTCGAGGGAGCGCAGGTCGCGCAACGTGTCCATCGGCTGCCAGAAGCCACGGTGCAGATAGGCGCGCAACTGGTCGCCGGCAGCCAGGGACTCAAGAGGCTCACGCTCGAAGGGCATGTGGTCGCCGACGATGTAGTCGAGCACGGCCGGCTCGAGCACGAAGAAGCCACCGTTGACCCACGCTCCGTCTCCTTCCGGCTTCTCTTGGAAGGAGCGCACCGCCGGCGCGGCGCCGTCCACGTCGACGGGCTCGTCGATCTGCATGGCACCAAAGCGGCCCAGAGGTTGTACAGCCGTCACTGTGGCCAGCTTGCCGTGGGCCCTGTGGAACTCGACAAGCCCAGCAATATCGACATCGGCAACCCCGTCTCCGTAGGTGAGCATGAAGGTCTCGGCACCCACATGGTCCGCCACACGTTTCACCCGGCCGCCGGTCTGCGTCTCAGATCCAGTGTCGACGAGAGTGATCCGCCAAGGTTCGGCTGCATTCTGATGGACTTCCATCGAGTTGTCGCCGATGTCGAACGTCACATCGCACATGTGGAGAAAGTAGTTGGAGAAGTACTCCTTGATGACATAGCCCTTGTAGCCCAGGCAGATGACGAAATCGTTGAAGCCGAAATGGCTGTACACCTTCATGATGTGCCAGAGGATCGGCCGCTCGCCGATCTCGACCATGGGCTTCGGCTTGCTGGCAGTCTCTTCGGAGAGACGGGTACCGAGGCCGCCAGCCAGGATGACGGTCTTCACGCTTCTCGCTCCGCGACCGCCGAGCCATTCCGCACCACAGACATCCGCTCCCCAGTCATGGGCTTGACTCCGTGCGTCAGGGAAAATGGTACCAGACTGCCCGCATGGTGGTGACGGCAACCAGAACGAATACCGCAAAGATAAGCACCAGCGCGAACCACTTCCTTTGCCACCTTATCCGATACGCACCCAGAAGCAGAAGCGGCATCGCCGGTGTGAAGTACCGACCCTGCAGGGTCGGTACGGAAGAGCCTCCCACCGGAGCCATGGCCAGATACACGAAGAGACACACACAGATCACTGTCAACATGCCGACACTCAACAGCACCGCACGCTCCAGACGGGGTACTGGCGGGTCTCCCGGAAAGCCGGGCAGGAACAGTATCGTCAAGCCCGCGATCAGCAGAACGGCGACTGCAGAGACCTGGATGCTGAGCCAGCTCAGCAGACCGACCATGTTGTAGGCCTGCGTGAAGCCCTCGTTTCGAAAAGTATTGACCAAGACTTGTGCGAAAGAGGCGGGATCGCTCAGTACGTGCTTGGCCTGAGAGACTGGATCAGCGCCCGCCTGCACGGGTCCTCGAGCGGGGCCCGGCAGATCGTTCGAAGCCACAGGTGTCATGAGGGCGCCGATCACAGAAACGGCCACTACGGCGGCCACGATGCCGGCGGTCCACGCCAGGTGGCGCCGAGGGCTCCCGAACGAAGAGCGTGGAATCATCAGGACGAGGCCAACGATCGGGAAGTAGCTCGGCTTGACGGTGAGAAGCAGGACGCCCACAAGAAGCAACGCAAGCAGTTGTCGCGTTCGCAAGTTGTCTTCGCGGGCCAAGTGAAGACACATTCCCGTAAAGAGGAAGGCGCCTGACATCATCAGTGCGTCGGGGCTCACGCTGGCCATCTCCGAGATGGTCACCGGCAGTAGAGCGACCAAGAGCAGCATCACCCTGCCCCACGGCGCCAGACGGATGGCCAGAAACGTGAGTGCGACTGCGGTCAGAAGGTTGAACAAGCGTGCCAGATAGAATCCACCGAGCGGCGAGAATCCAGTGAGCTTGGCGACAAGCACGCCCAAGGCCTGCGGAGCGTATGCGACGGGATTCTGTGACGGAACCCCCGTGGCAATCGTGACGTGCTCCTTTGAAATCGACTCTGACAGAAGCGGTCCTATCCGATTCCACGGGTAGTCCGGATAGGGCGTCGGGTCGCCGATCGACCGCACTGGCAGCGATTGCTGCAGCGAGTGGACATTGCTGGGCACGGACTCTATGAAGTCCCGCGGCGGGAGGAATCTACCTTGCGCAAGGCCCCATGCCCTGTAAAGGTGAGCGGGCTCATCGGGGACCTGCAACGGCGGCATCATGACCAGCAGTGCCAAGCCCCAGGGAACAGCGATCGCTAGATAGACGTACTCGAGACGCAGACGGTCAAGATGGGATAGCACTGCCGATAGATGACGCCGGGCCTGTCGAAGGCCGGATCTGATTCGACTGCCGGAGCCAACCACATCCGACGCTGAAGCGCGAGCCTCACACTGAGCTGCCTGGGGCTCGTCGTCGCCAGTGTCAGTATCCTGGTCTAAACCGGACATGGAACGCTTCTCCTGGATTGCCCCGCAAGAGACATTCCCACAAGACGCTAGGCGTGCAGCTTCCCTTTGACGCCAATAGACGACTGATCACACGAGTCACGACGCATTCACCGAAGATCTCCGAGGATTGCCGAAGCCGGAGTCGGGGATGCGCGCTTTCTACCACCGGCTACACCATACACCAGCGCTGCGAGTGCCTGATGACAGCCGCCTGACTTACTGCCTGATGAGCACCGTCCGATGGGGATCTCGGTGGCCCACACGCCAGTCACCGGCGGCCTCAAGTACCGGCATGACCGTCGAGTAGACGCAGTTTCTGATGATCACCGCATCGACACCTCGCTGAAGCTGGTCACGAAGCGCCGCCCTGCCCGACTCTGTCAGATCGCTGCCAACCACCACAGCCTGTGCCTGCAACCGACGCGACCCCTCAGACAACCTGCCCGCAGCCGCGAATATCAGGATAGTGTTCTGCGCCCTTTCGGCAACGAAACGCGTGCTCCTCTCCATGAGGGCGAGTGGTATGACGATCTCTGTTTCGGCAAGCACGTCCCGACCGGCGAGACAGTCCAAGGCCGGCGCGAGGAAGGAGACCGCTCCGGGATCCAGTTTGAACGCACCAGGTCGCTTCCAGGTGAATCCCTCATTTCCCGGCGAGATGGTCGTTGACGAGGTCGTAAGGACCAGAGCGATCAAGAGACCGACGACGCAAAGAATCCGTGCCACGCTGCTGGCACGTGCGCGCCGACCCGTGTCGCTACACGAAGGCGTTCGTCCGCATGAGGCGGCGACGTGGGCAACAGCCTGCGTCATACCGGCCAGCAGGAGGCCAACGCAGAGTGGCACCGGCAGGTAGAAGGCGAACCGCCAGTAGACATCCGGTACGAGGCCTTTGAGCATCGATCCCGATAAGGGATTGGCTATGAGCACCAGGAAGGCTGGGGCCAACGCCGCCACATACAGCGCATTTCGACGCAGAAGGGCCAGGAATGGGGCTGCACCCAGCACCACGACCCACCACAGAAGGCGGTACCATCCTGACGCTACGCTCACGATCTCCGGCCACCAGCTACCCGACATCACCGAAAGGTCGGAATACTGCTGTACCCGCATTCGAGCGACACGCATATCCGACTCTGTGGCTCGCGTCGGCAACCAACCCGCGAAGATGGCTGCTACAACTAGCAGACCGTACAACGATGGCAGATTGACGAAAGCGAGCCGTCGCAGTGAGTCCGTCAGCGTGCTCTCGCGCAATACGATCCGAACGCCCACGACAGCGAGAGATACCATCAAGACGTAGAGCGGGAGGAAGAAGCATCCAATTGTTGTGACCCCTGTCGCACCGACTTGCAGAGCCGTGAGCATGACCAAGGTCCCACGCACTTGCCGACGCACATACTGGAGCACGTAGAGCAGGGCCAAGGGCAAGCCCACAGTCATGAGCACAGCCTTTCCCTGCCAGAGGCGGACGAACGAGAAGTTTCCGAGAGAACGATGATCACCGCCGTCAAGAATCAGAAAGAAGAGGACCCCTAGGACCCCAACAACCGCGTACCAGCGCGACAGGCCGATCTCGCGAAGAAGCACGTAATAGACAACGGGAACGAAAAACGATGCGAGTGCGCAGGCGAGATTGTGATAGACCGTGAGCGGGTGAAGCCCCAATGCGCGGGCCACCATGGTCGTCAAGAACTCATACGATGTGAGCAGGTAGCCAGCTCCGAGGCCAGGCAGTCCGCGGACGTCCGTGACCGTGTCGGCGATGATGATGGGGTCTCCGAGGGTCCATGCCTGGACGAGTGAGCGATGGAGGTAGCTGATGTCGTCAGCATCAGGTCGGCAGAGGAACAGTGAGAACACCGCGACCGCGATGGCTAGTGCCAGCACTACAGCGAACGCGGACCGCTCGTTCCCGGCTTCCTCGGACTTGCCGCACCGACCCCATGACCGCAGATACGGGGCGACGAGCCCGCACAGAAAGACCACCGTCAACGGCAGCGTCACCCAAGCTGGCAGCCGGGCAACATAGACAAGCTGATAGGCCAGCGTCCAGCCACAGAAGCAGAGGAGCACCAGCTCCAGGGGGATCTGCAGTGCGTTCACCCCCCGGGCACCGTATGGTCTCGATGGCAACGCTGCGCGAGCCACGCTCAGTCCGAGTCTCTCCGGCGGCCGGCGAAGCCCTTGGCGGAGCGCAGCGGCGCCGTGACCCGCCACGAGAGGGAGCCCTCCACACGGCGCAGGTTCTCGGTCAAGCGGTCGCGATCCGCCTCCGCCACTGCCAGAGAGCCCTGCAGGTCGGCGATCGCCGACCTCAGTCCGTCGATCTGGCGGTTCTTCTGATCGAGGGTGATGCCCAGGCCGCCGTCACCGAGGGCGGTCTCCGCGAGCGTCGCCTGCAGGCGCCTCCGGACGGCATCGATGTCGAGGCCGAAGACGACACTCTGGATCTCCGCTTCCCTTTCCACGATCTCCGACGTGCGCTCGTCGTCCACCGGAACGTCGAGCGCACGCATGAGGGCGGCGATGGCCTCGCCGACCGTGTCGCCCGCGAAGAGACGCAGCTCACCGCGCGCCTCTGCCAGCTGCGCGAAGAGACCCCGGAACAGCACGTGGTCCAGCCGCAGCGCCGGCACGTACCCCCATTCAAGATCGAAGGGAGTCGGCGCACCCTGTGGGTCGTCGGTCATCATGAGGTTCCACGGGACCGCGTCGAGCAGCGCACCCGGCAAGCTCGCCGGGCCGCGCCCCGCGGCGTCCGGCGCGCCGCCGTCCGGCAGCCGCTGCCCCTCGAGGAACCGCAGCCACGGCAGCAGGCACTCGACCAGATCATCGACCTGCGCCGTCGCCGAGCGCAGGACGCGCCGCACGTGCCAGCCGAGCGGTCGCCCATCGTGGAAACGTTCCTCGGAGGGCAGCGACAGGCGCACTGGCGCGTCCGCGAGCGGACGCGACTCCGGGTGCAGCAGCCGCTTGCGCACGACAAGCTGCCCATCCGGGCGCACGAACTCCGTCAGCGTCCGGAACGCCCTGGCTCTGTCGGCGGTCACGATCGCCGCCAGCCACTCGTCGTGAGCACCGAGCCGCACATCGTCACCCTTGCCGGCCACGACCAGGAACGAATTGGAGAGCGCGGCCGTGAGCCCGTTGCGGTCGATCACATCCCAGGTCGCCTCTTCGGCGAACAGGCGGGGGTGCTCCCAGCGGTAGTCGCGGGAACGGAAGCCGGCGGCCAGCCGACCGGCGTGCAGATCGGGATCCGCGGCCCCCGCCTCGGTGACGATCATCTTGGGCAGCTTGTAGTCCGGGAAGGGATAGTAGAAGCGCGTGTACGGGAGTCCCGCCCTCGACAGCGTGGCGTCCAGTTCGCAGCGGCCGAAGGTGACCGGCCCGCGCGCCTCGCCGTAGCGATCCTCCACTCCAAAGAAGAGCTCCCCGCTGTGGTCTTCCGTGCAGCCGGCGAAGTACTTGAGCCCGAGCTGGTTCTCGATGGCCACCACGATCGCGCCGCCCGGACAAAGGCGGGCCGACGCCTTGCGCAGCGCAGCGACCACCGGGTCCGCGTCGGGGAAGTAGAGTGGTGCGTACTCGAGGACCCCGATGAACAGCACGGCATCGAAGCGCCGCGACGACTCGAACGTCCGGAAGTCGTCGCAGAGCACATCGACGTTGGCCTGCCCCCGGCAACGGGCGGCGGTGATGCGGGCCCGCACAGGCGAGCCCTCGAGAGCCACCACGTGCGCCGCATTCTCGGCCAGCGCCCTGGTGAGCGCGCCGCAGCCGCAGCCGACCTCGAGGACCGTGAGACCTTCGAAGTCGAAGGGAAGCAGCAGCGTGGACCGGCTGGCGGAGAAGTGGTACTCGGAGGGCCAGTCGCGGATGCAGCGGACCAGCTCGTCGGAGCCGGGCGACAGATCGCCGGCGGCCTCGACGCACTCCAGGATGTAACGTTCCGCCTCCTCGCCATCGCTGTAGTCGTGTCCGGCGGGCCGGTCCGTGCGTACCCAGACGCCGCTGCCGTCCTCGCGCGTGTAGGCGGCGGACCACTCGGTCATGTCTCCACCGCGATGCTCATGTCGAGGTCGACCATACCCACCAGCACGTCCGGGTTCTGCACATTGAGCGTGGCCACGCCGTAGCGACGATCGACCGCGATCGCCCCCCTCTTGGGGTCCATCTCGGCGATCCCGAAGCACAGCATGTAGTCGCCGGCAGTGAGCCGCGGCACGAACGTGAAGCGCACGATGGCAGTATCGCCGGAGCGCTGCGCCGCCACCGCCACGGCCGAGTAGTGCGTGTTATCGCCGCCCAGGTCGATGCCGTCGACGGTCTGCACGGTGAGCCCGAAGATCGGCTCGGCCATGTCGGCCTCAAAGTGCACCTTCACGTACACGTCCAGCGGCGCGTCGTGTTCGCAGGTCACGATGTCTGCCGCATCGCCGCTCACGATGAGGTAGTCGACCATGCGCGCCCTGAAGTCACCGTAGCGGAACTCGTGCGGGTTATAGGAGAGCCGGGCGGCAAACCGATCGTCGCCGTGCCGCTCCGCCCGGAAGGCGGCCAACACCTCCGCCGCCGGCCGCCTCGCGGGGCCGTTCTTGTCCGCGGCGAGCTTCGACCCACCCTCGGCCAGCGGAACGTGGCCGCCGACCGGCGCCTTGCGCGTCTCCGATGCGCCGTACATGAGATCGAGGTAGACGCCGATGCCCTCCTTGGCGGGACCGAGGTAGTGCGTCGTGCCGTTCTCGAGCACCAGGGCGTGATCGCAGTGCTTGAGCACAAGGTCGGTGGCGTGCGTCACGAAGATCACCGTCTTGCCGGACTCGCGGATCGTCTTGAAGCGCCGGTAGCACTTGCTCTGGAACAGCACGTCGCCGACCGCCAGCGCCTCATCGACCACCAGGATGTCGGGGTCGACGTTGATGGCGACCGCGAACGCCAGCCGCACGTACATGCCGCTGGAGTATGTCTTCACCGGCTGGTCGATGAAGTCGCCGATGTCGGCAAAGGAGAGGATGTCGTCGAGCCGCTCCTCGGTCTCCTGCTTGCTGAGGCCGAGGATCCCCGTGTTCATGAACACATTCTCGCGCCCGGTGAACTCGGGGTTGAAGCCCATGCCCAGCTCCAGCAGGGCGCTCACCCGGCCGATCGTCTCGAAGCCGCCGGCGTTCGGTTCAAGGATGCCGCAGAGCACCTGGAGAAGGGTGCTCTTGCCGCTGCCGTTCCTGCCGAGGATGCCGAGCGACGACCCCCTGGGCAGCTCGAAGGTGACGTCCCGCAGCGCCCAGAACTCGTGGTAGTAGGTCTTGGGACTCACCGGTCCCCAGCGGGCGAGCATCGCCCTGATGGGATGCTTGAGCCGGTCTTTCGGATCGTCCCACAGCCGGTAGCACTTGCCGAGCGACTGCGCCCTCACGGCACAACCGCCGTCGTCGCGCACGCTTGTGCCGGCGACAACCTCAGAGGACATCGGCAAAGGCCTTCTTGGTGCGCATGAACCACGCGAAGCCCAGCTGCATGATCACCAGCGAGCACGCGGTCACGATGCCCCACGACGTCCACTCCAGGTACTCGCCCCAGAGCACCGTGCGGCGCACGTTCTCGATGATCGTCACGAGCGGGTTGAGCCGCAGGATCGTCTGGAACTCCTCCGGTACGGCGGTGATGGGGAAGAACACGCCGGACATGAAGATGAGCACCTGCACGAGGATCGCCACCGGGTGGGCGATGTCGCGGATGAACACGCCGAGAGATGCGATGAACCACGCCAGGCCCACGCTCAGGCAGCAGAGCGGCACCAGAGCCAGCGGCAGGAGCCAGAGCGTCGGCGAGACCGTCTGATGGATCACCCCCCAGGCCGGCAGCAGGATGACCAGGCTGATGGCGACGTTGACCAGCGCCGTACCGAGCGCGGCGAGCGGAAAGATCTCGAGCGGGAACACGACCTTCTTCACGTACGTCGGGTTCCCGGTGACCATCGTGGGCGACCGGCCGACGATCTCGGCGAAGACGTTGAACGCCAGGAGCCCACAGAACAGCGTGAGGGCGAAGTCGACCTTCGACTCGTCGCCGCCGACGCCCCACTTGGCCTGGAAGACCACGCTGAAGACGAAGCCGTAGACGGCGAGCATGATGAGCGGCACCACGAACGACCAGAGGATTCCCAGGTACGAGCCCTTGTACCGCGCCACCACATCGCGCCACGCGAACTGGCGCACCAGGCGCCAGTTGCCGCGCACCGAGGTGAAGAGCGTGATCGGCGACAGCAGCCTCACTCCGGCGGCCGCGCTCGACGACCGCCACGAACCACCGTGTGTCGTGTGGGCCATATGTCGTCAAGCCCCCGTCGCGGTTGCGGCCGATGATACCTGCGCGTGAGCGGCTGCCTGCCGCGTGCGACCCGCATCGCGCTTCATGATATACGTTGCGCCTGCATGGAGACCGCCAAGAACTCTGACGAACCACGAGCACCGAAGCCCGTGCGTGCCAGCGAGCGCGTCAGCGACCTCGGTGCTGACTTCTACGGCCAGTTCGAGCTGGTGACCGGCGGTGGAGTGGCGGCCCGCGGATACGCCGGCAGCCTCATCGAGGCCGGCGCCCCCCTGCATCTTGTGTCGCTGGGCGACATGTACTCCGGCCTCGCCACATGCGATTGCCAGCTGCCCAGCGACCCCCGACGCTTCGCCGTTGCCGTTGAGCACGTAAACGCAGACACTACGGTCCGCTTTCTGCGCCGGTACGGCAGCGAAGTCTCGAGCGCTGGAGCGCGGGTGGCGATCTGGTTCTGGGAGCTCGCCGCCCTGCGGCCGGACTGGGTACAGAACACGCGCCACTACGACGAGATCTGGGTCGCCTCGGAATTCGGCCGACGGGCTGTCGCGGCGGTCACCAACACGCCGGTGCACGTGATCCCACCGCCCGTAGAGCTCTCGCCGCCAGCCATCGACCCGATCGAACTGCGCGCGAAGCTGGGGCTGCAATGCGACGCGTTCACATTCCTGTACGTGTTCGACTACTCGAGCTACGTCGATCGCAAGAATCCCCGCTGCCTCGTGGAGGCGTATGTGGATGAGTTCGCGCCGCGCGAAGGCACGGCGCTCATCCTGAAGGTCTCACACGGCGACCCCTCCAGCGAGGGCTTCCAGCGTATGCTGCACATCGCCGAGCGGCGACCGGACGTGCATCTTGTGCAGGAAGTCCTCACCGGCGCACAACTGCGGGCGCTCTTTGATGTCGCCGACTGCTATGTCTCGCCGCACAGAAGCGAGGGTTTCGGACTCACCGTCGCCGAAGCCATGCTGTGTGGTCGACCGGTGATAGCCACCGATTGGGCCTCCACTGTCGACTTCGTCACGCCGGAGACCGCCTTCCCCCTTGACTACTCCCTGGTCGAGATCGAGAAAGACACAGGTCCATACCTGCGGGGCTACGTCTGGGCCGACGCTTCCCAGGAACACCTGAGAGCGCTCATGCGGACGGTGCTCGAGCGTCCAGACGAGGCGCGAGCACGAGCCGCGGCCGGCAAACGACTGATCGAGGAGCGCTACTCCAAGCAGGCTCTCGGCCCCCGCATGCGTGCCCGTCTGGAAGCCCTTCTCGATGCCATGGATGGAGCCTGAGATGCTGCGCAGGATCGTCCACAAACTCGCTGTCTTCCGGGAGGTGCGGCGCCAGGACGGCTTCGGCGCCGCCTTCAAGGTCGCACGGAACAGCCTCCGTGACTCCGTGGTCTACCGGACTCGTCGCGTGCTGGAGGTCCTGCACCTGCGCCGCCCGCGACCGCGGCTCGAGTGGCGCCGGCCGGCCGCGTCGCAGCACGTCCTCAGCGTGGTCGTACCGGTGTTCGACACCCCCGAGGACGTGCTGCGGGAATGCCTGGACTCGGTGGTGTCGCAGAAGCACGAGGCGTGGGAGCTCTGCGTCTGCGACGACTGCTCCAGCAATCGGCGCACCATCGACGTCCTGCGCGAGTACCGCGGGTCCGACCCGCGCATCCGCATCGTCCGCGCGCCCCGCAACCTCGGCATCGCCGGGGCGACCAATCTGGCCGCCGAGCAGGCGTCCGGCGAGTTCCTTGCCCTGCTCGACCACGACGACCGCCTGCACCCGTACGCCCTGGCCGAGATCGCCGCTGCCGTCGAGCGCCTGCCCGACATCGATCTCGTCTACACCGACGAAGACAAGATCGAGGCCGACGGCAGCCACTCGGAGCCCTACTACAAGCCCGACTGGTCGCCGGACCATCTCACGTCCGTCATGTATCTGCTGCACTGCCTCGCCGTCCGCAAGGCGCTGTTCTGGAAGCTGGGGGGCCTGCGCAGCCGGTACGACGGCGCCCAGGACTACGACCTGGCCCTGCGGGCGAGCCGGCAGGCGCGGCGCATCCATCACATCCCACGCATCCTGTACCACTGGCGCAAGATCCCAGGCTCGGCCGCCGCGGTCGTCGACGCCAAGCCGGACGCCCTGACGGCCGGCAGGCGCGCCCTGGAGGACTACGCGGCCGGTCTCGAGCCGCCGGCCTCCGTGGAAGACGGCCTGCTGCCGGGCACCTTCCGCCTGCGTCGCTCGCTCGCCCACCGGCCCGACGTCTCCCTCGTGATCCTGTCGAGCGACCCTGAGGTCGAGGTGCCGGGTCGCGGCCGGATACGGGTGCTGCAGAACTTCGTGCGCAGCGTCGTCGAGCGGTCGACGTACGGTGCCTACCGCTTGGTGGTGGTGGACGACGGCGAGCTCTGCGACGAGACCATCGCCGTCCTCGACGCCGCCGGCGCCACCCGCGCGACGTTCCACGACCCGCAGCGCTCGTCGGACGGCTTCAACTTCGCGCGCAAGGCCAACTACGCCCTCTCGTTGATCGAGACGGATCTGGTGATCCTCCTCAACGACGATCTCGAGGTCGTGAGCCCCGGCTGGATCGAGGCGCTGCTGGAGCCCCTCATGGACCCCGATGTGGCGTTTGTGGGAGCGCGGCTGCTGTACCCCGACGGCCGGATCCAGCATGCCGGTCTGGTCCTGGGCGTCGTCGGTCCGGCGACGCATGCCTTCTACGGCCGGCCCGGCGACGCCGTCGGCTACAACGCGTTCACCCACGTGATCCGCAACTACAGCGCCGTCACCGGCGCCGCCCTCGCGACCCGGACGGCGACGCTCCGCGAACTCGGTCCGATGGATGAGGCGCTCGCTCACGACTACAACGACACCGACTTCTGCCTGCGCGCCGTGGAGCGCGGGTACCGCGTGGTCTACACGCCCTTCGCCGAACTGCTCCACTTTGAAGGCGCGACCTTGCGTCGCCGCGCTCAGGACCCAGCCGAGGTCGCCGTGTTCAGCGAACGCTGGGAGCAGGTCATCGCACGCGACCCCTTCTATAACCCGAATCTGCCCCGAGACCGCGCCGACTACGTAGTCTGATGGCCCCGCGCCGTGCTGGCGCTGTCGACCGCCATGTACGTCGCCTGAAATCCCGTCGGCGCGCCCGTCGTCGACGGCCTGCAGGGACGCTACTTCCTGCCGCTGGTCCCGGCCTTTCTCATCGGCATCTCCGGCGCCCATCTGAGTCCGAGGTCGCGGGTCGCGATACTTGTCGGCGCGATACTCGCCATCTTCACCCTGACGCTCATGGCGGTGATCCGCAGGTACTACTGACTGGACGTGGCCAGGTTGTTCGTAGCGGATCTCGGCAGCCTCGCGTCAGTGGCGCCTGAGATGCCATCGCACTCGCGCGGATGCGGCATCCAGTCTGGATCGCGCCCGATGGGAGCGACCGATCATCGAGGCCACATCGACCGGCCGTTCGAGGGTCGCCGCCTGCATGGCGGGCCACCAGCGCTCACGGGCGACGCGCTGCAGGGATCGCTTCTCTCTGACACGCCGTTGCTCATCGGCGAGCTGCGCCCAGCTACCCTCCAGGACATCGCGCAGCGCCGCGCTCCACGACTCGTACGTGTTCTCCGCCAGCCGACCGCAGGACAGGTCCGATTCCACGTAGGGCAGGGCGCGACTGTAGACGCTCGGGTGCCCGTAGCCACCGAGCTCGACCATCTTGATGTCGGACTTGCCGCTCACGAACTCGACCGTGTCGGGGTCTCCGACGGTCTCCAGCGGCGCGACCCCCATCAACGCCGGTGATGCGGCAAGGACCTCATGGTAGTCCGCATACGAGAGCACTCCCGCCGGCCGGGCGATCCGCGCGAACCCGACCGCGTCTTCGCTCGGCGACAGAGGGGAGCCGTAGTAGTGGACCGGGAGGCCATGGTGCCGCGCGCAGTCGACCACGGCGCCAAGCACCTCGTTCCGCGAGACAGTCAGAGCCAACCGGTGACCCTGCGTCAGGACGATGCCCGAGGGTCGAGCGGGCACACGCAGTGGAGCCTCGGGAAAGTCGACGGCGTTGGGGCAGGTCAGCGCCTTGCCGGCCAGGTCCTCTCCGCTCCTCGCCGCCAGCAGCGACGCGAGTCGCCGGGTCGGGACCGTCAGCACCCGGCACGCCGCGAGCGCCCGCCTGACGCCGCGGTCCCGCGGGAACGACCGCGGCTCGATGTAGGCAGGCCGGCAGAGAAGGTGATCATCCACATCCAGCAGGAACCGGCCCTCGAGTCGCTCCGCAAGGATATGGGCCAGCGTCGGGTCGACGGCTCGCTGCAGCCAGACGACGTCGAACCGGCCACTTCGAGGAAGGCCGTGCAACGTGTGGTCCGTCACCACGTAGCCCGCGATGAGTCCTTGCCGCCTCAGTTCGGCCAGAGGCGCATGCACACGGCAGGCGGCCACCAGACTCTCAGCCCCATCGGCGAACGCCAGCACCCGCGGCCCGTCTGTCCCGCTGGGGCGACTCATCCGGTGCCCGTCCGCAGAGGATCGGCGCCCGAGCGATACGCCTCCTCCAGAGTCCGTCGCATCTCGGCGACGGTCATCCGCTTCCCACGATCGCCCACCAGCGCGGCAGCCGCCTCGCGGAGTCCGAGAGCCACGCGCGTGCCGAGATAGTAGCGACGAGCCGCGCCGTCACCCTCCCACTTGGCCAGGAAGCGATAGATGGAGAAGAGCCGCTGGGCCTCCGTGCGCGCCGCCTCCGTGCAGCTTGCACCACCGACATGCCGCACGACGACGGCACTGTCGAGCACCACCTGCTTGCCCGCCCTCCAGGCCCGCCGGCACAGGTCCTCGTCTTCCGCGGCAAAGAAGAACCGCTCGTCAAAGCCTCCGGCCGCGCGGAAAAAGCTGCGGTCCACGAGCATGACGGCGCCGAACACGTAGTCGACCGGCACAGCGCCGGTGGCGCCGTCACCTGACAGGGACCGCACGTCGTACTGTGGCCGAAAGACCGGCAGTCGACCCACGAGCGGCAGGCAGAGGCCCACGCGACGCGCCACACCTCTGCTGCGCCCGGCTCCGGCGGTGATCGCCCCCGTCTCCGAGAGCAGCAGCGGCGCGACGATGGCGACGTCCTGCCGCTGCAGGAGGAGCGCGCTCATGTGAAGCAGGGCGTCCTCGTCGACGACCGCGTCCGGGTTGAGGAGCAGGATCGACTCGGAGGTGGTCGCGGCGACGCCCTGGTTCGCCGCGCGCGCAAAGCCGACGTTGGCCGTGTTCCTGAGGATCACGTCGGCGCCGGCCGCCTGCGCCATCTGGACCGAGTCATCCCGAGAAGCGTTGTCGACCACCACGATGGTGCCCACCACAGAGGCGGCGCGAGCCCCCTGCAGACACGCCTCCACCGAGGCGGCCGAGTTGTAGGTGACCACGACCACGTCGACGATGGCGCCTACCTCCCGGATCGCGTGTGTGTGACGATCGGACCCGACACGATGAGCACCACGCACGCTCGCCCATCTCGCTCGGGTCTTCCGTGATTATCCCAGAAGGCCGGGGCTGCGGCGCCATCCCGGCTCTGCGAGATCCCCGCGCCTCGACTATGATGAGGGTGACGGGATCCATCCAGACGCAGCGCGTGCTCTCAGCGCGTGCTCTGGACCATCAAGCCGGCGGGGGGATGACGGCGATTCAAGCCAAAGACAAGCTCTGCATCGCCCTCATCGGCACGCGCGGCGTGCCGGCCGCCTACAGCGGCTTCGAGACGGCGGTGGAGAACCTTGGCAGCCGCCTGGCGGCCCGCGGCCACCGGGTGGTCGTCTACTGTCGGCCGCATATGGTCCAGGGCCGTTTCGGCGTTTACAGGGGTATGCGGCTCGTCTACCTGCCCACCATCGCCAGCAAGCATCTCGACACCTTTGTGCACACGTTCATCAGTACGCTGCACATGGGGCTCATCGCGCGTCCCGATGTCGCTGTCTACTTCATCGCCGGCAACAGCCCGTTCGCCGGGCTGGCGCGGCTGCTCGGCATCCCGTCGGCCATCAACGTCGACGGGCTCGATTCGCGGCGCGCCAAGTGGGGCGGCGCCGCGCGACGCTACCTGCGCTGGGCGGAGCACACTGCGCCGCGCTTCGCCGACACGGTCATCACCGACTCCCGCGTGCTGCAGCAGATCTACCGCGCTGAGCACCGCGCCGAGACCACCTTCATCCCGTACGGCGCCGACATGGGAGACGACGATGCCGGGACGCTGCCCGGCGCGCAGACACCGCACCTGGAGCGCTTCGGCCTGGCGCCGCGGGGCTATCTGCTCTTCGTCGGCCGCCTGGTGCCCGAGAACAACGCCCACGTGCTCATCGAAGCGTACGCACAGCTCGCGACCGACCTGCCGCTGGTCATCGTCGGCGACGCCTCCTACGCCGATGACTACATCGCCGGTCTGCACGACCGAGCCGGCCGCCTCACGGATCGCGGCAAGCGCGTGATCTTCACCGGCTATCTCTTCGGCGACGCCTACCGCGAGCTGGCCAGACACTGCGCGGTGTTCGCCATCCCCACCGAAGTGGGCGGCACCCATCCCGTGCTCGTCGAGGCCATGGCCGCCGGCGGCTGCGTCGTGGTCAATGATCACCGGCCCAACATGGAGGTGCTCGGCGACGCCGGCGTCGGCTACCGCGGGGAGGGCAGTGCGGCAGCCCTGGCCGAGGCGATCGAGCGGTTGCTGGCCGACCCCGCGCAGGTCGAGTCGCTGCGTCAGAAGGCGCGCGAGCGCGCCGAACGTCTCTACTCGTGGGATGCCGTGACCGATGCCTACGAGTCGCTCGTTGTCTCGCTTGCCGAACGTGCGCGCTCGGTGCCACGACCGGCGGCCCGGTGATGCCTTGAGCGCCGCCAGCGATAGGCTTAGGATTGCCGCTGTGGTACGTTCCTGCGGAGGCGTCGGCTGCGCGACCTCGCGAAACGATGAAGGAATCCGTCCGTGAGCGGTACTCCAGCAACCGATTCTGCCATCTGCGAAGTCGTCGTCGCTCATGACGTGCGGGCGCGCCGCGCCATCCTCTCGCGCCGGCTGCTGCACCGCTACTACGTCCGCCGCAGCATCAGCATCGCATTGCTGGTGGCCATCGACGTCGCCGCCGTGGTGGCCGCCGTTGAGCTGGCACCACTGCTCTGGGGCCTCGTGGGAGTGGCGGTCGAGACGCCGACGATGGCGGAGATGCTGTGGGCGGCGCTGATCGTCATCGGCGTGCAGGCGCTCACGCGCATGTACAGCCTGCGCGAGGAGCGCGCCCGTCTGGTGCCCTTCCTGCGCGCCAACCTGGCGATCCTGCTTGTCATCGGCCTCGTGATGCTGCTCACCTACAACAGCATCACCTCGCAGTCGGCCGTCTACATCTGGGTGTTCTTTGTGCTCTTCTCGGGCGTCGGGCGCTGGCTCTACAACAGCCTGCTCAAGGGCGTCTACGGGCACATCGTGCCGCGCCGGCCGGTGGTGGTCATCGGCCGTCCCGACCACGCCGAGCGGCTGGCCGAGCTGTTCGCCCGCTATCCGGCCGCCGACGCACTGCGCATCGACGGCATCGTCGAGGGCATGCGCGAGGAATCGCCGCCGGCCGACGGCGACGCGGTGGCGGCACAGGCGGCTGCGCCCAGATCCCGTGCCTCGCTTGCTGAGACAGACGGCCGCACGACGCGCGCCCTGCGCTGTCTCGGCGACCTCGACTCCCTGGAAGACGTGGTCGAGCGCTGGCGACCCATGGAGATCGTCGTCAGCGATCCCGAGCTGGTGCGCGAGCGCATGTTCCAGCTCATGGACCTCTGCCGGCGGCAGCGGCTCACGCTGCGCATGGCGGCTCCCGGACTCCAGTTCGACGGCGCCTCGGTCAGCTTTGTCCCCGGGTTCGGCATGCCGGTGTTCCTGGTGCGCACCACCATCGGGCGGCCCTACGAATACGAGGCCAAGCGCGCCTTCGACATCCTCAGCGCCGGCCTGCTGCTGCTCCTCCTCTCGCCGCTCATGGCTGCCATCGCCATCGCGATCAAGCTCGGCTCCCCGGGCCCGGTGTTCTACCGCAGCGTCCGCGTGGGCCTGGGCCAGCGACCGTTCCAGTGCCTCAAGTTCCGCACCATGAAGACCGATGCCGAACGTCTGCAGGCCGATCTGGAGCGTCAGAACCAGGCCTCCGGAGCCCTGTTCAAGATCAAGGACGACCCGCGGGTCACCCGCGTGGGTCGCCTCCTGCGGCGCACCAGCCTGGACGAGCTGCCGCAGCTCATCAACGTGTTCCGTGGCGAGATGAGCCTGGTCGGCCCGCGACCGCTGCCTCTGCGCGACAACGAGCTCATGGAAGACTGGCACATGCGCCGCCACGTCGTCCTGCCCGGGCTCACCGGACTCTGGCAGGTGAGCGGCCGGTCGGACCTCTCCTTCGACAGGATGATCGAACTGGACTTCAAGTACATCGAGAGCTGGACGTTCTTCCGCGACCTCTCGATCCTGGTCCGCACCGCCGGCGTGGTACTCTTTCGCCGAGGCGCGTATTGACCGGGCGGGCGGCTCGTTGACCGGCCGTCTCCCGACCGGCCGCGGCCCTCACGCACTGTCGTCTTCGATCCTGGAGGGACTCACGTGACGACCTCGGTGGTCACCGGCGGCGCCGGCTTCCTCGGCTCGCACCTCTGCGAGCACCTGCTGCGGCGCGGCCACCGCGTCATCTGTCTCGACAACCTCGACACCGGCACGCTGGAGAACATCGAGCATCTGCGCGACGACGCCTTCGCGTTCCGCAACACCGAATGCACCGAGCGCATCGACGTCCCCGAGCCGGTCGACTTCGTGTTTCACCTCGCCAGCCCGGCCAGCCCCATCGACTACCTGCGGCTGCCGCTGCACACGCTCAAGGTGGGCTCCTACGGCACCCACAACGCCCTCGGCCTGGCCAAGTTCAAGCGCGCCCGCTTCCTCGTCGCGTCGTCGTCGGAGGTCTACGGCGATCCCGCCATGCACCCCCAGCCCGAGAGCTATTGGGGCAACGTCAATCCCATCGGCCCGCGCGGGGTCTACGACGAGTCCAAGCGCTACGCCGAAGCCCTGACCATGGCGTACCACCGCCAGCAGGGCGTCGATACCTGCATCGCCCGCATCTTTAATACGTATGGTGCCAAGATGAGGCCGCACGACGGCCGGGCGGTGCCGACGTTCGTGCGGCAGGCGCTCACCGGCAAGCCGCTCACCGTGTTCGGCGATGGCACACAGACACGGTCGTTCTGCTACGTCGACGACCTCGTCGACGGCCTCATCCGGCTCGCCGAGAGTGGCGAGCACGAGCCGGTCAACCTCGGCAATCCCGAGGAGCATCAGGTCATCGAGCTGGCCGAGAAGATCCTGGCGCTCTGCGGCTCGTCGACTCCCATCGTCCACGAGGCGCTGCCGATCGACGACCCGCGTCTTCGGCAACCGGACATCACACGCGCCCGCACGATCCTCGGCTGGGAGCCGCAGACCCCCCTCGACGCAGGGCTGCCACACGTGGTAGAGCACGAACGCCGCCGCCTGGCGCTCGCCAACGGGCAGATCGCCGCCCACCCGCAGGAGCTCAACCCCGTCGTCTGACGCGACGCGCCGACCAGAGTGAACGCCATGGCCATCAGCAGCAATCGGGAACCAGGGAGAGACCACCGGTGAAAGGACTCGTCCTCAGCGGCGGCGCCGGCACGCGCCTGCGTCCCATCACCCATACGTCCGCCAAGCAGCTGGTGCCGGTGGCCAACAAGCCGGTCCTCTTCTACGGCCTGGAGGCGTTCGCCGAGGCCGATATCCGGCAGGTCGGCATCATCGTCGGCGACACGGCCGCCGAGATCGAGGCGGCGGCCGGCGACGGCGCTCGCTTCGGCCTTGACATCACCTACATCCCGCAGTCGGCGCCGCTGGGCCTGGCGCACGCCGTGCTCACCGCCCAGGACTACCTCGGCGACGAGCCGTTCGTGATGTACCTGGGCGACAACATCCTCAAGGACGGCATCGCCCACTTCGTGCGGCAGTTCGAACAGAGCGCTCCCGACGCCCTCATCCTGCTGCAGCACGTCGACGACCCCTGCTCCTACGGTATCGCCGACCTGCGTGACGGCCAGGTCGTGCGGCTCATAGAGAAGCCCAAGGACCCGCCCAGCGATCTGGCCCTGGTCGGCGTCTACCTGTTCACGCCGGCGGTCTTCGAGAGCGCCAGGGCCATCGAGCCCTCGTGGCGCAACGAGCTGGAGATCACCGACGCCATCCAGCACATGATCGAGCGCGGCCTGCGTGTCGAGCCGCACGTGGTCACCGGCTGGTGGAAAGACACCGGCAAGCTCGAGGACATCCTCGAGGCCAACCGGCTGATCCTCAGCCGCCTCGACGGCGACCTGCCCAGCGAGACCGAGGCCGCCGCCTGCGCCGAGCTCGACAACGCGTGCCTGGAGGGCGCCGTGCTCGTCGGCGAGGGCACCCGCCTCATCGACACCCGCGTGCGGGGCCCGGTCATCATCGGCGCGCGCTGTACCATCCGCGACGCCTTCATCGGTCCCTACACCAGCATCGCCGACGACGTGCAGATCGAGGAGGCCGAGATCGAGCACTCGATCGTCCTCGAGAACAGCAGCGTGCGCTGCCTCGGCGCCAGGATGACCGACAGCCTCATCGGCAAGGGTGTCACCATCGAACGCTCCGACGGACGTCCACACGCCTACCGCTTCATGGTCGGCGACTCCAGCCGCATCGGCATCCTCTAGCCGCGCCGCATGCCGCCGCTCCGTCACGCCCCGAAAGCCTCGCGATCCGCAGGAGCCCCGCTGCACATATGCCCCATCGCCACGACCCAGGAGGACCGATGATCGACGGCGTCGTCACCAAGAAGCTCAAGGTGATCCCCGACGAGCGTGGTCGCCTCATGGAGTGCCTGCGCTGCGACGATGAGCTGTTCATCAAGTTCGGCCAGCTCTATATGACCACTACGTATCCCGGTGTGGTCAAAGGCTGGCACAAGCACAACCTGCAGTGGGACAACGTGGTCTGCGTCAAGGGCATGCTGAAGCTGGCCCTCTGCGACGCCCGCGATGACTCGCCCACCAAAGGCGAGGTGCAGGATTTCTTCCTCGGCGAGCACAACCCGATACTGGTCCGCATCCCGCCGGGCGTCTGGCACGGCTGGAAGTGCGTGAGCGTCGAAGAGGCCTTCGTGGTCAACGCGCCGACCGAGGTCTACGTCTACGACGCCCCCGACCAGGACGAGCTGCCGCACGACAGCGACCAGATCGACTACGACTGGGGCGTGAGGCTGCGATGACCCAGCGGCTCATCACCGGCGCCGGCGGCGACGCCTCATGACCCGCTGGCTCATCACCGGCGCCGGCGGCCAGCTCGCCACCGCGTTCGCCGATCTGCTGGCCGGCGATCCCCTCGCCACCGTGACCCTCATGCGCGAGGAAGAGACCGACCTGCGCGACACAGACGCCGTGCTGCGCGCCGTGCGCGCCGCGGCGCCCGATGTGGTGCTGCACACGGCCGCCTACACCGCCGTCGATGCCGCCGAGAGCGACGAGGCGACCGCCCTGGCCGTCAACGACGGCGGTACCGCCAATCTGGTGGCCGCCCTCGGCCACCTCGCCGCCCGCCCCGACGCCGATCGCGGCACTCACGGCCCGGACGCCGGTCGCGGCGGCCACTCCGACCCGGACGCCGACCTGCCGCTCCTCGTCTCCTTCTCCTCCGACTACGTCTTCGACGGCCACAAGGACCGGCCGTACGTGGAGAGCGACGAGCCGTCCCCACAGAGCGCCTACGGCCGCAGCAAGCTCGCCCAGGAACGCGCCACGCTGGCCTGGCCGGCCGGCATCGTGGTCCGCACTGCCTGGCTGTTCTCGCCCATCGGCACCAACTTCGTCAAGACCATCGTGCGCCTGGCCGGCGAGCGCGTCGCACAGGCGCGCGAGCGCGCCGGCGGTGAGTCGCTGGGCATCCCCAACATCAGCCCTCGGCCCACTCCGCTGCGCGTGGTCGACGACCAGGTCGGCTCGCCGACCTACGCCCCCCATCTGGCCGCCGGCGTGGTCGAGCTGCTGCTCCGCGGTCCGGCGCCGGGCATCTACCACATCGCCGGCTCCGGCGCCTGCTCCTGGCTGGAGCTGGCCCGCGAGATCGTCACCCGCGCCGGCCTGCCGGTCGAGGTGCTGCCCCAGACCACCGCCGAGCTCGGCCGCCCGGCGCCGCGACCGGCCTACTCGGCTCTGGCCAGCGAGCGCGGCGCCCCGGTGCTGCCGCCCTGGCACGACGGCGTCGCCGCCTGCCTGGCGGCACTGGCCGGCGATGCAAAGGAGTCCACGTGAAGATCCTTGTCACCGGCGGCGCCGGCTTCATCGGCTGCAACTTCATCCGCCACGTCCTGCGCAGCCACCCGGACGACTCGATCGTCAACCTCGACAAGCTCACCTACGCCGGCAACCCGGCCAACCTCGCCGACATCGAGGCCGACCCCGAGCTCTCGACCCGCTACCGCTTCGTCCACGGCGACATCTGCGACCCCGCCGCCGTCGAGGCCGCCATCGCGCGCTTCGTCGACTGGGACGCCGTCCCCGACGCCATCGTCAACTTCGCCGCCGAGACCCACGTCGACCGCTCCATCTCGGGCCCCGAGGCCTTCATCCGCACCGACGTCATCGGCACCCACGTGCTGCTCGAGGCCCTGCGCGCCCACGCCATCTCGCGCTACCTGCAGATCTCCACCGACGAGGTCTACGGCTCCATCGAGAGCGGCTCGTTCCTCGAGACCGACCCCCTCTCCCCCTCCAGCCCCTACTCGGCCAGCAAGGCCGGCGCCGACCTGCTGGTGCTCGCCTACCGCACCACCTACGACGCCCCGGTGCTCATCACCCGCAGCGCCAACAACTACGGTCCCTACCAGTACCCCGAGAAGCTCATCCCGCTGTTTGCCACCAACGCCCTCGACGAGCAGCCGCTGCCGCTCTACGGCGACGGCGGCAACGTCCGCGACTGGATCCACGTCGAAGACAACTGTCGCGCCCTCGATACGGTGCTGCGCCGCGGCGCCGAGGGGCAGATCTACAACGTCGGGGCCGGCAACGAGGTGAGCAACCGCGAGATCACGGCCCGCATCCTGACCGCCACCGGGCGCGATGAGAGCCTCATCCGGCCGGTGCCCGACCGCCTCGGTCACGACCGCCGCTACTCGGTCGGCTGCTCGCGGCTGCGCGCCCTGGGCTGGGCGCCGCAGGTGGCCTTCGAGGAGGGCCTGGCCGCCACCGTCGCCTGGTATGCCGAGCGCCGCGACTGGTGGGAGCCGATCAAGAGCGGCGAGTGGCGCGCGTACTACGAGCGTCAGTACGCGACGCTGGAGCCGTCGAGCTGATCCTGGCAGAGAGCCCGCGAGCACCGGCGCACCTGCGGCGCGGCCCGCGCCGCCGACACCAGAGCGAGACAGGAGACAAAGGACGACCGATGATGACCACGAGACGAACGACGGCCATGACCCTGCTGCTGACCGCCGTCACCCTCGCGACGCTTCTGCTCGCGCTCATCGGCGCCGGCTGCGGCGGCACCGACGACCAGCAGCCCGCCGGGGACACCGCGGCCTCACAGCCGGCCGTCCCGCACACGCCGCCCCCCGACACGTTCCAGCGCGCCATCTTCGACGACGCGTGGGTCGAGGCCGACGACGCGGAACGGAATGCCATCTTCGCAGAGCTGGCCGATGAGCTGCACGTGCAGGCCGTCCGCATGGACCTGCGCTGGTCGCGGGCGGAACCCACAGGACCCGGCGTCTACGATGAAGAGTACCTCGGCCGCATCCGGGCGTCGGTCGACGCCGCCCGCCAGAACGGCCTGTTCGTCATGATCGACGTCTTCGGCGTGCCGCAGTGGGCCAGCGACACTTCGTGGTGGGAGAAGCCGCCCAAGGGGATCGAGCCGTGCTATCAGTCGTTCTATCCGGTCGCCGAGGAGCATCTGGCCGACTGGGAGGAGTTCGCCACGTATCTGGGCACCTCGTTCAAAGGCAGCGTCGCCTGGTGGGAGTGCTGGAACGAGCCGAACATGTGGAGCTACATCTATCCTCAGAAGACCGCCGACGACCCGCAGTTCGCCGCCCGGCAGTACGTCAAGCTGCTGGAGCCGTTCTCCCGCGCCATCCACCAGGCCGACCCCGACGCACTGGTGCTGGGCGGCGTGACGGCGCCGTTCGGCACCGACGACGAGATGCGCACCTCGCCGCAGCGCTTTGCGACCCAGCTCAGGGATCTCGGCGGCGCCGAGTGGTGGGACGGCTACTCGCACCACCCCTACGTCCCGGCCACCGGCCGGCCGATGCCGGCACCGACCGATCAGCCGCGCTTCCCGGAGTACACCGTCACGCTCGGCAATCTGGAGACGCTGGTGGCGATCCTCCCCGACGAGCGCCTCTATCTGACCGAGTACGGCTATCCCACCGCGGTGTCTCGCGCCTGGGGCTTCGGCTACGTCGACGAGGCCACGCAGGCCGCCTACGTGACGGCCGCATATCAGCGCGCCGCCGAGTTCGAGCAGGTGCGGATGCTGGCCTGGTTCCTCTGGCGAGACATCGACAAAGGAGCCGACCGCTGGGAGAACGCCTTCTTCGGTCTCGTGCGACCCGACGGCACCAGAAAGCCATCGTGGGAGGCGTATGCCGGTCTGCAGTGAGTCGTGCCCGGGTCGGCTGACTGTGCAGTGAGTCGAGGGTGGCTCACCCGACTCGGTACGGTCCTTGCAGCGCTGCGCTCCCACGAGCAGGGCAGTAACGGGAACGGCACGTACTAGGGGCGTCAGTATGCGATGCTTGCCTGCGTTCCTATCACTGAGCACATCATCCACAATCACATGAGCCGCCATCCCGATATCCCGACGCGGAGCCACCGATGAGGACAGGCCGGACAGGTCACGGACGCCGACCCACCCACCGCAGCACGTGCCTCCGCGTGCTCGGACGCGGCGGCGCCGCGGTCGCCGTCCTGCTGGCCGCCGGCCTCCTGCTGGCCACGACGGCCACGAGCGTCGATGCGCGCTCCGTGATGCGCGGCCTCCTCGACGACTCGTGGACCAAGGTCGACGACGCCGAGCGGGCGAAGATCCTGCGCGAGATGTCGCAGCGCCTGCACGTGCAGGTACTGGCCCTGGACCTCATCTGGGCAAGCGCCGAACCCAACGCACCCGGCGAGTACGATCAGGCCTACCTGGACCATTTCCGGGCCTGCATCGACGATGCCCGCCGGCACGGCATCCGCGTCGTCGTCTCCGTACGCGGCACGCCGGCCTGGGCTGCAGACACACGCTTTGCGCCGCCGAACGGGCAGCCGAAAGGTCCCCACCGCTACGATCCCGTCAAGAAGAGCTGTCTCGACGACTGGGAACGCAGCGTCGGGTACTTCGTCACCTACTTCCAGGGCAGGGTGACGTGGTGGGAGTGCTGGAACGAGCCGAACCTCTGGGGCTACCTCTACCCGCAGAGGACGGCGTCTGACCCCAAGTTCGCCGCCCGGCACTACATGGCATTGCTCAAGCGCTTCTACCGCGCCGTCAAGAGCGTCCATCCCGGCGCCAAGGTGCTCGCCGGGGTCACCGCCCCGGTCGGCACCAACGACAGGGATCGCACCAGCCCCCAGCGCTTCGCCCGGCTGCTCAAGTCGTTCGGGGCGGCGCGCTACTTCGACGGCTACTCGCACCATCCCTACATGCCGGCCAATCGCACGCCGATGATCGCACCCGAGAAGCCACCGCGGTCGCCCAAGTCCACGGTGAGCCTCGGCAATATCAAGACCCTGCTGCGCGTCTTCCCGAAGAAGCCCTTCTTCCTCACGGAATACGGCTACCCGACACGACGGTCGCGCGGCTGGGGCGTCGGACGCGTGAGCAAGGCGATCCAGGCGCGCTACCTGACCCGTGCCTACAAGTACGCCGCTCGCTACCGGCAGGTGAAGATGCTGGTGTGGTTCCTCTGGAAGGACATCAACCCGACCGGCGACCCGAATGCGTACACGTCGGCTTTCTTCGGACTGCGTACCGTCAACGGACAGCGCAAGCCGTCATGGTATGCCTTCGCCCGACTCAAGTAGGCCGTCAGCGGACCCTCAGCGCTGCTCCCAGCGCCCGTGACTGTGGGTCGCCGGGCGTTCTTCAGCGCACCGTGATGCGGCGAGAGGCGCTTCCGGCGACGCCGAGCCAGCGTACCCGATAGCGGATCGTCTGCTTCGGTCGGACGTAAGTGACGAAGGCCCCGTTGGCCTTGCTCCTGAGCGTCCGCACTCTCTTCCAGGCGTGGCTGCCGACCTTGCTCTCCAGCACCATCGTCTTGCCGGTCACGGCTTCGGCGGACCCGCCCAGCGGCGTCCACGCCAGCTTGCCGCTCAGCTTGACCCTGGCACCCTTGCGAGCCTTGGTGGCTGAGGCCTTCAACGCGATGCGCGTGCTCCTGGAGAACGCGTACCACGACGGTTTCTTGGTGCCGCTCTCCGTCCGCAGTCCGGTCGACCAGCCGCCGGCATCGCGCTGCAGGAACCAGATCATCACCTTGACCCGGCTGTATCGTGCCGCGTACGCGTATGCCTTGCGCAGGTAGTCGGCCTGGCGCGTGGCGCCCACGCCCAGCCCGATCCCGGGGCAGTCCTTGGTGTTGTAGCCATACTCAGTCAGGTAGACGGGCTTACCCGGGAACAGCTTCATGACCGTGTTGAGGTTGCGCAGGCTGACCGCCCTGTCGGGCCAGCGCGGCAGCTTGTCCGGCGGGAACCGGTGACTCGTGCCGGCCTGGTACGGGTGATGGCTCAGAGCATCCATGTACCGGGCGGCGCCGAGGCCGGCGATCTGCTGCGCGAACCGCTGCGGAGCCGTCCGCCACTTGTCATTGGTGCCGTACGGGCCGAAGGCGCCGGCCACGACGGTGGCATCGGGATCACCGGCGCGCACACCGGCGCGAAACTGCTTGAGGATCTCGACGTAGCGCCGGGCGGCATACCTGGCGTCGCCGGCGATCTTCTGCGGCGCCAGCGTCATCCAGAGATTCGGCTCGTTCCAGCACTCGTAGGCATCGACGTCCGAGCCACAGAGCCGGGCCAGATGCTCCATGAAGTCGGCGAACTCGTCCAGAGCGCCCATCTCGGGCAGGAAGTAGTCCTGATAGCCGGCCTTCTGGCCCGGCACCGGGCTGTCCCAGAGATCCGACTGCGACGCCCAGCGCGGCACCTTGAAGACGGTCACCAGGACGTTGAGCCCCGCCGCCTTGGCCTGGGCCACAGTATCTGCGACGTCTCTGAGGTAGGCATCGTCGTAGCCGGGATCGCTCGCCGTCGGCTGGCGCGGCTGGCCGAGCAACCAGAAGACCTCGAACCGCACCCACGAGGCGCGCAGGTTGGTGCGCACATCCTTGATGAGCTCGGCGCGAGCCACAGGGTTGCTGTACGGCATGTACCAGCCCGACTGACACACCCCTCGCGGGAGCGTGCGGGCGCCGGCCTGCGCGACGCCGACCGTGAGGATCACGACGGCGGCGATACAGACAGAGACGATGAGGTGCCTGGGCTTCACTGACATGGGTGCTCGCGTACCTCCATCGGCGTCGTGCGCTCCTGACTCAAGGCAGGAACGACACGACAGAGTGCGACCTTACGGTACGTGCCTCCGGTAAACGATGATTCTAGGCGCCCGGGCGACGAGCGACAAGCCCCGGGTGTTCCCTCGATCGCGGCGGTGACCGGGGTCCCGCCGCCGGGCGCCGACCCTGCCCGCAGTGTCCGCCGACCCCCGAGGGTCAGCGGACGAGGACCCTGCGTGAGGCGCTGCCGGTCACTCCCAGCCAACGCACCCGGTAGCGCGTCGTCTTCTTCGGTCGCACGTATGTGGTGAAGCGGCCGCTGCTGTTACTGCGTAGCGTGCGGACGCGCCTCCACGGGGCCGAGCCCACCTTGCGCTCCAGCACCAGCCGCTTGCCGGCGACCGTCTGTGTCGGGCCGCCCCGCGGCGTCCACCTGATCACACCGGTCAGCTTGACGCGCCCGCCACGCGGCGCCCACGCCCGCGAGAGCTTGAGGCCGATCCTGGTGTACCTGGAGAACGAGTACCACGACGGCTTCTTCGTGCCGGTCGCGGTGCGCAGGCCGGTCGACCAGTCGCCGGCATCGCGCTGCAGGAACCAGAGCATCATCTTCACACGACTGTATCTCGCAGCGTAGGCGTACGCCTTGCGCAGGTAGTCGGCCTGGCGCGTGGCGCCCACTCCCAGACCGATCCCGGGACAGTCTCTGGTGTTGTAGGCATACTCCGTCAAGTACACCGGCTTGCCGGGAAAGAGCCGCATGATCACGTTGAGGTTGCGCAGGCTCACGGCCCGCCTGGGCCAGCGGGGCAGCCTGTCGGGCGCATACCGATGGCTCACGCCGGCCTGATACGGGTGGTGGCTGAGGACGTCGAAGTATCTGGCCGCCCCGAGGTACTTCAGTTGCCGAGCGAACCGCTGGGGTGACGTCCGCCACGTGTCGTTGGGACCGTAGGGGCCAAAGGCGCCGCCGACCACCAGAGCCTGGGGCTCGGCAGCCTTCACCCCGGCGCGGAAGTACTTGAGCATGTCCCGGTAGCGGCGTGCGGCGTACTTGGTGTCGCCGCCATGCTTCTGGGGCGCCAGCGTCATCCACAGATTCGGCTCGTTCCAGCACTCATAGGCCGCCACATTCCCTCCGCAGAGCCCGGCCAGGTGGGTCATGAACGCCTGGAGAGCGGGGAGCGATCCCTTGTCCGGGAGGTAGAAGTCGCGATACTCACCTTTGACGGCCCCCGGAGCCGGGGTGTCCCAGAGATCCTTCTGTGAAGCCCAGCGAGGCACCTTGAAGACCGTGATGAGGACCTTGAGGCCGGCCGTCCTTGCTTCGGCGACGGTGGCCGCCACAGCGCCCAGATAGGCGTCGTCGTAGACCCCGGGACTCGGCTCAGCCTTGCTCCAGAAGACCTCGAAGCGCACCCACGAGGCGCGCAGGTCGGTGCGCATCTCGTTGATCAGGGTAGCCCTCTTCTCGGCATCGTCGTACGGCATGTACCACCCGGGCTGGCAGATGCCACGCGGCAAGACGCGGGCATCGGCCACGCCGACGGCGCCCACCAGGATCAGGGCGACGGCGAGCGCGACGATCGCGACCAGCCCGGCTGTGCGCCGGGCCGGCGCGGACCGAGCCGCGGGAGGCCGGGCCGATGCGGACCGAGCCGCCGCAGACGGGCCGGCGGCAGACCGGGTCGGCCTGCGCACGGACGGTGCCGGCCCAGCGCGGCGCGTGTGGTCACTGTCTCCTGCCGTGGTGCCGTGCGGACGACTCATCATGAGCATGGGCCACCTCCATCGCGATCGCCGGAACAAGGCTCTCTAAGGGGAACGGGACTCGTCGGCCGACCCTTAGGACCGGTCGGTAAGGAGCTGAGTGGCCGGTCAGGGAGGGGGTCTGCCGCGACGACAGGGTGCTCAGCGGTCCTCGGACCGCTCCCAGCGGCCGTCAGGCCAGTGCCGTCCGGCAGGCCTCCGCCACCCGCTCCACATCTGCGTCGCGCATGCCGGGGAACAGCGGCAGCGAGAGCACCCGCTCGCCGGTCGCCTCGGCGACGGGGCACATGCCGGGCCGGAAGCCGAGAGCCTCGCGGTAGTAGGGGTGCAGGTGGACCGGACGGAAGTGCACCCCGACGCCGATCCCGGCCGCGGTGAGGGCCGCCATCAGCCCATCGCGGTCCAGCGGCGCCCCGGCGCGCACGCGGACCACGTAGAGATGGTAGGCGGACTCGACGTCGGCGCGGCGCAAGAGCGGCTCAAGATTCGACACGTCCGCCAGAAGGCGATCGTAGAGCTCGACCAGGCGGCGCCGCTCGGCGTTGAACGCCGCCAGCTTGTCGAGCTGAGAGAGCGCCAGCGCCGCCTGCATGTCGGACAGGTTGTACTTGAAGCCCGGCGCGACGATGTCCCAGTGGCGGTAGCCCGCGTCGCTGTACCGCTTCCAGGCGTCGCGCGTCATGCCGTGCAGAGACAGCAGCTTGGCGCGCTCGGCGAGGGCGGCATCGTCGGTCACCAGCATGCCGCCCTCGCCGCTGGTGATGTTCTTGGTGGCGTAGAAGCTGTAGGCGGCGACCCGGCCGAGGCTGCCGACCGGCCGCCCCTTATGCCGTGCGCCGATGGCATGGGCGGCGTCCTCGATCACCGGCACGTCAAGTGGGTCGCACACCGCGCGGATCCGGTCCATCTCTGCCGGATGACCGGCGAAGTGCACGGCGATGACCGCCCGCGTGCGCTCGGTGAGCGCCGCCGCCAGGGCGTCGGGGTCCATGTTCAGCGTGTCGGGCTGCACATCGCAGAAGACCGGCGTGGCACCGCAGTGCAGCACAACATTGGCCGCCGAGGCGAACGTGATGGGGCTCAGCACCACTTCGTCGGCGGCGTCCGCGTCCGCGCCACCACCCGCACATCCGCCGGCACCGGCGTCCGCGCCAGGGCCCACCCCCAGCGCCACGAGCGCCAGATGCAGCGCCGCCGTGCACGAGTTGGTCGCCACACCGTGCGCCACCCCGCTCAGCTCGGCGCAGCGACGTTCAAGCTCCGCGGCCCTCCCGGCACTCGTCAGCCAGCCGGAGCGCAGCACCTCGAGCACCGCCGCCTCGTCGGCGGCATCGACGCTCGGCAGGTGGAATGGGATGCGTGGGGAATCGCCGCTGCTCACGCCGGCCATCATACCCGAGCGCCGTACCCGCCCGTGCGTCCGCCATCCCGCGCCCTCTCGTGACGCGGTCGAGCTGCATCTCGCACCTCTCGTAATGGCGTAATGGTAGTAAGCTTGCATTACTCCGAATCACGCGCGGGAGGCGTCGCGATGACGGCACGCTCAGTGACCAAGCTGACCACGAAGTATCAGACGACTGTGCCGGCGCCGGTACGCGAGGCGCTCGGACTGGCCAAAGGAGATTCGATCGTGTTCGAGACCGCCGACGACGGCACGGTCACCGTCCGCAAGGCGCTGCCGCTGGACCTCTCGTTCGCGACGGCGCTGGAGCCGCTCCTCTCAGAGTGGGACTCCGGCGAAGACGACGAGGCATACGATGGCCTATGACCAGTGGGCGGTCGTGGTCGTGCCGTTCCCCTTCACCGACCGTCAGACCACACGCCGGCGCCCGGCTCTGGTCGTGTCCCGACCTGAGGCACTCGGCACGCCGATCGGCCACAGCGTACTGGCGATGATCACCAGCGCCGGTCACTCTCCGTGGCCCCGTGATGTCTCCATCACCGATCGCTCCGCGGCAGGCCTGCCGGCGCCCTCCGTAGTCCGCATGAAGCTGTTCACGCTCGACGATCGCCTCATCGAGAGACAGGCCGGCCGGCTGGCACACGGCGACAGGCGCACCGTCGCAGCCGCGCTCTCCGACCTGTTCGGCCTCCCCGCTCAGGAACCCGGCCTACACTAACGCTGAGATCGAGCACGCCGTAGCGCGTGTCCCCCAAGGGACGGGGCTGTCGGCGTCAGGATGTCAGCTCTATGACAGCCTCCGCCGGGGTCAGTACGTTCCGCCACCCGCGGATGGCCAGCAGCAGCCGCCGGTCGCCGCTGATCAGCACGGAGCATCCCTCGTGAGCCAGAAGGTCGACGATGTGCCCGTCTCCGTTGGGGCAGTCCGGCGGCGGGTCGTCGGTCGGCGGGGGATCATCTCCCAAGGCGATTTCCGTAGGCTGCCGAAGATACGCCGTCATGGTCAGCGCCGAGAGAAACACGTCAACGTCATCGGTGGTCCATCCGTGACGGAGGGTGATGGCCGGACGCAGCAACACCCGGCGGTATTCACCGAGCAGATCGACCGAGAGCAGGAACGGCAGGCGTCCGGCGAGCATCTCGCTCAGCAGCCACGCCGGAGCCGACTCAGGCCTCCGGCCAGTGACTCCACTGACGATGACGTTCGTGTCGACGACGTAGAGTCCCGGCATGCCGGTCAAGTAGATCCAGGATCGGCGCGCTCTGACCGGTCGGCGGCGACTTCTCGCAGAGCCAGGTCCATAGCCTGTTCGTCGGCAAGCCCGGACCGCCGGCGTGCCTCCGCGACCATGGCTTCGACCGCCTCACGGGTGTTCACCCCGGCCAGTTCGAGCGCCTGGTCGACGACCTCGGTGATGGTGGTACCCCGGCGGGCGGCCACCTGCTTGAGCGCACGATAGCGCTCGTCGCTCAGCGTGATCGTCGTCCTCGGCACGATCCGATCCCTCCCGGGTCGCGAGCGGATGTCAATTCCGACATGCCGCTGTGGCACAGAGATGCGAATGCATCATACCATATGAGCATCACTCTGCACGGAGGCGCGGTCGAGCCGCGATCAGCAGGCTGAGGCCCGCCGGCAGGCTCACCCAGCGGGCCGCCTTGCCTTCGGCCACAGCCACGGCGCTCAGGAGCCCGTTCAGGGGCGCGGGCGGCACCGCCCACTCCTGCTCCGGAGCCGCCCGCCCAGCCTGCACGCGGCGCCGCTGGCGGCGAGCCAGTGGCAGCAACCCGACCACGTAGCCGCTCTCGGTCACCGGACGCAGATCGACGCCGCGGAGCAGCCCCCGCAGACCCTCGGCCGTGTACCGCCGCAGGTGGCCGGCGATCTCATCGACGGCGCAGAAGAGATCCGGGTGCAGCGGCGCCGAGACCACCATGACGCCGTCCGGCCCGAGCAGAGCCCTGAGGTCGCGGAGCAGGCCGGCATCGTCCTCCACATGCTCCAGGACGTCGAGACACGTCACGATGTCGAAGGCGCCGCCGGGAAGCTTGCCGGCCGGGCCGGCGCCGCAGGACGCGGCGCCCGGTCCTGCGTCGGGCGCCGTCGGGACCCTGCTCGCTGTCGCCGCCTCGACGACCGACGCGGCGCGCACCACCCCCGCGTACGCAGAGAAGTCGCCGGCCGCCAGCGCATCGGGATCGGCCTCCACGCCCCACACGTCCCCGTACCGCGCCAGCGTGGCGCCCATGTTGCCCACGCCGCAGCCGTAGTCGAGGATGCGACGCGCACCGTCGGTTCCTGGCCGCGAGTCCGGCTGCGACCGCGCACCCGGCTGCGACCGCGCGCTCGCCGGCGGCCGCGTTCCGGCCCGCCGCAGCAGACTGTCGACCGCCGCCCGCCGGCCGCGATACCACCAGTGACGGTCCATGGCCGCCACCGTCTCGTGCCTGGCTTTCACGCCGGTCCCCCGCCCCTCAAGCCCGACCGCCCGACCTCAGTGGTACTCGATCTCCCCGCTCGCGGTGCGCACCGGCACGTGCTTCATCCACTCCAGCCGGCGCCACCACGGCTCGTTGGCCGCATACCAGGCGATGGTGCGCTCCAGACCGTCCTCGAAGCTCACCTGCGGCCGCCAGCCGAACGCCTCCGTGAACCGCGAGGCGTCGGCGATGTGCTTGTTGACCTGACCGGGGCGGTCGCCGATGTGCGTGACCAAGCTCACCGAGCGGCCGGTCATGTTGCAGACCAGCTCGGCGATCTCCTGCACCGACACGGCCCGGCCGCTGCCCAGGTTGTAGACCGGGCAGGCGCCGTCGGCGCAGGCCGGCGCCGCCGGACCGGCTGCGGATGCCGTCGTCGGGGCGCCGCCCGCTGCCGGACCGGCCGCCCCCGGCGCCGCGTCGCCCTCAGCGTCGGCCCCGGCCTCGCGAGCGCCCTCCGGCTCCGCCCTCCGCTCGCACCCGTCGCGACGGATCACCTCGAGCAGAGCCCGGCAGGTGTCATCGACATGCAGCCAGTCGCGTGCCGCCCGGCCGCTGCCGTGCACCGTGAGCGGCTCGTCGGCGAGAGCGCTGCAGACGAAGCGCGGCACCACCTTCTCGAGATGCTGGTACGGGCCGTAGTTGTTGAACGGCCGCACGATCACCGCCGGGATGCCGTACGTGGCGCAGTACGAGTACACGAGCCGGTCGGCGCCGGCCTTGGCGCTGGCGTACGGGCTCAGGGGATTGAGCGGATGCTGCTCGTCCATCGGCTCGCTGAGTGCGGTGCCGTACACCTCGCTGGTGGAGATGTGGATGAACAGCCGCACGCCGGAGCACTTGGCCACCGCGTTGGCCACCGTCTGCGTACCGAGCACGTCGGTGACGAAGAACAGCGAGTTATCGTAGATGGAGCGTGCCACGTGGCTCTCGGCGGCGAAGTGGACCACCACCTCGCACTGCGCCACCAGGTCGTGGACCAGGTCGGCGTTGGTGACGTTGCCGTACCAGAAGCTGAAGCGCGGCTCGTCGCGCAGGCCGCCGTCGAAGTTCTCGACGCTGCCCGCATAGGTCAGCGCGTCGAGCACCAGCACCTCAGCCTCGGGCAGCTCGCGCAACGCCATGCGCACGAAGTTGGAGCCGATGAACCCGGCCCCACCGGTCACCAGGATACGCACTCACCCTCCTGCCTGTGTCGTGCCGCCGCGCCGCATCACGCGAGCCACTTGTGGAACGTCACCTCGCCGCCGGTCGAGAACCGGAAGCCGAGCTTCATGTACAGATTGAGCACCGCCACGTTGGCGGTCACGATGGTCACGCGACCATACTCGGTGTTGGCGGCTGCGTCATCCATCACGTCGCAGTACATCCTGTAGCCCTGGCCGCGGCCGGCCATGTCGGGGGCCATGCCACCCAGCACGAGGTCGGTCACCCGACGCGTCTTCGACTCGCCCCCCGCATGCCCCGCGAGGCCGGCGGGTTCGGTGAACCGGTACATGAAGAAGCCGCTGACGCGCCCGTCGACCACGATAACCCGGCTGCGGGCCCCGGGTGGCGGGTCGGCGTGCCAGCTCTCGATCCACCTGGCGTAGACGCCGTCGGCGGCGGCAGGGTCGAAGCGTGGGTCCAGGTGGAAGTGATCGGTGCGGAAGGTGGCGCGCGCGATGTTGTAGAGGATCGGCAGGTCCTCGGGCTCGGTGAAGCGGGTGGCGTCGGCGTGCTTCGGCTCCCAGGCCTTCCACGCGCGCCACGGCGTCAGCAGGTGCTCCATGAAGCCGAATCCGGCTGCCTCCAGCGCGCCGATGACCGCGAGGTCCTCGGCCGGCACGCGGGCGCTGACGACACTGGCGCCGGCGGCCGAAAGGCGCTCCAGCGCCCATTCGAGCGCCGCCGTCGCGGCGATGCCGTCGGCGGCGATCAGATACTCGATGCGACCGAGGACGAAGCCGAAGTGCTCGCGGTCCCAGTCAGGCGTCCGCACGATGCACAGGCCGCGCACGCCGCCATGCCGCGACTCCGCGTTGTCGGGGCCAACGAAAGCCGCCGACTCGGCATCGGACGAGGTCATCGTCTGCCGCACGTCCGCCCAGAGGTGCGCGTGCCGCGGCTCGCCGACGAACGGCGGCTCGCGCTGCAGTCGCGACAACGAGTGCGCGGCGACCAGCGCCTCGACGGCTGCCCCATCCACGTCGGCGACCGCGCGAGCCTCGAGGCCGCCGTACTCAGGCCTGCTGCTCACCGCTCCCACTGCCCGCACGGTCCGAACGGTCCGAACGGTCCGAACGGTCCGCATCCACGGTCGGCGTGCGCCCGGACGCAGCCTCACTGCCGATCTGTCGCTCGAGAGTCGCCTGCACGACCGGCGACCCTCTCAGCGATCGTTCGCTCGACGATTCCTGTACACCCGAGGCACTCGGGATGTACACATCTTCCCGAGCCTCGTGCGACCCCGACTGGGCCGGGGCGGCCGAGCGATCGACCGCGCCGACATCCTCGTGCGCCGCATCTGCCGCCACACCGGCCGCCGTCACCTCGGCGACGATGTAGTAGGGGCGTCCCTGCACCTGCATGAAGATACGCCCCACGTACTCGCCCACGATGCCGATGGCCGCCACCTGCATGCCGGCCAGGAACATGAGGACGGCCAGGAACGTCGTGAGCCCCACCGGGCCGGCTCCCTGCGTGATACGCCAGACGGCCAGCACGATGGCGGCCGCGAACCCCAGCACCGAGACCGCGATGCCGGTCACTGAGACCGCCTGGAGCACGCCGGTCGAGAAGCCGGTGAGGATGTCGAAGTTCATCTTGAGGAGCTTCCAGAAGCGGTAGCGCGAGCGACCGGCGCGGCGCGGATCGTGGGCCACCGGCACCTCCACGATCCGCACCCCCAGCCAGCTCACCAGTCCGGTCGTGGCGCGGCTGCGCTCGGGCAGGGCGAGCAGCAGCTCGACGACGCGGCGCTGGTAGGCGCGCATCATGCATCCGTAGTCATGCAGCTGCACGCCGGTGGCGCGCCGCAGGACCACGTTGACCATCCTGCTCGGCAGTCGCCGCAGCCACGTGTCTTTGCGCGCCCGCCGCCAGCCACTGGCGACATCGCAGTCGGGGCCCAGGCGCTCGACGAGCCTGGGAATCTCCTCCGGCGGGTTCTGGAGGTCGGCGTCGAGGGTCACTATCACCTCGCCGCGCGCGATCGTGAGGCCGGCCGTAAGGGCCGGGTGCTGACCGAAGTTGCGCTGCAGACGGACGGCGACGACGCGTGCGTCGGCCGCCGCGGCCCGGCTCAACACGCTCCAGCTCTCATCGGTGCTGCCGTCGTCGACGACGACGACCTCGTAGCTCCCCAACGGCGACACGGCCGCAGCCACCCGACGCAGCAGCTCCGGCAGGTTGGCGGCCTCGTTGTAGGCCGGCACCACCACCGAGAGATCGAGCAGGGAGCGAGCGCCGCAGTCGCCGGGATCGTGACTCAGGCCCAGGCCGAGAGAAGCTGCGGGAGTACCGGGAGTCTCCGGTGGCCAGACACAACCGACGCCCCAGGTCTGGTCCACCGTGCTGCCGTTGCCGGTGGTCATACGCGTTCCGTCCTCCGGAAGATCGGGCCGACTCTACCACAGGGGTGACCGCCACCACCCCGAGACCCACGGTCCGCGTCGTACCCTGGCGAGCTGTCCCCAGCCATGGCTGTCTCCGTCAGTCTCGCCCTATGCAGATCGCAACTTATGATTGCGGTCTACATACTGCATGCCGCGCTTGCCGCGACTCGCTCACATCGTCATGAGCGCCGGAACGCGAACAGCTTGAGACCCAGATACGAGAGCACGGCGACCACAAGGATGTAGCCGGCCTGGATGACATAGGCGCTCAGCGGCAGCGTCCGCAGCGCCAGCGGCAGCACGATCAGGTTGGCCGCCAGGACCGGAATGTAGACGACCATGAAGCGCAGCACCTCGCCGACTTGACCGCCCTGCGTGCGAAACACGATGTACTTGTAGCAGAGGAAGTTGTTGACGAACGCGACAGCGTAGCTCGGCAGCAGGATCAGGGTCGCCGGGACACTCTCCTGCAGCAGCCAATAGAAGAGCGCGAAGACACCGTAGCCGAAGGCGGTGTTCCACGCGCCGACGATCACGAACAGGATCTGCTCGCGGCGACGCACGAGCAAGGCTCGCAGAGAGCCGTGACGCGCTCCCTCGGCCGGCCCCGCCTGCTCTGCGACCGGATCGCCGGGCGTCCCTTCCGCAGACCCGGCCGGCTCCGCAGCTGAGTCGCCGGGCGCCGCCTCGAAAGGTCCGGGCAGCTCCAAGACCGGGTCCCCAAGCCCTCCCTCCGCAGGCTCGGCGGACCGGTCGGTCACTGCCACCACAGGAAGCCGTAGGTGGGGCTGTACGACAGGGTCACGTCGTGCTCGCCCTCCGGCACCACGACGCCGAGGAAGGTGTGATCGGCCGGTGCCAACGACACTTCTTCACCGTCGATCCGCGCCTTCCAGTACCGGGAAAACGAGTTCGTGACGATCAGCACGCTGCGCGCCGGTGCCGTGACCCGCAGGCTCAGTTCGTCGGCTCCATACGACGTGACACGGACGGCGTCGTCGGCGGGCGCCTCCTCACCGCCCGCACCCCCACCGGCCTCGTCTCCGCCGGAGACTTCGCCCCCCTCCCCAGCAGTCCCGGCGCCGCCGACTTCCCCGTCCTCGCCGGCGCCTTCTCCCCCTTCACCGGCGGCCGGCTCGTCGGTCGCCGCCGTGCCCGTCAGCGGCCGCGTGCCGAGGCCCAGCGCGACCGCGTCCGCGGTCGTGAGGTACGCGGTGGTGCGCAGGTCGTCGAAGCCCGCCACGGCCATGGCGTCGAGCACCTCGAACTGCCGTTCAAAGACCGCCGTCTGCTCGACCAGGAAGGCGCGCGGGAACGCCCGCTCGCTGCGGTACACGTAGAGCGGCAGGCCGGGAAAATCGCCGCGGCCGGCGATCTCGCGGCGCTCGCCGAGTGGCAGCGTGACCCAGGCCGCCTGCTCCGCCCGCCGGCCGTACGGCAGCAGCGTGAGCGAGTCGTCGCGCAGCTTCACCGGAGAGATGAGGTAGCGCACGTTGGCCAGCGCCAGCAACGGCAGGTTCCAGCGCTTCGCCGGCTGGATGCCGAGCGGGTTCTTGAGGTAGTTGCGCGAGGCGAACAGGTAGACGCGATTGCCCCAGCGCTCGTAGTACTCCTTGATTTCTTTGCTGCGGCCCAGCCTGGCGTCGATGACTCGCAGCCAGAAGTCCTGGTAGCGCTGCGAGTAGAGGACGCTGTACCCATCGGCCGTCTCGAGCCCGTAGGCCCAGGTGTAGCCGGGATGCCAGGTGTCGCGGGCATCGCGACCCAGCGGTGCGTTGATGCTGGCCACGCGGAAGGGGTCGTTGGGCCTCTGCTCGGCGGCGAGCTGCTCGATCTGTGGGCTGCCGTAGAGGGACTCGTAAATGGCGCCTTTCTCCATCTCGCCGGCGACCCGTGCCTGCACGGCGATCGCCTGCACGAGCACGGCCAGCAGGATCACCAGACCCACCAGCGCCTGCACCGGCACGCGGTAGCGACGTCCGGGCGGACCGCCACGTCTCGACGGACCGGCGTCGCCGAACGGGCCACCACCACCGCGCGGACCGCCGTCGCCCGGCGGATCACAGTCACCCGGCGGGCCGCCGTGGCCGGACCCGCCGCCGCCTCCGGAAGAGCCGCCGCGCCTCACCAGGCCGTCGAGCCACCGCAGACCGTCGCGCCACAGGTCCGCTCCGGTCCTGGTTGGAGCACCGTCACATGACGGGCCGCCATCGGCCGACCCGCCGCCGCTTCCGGTGGAGCCGCCGTGTCCGGTGCTGACATCAACCTCCGCTCGAGCCTCGGCCGCAGTCGCACCGGCCCGTCGCGGCAACCCGCCGGCTCCCACCGTGAACGCGGGGCTCAGACGGGGCAGCAGCCCCAGCCCCAGGCCCCCGGCCAGCAACGTCAGGAACGGCAGCACCACGAACAGCCGGTCGAACCGGAAGCCCGAGAGCGGGCCGAGGTGGGCGAAGACGCTGTCCCGCAGGAACGGCGCCCCCGTCACCAGCAGCACACAGAGCGCCGCGATGCCCACCACCGCCACAAGGCGCCAGGACCGGCGCAGCACGGCCAGCACCAGCGCCGCCGCAGTGAGCGCCAGCGCCAGGGCGTTGTCGCCGAGGAACTTCGGCAGCCACTGCCGGTAGACCACCCCGCCCTGGATGTTGACGTTCAGCAGCGCCCGGTCGCCGCGATGCGAGAGGCCGGCGTTGGCGGCCGCCGCCAGAAGGACCGGCAACTCACCGAGCAGCCAGGCGCCGGCGAAGAGCAGCGGCGCGACCCAGAAGGCGCGCTTGTCCCGGCAGGGGAAGCCCACCAGGGCGATCAGGCAGACCGCCAGCACGCCGAACAACGCCAGGAAGAAGTGCGACGAGAGGGCGAACAGCAGACCGGTCACCACAGCCACCGGGTACCGGTAGCGCGCCCGCCAGCGGGCCGAGCGGAACAGCACGTAGAGCACCAGCGGCAGCCCGGGCAGCGCCAGCCCGTCGTAGAGAGCGAAGCCGGTCCAGCCCATGTTGATGTGCGGCTGCGTGAACAGGGCATACGCGCACGACACCGCCGCCGCCGCCAGTGGGGTGACGTTCTTCCACTCGCGCAGCAGCCGATACAGGAAGTAGCCGGCTATGAAGCGCTGCAGCCACATGAACAGCCCGTACGCAAGCCACCCGGGCAGCACCATGAAGAGGAGCGTGTCGAGATCGGTCGAGAGGCCCGACGCCAGTCGGTCGGTACCACTCACGCCCTGCGGACTCCAGGATCCGAGTCCGGTCTCGGCGGCGGGACTGCCATACCAGATGGCCCGCGGCAGGTTCATCTCGGCCGTGTCGTGCAGTACCACGAAGGACATGGAGCCGAAGCCGAAGTACGGGAAGGCCAGCAGCAGTGACCAGCCGGCGAAGAACAGGACGGTGACGATCGCAGCGCGATGGGGGATGGCCAGCGCCCGCTCCCAGAGTGCGCCGGCCATGCCGCGAGCCGACGCCGAGCTGCGTCGGCGAGCCGCGGAGCCGGGTCGTGCCGGGCCGTCGGTGACGCCCGGCAGCGACACATCGGCGGCGCCGACGGCGACCGCATCGACGGCGGCCGCCCCGGCAGTCGGGCCGTGGTCGTCGGCCGAGACGCCGCCGGGCGCGCCCGCCGCGGCGCCACCGGCCCGTCTGCCGGCCGCCGTACGCCGGGCTCTCGGCGGCGCCTCGATGCCGTCGAAGCCCCAATCGTCGGCCGGGATCACCTTGTCGTGCGAGTCGCTCACCACCGCCTCACGGGAAGGATCACTGAGTCTAACCTACGAGCCGCTGCGCAGGTCCCCGGACGTGCTCCACCATCCCCGGGCCGGCCAACGGTACGCGCGCAGTCACGCTTCGTCCAAAGACCAGAACGCGACGACGCAGACGTCTCTTGCGGGTGCGATGGCGACGTGGACGCCGAGCGCCTCGTGCGGGTGCGGTACCTGGAGCAGGATGCCCGAGAACGCCGGCAGAGTCCCACACGTCGAGATGCCGGGACTCGGGAGCGATGGACGCGAGGGCTTCCAGACGAGCGACCCAGGGGGGCGCCTGGACCGCCGAGGGTCAGGACGGGTCGGCGGTGCCGAAGACGAAGACCCTGTCCTTGCCGCAGCGCTTGGCAGCGTACATCGCCAGATCGGCGCGCTCGAGCAGGTCGTCCTTGTCGTGGGCGTGGTCCGGCACCACCGCGACGCCGATGCTCACCGTCAGACAATCGGGAGCCGGCCCCTCGCGGGCCACCAGCCGCAGGACCTCGGCGCGCATGCGCTCGGCGATCTCCGCCGCGCCGGCTACGGCGACGCCCGGCAGCAGCACGGCGAACTCCTCGCCTCCGTAGCGTGCCGCCACATCCGAGCAGCGCACGCTGGAGAGGATGGCGCGGGCGACGATCCGCAGCGCCTCGTCGCCGGCCCGATGCCCGAAGCGGTCGTTGAAGCCCTTGAAGCCGTCGATGTCGATGAACAGCAGCGTCAGCGTCCCGTCGCCGGCCGCGGCGAGCGCCGCCTCCTCGGCGAGCCGCTCGTGGAAGTGCCGGTGATTGGCCAGACCGGTGAGACCGTCGGTCATGGCTTCGACTTCAGCCCTGGTCAGCCGGCCGGTCGCGAACCGCAGGCGCGAATCGAAGCCACGCACGGCGGCGACGTCGGTCGACCCGCCGATCCTCGGGATACCGGCCAGCGGGACGTCGGCCGTCACCATCGCTTCGACGCGTCCCCGGCCATCGCGGACCGGTGCGTACCCACAGACGTACACCTGGCCGTCGCGAGCCCAGAGGACGCAGCGCTCACGATCGTCGCCGGTGAGTCGCGCCAGCAGCTCCTCATCGGCCGGCCCGGCCGCACCGAGCTCCGACCGCCGGGCCGGGTCCTCCATGGCGTCGACGATGTACGCTGCCCGGCCGCCGCGCAGCGCACACGTCGAGAGGTCGGCGGTCCCGGGATGGCGATCGCGGACCTCGCGCAGGAAGTCGCGGATGCCCCCGTACTCCTCCGTCAGCTCGTCGTGCCGCGACCGCAGGCGGGCATGCGTGTCCGCCTCGATGCCCGCTGCCGCCTCGGCCGCCACCGCAGTCGCGGCGCGCTTCCGGTCCTGCAGATCGTCGAGGACGGCGAGGAACTCCGCCACCATCACGGGGTCGAACTGACTGCCCGCACACTCCCGCAGCTCGTCCCGGGCCCGAGCGCAGTCGAGCGCCTCGCGGTACGGACGGGTCATGGACACGGCGTCGTAAGACTCGGCGATGCACATGGCCCGCGCCACGTCCGGGATGTCGCCGCCGGCCAGGCCGTCCGGGTAGCCGCCGCCGTCCCAGCGTTCGTGATGATGGCGCACGCCCAGCACCACCGCCTCCGAGCACAGCGGCCGCACAATCTCGGCGCTCAGATCGGGGTGCTGCCGGATCAGCTCCCACTCGTGCTCCGCGAGCGGACCCGGCTTGCGCAGCAAGCGGCCGCTCACGCCCAGTTGACCGATGTCGTGGAGGGCGCCGGCGACGGCGACCTCGTTGAGGGTCGCCTCGGTCCAGCCGAGCCGGCGACCCAGCAGTATCGCATAGGCGGCCACCCGCGCCGGATGGCCGACCGTGTACGGGTCCTTGGCCCCGAGCGCGACATCGAGGGCCACAAGGTTGGCGGCATGACGCCGCCGCAGCTGCTCGTAGAGGCGCGCGTTGCGGAACACGACCGAGAGATGCTCGCCGAAGCGGCGCAGCAGTGCCGCGTCGACGCCGGAGAAGGCGCCCTCTTCGGTGCTCGCCAGGAAGACCGCACCGATCGGCTCGGCGCCGGACACCAGCAGGACCACGAGCAGATCGGCCAGCTCGTCGTCGAGGACCACGCCGCCCAGCTGCTCGCGCTCGGCCGGCAGACGGATCCGAGCCGTCCCGTCGGAGAGCAACCGTCGCAGCAGCCGGTCGTCGAGCACCGTCAGGGTGACGCCCTCCAGCGGCAGACACCGCTCGGGTCGTGCCTGCACCACCCGGAGCGCTCCGTCGTCGCCGGCCAGCACCACGGCGGCCCGCTCGCACGGCACCGTGTCGGCCAGCGCATCGAGCGCCGCGGCGGAGATCTCGGCAACGTCCAGGGTCGCCGATGTGTCGCGCGCCAAGCGGTTGATCAGCTCGGCCTCCCAGCGCCGGGCACGCAGGTCCTCGAACAGCCGGGCGTTCTCCAGCGCCAGCGTCACGACGGCCGTGTAGGCGCCGGCGACCTCCGCATCGTGGGCGGTGAAGCGCCGGCGCGACCCACTCCCGCAAAAATCGAGCGTGCCCCGGAACCCGGCCCGGCCCAGCAGCGGCAGCACCAGCGTCGATTCCGTCGCAGACTCGGCGAACCACGCCTTCTCCGCCGTGCTCAGGTTCCCGGCGGTCACATCATCGATCAGTAACGGCTGGCCCGACTCGATGACCCCCATCCAGGTCGGCCACTCCGAGGCGACCACCCGGGCATCGGCCCAGCGTTCGTCGGGGTGGCCGTCCTCGACGCTGAGCAGACAATGAAGCTCACCGTCGTCGAGCTCCCAGATGTCGCAGTTGGCGGCGTCGAGCATCCGGCAGAGCCGCGTCGCCGTGGCGGCGGTCGCCTCGTCGACGCTGAGCCGCGAGACGAGCTGCAGGCCGATCTCGTTGGCGGTACGCAGCCGCTCGGCGCTCACCGTGGCCTCGCGGTGCAGGGTGGCGTTGGTCATCGCCTGGGCGGCGATCTGCGCCAGCCCGCGCAGCGTGTCGAGGCCGTTCCAGCGCCGCGGCACGCGATCGTAGACGAACGCCTGGCCGATCACCGCGCCGGCGGCCAGCAGCGGTAACGCGACCCCGGAGTGCCAGCCGTTCTTGAGCCACTCCTCGACCTCGGCGGCGCTCGCCTCGGTCTCCGCCGCGATGTCGGGGACCTCGATGAGCCGAGGGTCCCGCAGCTCATCGGCGCGAATGTAGTACTCGCGTTCGTCGTAGACCCGGCCGAGGTCGACGTCCAGCGACTCCCCGTCGACCACGTAGATGAGGCTGGTCACGTGATCGCCGTCGACCGAGAACAGCTCGCAGGCGACGCCACCGGAGACCTGGCACATCTTGCGGGCCACGCTGTCCAGGACGGCGTCGAAGTCGAGCGAGGAGCCGATCTCCACGGCGGCGTCGACCAGCGTCCGCAGCGAGGCGTTGGACTCTCGCGCTTCCTCCAGCGCCAGGGCGGCGCGGAACACGCCGGCCGCCATCTGCGCCACCATGGTGGCGACATCGACGTCCGGCGACCAGTCTCGCGGACGGTCATCGTAGAGGTCCACGAGGCCCACCGCGGCACCCTCGATGACCAACGGGATGCTGAGGCTGGTGACGAAACCGTAGTCCTCGAAGGCGCTGCGCTCCATCGGGCTGAGCCGTGGATCGTCGGTGTTCGTGAGGATCAGCGGCTCGCGGTGCTCCACGGTCCACGCCGCAGCCGTCGCCCGGCCGAGGTCGAGCACGGTGCCGACCACCGACTCGTCGAAGCGGCCGCCACGCTCACAGCTCGCCACGCACCGCAGACCGGCGCCGACAAGCCGCCAGATGTCGACGTCGGCGGCATCGAACAGCTCGACAAGGCGGCGTGCCAGCGTACGCGCCACCGCATCGGCATCGCCGGCGCGTGTCAGCTCCGCGGTCAGCGCTACGAGAGCGGCGGTCGGCAGCTGGCCGGGAGGGTCCCCGTTCGGTGCTCGTTCGTCACCCATGTGTCTGCCTATCGACTACGCGAGTCGAAGACTGAACCCCGCCGGACCCGATGGCAAGAGCACGGGCCGCCGCGGCGCTCACGCCACGGCGGCCCGTCGGCACCTTCTCAAGCGCGCTCAGCCGCCTTCTACTCCAGGAAGTCACGCAGCCGCTGCGCCTCGCGGTAGCTCTTGAGCTTGGCCAGCGTCTTGGCCTCTATCTGGCGGATGCGCTCGCGCGTGACGCCGAACTTCTGGCCCACCTCTTCGAGGGTGCGCGGATGCTCGCCCTTGAGGCCGAAGCGCAGCTCGACGACCTTGCGCTCGCGATGCGTGAGCTGATTGAGCACCGCGTTGAGCTCTTCCTTCTGCATGATCTCGCTGACGGCCTCGACGGGCATGGTGGCGTCTTCATCTTCGATGAAGTCGCCGAGCTGGCTGTCTTCCTCTTCGCCGATCGGTGTCTCGAGGCTCACGGGCTCCTGGCTGATCTTGAGGATCTCGCGCACCTTCTGCGGTGTGGTGCCCATCTCCTGGGCGATCTGCTCGGGCGTCGGCTCGCAGTTCATCTCCTGCAGCAGCTGACGCTGCACGCGGATGAGCTTGTTGA
>DIWP01000042.1:0-15715 GCA_002423545.1 Thermoleophilia bacterium UBA6103
CGTCGACCTGCGCGACCGCAGCGGCCTTGTGCAGCTCGTCTTCAACCCGCAGCTCGCGGAAGAGGCGCATCGCGCCGCCGAGCGGCTGCGGTCCGAGTTCGTCATCGCCGTCAACGGTGTGGTGGCGGCCCGCAGCCCCGAGACGGTGAATCCCGGCCTGCCGACCGGCGAGGTCGAGGTGATGGTGGAACGGGTCGAGGTGCTCAACGCGGCCCAGACGCCGCCGTTCGAGGTCGAGTCGGGCGAGGGCCCCGAGGTCGACGAGACGCTGCGCCTCAAGTACCGCTACCTCGACCTGCGGCGGGCGCCGATGACCGCCAACCTGGAGCTGCGCCACCGTGTGGTGCGCGCCGCCCGTGGCTACCTCGACGACGAGCGCTTCCTGGAGGTCGAGACGCCGGTCCTGACGCGCTCGACGCCTGAGGGCGCCCGCGACTTCCTCGTCCCCAGCCGTCTGCAGCCGCACAAGTTCTACGCACTGCCGCAGAGCCCGCAGCTCTTCAAACAGATCCTCATGGCCGGCGGCGTGGACCGCTACTACCAGATCGCCCGCTGCTTCCGCGACGAAGACCTGCGGGCCGACCGCCAGCCGGAGCACACCCAGATCGACATCGAGGTGTCGTTCATGGACGCCGCCGAGACCCGTGAGCTCATCGAAGGCCTCTGCGTGGCGGTCATGGAGGCCGCCGGGCTCCCCTGTGCGCTCCCGTTCCCGGTGCTCACCTACGACGAGGCGATGCTGCGCTACGGCTCCGACAAGCCGGACCTGCGCTACGGTCTGCAGATCGTCGAGCTCAGCGACGTCTTCGCGGCCTCCGGGTTCCAGGTCTTCCGCGGCGCCGTGGACGGCGGCGGCTGCGTGCGGGCCATCTGCGCGCCCGGCGCCGCCGCCTTCTCGCGGGCGCAGATCGACGACCTGACCGAGATCGCCAAGTCGCACGGCGCGCGCGGCATGGCCTACGTGTACGTGGAGGAGGGTCGCGCGCTGCGCGGCCCCATCGTGAAGTTCCTCAGCGAAGTCGAGCAGGCGGTCCTGGTGGAGCGCTGCGCCGCCGCGCCGGGCGACCTCATCGTCTTCGCCGCCGATGCGGCGCCGGCCGCGGCTACCGTCCTCGGCGTCCTGCGCAGCGACCTCATCCGACGCCTTGCTCCCGAGCCATCACAGGCCTGGGCCTGGGCGTGGGTCATCGAGTTCCCGCTCTTCGAGGTCGATCGCGAGACCGGTCGGCTCACCTACGGGCACAACCCGTTCAGCCTGCCGACCCCCGAGACGCTGCCGTTGCTGGAGACCGATCCGCTGTCCGTCTACGGGGTCCAGTACGACCTGGTCCTCAACGGCTACGAGCTCGGTTCCGGCTCGCTGCGCAACCACGACATCGCCGTCCAGCGCGCCATCCTGAGGGCTCTCGGCATGGACGACGAGCGCATCGAGCAGTCGTTCGGCTTCTTCCTTGAGGCGCTCGAATACGGTGCGCCGCCGCACGGCGGCATCGGCATCGGCCTCGACCGCCTGGTCATGCTTCTGGCCGGCGAGGCGTCGATCCGCGACGTCATCGCCTTTCCCAAGACCGCTTCGGGCTCCGATCCCATGATGAATGCCCCGTCGGGCGTCGAGGCCGGCCAGCTGCGCGACCTGCGTCTGCGCACCACCTGACGCCGGCTCGCCCGGCCCGGCTGCCGGGCATGCGTCACCGATCGCTCAACTTCCGGCCCCATCCCGCCGACAAAGGCACAACGGGAGTCGCTGTCGCATGGTGACGGACGTTCCCGGGGAATCGACGGACGTTCGACGGAGCGTCGACAGACGTTTGTTGGAGAGGGTGACGTTTGCTACGATGTGCCGGCTCGACCTTGTGCGTGGACCCGCCGCATTATTGAGCCAACACCTTTGCGTCGGGAGCCCGACTTCGGCCGCTCCCTTGGATCGGTCGAGAGGGCACCCACCTGCTTCAGCAGGTTCAATAACTAGGCGGGCACGGCAAGGTGGAGCACTTCCCCTCCGGAGGGTGCTGTGAAGGCGTACGCGGAGAGAAGACCGGTCCTGGCCGCAACGGTGCTGATCGCCGTCGGCGGCCTCGTCATACTCGGCATGATGACCGCCTTCATCGCCTGGGGACAGTCGGAGAGCACCCCCACGGCCAGCGCCGGCGGCGTCGACTACAACACCGTCGGCAGCTTCGGGCTCACCGGCTACCCGCCGGTCTACGTCTCGCCCACGGACAAGACGCCGCAGTTCGTCACCGATGCCTTCACCTCCGGCCGCGGCATCGTCCTGCTCGCCTACGTGCAGGGCGCGGCCGACGACGACGAGATGCTCATGTCTTTCCAGAACATCCAGTCGTACTACGCCGACAGGGCAGACTTCTTCGCCTTCGAGGCGCGTGAGGTCTCCGAGCTCGGCGACGTGCTCGACCAGCTCGGCGTCGATGCACCGCCCATCCTGGCCGTGATCCGCAGCGACGGCAGCGTCTACGAGCTGTACACCGGCTGGATCGGCGAGCGGGTCATGGAGCAGGTGGTCGCCAACGCCACGCGCCTTTAGCGGGGGCGCCCGACCGTCACCGCGGCCGACTCGAGACCGCCGAGCAAGGGATCGACCGGCTCCGGACCCATCGACCCGGCGGCTTCCTCTTGCAGTGCGCACGGGCGACCGCTATGTTCATCACGACTCTTCGTATCGGGTAATGACCCTTGCCGGTCGCCCGGTCCCGCTCGGTGCATTCCCGGGCCACCCCTGCTGGTGAGCCGTGACGGACCGGTGCCCCGTGTCCTCGATGGTGGAGGTAGCGTGTGGTGAGGCTCTCGACCCGCAGCCGGTACGGCCTGCGGGCGCTGCTGTATCTGTCGTCCCTTGACGGCGACGGGTTGGTGCCGCTGTCGCAGATAGCCGCAGCCGAGCAGATCCCGGCCCCGTTCCTGGAGCGGATCCTGGGACGGTTGCGGGAAGGCGGACTGGTCACGGCCAGGCGCGGCGTCGCCGGCGGCTACCGGCTGGCCCGGGCGCCGGGCGAGATCACGGTCGCCGACGTGGTGAGCGCGGTGGAGGATCCGCGGCCGCTGCTCGACTGTCTGGAGCGACCTGACGTGTGTGGGCGCACCGCGACGTGCCGCGCCCGCCGGGCGTGGTCGCGGCTCGATGTCGCCATCGCCGGCGCTCTCGCCGGCGTGACGCTGGGCGACCTGCTCGTAGAGGACGCGGACGAGGACGTCTCTCGGTGAACGCGATCTACTTTGACCATGCCGCCACCACGCCGGTCGACCCGCGGGTGCTCGAGGCCATGCTGCCGTACTTCAGCGAGCGGGCCGGCAACGCGTCCGAGATCCACGCGTGGGGCCGCGAAGCCCATGAGGCGCTGGAACGCGCCCGGGCGCAGGTCGCCGCCGGACTGGGCGCGCACGAGCGTGAGATCGTGTTCACCAGCGGCGGCACCGAGAGCGACAACCTGGCGGTCGTCGGACTGCTGCAGCTCGAACAGCCCGGACACGTCGTGATCAGCGCCATCGAGCATCCGGCGGTCACTGCCGCGGCCGGCTTCCTCGAGCGACTCGGCTGGGAGGTCTCCAGGGTACCGGTCGACCGTACGGGAACGGTCGATCTTGAGGCGCTGGCGGCGGCGCTGCGACCCGACACCCGCCTCGTCTCCCTGATGCTCGCCAACAACGTCGTCGGCACCGTGCAGCCGGTCAGGGAGGCCGCGGCGCTGGCGCGCGAGCACGGGGTCGTCGTCCACACCGACGCCGTGCAGGCGGTCGGCGCCGTGCCGATCGACGTCGACGAGCTCGGCGTCGATCTCCTCAGCCTGTCGGCGCACAAGATCTACGGCCCCAAGGGCATCGGTGCGCTGTACGTGCGGCGTGGTGTCAAGGTACGTCCTCTGATCCACGGCGGCGGTCAGGAGCGCGCCCTCCGTTCGGGGACGGAGAACGTGGCCGGGGCGGTCGGTCTGGGCGCGGCCGTCGAGCTGGCGCTGCGGGTCCTGCCGGAGACTGCGTCGCATGTGAGCGCCCTGCGCGACCGGCTGACGGCCGGCATCCTCAGCGCGGTGCCGGACGTCGAGCTGTTGGGTCACCCGACCCGGCGCCTGCCTGGGAACGTGTGCGTCTCGGTGCACTTCATCGAGGGCGAGTCGATGGTCCTGCGGCTGGACCGGGTGGGCATCGCCGTCTCCAGCGGCTCGGCGTGTGCCTCGCAGTCGCTGGAGCCCTCGCAGGTGATCACGTCGATGGGCTACGACGCCGTGGCGGCGCACGGCAGCCTGCGCTTGAGCCTGGGGCGCGAGAACACGACGGCGGAGGTGGAGCGCTTCCTGGAGGTGTTCCCCGCGATCGTCGCCGACCTGCGCGCCATGAGCCCCCTGTCTGCCACGAGGTGATGCGATGTACTCGGACCTGGTCATGGACCATTTCAGCGCTCCGCGCAACGTCGGCGAGATCGAGGAGCCCGACGGCGTCGGCAGGATCGGCAGCCCGGAGTGCGGCGACGTCATCCGGCTGACGATCAAGGTCGGCGACGGCCGCATCACCGACGTCAAGTTCAAGGCGTTCGGCTGCGGGGCCGCGGTGGCCACATCGTCGATGGCCACCGAGCTTGTCAAGGGCGCCACCCTCGACGAGGCGCTGGCCGTGACCAACCAGACGGTGGCCGACGCGCTCGGCGGGCTGCCGGCGCAGAAGATGCACTGCTCCAACCTCGCCGCCGACGCGCTGCATCTGGCGATCGAGGACTACCTCGCTCGCCGCGACGATGCGTCGGGGGATGAGACGGCGTGCGACGTTGGATCCGGGGATGACGAGCTTCCCGTCGGCAGACCCGCAGATGAGGCGGCGTGCGACCGGACGGGAGAGAGCTGAGCCGGCACCGTGCGGTCCGGCACGGTGCCGGGGCGGTCGCCGTCGGTGTCAGCGGCGGCGTCGACAGCGCCGTAGCGGCGCTGCTGCTGCGCGACGCCGGCTACCGCGTCCACGCCGTCTTCCTGCGTCTCTGGCCGGGCGACGATCCGCGCAGCTGCTGCTCGCCGTCGGTCGAGGCACGCGCCCGGGAGGTCGCCCGCCGGCTGTCGGTCCCCTTCTCAGTGCTCGACCTGCGGGCGGAGTTCGAGACGCATGTCGTGACGCCGTTCGTGGACGAGTATCTCGCCGGCCTGACGCCGAACCCGTGCGTGGCCTGCAATCCGTTCCGGTTCCCGGCGCTGGCCGCCTGGGCGGCCGAGCGCGGTGTCGATCGAGTGGCGTCCGGCCATTACGCCCGTATCGAGGAGCGCGAGGGGCAGGCGTGGCTGCGCCGCGGCGTCGATGCGGTCAAGGACCAGAGCTACATGCTGGCGCGGCTCCCGCCGGCGGTGCTCGAAGCGCTGCTGCTGCCGGTCGGAGAGATGGAGAAGGACGCCGTCCGGACCGTGGCCCGGCGAGCCGGCCTGCCGCCGGCCGAGACCGCCGAGAGCCAGGAAGTGTGCTTCGCGGTCGACGGCTACCGGGCGTTCCTGCGCGGGCGCGGCGTCGCGGCGCGGCCGGGCGGCTTCGTCACCGAGTCAGGTGTCGAGATAGGTCGTCACGACGGTCACTGGGAGTTCACCGTCGGTCAGCGCCGCGGGCTCGCCATCGGGCGCGGCGAGGCGCTGTACGTCCTCGAGCGCCGGGCGGCGCGCAACGAGGTCGTCGTGGGACCGCGCGAGCGGTTGCAGGCGCTGCAGGTGGAGGTCGACGAGCTGGACGAGCGGGCAGTGGACATCGTGGAGTGCCTGGCGCCCGGGGGAGACCGGTGCGCGCCCGGATCTGCGGCGCCGGCTTCGACCGCGGCGGCCGCCGGCGCGCTCTACGGTGGACTGCTGCTGCCGGACGGCTCGCGTCTCGCGGTGCAGCTCCGCTATCGGTCGCCGGCGGTGCCGGTGGCCGCCGTCGCGGCGGCCGGACGGCGGCGGGCGCGCCTGCGGCTGGCGCGGCCGTTCGCCGCCGCCGCGCCCGGCCAGGCGGCCGTGCTGTACGCCGGCGATCGCGTGATCGGCGGCGGCCGGATCGTGGCGGCCGCAACAGGGTCCGCCGAAGTGGGTGTGATACCCTTCGAGGGCCGCTCGCCAGAGCCGGCCGGCAAGCTGCGCACGCACGGAGGACAGACATGCTAGCTTCGTTGCTCATCCTCGCGGAGAACTCCAGCAGCACGGCATGGCGGGTGGCGCTCGCCTTCCTGCTCGTCATCATCGCCGTCGCACTGGTCTATGTGCTCGTCCGTGCCGGTCGCGTGCTGCAGAAGGTGGAGAAGCTGGTGGAAGACCTCGACACCGAGCTGGTGCCGGTGCTTCAGCGAGCGTCTACCACCGTCGACGAGGTCAACTCGGAGCTCGGCAAGGTCAACGACATCACTGCCAGCGTCGCGGATATGACCGAGCGCGTCGACGCCGCCACCCGGGCGGTCGAGAACGCCGTCTCGACGCCGGCCAAGAAGGCCGCCGCGTTCACCAGCGGCGTCGGGCAGACCGTCTCGAGCTTCTTCGGGCGCCGCGGCGGCGGTGACGCCGATGAGTGGGTCGTCGAGCACGACTGGACGGCCCCGGAGTCGTCGACAGACGCCGGACCTGCGCCGTCGGCAACCGCGCCTTCGGGTGCCGAGGAGGGCCTGAGCGGCGACGAGCCGGTCGCCGGATCCTGGACGCCGCAGGACGCCGCCGCACCCACGGATGCGCCCGAGGCCGGACAGTCGGCCGACGCGGGCGCCGATGAGCCACCTGCCGGGGGACCCCCGTCTTGAACAAGCTCCCGCGCCTTCTCGTGCTGATCGGCACGCTTCTCAGTGCGACGATGGCCGCCGTCGCCTACGGCCGCAGCGGCCGCAGCGGTGAGCCCTTCGGGGCCTGTCTGCGAGACGTCGCCGGTGAGTGGTCGCTGCCCTCCGTGCGCGAGCGGGCGCGACTGGCCGCCAGAGACGGCCTGCGCGCCATGGCCCTGCGCGAAGCGGCGGCCGAGCGGGATCTGGGCGCGACCGGGCCGGCCGCCACCGGGCCGGCCGTCGCCTGACATCGGCGCCGCCATGACAGACCTCGTCGCACTCGAGTTCCCGGCTCACCCATCGGTGCTTCCGCTGGTCCGCATGGTCGTCGGCGGCATGGCGGCCCGGGTCGATCTGTCCGTCGACGCTCTCGATGACATGCACATGGCGCTGGAGGAGATCTTCTACGCCTCGCGCGAGCACGGGAGGAGCCGCTGCCGACTCATCATCACCGCCGAGACCGACGCGCTCACGGTGCAGCTCGGGCCGTTCGCCTCCATGCACGTGGTCGACCGGCTGGCCGAGCCGACCTGCTCGCTCGTGGCCCGCGTCGTCGAGCTGCAGGTGCTGCCGGACAAGGCCGGCGGCGTCTCGATCTTCCTCACCAAACGGCGCGAGGCGAGTGGCCCATGAGCGCGCTCGACCCCGACTCGCTGCGCCGGCCGCTCGACCTGCCGCTCTCGCCCGACGCGGGCGCCTCCCTGGACCGCGACGAGACCGATGAGCGACCGTCGCGCGATGAGGGTACGATCCGCGGTCGCGACGACGCCGAGAAACTCGACCAGTACCTGCTCCGCCGCTGGCGCCTCGACGGCGACATCGAAGCCCGACAGGAGCTGATCACGATGTACCTGCCGCTGGTGCGGTCGCTGGCACGCCGGTACGCCGCGCGCGGCGAGCACTTCGACGACCTCGTGCAGGTCGGCGCCATCGGGCTCATCAAGGCGATCGACCGCTTCGACCTCGACCGTGGCGTCGAGCTGACCACCTACGCCACGCCCAACATCGTCGGTGAGATCAAACGCTACTTCCGCGACAAGGGCTGGTCGGTGCGCGTGCCGCGCGGCCTGCAGGAGCTCAACATCCGCATCAACAAGCTCATCGACGAGCTGGTGCCGAAGCTGCAGCGCTCGCCGACCATCAACGAGATCGCCCAGGCCGCCGGCGTGGAGCCGGCAGACGTGCTCGAGGCGCTCGAGACCAGCCAGGCGTACAACTCCGTCTCGTTGCAGTCGTCGTTGGGGGGCGAGCATAGCGAAGAAGAGGCGATGCTCATCGACTACCTCGGTCAGGAGGAGCAGAACTACGACGTCATGGAAGACCGCACCGTCCTGGCGCCCGGCTTCGCCAAGCTCGACAAGAGGGAGCGCACGATCCTCTACCTGCGCTTCTTCGAGGGCCTCACGCAGTCGCAGATCGCGGCCCGCGTGGGCATCTCCCAGATGCACGTCTCGCGTCTCATCCGGCGCTCGCTGGAGAAGCTCCGCGAGGAGATCGGCGACCTAGAGGAGCCGATCGTGCCCGAGCCGGGAGACGCGGCCGGCGTGCACGGCGTAAACTAGGCGTCGCAGCCTGCGGCCGGTGCCGCATCTCCGCCGGCGACGGCGCCGGCCAGGGCCCGCAAGCCTCGACCAGAAGGACGCCGTGGACACCGATCAGCTTCGTCAGTACTTCCTCGACTTCTTCATCGCTCGCGGGCATCTGCTCGCTGAGCCCGCTTCGCTCGTGCCGGCCGGCGATCCGAGCGTCCTGTTCACGACCGCCGGCATGCAGCAGTTCAAACCGTACTATCTGGGCACGGCGCCGCCGCCGCAGAAGCGCGCCACCACGTGCCAGCGCTGCTTCCGCACCTCAGACATCGAGAACGTGGGGTACACCGCCCGGCATCTCACCTTCTTCGAGATGCTCGGCAACTTCTCGTTCGGCGACTACTTCAAGGAGGAGGCGGTCGCCTGGTCGCTCGAGCTCTCCGACGAGCTCGGTATCGATCGCGACCGCGTCTGGGCCAGCGTGTTCGGCGGCGACGACGAAGTGCCGGCCGACGACGAGGCGGTGCAGCTCTGGCGCCGGCACGGCATCCCCGAAGAGCGCATCGTGCACCTCTCGCGCAGCGACAACTTCTGGGGGCCGGCCGGACCGTCCGGTCCCTGCGGCCCCTGCTCCGAGCTGTACTACGACATGGGTCCCGAGGTCGGCTGCCGGCGGCCGGACTGCCGGCCCGGCTGCGACTGCGACCGCTACATGGAGTACTGGAACCTGGTCTTCGTCCAGTATTCGATGGACGAGTCTGGCGGGCTCTCGCCGCTGCCGAGTCCCAGCATCGACACCGGCATGGGCCTCGAGCGCATCGCCGCCGTCACCCAGAACGTGGTCACCATCTTCGAGAACGACGCCTTCCGGCCGCTCATCGAGCTCGGCGAGCGGCTCTCCGGCGTCGCTTACGACAGCAGCACGGCGGCCACCCGGGCGCTGCGCACCATGGCCGAGCACGCCCGCGGCGCCGCCTTCCTCATCATGGACGGCGTGCTGCCCGGCAACGAGGGCCGCGACTACGTGCTGCGTCGCATCATCCGCCGCGCCGTACAGCAGGGGGTCGCCATCGGCGTCAAGGAGCCGTTCCTCACCGCGCTCTGCGACCTGGTCGTGGACCAGATGAGCGGCGCCTATCCGCGGCTCGCCGCCGAGCGCGACGTCGTCCGCGACGTCGTCGGTGAGGAAGAGGTGCGCTTCCGTCGCACCCTCGACACCGGGCTGCGCATCCTCGACGAAGCGTTGCGCCGGGCCCGCGACGCCGGCACCGAGCTGCCGGCCGAGGTCGCCTTCGAGCTGCACGACACCTACGGCTTCCCTTTCGACCTCACGCGCGAGATCGCCCAGGAAGCCGACATGAGCGTCGATGAAGAGCGCTTCGGGCATCTGATGGCCGGACAGCGGGAACGGGCCCGCAGCGCCCAGCGCGGCGGCGAGTGGGGCGAGGGACCCAGCGAGACCGACGCCTTCCAGCGCGACACCGCCGGCCTTGTCAGCGACTTCGTCGGCTACGAGAAGCTCGAGGTCTTCACCGTCATCCGCGCCCTGCGTACGCTCGACGACGGACGCCTGCTGCTCAAGCTCGCCGAGTCGCCGTTCTACGCCGAAGGTGGTGGCCAGGTCGCCGACGAGGGCTGGATCCACACCGACGGCGGCAAGCTGAGCGTCACCGGCGTGGTCAAATACGACGGCGATCAGGTGATCGTCGCCCGTCTCGACGAGGGCGCGGTGGCCGTCAACGACCGCGCCAAGGCCATGGTGAACGCCGTGCGTCGTCACCAGACTGCCTGCAACCACACGGCCACCCACCTGCTGCACAACGCCCTGCGCCTGCTGGTCGACGATGCCATCCGCCAGGCCGGCTCGGCCGTACGCCCGGAGAAGCTGCGCTTCGATTTCACCACCCGCCGGGCGCCGAGCGCCGACGAGCTGCGCCAGGTCGAAGAGCTCGTCAACCGGCGCATCGTCGAGAACCATCCGGTGCGCGCCTTCGAGACGACCAAGGAGTACGCCGCCGAGCTCGGAGCGCTGGCCTTCTTCGAGGAGAAGTACGGCGACATGGTGCGCGTGCTCGAGGTCGACGATTTCAGCCGCGAGCTCTGCGGCGGCACGCATGTCTCATCGACATCGCAGATCGGTCTCTTCAAGATCACCGCCAGCCAGTCGGTGGGGGCCAACACGCGGCGTATCGAGGCGATCACGTCGGCGGCGGCCATCGAGTACTACCGTGGTCTGGAACAGACGCTGCACGAGGCGGCGACGGTGCTCAAGACAGAGGCCGACCGGGTGCCGGTGGCGGTGCGCAAGGTGGCGGAGCAGGTGGCCGAGCTCAAGCAGGCGCTGCGCTCCGGCTCCGGCTCCGGAGGCGGTCTGCTCGACGAGCTCGTCGCGGGAGCGCAGAAGGTCGGTCCGGCGAGCGTCGTCGCGGCCCGTGTCGACGGCCTCAGCGGCGACGACATGCTGCAGCTCTGCGACTCCCTGCGTGAACGTCTCGGCGAGGCGGCCGTCATCCTGGCGGCGGCCAAGGACGGGCGTGCGGCCGTGGTGGTGGCGCTCAGCGACGGTCTGGTGGGCCGCGGCCTGCACGCGCAGGAGGTCCTGCGTACGGTCACCGCGCCGCTCGGAGGCAAGGGCGGCGGTCGTCCGACCCTGGCACGCGGCGGAGGTCAGAACGTCGAGGCGCTGGATGAGGCGCTCGCAGCCGGCCGCGACCAGCTCGTGACGGCTCTGCAGGCCTGAGGCCGCGCGGCCCCGGTCGTCTGAGCGGTCCGCGCCGATGCGTATCCTCGCCCTCGATTTCGGTGCCCGCCGGACCGGCGTCGCCGTCTGCGATCCCAGCGAGACGATCGTGCGGCCCTATGGCGTCGTCCGTGAGGCCGGCTCGGCGTCCGGCCTCGACGAGATAGCGGCTCTGGTGGACGAGGAGCACGCCGGGCTCGTGGTCGTCGGCGTACCGGTGTCGCTGGGCGGCGGCGAGCACGCGCAGGCGCGCGCCTGCCGGGCGTTCGCGACGGCGCTCGCGGAAAGGCTCGACGTGCCGGTCGTCGGCTACGACGAGCGCTACACGACCAAGGTCGCCGCCGCACGCGGCGGGCACGCCGGGATCGACGCCCGGGCGGCGGCGGTCCTTCTGGAAGACTACCTGCGGTCTCGCGAGACGGATCCGACCGACTGATCGGCGCCGGCCCGGCAGATGGCCAGGCCGGTCGATCGGCCGGCTTCCGGTCTGCTTCCGGCGCCGGAGGGGGGTTGCGTCCGGCGCCGGAGGGGGGTTGCGTCCGGCGCCGTGTCCGGTCAGCATTGCGAGTGGTGCACGGCTGCGGCCGCACAGGCAGCATTCGCGGGCTTCATGACGGGGAGGACGACGCGTCGATGGACGACCACAGACGGCAGAACGGTCGCCGGTCCGCCGGCCGGTCGGACCGGCGGCAGCCCTCGACGTCGTACCGTCGCAGCTCGACGGTGCGATCGCGCCCTCCTTCCTCGCGCCCGCCGTCGGGCAGGGGCCGGCCTGTGCGCCGCCCGTCCCGCGCCGGCCGCCGGGCGCTGGGCGTGTTCCTGCTCCTGCTGATCGTGCTCGTCGTGGCCGGCATCGCGTTCGGCGGCTACGCCGTCTACCGGCAGTTCACCCTCGGATATGTCTTCGCGGCGCCGGTGCGCGGCGGGGAGGTCACGGTCACCATCCCCAAGGGCGCCTCGCTCAAGCAGATCGCCGAGACGCTCGAGGAAGCCGAGGTCGTGGCCAGCGGTCGCTCCTTCCGCGACCACGTGGAAGAGGCCGGCAAGGCCACCCTGCTGCGGCCCGGCACGTATACCTTCATCAGGTTCGATTCCTTCGCGGCGATCGTCGCCCAGCTGGAACAGGGTGGCGACGACGGGGCAGTCGACGTCCCCCTGCCCGAAGGCCTCGATGCGCGCGAGATGGCGACGGTGGCCGCCGATACCGTCGAGGGCTTCTCGCGGGCTGAGTACGTCAAGCTCACCCTCAAGGAGCCGATCCCCTTCAGCCTGCCCGGCAAGAAGCCGCGCGGCAGCCTCGAAGGACTGCTGTTTCCCAAGACCTACGCCTTCCCACCGCTGGAGACCCCGCGGCAGCTCGTCGAGGCACAGCTCGAGGAGTTCCGGCAGGCGTTCGCCAAGGTCGACCTCAAGCGGGCCAGGCGCGGGAACCTGACCGAGTACGACGTGGTGATCATCGCCTCGATGATCGAGCGTGAGGTGATGGTGGCCAAGGAGCGTCGTCTGGTGTCGGCTGTGATCTGGAATCGGCTCCGCATCGACATGCCGCTGCAGATCGACGCCACCATCGAGTACGCGCTCGGCAAGCGCAAGAAGGCACTCACCCTCGACGATCTGCAGGTCGACTCGCCGTACAACACGTACCAGCGCAAGGGGTTGCCGCCGACACCCATCTGCAACCCCGGCTTGGCCTCTCTGAAGGCCGCCGCCGATCCCGCCGACGTCGACTACATCTACTATGTTGTACGTAACGACGGCACCGGCCGGCACGCGTTCTCGAACAACTACGACCAGTTCCTCCGGGACAAGGCGGCCGCCGGCCTCTGACGCCGCCGGTAGCCGGCACAGGACCGCTGCCGGCGTTCCCCACGGGGCGGCCCCCGGCCTCTGACGCCGCGGCGTCGCGCGCCGCTTGACGGTCACCCCCGTAGGTAGTCATCGCGGGAGGATGGCAGCCGCCATCGCCTAACCTATAGTCGCCTCTCCGCTCGATCCCTCAACCGCAGGCCTGTTCCCGCCGAAGGAGTGGTGGCGGGACAGATCGGCAGCTCCGCCCGGAGGTCGACGTCATGACACAGAGGCTCGCGATAGGTGGCTCCACGCGCGTGGTCGCGCTGCTCGGCGACCCGGTCGCCCACTCGCTCTCGCCGGCGCTGCACAACGCGGCTTTCGCGGAGCTGGGGCTGGACTGGGCGTACGTGGCGCTGCGCGTGCCGGCCGAAGCAGTGCCGCAGGCGATCGCCGGACTGCACGCCCTGGGCTTCGCCGGCGCCAACGTCACCGTGCCGCACAAGCAGGCTGTCCGGGCGTGCCTTGAGCATGTCGTCGACGACGCCGCCCTCACCGGCGCCGTCAACACCATCGTCATCGAGTCCGAGCGGCTGGTCGGTCACAACACCGACGTCGAGGGCTTCCGCCGGGCGCTCCGCTCCGTAGCGCCTGACGGTGTGGCCGGCGCCGAGGCCCTCCTGGTCGGCGCCGGCGGCGCGGCACGGGCGGTGGCCGTGGCTCTGGTCCGCGAGGCGGTGGGCCGCCTGGTGGTCGCCGGACGCACGCCGCGACGGGCCGCAGAGGTCGCCGGCCTCGTCGCCGGTCTGAGTCCCTCAACGCCGGTCCGGGTCGTGCCGCTCGACGAGCTCGACGGCGCGGCGGTGCGCGCGGCCCCGCTGCTGGTCAACGCCTCCAGCCTCGGCATGCCGGGCACAGGTAAAGTGCCACGCGTTTTGGTCGATAACGTAGGTGTTGACCATGTTGTCTACGACGTCGTGTATGGGCCGCGTCCCACAGAGCTCGCCGCCGCCGCCGCCGCCCGTGGGGCGCGTGTCGGCGACGGTCGTCGCATGCTCGTCGAGCAGGCGGCAGCGGCTTTCGAGCTGTGGACCGGACGCGAAGCGCCCCGAGGTGTGATGCTGGGTGTCGTCGAAGATCGATGAGCAGAGTGGACTGGGACGCATGCGGCAGTCGGTGAAGGCCGCCGGCCGCAGCGTGACCGGACAGGGTGGCAACGGCAACGGCAACGGCACGTCCGGCGCCTCGTCGCTCGCCGGCGACGCATCGGCGCGCGATCAGCGTCCATCGACCGCGTCGGTCGGTGTTCCCGTGGGCGCCGGCGACATGCCGACGATGACCGTCTCACCGTCGGCGCCGATGCTCGACGACCAATCTGCACTGGAGCGCACGCCGCCGCGACCGCCGCGCCGGCCACGGGTGCGCATCGGCGACCTGCTGGTCGAGATGGGCCTGGTGACGCGCGAACAGGTCGAGGCGGCGCTGGCACACCAGCACGAGACGCGCAAGCGGCTCGGCGAACAGCTCGTCGAAGACGGCGCCATCTCGGCCCTCGCCCTCTCGCGGGCGCTGGCGCAGAAGTTCGGCGTCGAGTTCATCGACCTCACCCAGACGAGCATCGATCCGTCGGTGACCGGGCTGGTGCCGGACAAGACCTGCCGACGGTACGGCGCCCTGCCGATCCGCTTCGTCGACGACGCCACGCTCCTGGTGGCCATGTCGGACCCGTCGAACATCTTCGCCCTCGACGACCTGCGCATGATCACCGGCTTCGACATCAAGGCGGCGATCGCCAGCGAGGAAGACATGGCGGCCGCCATCGCCCGTCTCAACCGGCTCGAGGAGTCGGTCTCGGAGGGCAACGCCGACAGCGAGGCGGCCGACGACGGCGACGAGAGCGTCGATATCCGCGACGTCACCGAGTCGGCGCCGATCGTCAAGCTCGTCAACTCGGTGATCGCGCAGGCGGTCGACGACGGGGCCAGCGACATCCACTTCGAGCCGCAGGCCAAGGAGCTCTCCGTGCGCTTCCGCATCGACGGCGTGCTGCACGAGATCATGTCGGTGCCGCGCCGCCTGCAGTCCGGCGTCCTCTCGCGTCTCAAGATCATGGCCGAGCTGGACATCGCCGAGCGCCGCGTGCCGCAGGACGGCCGCATCGGCCTCATGGTCGGCGGCAAGCCGATCGACATGCGCGTCGCCACGCTGCCGACCGTCTACGGCGAGAAGGTCGTCATGCGGCTGCTCGACAAGTCGAACGTGATGCTCGATCTGAGCGACCTCGGGTTTCCCGAGAAGGCGCTGCGCCGCTTCGAGCGCGCCTTCCAGAAGCCGTACGGCGCCATCCTCGTCACCGGACCGACCGGGTCCGGCAAGTCGACGACCCTGTACGCCACCCTCAACGTCCTCAACGATCCCGCCAAGAACATCATCACGGTCGAGGACCCGGTCGAGTATCGCCTCCCGGGCATCAACCAGGTCCAGGTCAACACCAAGGCCGGGCTGACCTTCGCCGCCGGCCTGCGCTCGATCCTGCGCTGCGACCCCGACATCGTGATGATCGGCGAGATCCGCGACCGCGAGACGGCGCTCATCGCGGTCGAGTCGGCGCTGACCGGCCACCTGGTGCTCAGCACGCTGCACACCAACGACGCGCCCGGCGCCCTGGCGCGCATCACCGAGATGGGCATCGAGCCGTTCCTGTCTGCCTCGGCGGTCGACCTGGTGCTCGCTCAGCGGCTGGCCCGGCGGCTCTGCCAGTACTGCAAGGAGCCGTACGTGGCCGCGCGCGAGATGCTGCAGAAGAACAACTTCCCGCCCGAGGCGCTGGAGCAGCCTGAGGTCACCCTCTATCGCCCCAAGGGCTGTCCGCGCTGCAACAACACCGGCTACAAGGGC
>DIWP01000042.1:15742-146089 GCA_002423545.1 Thermoleophilia bacterium UBA6103
TGCGCGACGACGGCATCGACAAGGTGCTGGCCGGCGTGACGTCGGTCGAAGAGATCACCCGGGTCATCGTCTGAGGATCCGGAAGAGAGGAACGAGAGGAAGAGGGACGCGATGGACCTGGTCGACATCCTCATGGAGGTGCTGGAGCGCGACGCCAGCGACCTGCATCTGACGGCGGGCTCGCCGCCGATGCTGCGCCTCAACGGCGTCCTGCACGCCATGGATGCTCCCAGCCTCGGCTCCGCCGAGATCCGCGAGCTGGTCTACAGCATCCTCACGCAGGACCAGCGCCAGCGCCTTGAGAACGACTGGGACATCGACTTCTCGTACTCGCTGCCCGGCAAGGCCCGCTTCCGTGTCAATGCCTACCACCAGCGCAACGCCGTCGGCGCCGCGTTCCGTACCATCCCGGTCGATGTCATCAAGCTCGACCAGCTCGGCCTGCCGCCGACCCTGCACCAGTTCACGCAGAAGCCGCGCGGCTTCGTACTGGTCACCGGGCCCACCGGCTCGGNNCACATCATGACGATCGAGGACCCGATCGAGTTCCTCCACCGCCACAAGGGCTGCATCGTCAACCAGCGTGAGATCGGCACCGACGCGCAGTCGTTCTCGCGGGCGCTGCGTGCCGCCCTGCGTGAGGACCCCGACGTGATCCTGGTCGGTGAGATGAGAGACACCGAGACCATCGCCACGGCCCTGACCGCGGCCGAGACCGGTCACCTGGTCTTCGCCACGCTGCACACGCAGGACGCGCCCAAGACCATCGACCGCATCATCGACGTCTTCCCGCCNNGGTGCGCGTGCAGCTCGCCTCGGCGCTCATGGGCGTGATCACCCAGCAGCTACTCCCGACGCGCGACGGCCGTGGCCGGGTCGTCGCCTGCGAGATCCTGGTGCCCACGCCGGCGGTGCGCAACCTCATCCGCGAAGGCAAGACGCACCAGATCCACTCGGTGATGCAGACCGGCGGGCAGTACGGCATGCAGACCATGAACGCGGCGCTGCTCGATCTGGTGCGACGCGGGTTCATCACACAGGAGCTGGCCCTGCGCCGTTCCAGCACGCCGGAGGAGTTGCGCCGGCTCATGGGCGTCGGCGCAGCGGTGGCACGATGACCGGGGGTGAGCGATGACGACCTTCGCCTACAGGGTGCTCGACGCCCGCGGCACTGCCGCCGGCGGGCAGATAGACGGCGACAGCAAGTCGGCCGTTGCCGCGGCGCTGCGCCAGCGCGGCTTGACCGTCCTCGACATCGACGAGGTCAAGACCAGCCTCGCCAAGATCGACATCGGCGAGCCGTTCCAGCGCATCAAGTCCAAGGACCTCACCGTCTTCTCGCGCCAGTTCGCGACGATGGTCAACTCGGGGCTGTCGCTGCTGCGCTGTCTTTACGTGCTCGAGGAACAGACAGACAACAAGAAGCTGGCCAAGGTGATCGGCGAGGTGCGGGCCGACGTCGAGGCCGGCATCAGCCTCTCCGAAGCCCTCGCCAAGCACCCCAAGGTGTTCAGCACCCTCTACGTGAGCATGGTGCGCGCCGGCGAGCTGGGCGGCATCCTCGACGAGGTCCTCAACCGCATCGCCAACCAGCTCGAGCGCGACGACCAGATCAAGCGCGCCGTCAAGTCGGCGATGGTGTACCCGGTGATGATCGGCACGTTCGCCGTGCTGACCCTGATCGGCATGGTGATCTGGCTCATCCCGACGTTCGCGGGCATGTACGAGGACCTCGGCAACGCGCAGCTGCCGACGCTCACGCGGGTGATGATCAGCATCTCCGATTTCGTGCGCGGCTACTGGTACGTGGTCTTCCCGGCGCTCATCGGGCTGGTCTTCGGCCTGCGCTATCTCAAGCACACGCCGCGCGGTACCGCGGCCTGGGACCGCTTCAAGCTGCACATCCCGATGGGGATCGGCGCCATCGTCCGCAAACTGGCCATCTCACGCTTCTCGCGTACGCTGGGCACGCTCATCTCCAGCGGCGTGCCGATCCTGCAGGCCATCGAGATCACCGGCAAGGCGGCCGGCAACAGCGTCATCGAGACGTCGATGCAAGACGTCCAGCAGAGCGTCAAGGAAGGCCAGTCGATCGCCGCACCGCTGGAGCGTGCCAAGGTGTTTCCGCCGATGGTCACGCAGATGGTGGCCGTGGGCGAGGAGACCGGCTCGCTCGACACGATGCTGGCCAAGGTCGCCGACTTCTATGAAGACGAGGTCAATGCCAGCGTCAAGTCGCTGACCTCGATCCTCGAGCCGATCCTCATGATCGGCGTCGGCGCCATCGTGGGCATCGTGGTCATCTCGATGTACCTGCCGGTCTTCAGCCTGATGGACCAGATCCAGTAAGGTCTGCCACAGTCCCGTCCGGCTCTGCGTCTGGCTGAAGTGTTGTCAGATCAGGCGCGGCGCTCTCGTCCGTGTCCTCCTGCTGCCGATAGACAGGGCGAGGGGAGCATGCTGACATGAGCCAGACAGCCGTCGCCGACATTTTTGCGCCCACGCTGGGCACGCCGATACGCGCCAATGAGGCGCTCTGCCGGCGGTATTCGCAGACCAGCGAGCCTGAGGCGCTGGACCGCCTGGTACAGGACAACCAGCTCCTCGTGCATCACACGCTCAAGCGGTTCTCGGCCGCCGCCGAGCCGTACGAGGACCTGGTCCAGGTCGGCAACGTCGGTCTTATCAAGGCGGTCCGCAGCTTCGATCCGGAGCGCGGTGGACGCTTCTCCACCTACGCCATGGCGATGATAGACGGCGAGGTGCGCCATCATCTGCGCGACTCGCGACTCATGCGGCAGCCGCGCTGGGTGCGCCGTCTGCTGGGAGAGATCGAGCAGACCACCGACGAGCTGAGCGGCCGGCTCGGTCGCTCGCCGCAGGTCGCCGAGATCGCGGCGGCCATGAACATCACCGAAGAGAGCGTGCGGGAGGCGTTGTCGCTGGCCGCTCGCGTCGAGCTCGGCTCGCCGGACGAGCACGGGGACGGGGACGGCGAGGCGCTCGACCGGCGGGCGTTCCACAGCCGCCAGTACGAGTCGTTCGCGCTGCCCATCGAGGACCGCCTGGCCCTCGACGAGGCGCTCGACCGGCTCTCGCAATTCCAGCGCGACCTCGTCGAGCTGCTCTTCTACCGCGAGTTCACGCAGCGTGAGGTCGCCGAGGCCCTGGGCGTCACCCGCAAGAAGATCTCGCGCGAGCTGCAGAAGACCCTGCGCAGCCTGCGTGAAGTGATGGGCAAGCGGGTCTTCTGACACGCCGGTAGTGCCGTCGTCGAGTCCCTCGATGCTCCAGCTCCTGTTCGCGGCAACGTCCACCTGCCGTTGTCAGCATTGTCATCGGCATTAGACGGATGTACCAGGGCCGAACGCTCAGGCAAGGGCAAAGTAGTGCCGAAAGATGGTGCGAACGGTCCGACACCGTCGGCAGGCTTTCAAGGCAACGCAAAGGCGTACGGGAGGAAAGGGAATGTTGAAGAAGTTCCACAAGAAGCAGGGCGGCTTCACCCTCATCGAGCTGCTCATCGTGATCGTCATCATCGGTATCCTCGCCGCGATCGCGATCCCGATGTACCTCAACCAGAGGGACAAGGCGAAGGACTCCGCAGTCAAGGAAGGCATCCACTCGATCCAGATCGGCATCAAGACCTACGCGATCGATCACAACGACCTGTATCCGGCCGTCGGCGACGTGGCCATCGCGCCGGCCGCCGTCGGCGCGATGGTCGACAGCTGGCCGGACAACCCGTTCACCGGTGTCGCGATGGCACAACGGGCGGCGGCGACAGAAGGAGACTTCACCTACACGGTGGCGGCAGACTCCTCAACCTTCACTCTCACGGGCTGGGGAGCCGGCGGCGCGAACGTCATCGCGGTGCCGTGACGCTGGTCTGAACACAGCACGCGAGCATGAGAGGGGCGGGGCCGAGAGGCCCCGCCCCTCTTCGTCTTCCTGTGGTGGCCGCCGGTGATCCGCCGCTTCCCAGCCGGTGCTCAGTCGTGTTCGTGCGGATGATCCGATCTGCAAGGAGCGGCGAGTCGCCGCCGGCCGCCGCGGGCCGTGTCCGGGTCGGGGCCGGCGCGGGGTGAAGTGGACACCACCGGTCGCAGGGAGGCGGCAATCGGGGGAGAAGACGATGGCCGCGCACATGACCGGCGGCGTTGCCAGAAATGGCTACAGGGAAGCGGTGTGCCGGCCGATAGAGAGCACGAGTGTGCGGCGCGCGCGAGCGCCGGGCGATGCAGGGGGGTGCGTGCGGCCGATCGGCGACGCAGGAGCGAAGAGGAGCCTGGAGCGAGTGGAACGAGAGCATGCTGCGGCGGTGAGCATCGAGGGTCTGCGCAAGACCGTGACGGTCGGGTTCAGACGCCGCCGCGTCGAGATCCTCAAGGGCGTGGACCTGGCGGTCCGTGAAGGGGAGACCGTGGGGCTTCTGGGGCCCAACGGCGCCGGCAAGACGACGACCCTCAAGATCGCGCTCGGACTCATGCGCCCGTCGGCCGGTACGGCCCGGCTGGGTGTCGCCGGGCTGCACGAGGTCGGCTATCTGCCGGAGAACGCCTACTTCTACGACTATCTCAGCGGTCGCGAGCTGCTCGGTCTCTGCGCGCGGCTCTTCGGCCTCTCCCGCAGCGCGCGCGACGAGCGCATCGTCGAGGCGCTGCGCGAGGTCGGGCTCGAGGAGGCCGCCGGCACGCAGCTGCGCAAGTACTCCAAGGGCATGCTGCAGCGGATCGGCATCGCCCAGGCGTTGATCAACGATCCGCGGCTCATCCTGCTCGACGAGCCGATGACCGGCCTCGACCCGATCGGCCGCGTGGAGGTCAAGCGCATCATCCAGCGTCTGCGCGAGGAGGGCCGGACGGTGCTCTTCAACTCGCACATCCTGGCCGACGTCGGTGAGCTCTGCTCGCACGTGGCCATCATGCGCAGCGGTGAGGTCGTCTGGCGCGGTCCGGTGGAGGACGCGGTGCCGTCCGGCGGCGGCTCGCTGGAGGACTTCTTCGTGCAGGTGGTGACGGAGGGTGCGGTGGAGCCTGAGAGCGCTGAAAGCGGTTCCCCGGGGGTGACGCTGTGAGCAGAGCGTTCGCCATCGCCGCCAACACCTTCCGCGAGACCATCCGCGACCGCATCCTGCTGGTCATCCTGGTCTTCGCGCTGGCGATGATCGTCGCGAGTCTGTGGCTGGCGAGCATCAGCCTCGGCCAGGGGGCACGCCTGATGCAGGACTTCGGCCTGGTCGCGGTCTCCGGGTTCGGCGTCATCGTGGCCGTGTTCGTGTCGGCGGGCCTGGTGCGCAAGGAGATCGACAAGCGCACCGTCTTCATCATCTTCTCCAAACCGGTGGGCCGCGGCGAGTTCATCGCCGGCAAGTTCCTCGGCCTCAGCGCCACCATGGCGATCGTCATCTTCGGCATGACCGTCTTCCTCTTCCTGCTCGTGTGGGCGGTGGCGAGGGAACCGAGCGGCTGGCTGCTGCTGGCCGGCGGGTTCATCTACCTGCAGGTGCTGGTGGTGATGGCGGTGACCATCTTCTTCTCCACCTTCGCCTCACCGATCCTGGCGGCGGTGCTCGGGCTCTGCGTCTTCGCGGCCGGGCAGCTGAGTCACAACGTCCTCTCCCTGACGCAGTTGGGTGACAGTGCGGCCCTTCAAGGGCTCTCCTGGGTCGTCTTCCTGGTCGTGCCCAATTTCAGCGCCGTCAGCCTGGCCCCGGTCGTGGTCGGCGAGCAGGTCGCCGACTGGTCGACGATCGGCGGCTGGGGTGGCTACCTGGTGGCCTATGCCGTCATCATGCTGGGCCTGTCCTGGCTGGTCTTCCGCCGCAAGGAGTTCTGACGTGCGCGCTCGGGGCGACGGCGGGAAGCGTGAGCGTGGGTCCTCAGTAGGCGCCGGTCGGCGCGGCGTGCTGCGTGGTGTGGTGGTCGGTCTCGTGATGCTCGGCTGCCTGGCGGGAGTGGTCGGCTTCCAGATCACCCGGCCGGCTCAGAGCGGCGCCGATCCCGCCGCCTTCGTCCCCTCGCCGAAGTTCTTCCGCGAGCTCTCACCCAGCTTCCGCACGGCGGTCGCCGACGCCTACTGGCTGGCGATGGTGCAGTACTACGGGGAGCACGTGGAGGGCGATCGTGAGTTCGACGCCCTGCCGGCATACGTCCGGCTCGTCACCGATCTGAGTCCGCGCTTTGAGCGTGCGTACCTGTTTGGCGCCTTCGCCCTCCTCGACGCCGGCGAGGGCCAGGAAGCCTACGAGCTGCTGGTGCGCGGCGCCCGGCGCAACCCGCAGAGCTGGCGGATCCCGGCGACGCTCGGGATGCTGATCTACATCTACGCCGGCAACGAGGACAAGGACGCGCTGGCCGCCGAGTGGTATCAGAAAGCGGCGGCGGTGCCGGGCAGTCCCGACTATCTGCCGCGGGTCGCCGCCGAGCTGCTCACCAAGGGCGGCGAGGCGGAGGAGTCGATCCTCATGTGGGGCCAGGTGTACGCCACCGGCGACACGTACGCGCGCGACAAGGCGCTGGTGGAGCTCGACGAGCTGCTGCCGCCGGACCCGGAGCAGCGCAAGGAGGCGCTGCAGCCGCTGGCGGCACTGATGACGCCGCAGCAGTTCCTCACGCTGTCGTCGATCCTGATGGGCGTCCTGGAGACGCCTTGAGCGCCGCGGTCGGGACACGGCCCGTGGTGAAGGGCGGCGCGCGTTGAGCGAGGTTGCGCGTGAGGCGTTCCTGATCGTCGGCTGCGGCGTGCTGGGGCTGCTGGTCGGCAGCTTCCTGAACGCCTGGGCGTACAGGCTGCCGCGGGAGATCAGCATCGCCCGCGGGCGGTCGTTCTGCCCGGCATGCGAGAAGCAGCTCTCATGGTACGAGAACGTGCCGCTGGCCAGCTACGCGGCGCAGGGCGGGCGCTGCCGCGGCTGTGGCGCCCGCATCAGCATCCGCTACCCGCTCGGTGAGGCGGTCACGGCGGTGCTGTTCGCCGGCGCCGCAGCGTTCACCGGCTGGCAGTGGGTCCTGCTGCCGCAGCTCGTCTTCCTGGCCGTGCTGGTGGTGGTGAGCGAGATCGACCTCGAGTACAGCATCATCCCCAACGTCATCGTGCTGCCGGCGGCGGCGATCGGCCTGGCGGCGATGATCGCCATCGAGCCGGGACGCTGGTACGAGTGGCTCGGTGCGTCGCTGGGGTCGGCCGCCTTCCTGTTCGTCATCGCCTGGGTCTACGAGCGGATCCGAGGCATGAGCGGCTTGGGCATGGGCGACGTCAAGCTGGCCCTCTGCATGGGCGCCTACCTCGGCTGGAGCGTCATCCCGGCGCTGTTCATCGGATTTGTGCTGGGGGCCGTCATCGGCGTGGTGCTGGTGGTCCGTCAGAAGGGCGACATGAAGACCGCCGTGCCGTTCGGGCCGTTCCTCGCCTTCGGTGGCGTGGTCGGGCTCTTCCTGGGACCGACGATCATCTCCGCGTATCTGGGCCTGATCACGCCGTAAGGCCGGAGCGTCGTCGGGTCGACGACGACCGCCGCCGCGACCGCCGCCGGGGTCGCGGCCGTGGCCGGTCGGCTCGCCGCGGCGGCTGCATCCGATCCGATCTGGGTTCGCACCGGTCGTCGCCGCACCGGTCGTCTCATCGTCACCTCTCGACGAGGCGCAACGTCATCCGCCGGACCCGCCGTATGTCATCTCCGGACCGCCAGCGTCACCCTGTCGTCGGCTGACGCCTCGTCCTACGCTGTCCGTGTGCCGCCGATGCCCGGTCGTAGAGCCGGCCGGCTCGGCGCAGCGGAGTGCCTCGGCGGGCCCGGCATGCGGCGCGCCGGAGAAGAGACGGCGGCCACGGGATGGATGCGATGACGATGGGGGACACGAGTCGAGCGGGCGGTCGCGACGCGGCCGGCCGGCGGCAGGCGACGACCCGCACGACGCAGGTGGGGTACGGCGTCTGCCACCGAGCGGGCTCGCGGAGCGGCGTCACGCTGATGGAGCTGGCGGTCGTGATGGCGGTGCTCGCCACGCTGGCCGCGATCACCTTGCCGATGCTCGGTGCCGGCCACGCCCGCGTCTCCGTGTTGCGCACGGCGCAACGGTTCGCGACCGCCGTGCGCTACGCTCAGGCCACCGCTCAGGATGGCGACTGTCGCATGCGCGTGGTCCTCGACGAAGCTGCGTTCCGCGTCGAGAGGGCGGGCGACGAGGGCTGGGTCCGCGATCTGCGCGCCACCACCGGAGTCGTGTCGGGCGGCAGCAACTATCCGGGCGACGGTGTCGAGTTCTCTCGCGACGGCAGGCCATTGGTGCCCGGCACCGCCACACCGCGGGCCGGGACGTTCACCTTCACCTGCGGCGGTGCGACCCGGTCGGTCGTCCTGCAGCTCACCGGACGGGTGCGTGTCCGATGACCCCGGTCCGGCCAGACGACGGTCGTGAAGAGGCGATCGGGAAGGGCGGCGACGTGCTTGGTGAGGGAGCCGGCTTCACGCTGCTCGAGGTCCTGGCGGCGGCGGTGGTCCTGGTGATCGCCGTGGCGGCGGGCACCGGCATCATCGCGCTGGCCCTGACGCAGAGCAGCCGCGACGTCACGGCAGTGGGTGAGCGTGATGCCGCTCTCGAGGTGCAGTGGCGGCTGGCGGGCCTGCCGTACGTGAGCGCTGCGCCGGGCGAGGAGTCGCTGGTCGCGGCACTCTTTCCGCACGCGACAGTGGCGTTCAACACACCCGAGGAGCTCTATGTGCCGGCCGCGGACGGCTGCTGGCCGGGGCCGGCCTTCGTGACCTACCAGGAGGCCGACGGCCGTCGTCTGGCCGCCGTGGCGCAGTTCCTGTGGCGCACGGGAGACGGCGGCTGGGTGACGGTGCCCCGTGGGCGGATAGACGGGGCGTGCTTCGACGTCGACACGCCGCCGCCGGTGCTCCGTCTCGAGCTGCGGCCGGCGAACGATCCGTCGCGTCCGGCTCTCCTCAGCCGGGTCTTCGTCGCCGACTGCCTGCGAGGAGATGACGCGCCGTGATGGTGTCGCCGGCGAGCCGGGTACACCGCCGCACGTCCGCGGCATGCCGCGACGTGCGCGGCTGCCTTGGCCTGACGCTCATCGAGGTGCTGCTGGCGGCGTCGCTGGGGGCGGTGCTGCTGGCCGGCGCCTGGGGCTGGGCCTGGAGTGTCGCCGCGGCCGGCACCGACGTGGGCGACGCCGCCGAGGCGCGCACATCACTGGCCTACGCGCGGCGGATGCTGCTGGCGGACCTGCGCGATGCAGTCGGGCTCGACACGCTTGGTCTGTGCTCGGCGCAGGCCATCGCCCTGCGAGTCGGCCCCACGAGACATCCGAGCGGCGCAGTGAGCACCGTCTGGAACCGCGAGCGCGGTGTACTGTGGCGGGTCGCGCCGGCCTGTCACCTGGCAGACGGCGTGGAACGCTTCCACGTCCGCTACCTCGATGCCGCCGGCGTGCCCGTCGGCGACGGAGACGTGCCGCTGCTGCCGGCCCAGATGGAGGCCGTGACGGCGGTCGAGGTCTCGCTGCGGATCCGCTACGGCAGCGCCTGTGTGGAGGGAAGCTGGCCTGTCCGGCTCGGGAGCGCGCGATGGTGAACCGGCGGCGGCAGGCGGTCTTCCGCGGGCGGTGCTCGCAGGCCGGCTACGTCATGCTGGGAGCGCTGGCGGCGACGGCCGTAGGGCTGCTCCTGGCGCTCTTCGCGTTCGCGGCGGCAGACGTGGGCGGTCGTGTGACGGCGCGCGACCATGGCGGCGAGCGCGCGCAGGCAGTGGCGCACGGTGCTCTGATCGACGTCGTCGACCGTCTCACGTGGGGCGGGCTGCCGCAGCTCTGGACCGGGGCCGGCGAGACCACCTGCGATGTGTCCGGCGCCGACGGTGGCACGGCGTGCGTGGTCGTCGCCATGCGGGACGCGCAGGATGCCGAGCTCAGCCTGCGGGCCGAGGCACGGGCCGGAACGGCCACAGCCACGGCCGGCGTCGATGTGCGGCTAGTGCCGGAGCGGTTTCCCTGTGGCCTGACCGTGAGCGGGGACCTCGACTGCACCGCACGGCTGACGCTGGAAGGGACCGGCGCCGCGGTCGGCGGCGACGTCCACGGACGCCAGCAGATGCTGTTCCCGGCTGGGCCCGACGGCGCGTCGCCGGCCGACCGCGTCCACGAGGAGCTGTGGACGGTCGCCGCCGTGCACGCGGGCGGCCACATCTACGCCGACGAGGGAGAGGTCCATGCCGTCGGCTGTGCGGACCCCGGGGACACCGACCTCTGCACCGGCCTGCCGAGCGCCCGCCATGCCGCCGTCGCCGCCGACGAGCTCTGGCCGCCGTGTCGCGAGCGGTGGGTGAGCATCGAGGCGCACGTCACTCCAGGCCTCGTGCCGGTCGAGGGTGACGAGATCGACCTGGCGAGCATCGCGGCGGCCGTCGCTGCCCTGCCGGCGCCGGGACCGCCGCTGAGCGGGCACATCATCGTCCTGCGGCCCCGGGACGGCGAGCTGGCGCTGCGGGGCTGGTGGCCGCTCGACGACGGGCAGCCGCAGGTTACCCTGGTCGTCGACGGCGACGTGCTCATCGAGGCCGCCGCCGGCGGCGATGGTCGGTCCTCGGGCGGCGGTGCGGACGAGACGGGCGTCGCCCTGCGTGGCGCCCTGCTCGTGACCGGGAAGGTCACGGTCGCCGTGCCGACGGTGGTGGTCGGCTCTCTCGCCGCGCGAGAGCTGGACGTGCAGGCGCCGCTCAGCCTCGTCGTGACCTCCGACTGGCGGGACTCGCCGCCGCCGGGGTCGTTGATGCCCGTCGTGCGCGACGAGCGAGCCGGCCGGGCGACGGAGCGCGCGCGGTCCGGCCCGGCGCAGGAGTGCCGGAGGCGGCAACGAAACCTGCGGTACGCCGCCTGGTCGGCGAGACTGGGCTGTCCCGGCGACGTGGCTTGCGACCACTCGGCGCTCATCGTGGACTCATATGAAACGAATGCGAGTCACATGCAGTCTGTGAGAGTATTGGCGCTGTCCGACCGCCCGGTCGGAGGCGTGCAGGGGGCCATTTGTCTAAAGCTGCGCTCACAACCTGCCGACGTATCCGCTGGCATGGCGAAAGGGCGGGGAATCCGGGGTGTTTGAGAAAAGCGCTTCGCGCATAGGCCTCAACATAGAACAGACGCTTCTGGCCGGCGTACAGGTCAAGGGCAGCCGCCACGCGCAGGTGCTCACGCACGCCTCTCTGCAGACACTGCCGGAGGGGCTGGTGGCCGAGGGCGAAGTCATCGACGTGTCGGGCCTCGCCGGCCAGCTCAAGTCGTTCTGGAAGCGTGCCGGCTTCCGCCAGCGCCGCGTCCTGCTGGGCATCGCCAATCAGAAGATCGTCGTGCGGGCCATGGAGTTCCCCGTCATGGAAGAGAAGGAGCTGCGCGCGGCCATCGAGTTCCAGGCCCAGGAAGCGATCCCGATCCCGGTCGAAGAGGCGGTGCTGGACTATCAGGTGATGAGCACCTTCACCGCCGACGACGGCACGCCGCGGCAGCAGATCCTCCTGGTCGCCGCCCAGAAAGACATGATCCATCAGTTCGTGGAGGTCGCCCGCAAGGCGAACCTCACCGTCGAGGGCATAGACCTGCAGGCGTTCGCTCTCGCGCGGGCGCTGATGGAAGAGCCCGACCTCTCGCTCGAGCAGCCGGCTGCCGGAGCGGTGGCCATGGTCAACATCGGCTCCGGCATCACCAACCTGGTCGTGGTGCAGGATGGGGTGCCGCAGTTCACGCGGGTCATCAGCCTCGGCTCCGAGACGATGATCGAGGCCCTGGCGACCGACAGCGGCGTCGATACCGAGGAGGCCTGGCGGCTGGCCGTCACCGTTGGCCTGCACGTCGCCGACGCGCCTCTGGATCTGCCGGACGACGTCGACGATGAACGTGCCGCACAGGTGCATTCCAGCCTTGAGAACTCCTGCGAGACGTTCGCCGACGAGGTCCGCCGCTCCATCGATTACTTCCACACCCAGGCGCACCAGGCAGAGATCTCGCGGGTGGTCGTCACCGGCGACGGCTCGCTGGTCCGTTCCCTGCCGACCTACTTCGGTCAGGCGCTGCACATCGACACGATGCTCGGCGACCCGCTGCGGCGCATCGCCGAGAACAAGTCGAAGCTGAGCGAGGCCGAGCTCGGCGTCCTGGCGCCGCGGCTCTCGATCGCGATCGGCCTGGCGCTTGAGGACGAGGACTGATGGGCGTCCGTCGCATCAACCTGCTGCCGGCGGAGGAGCGGGCCAAGGTCAAGCGCGAGCGCGGCCTCGTGTGGGCCCTGCTGGCGCTCATCGTGGTCGTCGGCGCCCTCGGCGGGCTCTATGTGTTCGAGAACCAGCGCGTCTCCAACAAGCGCAGCGAACTCGCCGGCCTGCAGAGCCAGCTGGCCCAGCTGCAGCAGCAGACGGCGGCGTTGAAGCCGTACGAGACGCAGCAGACGCAGCGTGCGTCGATGACCGACGTCGCCAAGCAGATCTACGACTCACGGGTCGTCTGGTCCAGCATCGCCGAGGAGATCAGCCTGCTCATCCCCGAGGAATGTCGACTGACCCAGCTCACCGCCACGGTGCCGGCGCCGATGTTGGCCGGGAGCGCCTTCGGGGTCGCCGCAGCCACCGGTGAGGGCAGCGCCGATCTGCAGCTCTCGGGCGAGGCGTACAGCCATCGCGACGTCGCCGAGCTCATGACGCGTCTGGGTCTCATGCCGCAGATCAAAGACATCACCCTGGTCTCGGCCGACAAGACCAGCGCCAGCGGCGCTGAGACCGGCGAGACCGGCGAGACGACCACGCAGTCGGTGGTGACGTTCCAGATCGTCGCCAGCCTGCGGCCGTTCCAGAGTCCGGCGCCGTTCGCCCTGCCGGCGACGCCGAGTGCCGCCTCCGGCGGCGAGACGGCGCCGGTCGAGACCACAGAGCCGACCGGGAGCGAGGGGCAGTGAGGCTCCGCGGCAAAGAGATCTACATCATCACCGGCGTCATCATCGTCGTGGTCTGCGTCGCCTGGTTCTTCCTCTTCTACAACCCGCTGCGCAAGGAATCGAGCGATCTGGACAGGCAGATCGACGAGACGCGGCAGCAGGTCACCGAGGCCGAGAACGAGCTGACCCGCCTCAAGGGCTACGAGAAGACCTCGCCGCAGACCCGCGCCGACCTGCTGCGGCTCAACAAGATGCTGCCCAGCCAGTCGGGCATCCCCTCGATCATCATCGAACTCACGCGTACCGCCGAGGAAGCGGGGCTCGACTTCGTCAGCATCCAGCCGGGGGAGATCGCGCCCGGCCAGCCGTTCAGCGTGCAGACGATGACGCTGGCGTTCTCGGGGCAGTACTTCGACCTCGAGGACTTCCTCTTCCGGCTCGAGAGCTACGTGGAGTATCGCAACAACGCCTTCCTGGTCACCGGGCGCCTGCTGCAGGTGTCTGTGCTCTCGGTCACCGGCGGCGCGCAGGCGGGTGAGCCGCTGCAGATCCAGTTGACCGTCAACGCGTACCTGTGGTCGACGCCCGGCAGCAGCACGGCCAACGTCACGCCGCCGGCGCCACTGCCGAGCCCCTCGCCCACCGACAGCGAGACCGCCGTCCCGACACCCGAGGGCACGGAGCTGCCCACCCCGACCTCCACCGAGGAGGCGCCATGATCAGCGGCCGCTGGGTTGCGATGATCGTCGTCGCCTTCGCCGTGATCTGCGGCGGTATTGCCCTGGCGGTGCTGGGCGGCGACGGTGGGAGCACCACCACCATGGGCTCGGTCGGCGGCGGCGGCGATCTGACCGGCGTCGCGGCGACCGATGGGACTGAGGCGACGGGCGACGTGGGCACGACGCTTCTCGACCCGGCCAAGCAGGAGCCGATCCTCGACCTCTTCACCGCCAAGGACCCGTTCGCGCCGCTCGGTGGCTTCTCGCCCGAGCCGACGCCGACGCCCACGCCGACCGAGACGGTGTCGCCAGACGAGCCTCTCTCCGCCGACGTCACCATCGGCGGCATCCCCGACACGGTGGTGGCCGGCGACGAGACGCCGCTCGACGACCCGGCGTTCTACGTCGCCGACGTCACGTCGTCGGGGGTCACCTTCGAGCTCATCGACGGCCAGACGTTCGACGACGGCAGCTCGTCGGTCGAGGTGGCTGAGGGCCAGGAGGTCGTCGTGACGACCGCCGACACCGGCGAGAGCTTCCGCATCTCGGTCGTCAGCCTCAACTACGGCGACGACGACGGTGGCGACGACGACGGTGGGGGTGGCGGCGGTGGCGACGACGGCCACACCGTCGAGCTGCGGAGCATCAACACGCAGAACGGCGTCGATACGGCCACCATCGCGGTCGACGGCGTCACGTATGCGGACCTCGAGGTCGGCGATCAAGTCGACACCGACTGGGGTCAGATCAAGGTCCTGGCCATAGACCCCGGCGCCCAGACCGTGACGATCCTGCACGGCGACGACACGCTCGTCCTGCGCGTCGGGCAGTCCATCGAGAAGTAGCGCCGGCACGCACGCATTGCCCTCGCCGGTCGGCGTGCGGTACTGTTGCGGGCCATGGCTGCCCTGCGCTTCCTGACCGCCGGTGAGTCGCACGGCCGTCTGCTGACGGCCGTCGTCGACGGGTGTCCGGCGCGGCTGCGGCTGACCGCCGAGTCGATCGACCGCGACCTGCGGCGCCGCCAGATGGGCTACGGCCGTGGTCCCCGGATGCAGATCGAGGTCGATCGCGCCCAGATTACCGCCGGCGTGCGCTACGGACGCACCACCGGGGCTCCCATCGCGATGACGATCGCGAACAGGGACGCAGAGAACTGGGCCGACGTCCTGAGCGTCGAGCCGGTCGACGCCCCTGCCGAGCCGGTGCGCGTGCCACGGCCCGGGCACGCCGACCTCGGTGGGGCGCTCCTGTACGGCTCGCCCGACCTGCGCGACGTCATCGAGCGTGCCAGCGCCCGCGAGACCGCGGCCCGCGTGGCCTGCGGCGCCGTGGCACGGCGCATCCTCGAGGATGTCGGGTGCGGCGTCGTGAGCCACGTGGTGCGGGTCGGCGACGTGGCGATCGAGCCCGGCAGGCTGCCCGCCCCCGGCATCGACGACGATCCTTTGCGCTGCGCCGATCCCGAGGTCAGCGAGCGCATGCGCGCGGCCATCGACGACGCCGCGGCGGCCGGCGACACGCTCGGCGGTGTCTTCGAGGTGGTGGCGACCGGCTTTCCGCCGGGCGTCGGCAGCTACGTCCAGGGCGACCGCCGCCTCGGCGTCCGACTGACCGCGGCGGTGATGAGCATCCCGGCCATCCGCGGCGTCGAGATCGGCTTGGGCTTCGCCGCGGCGGCGCTGCCCGGCTCGGCGGTCCACGACGAGATCGCCTGGGACGAACGCGACGGCTATCGCCGGACGAGCAACCGCTCCGGCGGTATCGAGGGCGGTATGTCGACCGGCGAGCCGATCGTGCTGCGGGCGGCGATGAAGCCGATCGCGACGCTGCGTCGCCCGCTGCACAGCGTCGAGCTCGAAAGCCACCGTCCTGTCGAGGCGCGCTACGAGCGCAGCGACGTCTGCGCCGTCCCGGCCGCCTCCGTGGTCGGGGAGGCGGCGGTGGCGCTCTGCCTGGCCGATGCGCTGGTCGATCGCTTCGGGTCGGCCACCATCGACGAGCTGACCGACGCCGTGACCGCCGCGCGCCGGCGCTGCCGCGACGCATGAGCGGCGCCGCGAGCGACCGCGGTGCGTCCGTGGCGCTGGTCGGCTTCATGGGTGCCGGCAAGAGCCGCGTCGGCATGGCGCTGGCGCATCGTCTGCGGCTGCCCTTCGTGGACACCGACGCGCTCATCGCCGAGCAGTGCGGCTCCATCGAGCGTCTGTTCGCCGATCGCGGCGAGGCCTGCTTCCGCTCCATCGAGCGGGACGTGGTCGTGGACGCGCTCGAGCAGGCGCGGCGCTTCGATTGCGTCGTGGCCCTGGGCGGCGGCGCGGTCACCTCGGCGGACGTCCGGCAGGCGCTGCAGTGGCTGCCGTGCGTCGTCTGGCTCACGGCGCCGGTCCAGGTCCTGTACGACCGGGCGGCCGAGGGAGGGCGCCCACTGGCCGCCGACGAGCAGACGTTCCGTGTCCTGTTGGCCGAGCGCGAGCCGCTGTACCAGGAGGTGGCCAGCGTCCGCATCGCCAACGGCCCCGACCGCACCGTCGACGCGGTGACCGGCGAGATCGTGGAAGCCTGCGGCTGCGAGGCGTCGTCGTGATCACGGTGACCGTCCAGACACGGCCGCGGCCGTACCAGGTGGTCGTCGGTCACGGCGTGCTCGACGAAGCGGCCGAGCGGATACGGGCCGCCTGCGGCGCCGCCCGGCTGGTCATCGTCAGCGATCAGAACGTGGCCGGGCACTACCTCGACGGCCTCAGTGCCTCCCTGCACGAAGCCGGCATGACCGTCTCGCACGTGGTGCTGCCGCCGGGCGAGGACCAGAAGACGCTCGCCCGCGCCGAGGAGTTGTACGGCGTGCTCTACGAACGCAAGATGACACGCGCCGATGCCGTGGTCGCCCTCGGCGGCGGCGTGATCGGCGATCTGGCCGGCTTCGTCGCCGCGACGTACCTGCGCGGGCTGCTGCTGGTCCAGGCGCCCACAAGCCTTCTGGCGCAGGTCGATGCCGCCGTCGGCGGCAAGGTCGGCGTGGACTTCCGTGCCGGCAAGAACCACGTGGGCGCGTTCTACCAGCCGCGCCTGGTGCTGGCCGATGTCGGCACGCTCGCGACGCTCACGGCGGCCGAACGCCGCAACGGAGCCGCCGAGGTGGTCAAGTACGGGCTGCTCAGCGGCGAGCCGACGTTGGCGCGCCTCGAGGCGGCGCTGGCGCCGGGCACCGGCGCGGACCTGCCGCCGGAGTCCGCAGGCTCGGCTTCCGCGCCGCCGAAGTCCGCACCGCCGCGGCCGGCGCCGTCTGGACCGGTACCGCGGCTGGAGCCCGACCCCGTGGCGCTCTGTGACGAGGAGATCATCGCCGAGTGCGTGCGGTACAAGGCGGCCGTGGTGGTCGCCGACGAACGCGAGGAGAGCGGCGAACGGCATCTGCTGAACCTTGGTCACACGATCGGGCACGCCATCGAGGCGGCCGGCGGCTTCTCGCTCTACTCGCACGGCGAGTCGGTCGGGCTGGGCTTGCACGCCGCCCTGTGGTTGTCGCAGCGTCTGACCGGGCTGGACGCGGCGCAGGCCGCGCGCGGCGAGCGTCTGGTTCAGGCCGCCGGGGCGCCCTCGCGACTCGAAGGTGTCGATCTGCAGGCAGTGGCCGGGCTGGTGTCGCGCGACAAGAAGGCGGTGGCAGACCACGTCCCCTTCGTGCTGCTTGAGGATCTCGGTCGACCGGTCCGCGGGGTGCACGTCTCGACTGCGGACATCGAGGAGGTGATCGCATGGCTGGCAGCTCGTTGAGGCGTCTGGCACTGGTGCACGGCGTCAACCTCGACATGCTGGGAAAGCGGTCGCGCGAGCACTATGGGACGCTCACGCTGGCCGAGCTGGAGCAGCGGGTAGCGCGCTATGCGCGCGATCGCGGCTTCGCCACCGGCACGTTCCAGAGCAACCACGAAGGCGTGCTGGTGGAGCACCTGCATCACCTCGCCGGCTCCGACATCGATGCGCTGATGATCAACCCCGGCGCCTGGACGCACTACAGCTACGCCATCCGTGACGCTCTGGAACTCATCCTTGTGCCCATCGCCGAGGTCCATCTCTCGGCCGTCGATGCGCGCGAGGAGTGGCGCCGGATCTCGGTGATCGCCGACCTGGCGACGGTGCGGGTGGCCGGCAAGGGTCTGGAAGGCTACCTGGAGGCGGTCGACGAGCTGGCCCGGCAGGTCGCGGCGGGCAGGAGTCCGTGGCGGGCGGAGCCGAGCGACGAGTGAGCGGTGTGACTGCGTCGCCCCGCTCGCATCTCCGGCCACGTCGAGGCCGGTATCTCTGCGCGACTGAAGGTCGGCGGCAGGGCTGCAGGGGAGGTGGAAGATGACCGTACCGACGAAGTGGGAAGCTCCGACGACCGCGCGCGTGACGGCCCTGCGCCGGTATCTGGCGGGGCGGCGGCTCGATGCGGCGCTGATCGCCGAGCCGCACGATGTACGCTACCTCTCCGGCTTCCGTGGCGACGACACGATGCTGCTCGTCGGCGCCGATCCGGCAGAGACGGCGGGCGCCGAGCCGGGCGGGACGGACGCGCCGGGCGTGATCGGTCTCATCTGTACCGATTCCCGCTACTGGGCGCAGGTGGCCGAAGAGGTGGCGGGCTTCGATCTGGAGAAGACCGAGCGGCTGCCGGACGATGCCGTGGCCGCTCTGCGGCGCGAGCTGGGGGAGACGGCGGCGCTCGGCTTCCAGGGCGGCCACACGATCTACGCCGACTGGCGCCGGCTGCGCCGTCTGCATCGCGGCCCGCTGCGCGACCTCGGCGCCGCCGTCGTGCGGCAGCGCATGGTCAAGGACGAAGGCGAGCTGCGACTGCTGGCGCAGGCGGCGGCGATCGTCGACGAGGCGCTCGAGCTGCTCGTCGCGGAGGGTCTCGAGGGGCGCACCGAGGCTGAGGTCGCCTGGCGCCTGGAGACCCTGATGCACGAGCTGGGCGCCGAGGGGCCGTCCTTCGAGACGATCGTGGCCGCCGGTCGGCGGGCGGCGCTGGCGCACGCCATCCCGGGCGAGCGGCGTATCGAACGCGGCGAGCTGGTGCTCATCGACGCCGGCGCCCGTTTCCAGGGCTACTGCAGCGACATCACGCGGACGTTCGCGGTCGGCACGCCGGGACAGAGAGCACGGGAGATCTACGAGATCGTGCTGGCGGCCCAGCTGGCCGGTCTGGCGGCCGCCCGGCCCGGGGTCGACGGCCGCAGCGTCGATGCCGCCGCCCGCGACGTCATCGAGTCTGCCGGCTACGGCGACGCCTTCGGTCACGGCACCGGCCACGGCGTCGGCCTCCAGGTCCACGAGCTGCCGATGCTCGGCAAGCGTCGCGGCGACCGGCTGGCGGTGGGCATGGTGCACACCGTGGAACCCGGCATCTACCTGGAGGGTGAACTCGGCGTGCGCATCGAGGACACGGTGGTCGTCACCGCCGCCGGCTGCGAGCGGCTGACGTGCTCAACGAAGGAGCTGCGCGAGGTCGACTGACCGGCCGTTGTAGACTATGCGTTCCAGATCGCCAGAGCGTAACGAGAGCAGGAGTCAATGGCCGAAGTAGTCTCAACCGCCCAATTCAAGAACGGCATGGCCATCGAGGTCGACAACGAGGCGTTCAGCATCGTCGAGTTCCAGCACGTCAAGCCCGGCAAGGGCGGCGCCTTCGTGCGCACCCGGCTCAAGAACATGGCCAGCGGTGCCGTCCTCGACAGGACCTTCCGGGCCGGGGAGAAGTTCACCCGCGTCCACACGCAGTCGCGCAAGATGCAGTACCTCTATCAGACCGAGACAGAGGTGGTGCTGATGGACGAGCAGAGCTTCGAGCAGGTCTCGGTGACGCCGGCCATGGCGGCCGAGGCGCTGCGCTGGGTGGTCGAGAGCGGCAACGTCGACCTGCTCGAGCTCGACGGCAAGCCCTTTGCCGTGGAGCCGCCCACCACCGTCGTCCTCGAGATCACGCAGGCCGAGCCCGGCGTCCGCGGCGACACCGCCCAGGGCGGCACCAAGCCGGTCACGCTGGAGACCGGTGTGAGCATCCAGGTCCCGCTCTTCATCGAGCAGGGCGAGAAGATCAAGGTCGATACGCGCAACGGCGCGTACCTCTCGCGCGCCTAGAGCGCCCGGGGCTGCGGAACGGAGGCACCGTGCGCGAACGCCGGATCAGGATCACCGATACCTCGCTGCGCGACGCCCATCAATCGCTCTGGGCCACGCGCATGCGGACCGCCGACATGCTCCCCATCGTCGAGGCGCTCGACGACGTCGGCTTCAACTCGCTGGAATGCTGGGGCGGCGCCACCTTCGACGCGTGCTTGCGGTTCCTCGACGAGGACCCGTGGGAACGGCTGCGACTCATCAAGAACCACGCCAGCCGCACGCCGCTGCAGATGCTGCTGCGCGGGCAGAACCTCGTCGGCTACCGTCACTACGGCGACGACATCGTGCGCCGGTTCGTGTACCGCGCGGCCGAGAACGGTGTCGACATCTTCCGCGTCTTCGACGCCCTCAACGACATCCGCAACTTCGAGACGGCGGCGGCGGCGATCAAGGAGACCGGGAAGCACTTCCAGGGCGCCGTGGTCTACACGATCTCGCCGGTGCACTCGCTCGACCATTACCTGGAGGTCGCCCGCAAGCTGGTCGACATGGGCGCCGACTCCATCTGCATCAAGGACATGGCGGCGCTGCTCTCGCCCTACTACGCCGACCAGCTCATCGGTCGCCTCAAGGAGGAGATCGAGGTCCCGATCCAGCTCCACTGCCATTACATCGGCGGCCTCGCCCCGATGACCTACCTCAAGGCCATCGAGGCCGGCGTGGACGTCATCGACACCGCCACCGTGCCGATGGCGTTCGGCAACTCGCAGCCGGCCACCGAGATGGTCGTGACGGCGCTGATCGGCACGCCGTACGACTCCGGTTTCGACCTCGAGAAGCTGTTCCGGATCGCCAAGTACTTCGAGGGCGTCCGCCAGCGTCTCGGCTACGACCGAGGTGTGACCTCGCTGACCCATATGCAGGTCTACGAGCACCAGGTCCCGGGCGGCATGATCAGCAATCTGGAGAGCCAGCTCAAGGAGCAGAACGCGCTCGACCGGCTGCCCGAGGTCCTCGAGGAGATCCCCAGGGTGCGGGCCGAGGTCGGGTTCCCGCCGCTGGTGACCCCGATGAGCCAGATCGTCGGCACACAGGCGGTGTTGAACGTCCTGTCGGGCAAGCGCTGGAGCATCGTGCCCGATGAGATGAAGGCGTACCTCCGCGGCCGTTACGGCGCCGCTCCCGGCCCGGTGTCGCAGGAGATCGTCGGGCGCGTGCTCGGCGACGAGCAGCCGATCACGGTGCGCCCGGCCGACCTCGTCGACGAGACGTTCGAGGACTTCGCCGCCGAGATCGGCGATCTGGCGCGCTCTGAGGACGACGTGCTCAGCTACGCCCTGTTCCCGCAGACGGCGCGCGCCTACCTGGAGCGACACCACGTCGGTCCCGAGGCCGACGTGTTCGGCACCCACGACCACTTCCTGCGCAGTACCGGCGAGGCGGCGGTGAGCGCCGAGCTCGGCGATCGCGTCAAGGACATCCTGGCCGTGGTCGACGAGAGCGACATCGATGAGGTCGTCATCGAAGAGGGCGACCTCAAGATCAGCATCCGCAAGACCGGCCAGGTCGTCGCGTCGGCGACGCCGGCAGCTCCGGCGGCTGCCGAGCCTGCGGCGGCGCCGGCCGACGCGCAGGCGAACGGGTATCAGGTGGTGCGCTCACCGATGGTCGGCACCTTCTATCGCTCGCCGTCACCGACGGCGCCGCCGTTCGTCAACGAGGGCGACGAGGTCCGCCATGGGCAGACGCTGTGCATCCTCGAGGCGATGAAGCTGATGAACGAGCTCTCGGCCGAGCTCGACGGCATCGTCCGCGCGGTGCGTGTGGAGGACGGGGAACCGGTCGAGTACGGCCAGGAGCTGTTCCTCATCGAGCCCCTGTGAGCCGCAGCGGGATCGATCCGGCCGCGGCGGCCGGCTGACCATGGCGCGACGCCCGAGCCGCAAGCAGGCGCGCCGCGACGCCCTCTTCGTCCTCTACCAGCATGAGGTGCGGGGCGAGCGTGTGGAACGACTCTTCGACGAGCTGCGCGAACGCGAGGGCTACGCCCCGGACGGGTTCACGGTGGGGTGCGTCCGCGGCGTGCTGGCGGACACCGGACGCCTCGACGCCACGATCGCCGGCTTCAGTCGCGACTGGGCGGTCGAGCGGCTGGCGCCGCTCGAGCGCAGCGTGCTGCGGCTGGCTGTCTTCGAGATCGACGCCGCCGTCACGCCGCCCGAGGTGGCCGTCGACGAGGCTGTGCGGTTGACCCGTCGCTACTCCACCGACACCGCCGGGTCGCTCGTCAACGGCATCCTCGGCGCCTATGTGCGGGAGCGGGCGGGCCAGTCTGCGGCAGGAGGAACGGCGCCGTCCGAGGGTGGAGCGGCGGCCGTCCGGGAAGCGGCAGGCGACGGTGTGCCGGCGGGTGAGCCGGGCGACGACGGTCGAGGAGCTGGAGGCGACCGATGAGCACTGACGGACACGAGACCGACTCGGCGACGCTGGACCGGGTCCAGACCATCGCCGACGAGCTGCGCGACCTGGAGGACCGGCTGCGCGGCGCCACGTCGAGCGAGGTGAGCGTCACGCTGCTCGAACAGGCGACCGAGCTGGCCGAGGAGGCCGCCCGTCTGCTTGAAGACGTGGGCCGCGATCAGGCATGAGCGGCGCGCCCGACCCGCCGGACGGCGGCTATCCGGAGCATCTGCGCACGCTCGTCGAACGGTACCTCGAGAGCCTCGACTTCGCCGCGCAGGGGCTGCGCGCCGAGCTCGCCGAGGCGATGCGGTACTCGCTGCTGGCCGGCGGCAAGCGCATCCGTCCCGTACTCACGCTGGCGGTCGCCGAGAGCTGCGGCCGGCCGCCGGAGTCCATGCTGCCCACGGCGGCGGCCTTCGAGCTCATCCACACCTACTCGCTCATCCACGACGACCTGCCGGCCATCGACGACGACGATCTGCGTCGCGGTCGTCCCACGTGTCATGTGGTCTACGGGGAGGACGTGGCTATCCTGGCCGGCGACGGCCTGTTCGCGGAGGCCTTCTCGCTGGTGCTGGACCGCCAGGAAGCCGCCGCGTCCACTCTTGTCCACGTACTGGGAGAGATCGCGCGTGCCACCGGATTGGGGGGCATGGTCGGCGGCCAGTACATGGACATCGTCTCGACCCGTGCCGTCGACGTCGATCTGCGGACGATGCACGAGCTCAAGACCGGTCGCCTCATCGAGGCGGCCGTCGTCTGCGGGGCGCTGCTCTGTGGCGCCCGCGAGGCGGCGGTCGAGGAGTACCGCGCCTTCGCCGCCGAGCTGGGACTGCTCTTCCAGATCGTCGACGACATCCTCGACGTGGTCGGCGACAGCGAGAGCCTGGGCAAGACGGCCGGCAAGGACGCCCAGGCGGCCAAGCTCACGTACGTCTCGCGTCACGGGCTCGCCGGCGCTCGCGACCTCGCCCGTCAGGCGCACCGGCGCAGCCGCGAGCTGCTCGACCGGCTGCCCGGCGACGGCAGCAGCCTGGCGGCGGTGGCCGACTATATCCTCGATCGCGAGAGCTGAGGCGGTCGTGTCTCGACGGCGGTCGCACGCGCCGTGACGGCGGCCCGACGGGCCGGCGACGTGCCGTGACGGCTGCGGGCGGCGTCGCGCAGGCGCGGTTGTATACTGGGAGCCCATGGACGATCCGCTCACGCTGTTGCCGACCATCGAGTCGCCGGCAGATCTTCACTCTCTGACGAACAGGCAGCTTGCGCAGCTTGCGCAGGAGATCCGGACGTTCATGGTCTCCTGCGTAAGCCGCACCGGCGGACACCTCGCCGCCAGCCTCGGCGTCGTCGAACTCACGGTGGCGCTGCACAGCATCCTCGAGAGTCCGCGCGACCGCATCGTGTGGGATGTGGGGCACCAGTGCTACGCCCACAAGATCATCACCGGCCGCTGGCAGGACTTCTCGTGCATCCGGCAGTACGGCGGGCTGTCGGGCTTCCCCTGCCGGACAGAGTCCGAGCACGATGTGGCCGGCACCGGCCACGCCTCGACGTCGATCAGCTACGGGCTCGGGCTCGTCGAGGCCGCCCGTCTGGCCGGCGAGCAGGACGGTCACGTGGTGTGCGTGATCGGCGACGGGGCGCTCACCGGCGGCGTCGCCTTCGAGGCGCTCAATCAGGCCGGTCAGTCGCACGTGCCGCTGGTCGTGGTGCTCAACGACAACCAGATGTCGATCAAGCCCAACGTCGGTGCCCTGTCGCTCTATCTCAACCGGATCCGCATGGACCCGACGCTCACGCGTCTGCGCGAGGAGCTGGAGCACGGCGTGGCGCGCATCCCCGCCATCGGCGAGCGCGCCTACAACCTCGGTCGCGACGTCAAGGAGAGCATGAAGGCGCTCATCGTCCCCGGCATGTTCTTCGAGGAGCTCGGCTTCGCCTACTTCGGCGTCGTCGACGGGCACGATCTGCACGCGCTGCGCGAGAGCCTGCGCCAGGCCATCGACACACGACGCCCGGTGGTGGTCCACATCAAGACGGTCAAGGGGCGCGGCTACGAGCCGGCCGAGGAGCAGCCGACGGAGTACCACGGCACCGGCCCGTTCACGGTCAGCAACGGCGAGCGTCAGAAGAGCTCGCCGGGGACCACGTTCACCGATGCCTTCGGGCAGGCGATGGTCCGCGAGGGGCGCCGCGACGCGCGCGTGGTGGCCGTCACCGCCGCCATGACGCAGGGTACCGGCCTGGAGGCCTTCGAACAGGAGTTTCCGGAGCGGCTCTACGACGTCGGCATCGCCGAAGAGCACGCTGTGGTCTTCGCCGGTGGGCTGGCTCTGGGCGGGCTGCGTCCGGTGGTGGCCGTCTACTCGACGTTCCTGCAGCGCGCCTTTGACATGCTCATCCAGGACGTCGGCCTGCAGAAGCTGCCGGTGGTCCTGGCCGTCGATCGCGGCGGCCTGGTGGGCGACGACGGGCCCACGCATCACGGCGCCTTCGACCTCTCGTATCTGCGACTGGTGCCGGGGATGGTCGTCATGGCGCCCTCGAACCAGGAGGAGCTGCAGCACATGCTGCACACGGCGCTGCAGCTCAACGGCCCGGCGGCGCTGCGCTACCCGCGTGGCATGGCGGCGCCGTTCTCGCCGCCCGCGGAGCTGCGGAGGCTGCCGATCGGCCGCGGCGTGGTCCTGCGGGAGGGCGAGCGCGTGGCGCTGGTGGGCATCGGCAGCGGTGTCGGGATCAGCCTGGCAGCGGCCGAGCTGATCGCCCGCAGCGGCCCGCCGCCGACGGTGGTCGACGCCCGCTTCGTCAAGCCGCTCGACGAGGAGCTGCTGGCACAGCTGGCCGACGAGCACGAACGCATCGTGACGGTGGAGGAGAACACGCTGCAGGGCGGCTTCGGCAGCGCCGTGCTCGAGTGCCTGGCCGACCACCGCGGCGAGGTCGTGCGGGTCGGCCTGCCCGATGCCTTCGTCCCGCATGGCGAGCGGCAGCGTCTGCTGGCCGATGTGGGCCTCACGCCCGAGGCCGTGGCTGCGGCGGCGCTGGGAGCACCGGCGCTCGCACTGCAGCAGCCCTGAGCCGTGGCCGAGCGGCTGGACGAGCTGCTCGTGCGCCGCGGCCTCTTCCCGTCGCGCGCTCAGGCCCGCGCCGCCGTCCTGGCCGGTGAGGTGCATGTCGCCGGCGCGGTCGTCACCAAGGCCGGCCACGCCGTGCCGCCCGACGCGGAGGTGGCGGTGGCCGAGCGCCGCCGCTACGTCTCACGCGGCGGCGACAAGCTGGCGCACGCCCTCGACGCCCTGCACGTCGATGTCGCCGGCGAGTCGGTCTGTGATCTGGGCAGCTCTACCGGCGGCTTCGTCGACTGTCTCCTGCAGCGCGGCGCGGCGCGCGTGGCGGCGGTCGACGTGGGCTACGGGCAGCTCGACTGGCGTCTGCGGCAGGACTCACGCGTGCACGTGCTGGAGCGCACCAACGCGCGCGATCTGCGCTGCGAATGTCTCCCATTTGCACCGACATTTGTCACCGCCGACCTGTCGTTCATCTCCCTGACGCTGGCCCTGGGCGCTGTGCTAGAATGCGCCCGCCCCGGCTACCGGGGCCTGGCTCTCGTCAAGCCGCAGTTCGAGGCCGGCCGCGACAAGGTCGGCAAAGGGGGTGTCGTGCGCGACCCGGCCGTTCATCGCGACGTCCTGGAGCGGGTCGCCGCGTGGCTGGAGGAGCGCGGCGCTGCGGTGCTGGGCGTCTGCGACTCGGGACACCCCGGCCCCAAAGGTAACGTCGAGTACTTCATCTCGTTCTGTGACGCTCGCTCCGAGCATGCCGGCGGCCGCGTCGACGCAGTCGGCGCCGTCGTCCGGGCGGTGGAGGCGGTCGGTGGGTGAGCCCCTGCATCGACTGCTGGTCCTGACGCATCTCATCGCCGGCGATACCGAGCGTGCCCTGCACGATCTGGCGGCCGCTCGCGACAGCCTGGGTGTCGAGCTGCTGGTACCGGCCCGGGAGCTCGAGAAGCACACACGACTCCTGGAGCTCGGCTATCGTGAGGTCTCAGAAGGGCAGGAGGACGACGTCGACGCGTGTCTGGTGTTCGGCGGCGACGGCACCATCCTGCGCTCCATGGGCCGGCTTCTGGGCACGCCGGTGCCCACCATCGGCGTCAACTTCGGCAATGTCGGCTTTCTGGCCGACCTGCCGCCGGTGGGCTGGCAGGAAGGGCTGGCAGCGGTCGTCGCCGGTCGCTACCGGGTCATCGAGCTGCTCACCGTCGAGGCCCGCTTCAACGGCGGTCGTCATGCCGCCGTCAACGATATCGTCCTCATCAGGCAGACTCCGCATGGGGTGGCGCGCCTCGAGTACACGATCTCCGGCATCCCGGTCGGGGTCATGACCTGCGACGGCATGGTCATCGCCTCGCCGGCCGGTTCCACGGCCTACAACCTCTCGTGCGGTGGGCCCGTAGTGGTCTGGGATGCCGCCGCTCTGGTGCTGAACTTCATCGCCCCGCACTCACTCGGCTTCCGTCCGCTCGTCCTGCGGCCCGACCACGTGCTCACGGTGCGCAACGGCGCTCCCTGCGACGCGGTCGTGGTCATGGCCGACGGCCGCGAGGTGGGCAGCCTGGCGTGCGGCGAGGTGATCACGGTCACCGCCTCGTCACTGCACGCACGCCTGATGGTGCGGGACACGGGGACGTTCTACCGCAACGTCGAGGAGAAGCTGTTCGGCGCCTTCCTGCCGGAGCGCCGGTGACGGGCGCGTCCTGAGGGGACCCTGATGCTCGCCGAGCTGACCATCGACGATCTGCTGCTCATCGCGGCGGCGCGGCTGCGCTTCGCCCCGGGACTCAACGTCATCACCGGAGAGACAGGCGCCGGCAAGACGCTTCTCGCCCAGGCGCTCGGCCTGTTGATGGGGCAGAAGGCCGGCCCCGATCTGGTGCGCGCCGGCGCTTCGTCTGCCGTCGTCCAGGCGGTGTTCGAGGATGTGGACGCGACTCAGCAGGCGTCCGCTGCCCACGAGGTCGCCGTCGGTCGCGAGATCCCCGTCGAAGGCCGGTCGCGGGCGTTTCTCGACGGCCGCTTCTCGTCGGCGGCGGCCGTCGAGGAGGTCGTGCGCGAGCGGGTGGCTTTCTACGGGCAGCTCGAACACGCGCACCTGCTGCATCTCGAGCGGCAGATGGACCTGCTCGACGCCTCCGCACCGGCGCTGCTGCCGGCGCTGGCCGAGGAGTATCGCCAGGCGCATGCGGCGGCGCGGGAGCTGGAGCGGCGTCTGGAGAAGGCGCAGGGCGAGGCTCAGGAACGGTCCCGGGAAGCCGGACTGCTCGACTTCCAGATCGCCGAGATAGACGATGCCGCGCCGGGCCCGGGGGAAGACGAGGAGCTGGCGGCCGAGCGCCGGCGGCAGCGCAACGCCGAGAAGCTGCTGGAACGGGTCGGCGGCGCCCTCACCCTGCTGTCCGGAGAGTCCGAGTCGGCCGGTCTCGACCAGGTCCGCAGCGCCCGTCAGCTGGTCGACGAGGCGGCGGCCATCGACCCGTCCGTGCAGCCGCTCGCCGAGCGGCTGCTGGCGGCGGCCGCCGAGCTGGAGGACACAGCCTACGCGCTCCAGGACTATGTCGAGTCGCTCGATACCGACGCCGAGCGGCGCGATGCGGTCGAGCGGCGTCACGACGTGCTGCAGGGCCTCAAGCGTAAGTACGGCAGCACGATCGCGGAGGTGCTGACCTACCGGGACACGGCCTCGGCCCGTCTCGAGGCGCTGCGCGCAGAGCAGGCCGACGCGGAGGGCCTTGAAGAGCGGCTGGCGGCGGCACGGGAGCTGGCGCTGGCCGCCGCCACGCGCCTGTCGGCGGCCCGCCGCGAGCATGCCGGCACGCTCGCGGCCCAGGTGTCGGCGGAGCTGCACGCGCTGGCCATGCCGCACGCGCGCTTCGAGGTCGCCCTGACCTCACGCGGCCGGGGCTGGGAGGCGCTCACCCGGCAGGGCGCCGACGACATCGAGCTGCTGTTCTCGGCCAATCCGGGTATGCCGCTGCGTCCGCTGCGCGAGACCGCCTCCGGCGGCGAGCTCTCGCGCGCCATGCTGGCACTCAAGAGCGTCGCGATGCTGGGTACCGAGGTCGGCACGCTCATCTTCGACGAGGTCGACACCGGCATCGGCGGCGTCACCGCCGGCGGTGTCGGCGAGCGCCTGGCGCGGCTCGCCGAGCGCACGCAGATCATCTGCATCACCCATCTGCCGCAGGTGTGCGCTTTCGCCGACCGTCACTTCGCCATCGTCAAGCATGCCGACCCCGAGGCCGGGGTCACGGAGACGGTCGTCGAGCAGGTCGAGGGCGCCGCACGGGTCGCGGAGCTCTGCCGCATGCTCGGCAGCTCGCCCGACGACACCGACGCCCGGCGCCACGCCGAGAGTCTGCTGGCGCGTGCCGGCGCGGCACGCGGCTGACACGGCGGCGACCTCCTCGTGTATACTGTGAGCCCGTGATACGTGGGCTCTCCGATCCGGTCGCCGTGCCCCGCCAGACACGGGCGGGACGCCTTCCGACCCCCTCCGCCGCCGCTCCAGGACTCCCTCTGCTGCTCCCGTATGCACACGACGCCGCGGGCGTCGATTCGTGGCACCGCCGGCGGCGTCTCCTGGGCGCCGCTTCTTCGTTCACCGACGGCCGCGCACCTCACGGCGACGTGACCGTGTCCGCGGCGCCGCTTCTCGGCGCCGCTTTCTTGTCCGCAGCGCAGCAGCAAGGTCAGGGGCACTGACAGAAGGAGGGTCCGGGAAGGGATGGCGAAGCATATCTTCGTGACGGGGGGCGTGGTCTCGGGACTCGGCAAGGGGATCACCGCCGCGTCTCTCGGCACCCTGCTCAAGGCGCGCGGTCTGAGCGTCGCCAATCAGAAGTTCGATCCCTACATCAACGTCGATCCCGGCACGATGAGCCCCTTCCAGCACGGCGAGGTCTACGTCACCGAAGACGGCGCCGAGACAGACCTGGACCTGGGCCACTACGAACGCTTTGTCGATGAGTACGTGCAGCGCGAGAGCAATGTCACCACCGGCGGCATCTACAGCGCCGTGATCGCCAAGGAGCGGCGCGGCGACTATCTCGGCGGCACCGTCCAGGTCATCCCGCACATCACCAACGAGATCAAGAGCCGCGTGCACAGGCTCGCCCAGCAGCAGCAGTGCGACGTGCTGATCACCGAGGTCGGCGGCACCGTCGGCGACATCGAGNNATCCGCCAGTTCCGCAAGGACATCGGCCGTGAGAACGTGCTCTACATCCATGTCACGCTCGTGCCGGTGATCGGCGTGGTCGGCGAGCAGAAGACCAAGCCGACCCAGCACTCGGTGGCCGAGCTGCGCGAGATCGGCATCCAGCCAGACATCATCGTGGCACGCAGCGAAGAGCCGCTCTCGCGCAGCCTGCGCGACAAGATCGCCCTCTTCTGCGATATCGAGCCGGAGGGCGTCATCTCGGCGGCCGACGCCGACGACATCTACCGGGTGCCGCTGGTGCTGCGCGAAGAAGGCCTCGACGACCTCGTGGTGCGCATGCTGCACCTCGAGACCGCCGACGAGCCCGACCTCACCGAATGGCGCGGCCTCATCGAGCGCATCGACTCCTGCTCCGCTCCGGTGACCATCGCCCTGGTCGGCAAGTACGTGCAGCTTCACGAGGCGTACCTCTCCGTGTGGGAGGCGCTCAAGCACTCGGCCTTCCATCACGGCCGCAAGCTGGAGATCCTCTGGGTCGACTCGGAGGACCTCACGCCCGAGACGGTCGTCGAGCGGCTCGCCGCCGCCGACGGCGTCATCGTCCCCGGTGGCTTCGGAATGCGTGGCATCGAGGGCAAGATCGAGGCTGTGCAGTACTGTCGCGAGAACCGGGTGCCGTACTTGGGCGTCTGTCTGGGCATGCAGTGCGCCGTCATCGAGTTCGCGCGCAACGTCTGCGGCATGGAAGGCGCCAACTCGTGGGAGTTCAACGAAGACACCGAGTATCCGGTCATCGACCTGCTGCCCGAGCAGAAGGGCATCAGCGACATGGGCGGGACGATGAGGCTGGGCGCCGAGCCGGTATGCCTCATCAAGGGTACGAGGGCGCACGCGGCGTACGGCGCCGACGTGGTGTTCGAGCGCCATCGACACCGCTTCGAGGTCAACAACGAGCTGCGGCCGCGGCTGGAGCGGGCAGGGCTCGTCGTCTGCGGCACCTCGCCCAACGGACGCCTGGTGGAGGCGATCGAGCTGGCCGACCACCCGTTCTTCGTGGCAAGCCAGTTCCACCCCGAGTTCAAGTCGCGGCCCACGCGGCCGTCGCCGCTGTTCCGCGAGCTCGTCGGCGGCGCCGCACACCTGCGCTCCGAGCGCGAGGCGGGGCGGGGCGAAGAGCGGCCGGCGGAGGCTGAGCCGTCGTCGGCCGCTGCCCGGCCGGCGCCGGCAGACGCCGCTGCGTCGGGTGCGGCATGAGTGCCGCGGTGAGCGCCGAAGAGCTCCTCGACGGCTTCCTGGAGCTCGTGCGCATCCCGTCGCCGGCCGGTGAGGAGCGGGCGCTCGCCGATCATCTCCTGGCGCGGCTCCGTGATCTGGGCCTCGATCCCGTCGAGGACGACGCCGCCGGACCGGCGCGCGCCGGCAGCGGCAACGTCTTTGTGCGCGTGGAGGGCGCCGGCGACGGTCTGCCGATCCTCCTCTGCGCCCACATCGACACCGTGCATGTCGCCGGGCGCATAGAGCCGGTGGTGGAGGACGGCATCGTGCGGTCGGCCGGCGACACCATCCTGGGGGCCGACGACAAGGTGGCGGTCAACGCGCTCATGGCGCTGCTGGCCGACCTCGCCGCCGACCCACCGGCCGGCGACGTGGAAGTCTTGTTCACGGTCTGCGAGGAGGTCGGGCTGCGCGGCGCCAAAGCCTTCAACCTGACTCCATGCCGGGCGCGGGCCGGGTTCGTCCTCGACAGCAGCGGACCGTTGCGCGAGGTCATCATCGCGGCTCCGGCCTCGCGCAGCATCACGGCCGAGTTCCGCGGCGCCGCGGCACACGCCGGCATAGAGCCCGAGCTGGGCCGCAGCGCCGTCCTGGCCGCCTCGCGGGCCATCTCTGCCATGCGGCTCGGGCGGCTCGACGAGCAGACCACGGCCAATGTGGGCATCGTCGAGGGCGGCGTGGCCACCAACATCGTGCCCGAGCACTGCGTGCTGCGCGGCGAGGCGCGCAGCCGCGACCCCGAGCGTCTGGCCGACCAGGTCGCCCACATGCTTGAGACCATCAACGTGGCGGCTGCCGAGGTCGGGGTCGACGTGGTCGTGGACGTGGTCGAGGACTATGAGGCCTTCAGCCTCTCGAAACGGGCGCTGGCGCCGCGTCTGGCGGCCGAGGCGCTGCGGGCCCAGGGCATCGAGCCGCGCTTTGTGGGTACCGGCGGCGGCTCAGACGTGAACGTCTTCAACGCCCGCGGGCTGCCCAGCGTGAACCTGAGCGCCGGCTACGAGCGCGTGCACTCGACCGAGGAGCACGTGCCGGTGCAGAGCCTGGTCGAGACCTATCGCATGGTCCACGGCCTCGCCCGGGCCGCCGGCCGCCGGCGCGCCGACTGACGTCCGATGTAAGGACCTGTCCCGAGGGATAGGTCCTAAGGCTTCCGAAGGCTTCGCAGGGACGCTCCGGGCAGGCGGCGCCGCCCTGGCGTCGAATCGCATGCCATGGATCCGGCCCCGGACATGAGCCTCACCGCGTCGAGTCGTGCCGGCGGCGGCGGTGCCGGCGGGCCCACTGCGGCCGACGACTCACGCGAGCCGCCGCCGGTGAGCGAGTACCTCGATCACCTGGCGTTCGAGCGCGGTCTGAGCGCCAACAGCGTGGCCGCCTACCGGCGTGACCTGCGCGATCTGGTGGCCTTCCTGCGGACGCGCGGAGCGACCGCCGACGGTGCCACGGCCGCCGACCTCGAGGCGTACTTCACGGGACCGGGCGGGCGCGGGGCGGCGACCAGCGTGGCGCGCCGCTCGTCGGCGCTGCGCGGCTTCTACCGCTACCTCTTCAATGAAAGCCGGATCGGGAACGACCCCACGCGGCCGGTGCGGCCGCCGAAGCGCCGGCAGTCACTGCCCAGGGTCCTCTCCGTCGAGGAGGTCGAAGCGGTCCTGGCGGCCGTCCGCGCCTCGGGCGACGAGGGCCGGCGCGACCTGGCGATGATCGAGCTGCTGTACGGCTGCGGCCTGCGCGTCTCGGAGCTGGTGGGGCTGCACATGGCCGACGTGGATCTGGAGGCCGGGCTGCTGCGCTGCGTCGGCAAGGGAGACAAAGAACGCGTGGTGCCGCTCGGCGGCTACGCGATCGCGGCGGTGCAGCGCTACCTGAGCGAAGGTCGCCGCCGGGTCCTGCGCGGGCGGCGGCGCGACGAGCTGTTCCTCAACGCGCACGGGCGCCCGCTGACCCGGCAGGGCGTCGACTACCTGCTGCGCCGGCGCGTCCGCGCCGCCGGCATCGAGCGCCCGGTCAGCGCTCATACGCTGCGACACAGCTTCGCGACCCATCTGGTCCGCGCCGGCGCCGACCTGCGCAGCGTCCAGGAGATGCTGGGGCACGCCAGCGTGGCGACGACGCAGGTCTATACTCACGTCTCGGCGGAGCACCTGCGCGAGGTGTTCCTGGAAAGCCACCCGCGGGCCCGCCGACGGCGGTCTCCCGCGGGCGGCGGCGGTTGAGTCGCGGCGCGGCGCGGACGTGGAGCGGCCGGCCGGGAGCGCTCGAGCCCTGCGGCGCGGCTTCTCGGGGCGCGAACGGTGAGGTGACGATGAGACGGGTGTTCGTCTGCGTGCTGGACGGCGTCGGCGCCGGTGAGCTGCCCGATGCCGCCGATTACGGCGACGTCGGCTCGCACACGCTGCGTCACGTCATCGAGCAGAGCGGCGTCGAGCTGCCGTACCTCGCATCCCTGGGACTGGCCGAGGTCGTCGGGCTGCCGCTGGGGCGCCCGCGGGCGGGCGCCACGTACGGCCGCCTGCTGGAACGTGGCGCCGGCAAGGACACGACCACCGGTCACTGGGAGATGATGGGCGTCGTCCTGGAGCGCCCGTTCCCGACCTACCCGCACGGCTTCCCGCCGGAGGTGATCGCACCGTTCGAAGCGGCCGTCGGCCGCCGCGTGCTGGCCAATCGGCCAGCATCGGGCACGGCCATCATCGCAGAGCTCGGCGAGGAGCACCTGCGCAGCGGCCGTCCCATCGTCTACACCTCGGCCGACTCCGTCTTCCAGATCGCCTGCCACGAGGACGTGGTGCCGGTGCCGCAGCTGTACGAGTGGTGTGAGATCGCGCGTCGCATCCTGAGCGGCGACCACGCCGTTGGGAGGGTCATCGCGCGTCCGTTCAGCGGTGATCCCGGCCTGTTCTCGCGCACGCCGCGGCGGCGCGACTTCAGCCTGCCGCCGGTCGGCGACACCTACCTCGATCTGCTCGCCGCACGCGGCGTGCCGGTGGTCGGCGTCGGCAAGATCGGCGAGATCTTCGTGCAGCGCGGCATCGCGGTCGACGATCACACCACCGACAACACCGCCGGCATCGCCGCCTGCCTCCGCCACCTGCGGGAGATGGACGGCGGTCTGCTGTTCGCCAACCTCGTCGACTTCGACATGGTCTACGGGCACCGCAACGATGTCGCCGGCTTCGCTGCTGCTCTGGCCGAGGTGGATGCGGCGCTGCCCGGCTGGATCGCGACGCTGCGGCCGGGCGACGCGATGATCCTCTGCGCCGACCACGGCGTGGATCCCACCACGCCAAGCACCGACCACTCGCGGGAGTACTCGCCGCTGCTGGCGCTGGGGCTGGCGCCGGGACGGTACGACGGGTGTCTTGAGGACGTGGGCGCCACCGCGTTCGCGTTGCTCACTGGGGAGACGCCGCCGCTGCCCGGTCGGGTGATCGGCGGCGGGGCTGCCCACGGTGACGGGTGAGGAGGCGGGCTACGGAGCACGCCACGGGATCAGAGGAAGGGCCGGGGAACCCCACGGACCGCGCCGCAGTCCAGAGGGGGGGCGTCCCGGCGGCGTCGGCGGCCGTCGTCTTCGGCTCCGGTCTGGCGGTTGAGCCGGACGGACTGGCCGTGGAGCGCGAGATACCGTACACGCGGCTCGGCTGGCCGGTCGGCGGCGTCGCCGGTCACGGGAGCCGGCTGCTCGTGGCGGGCGCGACGGGCCGGTCCGGCGGCGCCGCTCGCGGCTCCGGCACGGCGCCCGGTGTGATCCTGCTCGCGTTCGGCCGCAGCCACTTCTACGAGGGCTGGTCCCGCACCGAGCTGGAACGTCCGGTCCGTGATCTGGCCGCCGCCGGCGTGCGACGGCTCGTCGTGACGTGCGCCACCGGTTCGCTGGCCGGCGACCTGCGTCCCGGTGACGTGGTGGCGGCGCACACGGTCGTCGACCTCCAGGCGGCGCCGGACGAGGAGGCGCCGCGCCTGCCGGTCTGCGCAGCGGATGCTGCGGCACGTTTGGCGGCCGCTCTGGCGCCGGACCTGGCGGCGCGTGCCGGCGCCTATGTGGCCGTCGCCGGACCGCAGTACGAGACGCCGGCCGAGGCCGCCTGGCTGGCCGGCTTCGGCGACGTGGTCGGCATGTCGGCGGTGCACGAAGTCCGCGCCGCTCTCGATGCCGGCGTCGACGTGCGTCTGCTGGCGGTGGTCACCAACCGGTCTGGCGCCGGCCTCGATCACGATGAGGTGCTGGCCGCCGGGGCCGGCGCCGCCGCCGGGCTCCGGCGGGTGCTGTGTCGCGTGCTCGGTGATGAGCGGCTGTGGTGACGGAGGGACGCATGAGCGGGACCGACGCATGATCGACGTGGTGCACGACCTCATCGCCTGGAAGCGCGATGGGCGGCAGCTCGACGAGTCGCGCATGGACGCCTTCGTGCGCGGCGTGCTCGACGGGAGCGTGGCGTCGTACCAGGCCAGCGCCCTGCTGATGGCCATCGTGCTGCGCGGCCTCTCGGAGGAGGAGACGGTGGCCCTGGCGCGAGCGATGGTGCACAACGGCAAGGTGATGGACTTGGCCCCGGTCGGACGCCCGGTGCTGGACAAGCACTCCAGCGGTGGCGTCGGCGACAACGTCACGCTCGTGCTGGCTCCTCTGGTGGCCGCCTGCGGGGGCGTCTTCGGCAAGATGAGCGGCCGCGGATTGGGACATACCGGCGGCACCCTCGACAAGCTGGCCTCGATCCCGGGCTTCCGCCTGCAGCTCTCGCACGGCGAGTTCGTGCGTCAACTGGAGCGTGTCGGCGTGGCCGTGGTGGGGCAGAGCGAGCGCATCGTCCCGGCCGACAAGCTGCTCTACGCGTTGCGCGACGTCACTGCGACGGTCGACGAGCCGGGGTTGATCGCCGCCAGCATCATGGCCAAGAAGGTCGCCAGCGGGACCTCGGCGGTGGCGCTCGATCTCAAGGTCGGCTCCGGAGCCTTCATGCGCGACGTTCCGGCGGCGCGCCGCCTGGCCGACCTGTGTCTGACGATCGGGAGCGCCTTCCAGCGCCACGTCACCGCCGTGTTCACCGCCATGGAGCAGCCGCTCGGCCGCGCTGTGGGCAACCGTCTCGAGGTGGAGGAGGCGTGGCAGGTGCTCTGTGGCGAGGGCCCGGACGACCTGCGGGCGGTCACTCTGGAGCTGGCGGGGCTGCTGCTGGCGATGAGCGACCTTGGGGTCGACGAGGAGGAGGGGCGGCGGCGCGCCGCCGCCGCCCTCGACGACGGTCGCGCCGCGGCCCAGTTCGACCGCTGGGTCGCCGTGCAGGGCGGCCGTTGGAAGCCGGGCGAGTACCAGCGTCTGGCGGCGGCCGAGGTGCGGGCGTCGGCGAGCGGCTTCGTGAGCCGCTGCGACGCCCGCCTGGTCGGCCGCGCCGCGCAGCTCGCCGGCGCCGGCCGGCAGCAGACCGACGACCCGGTCGACCCCTCGGCCGGCGTGCTGCTGTCGCGCAAGGTCGGCGAGGCCGTGGAGTCCGGCGATCTGCTGGCGGCGGCGTATGCCCGCGACGGCGGCCGCCGTGCGTCTGCCGGTGCGGTGCTCGAACAGGCCTTCGCGGTGTCGGCCGCGCCGCCGCAGCTCGCCGAGCTGATCCTGGGCCGCGACACCGCGCCCGGACCGGACTGATCGGGTGGGCCTCAGAGTCATCGGCGGGGAGTGGCGCGGCCGGCGCCTGCTGGCGCCGGCCGGCCGCGGCACGCGGCCGACGTCCGACCGGGTCCGCGAGGCCATCTTCGACATCCTCGGCTCGCTGGCTCTGTCCGGTCGCCTGCCGCCGGCCGTCGACACCGCACCGCGGAGCTGCCCGGTGCCGGGCGAGGCGGCCGATGATTCCGATCGCGGCCTCACGCCGGCCGACGCGGCCGACTGCCGCGGCGGCCCACGCGAGGCCGCCGGGCAGTTGGCCGGCTGCACCGTCGTCGAGCTGTTCGCCGGCAGCGGCGCCCTGGGCATCGAGGCGCTGTCGCGAGGCGCCGACTCCTGTGTGTTCGTGGAGTCGGGTGCTGCGCCGCTGCGCGCCCTGCGAGAGAATCTGCGCGCCCTCGATGTGCCGCCGGCGCGGGCCCGCGTGGCGCCGCGCGAGGCCGGCAGCGCCCTCGAGGACGAGATCGCGGCCGGCAGGCGGTATACTCTGCTCCTTGCGGACCCGCCCTACGCCGACCTCGAGCGCCACCAGGCTCTGCTGGCACGCACGCTGCCGCTGGTGCTGGAGCCCGGCGGGCTGGCGGTCGTCGAGTCCGCCCGCAGGGCAGAGCCGCGGGTGCCGCTGGTCACACTGGTGTCCAGGACGTACGGCGACACTCGCGTGACGGTCCTGTGCAACGAACGGAGCCGCGCAGCGGCAGGCAGGGAGGACACGGCGACATGCCCGACCGGGTGACGGCCATCGTACCGGGTACCTTCGACCCGGTCACCGTGGGCCATCTCGACATCATCAGGCGTGGAGCCTGCACGTTCCAGACGGTCGTCGTCGGACTCATCGAGAAGCCGACCCGCAAGAAGACGATGTTCTCCATCGCCGAGCGGCGGGCGTTCCTCGAAGAGGTGCTCGCGGACCTCGACAACGTCACCGTCGCCAGCTTCAATGAGCTGGTCGTCGACTTCGCCCGGCACTGGCACGCCACGGTCATCCTCAAGGGTCTGCGTGCCATCAGCGACTTCGACTACGAGTTCGCCATGGCGCAGCTGAACAGGAAGATGGCGCCGGAGATAGAAACCGTGTTCATGATGGCGTCGCCCGAGCATGCGTTTCTCAGCTCGAGCGGCGTGAAAGAGATCGTTTCCTTCGGAGGGCCGGTGGAAGACCTGGTGCCGGCGCCGGTCGCGCGCCGCCTCAGCGAGCTCTATCCCCGGCGCCCGTAAGCCTCCCAAAGGAGGGCCAGAAGCATGGACGTCCTCGTACTCATCGACAAGCTCGACGACCTCATCCACAACGCACGTACCGTCCCGCTCACCGACAGCGTGATGATCGACCGCGAGGAGATCTACGACATCCTCGACCAGATGCGGTCCACGATCCCGGAAGAGATCAAGCAGGCGCGCTGGATCGTCAAGGAGCGGCAGGAGATGCTGGCCGAGGCCAAGGCCGAGGCCGAGCGGCTGCTGGCCGAGGCCAACGAGAAGGCGACCCGGCTGGCCAGCGAGGAAGACATCGTGCGGCTCGCCGAGAAGCAGGCCAAAGAGGTCATCGAGGAGTCGCGCGAGCGCGAGCGCGAGATCCGTCTTGGGGCCGAGGACTACGCCGACGAGGTGCTGGGAAACCTCGAGGTGAACCTCGAGAAGTTCCTGGCCGCCGTGCGTCGCGGTCGCGAGCGCCTGCAGGGGCGCGACGCCGATCTGCAGGCCTGACGGCACGCACCCGACGAGAGGTCGGTGACGCCTCGTGCGTCGTTTCAGTCTGCGCTCGCTGCCGTTCGGCCCCAGCGACGAGGCCTGGGTCGAGCTGCCGGTGGAGGTCGAGCCCTTCATCCTCGGCGGTGAGACCTACGAGGCCGAGGGCGGCATGGCCGACCTGGACCTGACCATCGCCAGGGTCGGCGATCGCTACACGCTCAGCGGCGAGGTCGTCGCCGTGCTCGTGGGTCCCTGTCAGCGGTGCCTTGAAGAGGCCCGCATCGAGGTCGTCGCCGAGGGCACCGAGACGGCCCTGCGCGGCGAGTCGGAGGGCGTCGACGACGAGGACGAGCCTTACGTGAGCGGCTGGAGCCTCGACGTCGGCCGCTGGGTGCGCGACCTCATCGGCACCGCGCTGCCGCTCACGCTGCTCTGCCGGGACGACTGCCGCGGGCTCTGCCCGGTCTGCGGGGCCGACCTCAACAAGGCCGGCCCCGGCCATCGTCACGAGCCGGAGTGACACGGACGCGGTCCCGCGAGTCCGGGCCGCGCCGACGCGGGCGATTGGGTATAATCCTCGGACGCCTTCACGAAACCACGTCGCTTCACGGCGCGCACAAGGAGTACCACTCATGCCCGTCCCCAAGAAAAAGACGTCCAAGGCCCGGCGAGACAAGCGGCGCGCGCAGCACAAGCTGCACGTCGAGACGGCCAGCTTCTGTCCCCAGTGCAAGAGCCCCAAGCTGCCGCACCGGGCCTGTCCCAAGTGCGGCACGTACAAGGGCCGCGAGGTCGTCCCGCTGTCCACGGAGCCGAAGCCCGGGAAGTGACAGTCATCCGTCGGGAGGACCGGCCATCTGACCGGGCCGTCGCGCTGAGATGACCGGTCAGCGCTGAGGGCCGTCTCGTGAGGACGCCTGCGTCATGAAGTCCGTCTACATCGCCGCGACAGAAGCCAGCGCCGGCAAGACCACACTGGCCGTCGGTCTCTGCCGTGCCTTGCACGAGAGGGGCGTCGACGCCGGGTACTTCAAGCCCATCGACGCGGCGGGGCAGGCGGCGGCCGGACTCGACGAAGACGCGGCCTTCGTCGCCGAGGCGCTCGGTCTGCCCGACGATCCGCGCACGCTGTGCCCGTTGCGCCTCACCGAGAACGCCGTGGAGACGGCCGAGGGCGCCCACGTCGAGGCGCCGCTGGATGTTCTGCGGACTGCCTGGGCACGCGTCGCAGAGCGACACGAGGTGCTGGTCTGCGAGGGCCTGGGCGAGGTGTGGCAGGGCCGCTTCGCTCATGTCAGCGGCGCCGATGTGGTCGGCGCTCTCGATCTGCCGGCGCTCCTGGTGGCGCGCTTCGCCGGCACCAGACAGCTCGACGATGTCTGCTATGTCAAGGACGTGCTGCGCGCGCGCCTGCAGGGCGTCGTCTTCACCAAGGTCCCCGAGACACGCCTCGCCGCCGTCGAACACGACTACGGTCGCTTCCTGGCCGGCAACGGGGTGCGCGGCTACGGCGTCATCCCGGCCAACAGGCAGCTCGCCGCGGTGTCGGTGAAAGCCATCGCCGCAGGGGTCGGCGGCACCTTCCTCGCCGGCACGGCGGCCGCCGACCGGCTGGCCGAGGGCTACCTGATCGGGGCCATGGGCCCCGAGCACGCCCTCGCGTACTTCGAGCGCACGCCGAACAAGGTCGTCGTGGTCGGAGCCGATCGTGACGACCTCATCCTGGCCGCTCTCAGGTCGTCGACGGTCGCCGTGGTCCTCACCGGCACGGCATCGCCGTCGCGCGACGTCGTGCGGCAGGCCGAGCAGGACGGCGTGGCTCTCATCGCCGTGCCGCAGGACACGGTCTTCGCCGCCGATGCTCTCCGTCACCTCTTCGGTCGCATCAGCGTGCATGACCGCAGCCGGGTCGACCTCATCGCCCGGATCGTCGCCGAGCGCGTCGACGTCGAGCGCCTGGTCGCCGACCTCTCGTGAGTACCGTCCCGGCGGCCCAGGACCCGTCCCCCGCGGCCCCGGTCGCCGTCGACGCCATGGGCGGCGACAATGCACCGCAGGCCATCGTCGAGGGCGCTCTGGCGGCGGCGGCCGACGGCGTGTCCGTCATCCTTGTCGGCCGCCGGGAGCGGATCGAGCCCCTGGTGGCGGGCCGCGCCGGCGCCGCTGCCGTCGAGATCGTCGACGCGGCGGAGGTGATCGGCGCCGGCGACGAGCCGGTCAGCTCGGTGCGGGCGCATCCCGAGGCGTCGATGGTCGTCGCCGCGCGACTGGTCCGCGAAGGACGGGCCGGGGCGGCCTTCTCGGCCGGCAACACCGGCGCCTTCGTGGCCGCCGCCGTCCTGCAGATCCACCGCATGTGCGGCGTGCTGCGGCCGGCCATCTGCACGGTGCTTCCCGCGGTACCGCGACCGGTCCTGCTGCTCGACGCCGGCGCCAACGCCGAGGTGCGGCCCGAGCACCTGCGCCAGTTCGCCATCATGGGCCAGGCGCTGGCGCGGGAGCTGCTCGGCGTCGCGCGGCCGACTGTCGGCCTGCTCTCGATCGGCGAAGAGCCGACCAAGGGCACGTCGCTGGTCATCGAGGCCCACCGGCTGCTGGCCGACGATCGGTCGCTGACGTTCGCCGGCAACGTCGAGGGTCGCGATCTGCTGATGCACAAGGTCGACGTGGTGGTCACTGACGGCTTCACCGGCAACGTGGCGCTCAAGACGGCGGAGGGCGCCGGGTCGGCCGTCTTCGCCACGCTGAGAAGCGCCGTCGGGGGATCGCTGCGCTCCAAGGTGGGCGGGCTGCTGTTGCGTCGCGATCTGCGGGCGGTGCGGGCGGCGCTCGATCCCGAGGAGTACGGCGGGCAGCATCTGCTCGGCATGGCGCGACCGGTCGTCATCGGCCACGGCAGCAGCGGCGCCCGCGGCGCCGAGAACGCCGTGCGCTTTGCCGCCCGCGCCGCCGCCGGCACCCTGCTGGCACAGATCGAGGCCGATCTGGGTGTCACGCGGTCGCCGGCCGCCGACTGACACCACCCGCCGCGGTGGGACGCTTGTCCGACTGACACGGCCCGTCGCGCCGCCGCCGGCCGCCGACAGACACGATCGGTCCCGGCGCGCAGAGGTCTGCGACCGCCGGCACGGCTCGGGGCATCCGGTCGCGAGCGACGCTTCGGATGGCGGCCGACCCGCGTTTTCGCCTTCCGGACGTTCTGGTAGAGTACCGGCAAACTTCGCCCGGAGGCTCTTCATGACTCGCGACGAGATTCTCAGCAGCATCAAGGACATCCTTGTCGACACGCTCGGCGTCGATGAGGACAAGGTCACCGAGGAAGCTCGCTTCCAGGAAGACCTGGAGACCGACTCGCTCGACCTGGTCGAGCTCGTCATGACCATGGAAGAGAAGTTCGGCCTCAAGATCACCGACGAGGAAGCGGCCGAGATCAAGACCGTCGGCGATGCCGTCGACTTCGTGGAACAGCGATCGGCCGCCTGACGCTGCGTACACCGGTTCCGTTGGGATCAAGGGGGACGCCGCCTGTCTCGTCGGGGGCGTCCCCCTCTCCTGTCCGTCCGTGTGACGAGGTGCTTCCGTGACCTTGCAGCTGCAGGATCTGCTCGACCGGCTCGATGAGCGTCTGGTGCGCCAGGCGTTCACGCATTCCTCGCTGGTCGAGGATCGCGGCCGTTCCTACGAGCGTCTCGAGTTCCTCGGCGACAGCGTCCTGAGCCTCTGCATCACCAGCGAACTCTACCGCCGCTTCCCGCACCACACCGAGGGTCATCTGGCGCGTCTGCGCGCCTATGTTGTGAGCCGCGAGACCTGTGCCCGGGTAGCGACCACCTACGACCTCGGTCGCCGGCTGGCCCGCTCCGCTCCCGCCGGTCACGACCCCGAAGAGGTCCGCCAGCTGTCCCGCAACTCCAACGTGCTGGCAGACCTCACCGAGGCGGTGATCGGGGCCGCTTTTCTCACGTTCGGTCTGGAGACCGTGCGGCCGGCGGTGATCGAGGCGTTCGACGAGCACATCGCCTTTGCCGAGCGTAGCCACGTCGACAACAAGACGGAGCTGCAGGAGGTGCTTGCCAAGTCGGCGCGTGCCGTCGTCTACCGCGTCGTCGAGCAGACGGGGCCGGCGCACGACCGGCGCTTCCTGGTCGAAGCGGTCGTCGACGGCGAGGTCCTGGGGAGCGGTCAGGGTCAAAGCAAGAAGCGCGCCGAGCAGATGGCGGCCGGTGAGGCGTTGGTACAGTTGAGCAGCAGTGAGCGCTCGCAGCGGCCGCGCAAGGTCCGCCTGCTGGCGCGGCGCCGTCGGCCGGCGGCGCTCGCCGGGGAGGGGCGGACACCGGCGGATGCGGCGCTCGACGAGTCGGCGGAGACGCTGCCTGTCATCGCCGACGACGCCGTGGACTCCGCGGCGCCCGCCGACACATCGCCGGCGCCCGCCGACACATCGCCGGGGCCGGGCGAAACGCCGCCTGCCGCAGCCGCCGAACGGGTGCCGGAGACGGTTCCTGCGGCGGCCGTGGAGGCGGAGCCTGAGACGTCGCCTGGCGCGACCGCCGACACCGCCCCGGACACGGCGCCGGAACGTCGCGGGCGCTCGCGGCGTCGGCGTCCGCGCCGCGCCGCAACAGGCGACTGAGAGGCCGCCTGTGTACCTCAAGCGCGTCAGGGTGCGCGGGTTCAAGTCGTTCGCCCGCGTCACCGACCTGGTGCTCGAGTCCGGCGTGGCCGTCGTCATCGGTCCCAACGGCAGCGGCAAGAGCAACCTCGCCGAAGCGGTCATGTGGGCGCTCGGAGAGCAGAGCCCCAGCAGCCTGCGCGGCGGCTCCATGCAGGACGTGATCTTCGCCGGCAGCGACGGTCGCCGTGCCGGCGGCGGCGCCGAGGTGGAGCTGGTCTTCGACAACTCAGACGGCACGCTGCCGCTGCCCAGCGACGAGGTCAGCGTCGGCCGCCGTGTCCATCGCGACGGGCAGACCACGTACACGATCAACCACTCGCCGTGCCGTCTCGCCGATGTCACCGAGCTCATGAGCGGCGTCGGCCTCGGCCGGGCGGCTCACGCCGTTATAGGGCAGGGACGGGTGGAGTGGTTCCTGGCCAGCAAGCCGGTCGATCGGCGGGCTCTGATCGAGGAGGCGGCAGGTCTGGGCCGCTACAAGCGCCGGCGCGAGCGGACGCAGCTCAAGCTGCGCGAGACCGCTCGCAACCTCGAGCGCATCCACGATCTGGAGCGCGAGGTCGGCTCACAGCTCACGCCGCTGCGCCGTCAGGCGTCGGCGGCCGAGCAGCTGCGGGCCGTCACGACGGAGCTCGCGGAGCTGCGCGGCCGTCTGCTCGCCGGTGAGCTGCAGACGCTCGAGGGACAGCTCGGTGGACTGCGCCGTGAGCACGCGACGGCCGAGGCCGAACAGGCCGGGATCGACGACGAGCTGGGCACGCTCGAGTCGCGACGCGCGGCGGAAGAGGAGCGCTTCGCCCGCCTGCTGCAGGAGCGCGAGCGTCGCGCCCAGCGGGTGCTGCGCGGGCGCGTTCTCCTCGGCCGACTGGAGAGCTGCACACGGCTCACCGAGCAGCGTGTGCGTCTGCTCGACGAGCTGCAGCGCGCCGGCGCGGCCGAGCGGGAGCGGCTGCTGGTCGAGCTCAGTGGCGGGGGGGCGCTGGAGGACGACGCCTGGCCGGCCGAGCGCGAGCGTTTGCAGGCGGCGGTCGCTGCCGAGGAGGCGCGCCACGGCGCCGCCGCCGCCGAGCTTGCCCTGGGACGCCGGCGACTCGGCGAGGCACGCGCCGACCAGACGCGTGCCGCCGCCGAACGGGATGAGACGGTGCTGCGCGCGGCCCGGCTGCGCGAGCGCCATGCGGCGCTCGGCTCACAGACCGATGCGCTGCAGTCGCGCGTCGCCGAGCTGGAGCGCGAGGTCACCGCGCTGACGGCGGCGCTGGAGACCGCCCGCGTGGCGGCGGCGGCGAACGCGGCGGCCGATGCCGCCGCCGGCGGCGCCCTGGAACGGGCAGACGCCGAGGACGCCGCCGCCCGCGAGGCGCTGGCCGTTGCCGAAGGACGCGTCCGTGAGCTCGCCGGCGCCGCCGCCGCGGCGGCCGCCGAGCGCGACCATGTGGCCGCCGCCGCGGCCGGGCTCAGCGAGCTCGACGACGCGGTGGTGAGCACGCTCCGGGCGTTCCCGGGCGCGGCTGCCGTCGCCTCCTCGCTGGAGTGCGATCGCGGCTACGAGCGTGCCCTCGGCGCCGCTCTGATGCGACTCGAGGCCGGCGTCGAGGTGCCGTCCGGGATCGATCCCTGGACGCTCCTCGATGCCCTGCGCGACGCTGGCGCCAGGCTGGTCCGGCTCGTACTGCCGCGCGTCGCAGGGCCGGGCTCCAGCGACATCACCGATGCCGGGCCGCGGGGAGAGGCCGGCACCGCTCGCAGCGGGCAGGACGAGCGGATGGCAGGGGCGCTGGGCGAAGGCCTGGCCGCTCACGTGCAGGGGGCCGGCGAACGGATCGCGGAGCTGCTGCGCGACGTCGTCGTGGTCCAAGACATACGCGCCGTGCCCTCCGACTTCGCGGGTCTTGCCGTGACGCGCGACGGGGCGTTCTACGCACCGCGCGACGGTCAGCTTGGACTGGCCGGCGCCGCACCGGCGGCGGCGGCGCTGGAGCGGCGGGCGCTGCTGGCCACGCTGAGCGAGCGCGCCCGGCAGATCGAACAGGAACTGGCACGGGCCCGCGAGGAGCGGGACGAGCGGCGGCGGACGGCAGAGCACACGGCCGGCGCGCGGCACGAGGCGTCGCGGGCGGCGTTGAGCGCGCGCGAGGCGGTGCAGGCGTCGGAGCGCGAGGCCGGCGCCGTCGAGGAACGGCTGCGGGACATCGAAAGCCGGCTGGCACGGGCGCTGCGCGAGCGCGAGGCGCACCAGGCGGAAGCCGCCGATCTCGAGGAGGAGCTGGAGAGGCTCGACGTCGCAGCGGCGCAGGGACTGGTGCTCGTGGAGCGGCTGGCGGCGCCGCTGGCGGCGGCGGAGGAAGCGCTCGCGGGTCTTGAGGAGGCGCACGACGCCGCCCTGGGTGCGCTCGCCAGGGCGCGGGTGGAGCTCGAGGAACGCTCCGCGGCGGCCGAGCGCGCCGCGCGCGAACGAGCCGAGGCGGAGCGCCGCCTGGCCGCCGGGCGCGCTCGTCTCGAGACGCTCGAACGTCGCTTGCGCGAGACGCCCACGATCGCTCGTGCTTCGCGAGAGCTGCTGGAGCGCTTCGCCGCCCTGACCGAGCTGGCAGAGAAACTGACCGGGCACCTTTCGGCGCCGGCCGGCGACGACGAGGCCGTCGATCGCCGCACGCTGCGTGACCTGGCGGACCGTGAGGCCGAGCTGCGCCGCCGCCGCGAGGACGTGAGCGAACGGCGCGCCGGGCTGCGCGTCGACGCGGCGCGCCTGGAGGAGCGGCAGAGCGAGGTGCGTACGGCCTTCGAAGCCGTCGCCGAAGAGCTGGAGCGGGCCCGCTTCGAGCCGCCGGCCGACCCCGAAGAGGCGGCCGCTCTGGCCCAGGCCATCGAGCGCGCCGAGCGCCGCCGGGAGCGGATCGGACCTGTCAACCCGCTCGCCGAGGCCGAGTGCACCGAGCTGGGCGAACGGGCGGCGTTCCTGCGCGAGCAGCGCCGCGACCTCGAGCGTTCTCTCCAGGAGCTCGACGGGCTGATCGCCGAGCTCACGCAGCGCATCGACGCGGATTTCGCCACCATGTTCGACGACATCCGGGGTCACTTCTCGGACATGGCAGGCACGCTGTTCCCGGGCGGCCGCGGCACGATGTTCCTGGTCGACGAGCAGGACGGCGAGCCGGCCGGCGTGGGCGTGGAGATCAAGCCCGGTCGCAAGCTCGGCAAGCGGTTGCAGATGCTCTCGGGCGGCGAACGTGCGCTGGCGGCGATCGCCTTCCTGATGGCGCTGGTGCTGGCCAATCCGGCGCCGTTCTACGTGCTCGACGAGATCGAGGCGGCGCTCGACGACGTCAACATCGGCCGGCTGGTGGCGCTGCTGCGCGAGTACCGCCACCGCACGCAGTTCATCATCATCACGCACCAGAAGCGCACCATGGAGGCGGCCGACATACTCTATGGCGTGACCATGGGCCCCGACGGCGTCTCGCACGTGGTGAGCGCCCGCATGGCCGAGGAGGAGATAGACCGGCAGGCCGCCGAGCGGCCGGCCGACCGGGGTGATGGTGGGCAGACGCCCGGAGACGAGGCCGACCGGCCGGCCGAGGCCGCGCCGGGCCGACCCGGTCCTGAGGCGGCCGCTGGGGGGGAGTCGGCCGACGACGAGGGTGCCGAGGCGCCGGCACGACGCGACGAGACCGGTCTGTCTGCGGCCGACGAGGGCGCCGAAGCGTAGGCGGGACGAGCCGAGATGAGGCCCGGCAGGCCGCCGGCCGGCGAGGGCGCCGACGCGACGAGACCGGTCTGCATCCGGCCGAGAAGAGTGCCGAGGCGCAGAAGCCGGGAGACGAGACCGGTCGGCCGCCGGCCGGGACAGACACGGGAGTGAACGACGAACGATGGAGTGGTACGAGGTCTTCAGAGGGATCGAGGGTGAGGTCCCGGCCGCGGTGGTCGAGGAGGAGAAGGCGGAACGGGCCGGCCTGCTCGGCCGCCTGCGGCGCAACCTCGGCAAGGCCAGCGGGGCGCTGCGCGGCGCCCTCACGACCATCGTCCTGGGCGCCGCCGGAGAAGATGTCTGGGAGCAGGTCGAGGAGGCGCTGATCGCCGCCGATGTCGGCGTCGACGCGACCCTCGAGATCGTCGACCGGCTCGAGGTGCGCGCCGCCTCTCGCGGCCTGCGCACCCAGGAGGACCTGATCGCCGAGCTGGCCACGGCGGTGGCCGACGAGCTGCGCGTCGACGACCCCGACGCGCGGCGCATCGACGTCACGGCGCACCCCGCCATCATCCTGGTCGTCGGCGTCAACGGCACCGGCAAGACCACCACCATCGGCAAGCTCGCCTGGCGTCTCACGCAGATGGGCCGCCGGCCGCTCATGGTGGCCGCCGACACGTTCCGGGCGGCGGCCGCCGAACAGCTGACCGAGTGGGCCGGCCGGGTCGGCTGCGACATCGTCCGGCAGGCCAGCGGCGGCGACCCGGCAGCGGTCGTCTACGACGGTCTCGCCGCCGCCGCCTCGCGCGGCGCCGATGTGGTCATCATCGATACCGCCGGTCGTCTGCACACGCAGGTCAACCTCATGAAGGAGCTGGAGAAGGTGCGCCGCGTCATCGAGCGCCAGGTGCCCGGCGCTCCGCACGAGACGTTGCTGGTGCTCGATGCCACCACCGGGCAGAACGGCCTGCGCCAGGCGCATGAGTTCCAGCGCGCCGTGCAGGTCAGCGGCGTGGTGCTCACCAAGCTCGACGGGACCGCCAAGGGAGGCATCGTGGTCGCCATCCACAAAGACCTCGGTATCCCGGTCAAGCTCATCGGCGTCGGCGAGCAGCTCGACGACCTGCGGCCGTTCGACCCCGACGAGTTCACCCGCGCCCTGTTCGCCGTCGACGGCTGAGGACGGATCGTGTCGTCGGCGCGCCCGTCCTGTCTCTCCGGCGGCCCACGACCGGTGCTCGCTTTGACGCCGGCCCGGCCGCGAGACGCCGGCCGCCCGGCCGCGGACCGGCGCGAGCGCTGATAGCATAAGAGCATGTTCGACTCCCTCTCAGACCGCCTCCAGGGCATCGTCTCCGAGCTGCGCGGCCACGGCCGACTCAGCGACGAGGACATCGACCGCGCCATGCGCGAGATCCGTCTCGCCCTGCTCGAGGCAGACGTCAACTTCAAGGTGGTGCGCGACTTCATCGCGCATGTCAAGGAACGCGCCAAGGGCGCCGAGGTCATGGAGAGCCTCACGCCGGCCCAGCAGGTGGTCAAGGTCGTCCACGACGAGCTGGCCGCGCTCATGGGCTCCTCCGACTCCCGCCTGGCCTTCGCCAGCAAGCCGCCGACGATCATCCTCATGGCCGGCCTGCAGGGCTCCGGCAAGACCACTGCCTGCGCCAAGCTGGCGACCTTCCTCAAGAAAGACGGCAAGCAGCCGGTGCTGATCGCCGCCGACGTGTATCGCCCGGCGGCCATCGACCAGCTGGTGACGCTGGCAGGGCGCGTCGAGGTGCCGGTCTACGCGCCCGGCGCCGATGTGGACCCGGTGCGCATCGCTCGCGACGGCGTGCGGTTCGCCGCCGACCGCGGCGACGTGGCCATCATCGACACCGCCGGCCGTCTGCACATCGACGAGGAGCTGATGGGCGAGCTGGTGCGCATCCGCGACGCCGTCAAGCCGCACAACGTCCTGCTCGTCGTCGACGCCATGACCGGCCAGGACGCCGTCAACGCGGCCGACGAGTTCCGGCAGCAGGTGGAGCTCGACGGCGTCATCCTCACCAAGCTCGACGGCGACGCCCGCGGCGGCGCCGCCCTGAGCGTGCGCGCTGTCACTGGCAAGCCGATCAAGTTCGTCAGCAACGGCGAGAAGCTGGCCGACTTCGAGTACTTCCACCCCGACCGCATGGCCAGCCGCATCCTCGGCATGGGCGATGTGCTCACGCTCATCGAGAAGGCCGAGGCGACGGTCGACGCCAAGCAGGCGGCGGCCATGGAAGAGAAGCTGCGCAAGGCCAGCTTCACGCTTGACGACATGCTCGATCAGCTCAAGCAGGTGCGCAAGATGGGCCCGCTCTCGGGCATACTCGGCATGCTGCCCGGTGTACCCGGCATGAAAGGGCTCAAGGATGCCCAGATCGACGAGAAGCAGCTCGACCGTGTCGAAGCCCTGATCCTCTCCATGACGCCGGAGGAGCGCCGTCACCCGGAGATCATCGACGGCAGTCGTCGGCAGCGCATAGCGCGCGGCAGCGGCATGAAGGTGCAGGATGTCAACGGGCTGCTCAAGCAGCACCGCGAGATGCAGAAGCTGATGAAGCAGCTGTCCAGCGGACGGATGCCGAAGCTTGGCTTTCCCGGCATGGGAGGGTAAACTCACCAGACGCGTCGCGTGGCGACGCGCTTCCTTTGTGTCGATGAACGAGGATCGTGCCGCTGAGGCGGCTGTTGGAGGAAGTGAAGGGACACTGTGGCCGTACGCATCAGACTCAGCAGGGTGGGCAGCGCCAAGAACCCCATCTACCGTGTCGTCGTGACCGACTCCCGCAGCCCGCGGGACGGTCGCTTCATCGAGATCATCGGCCGGTATGAGCCTCGCCAGGAGCCGTCGCTCATCGAGATCGACCAGGAGAAGGCGGCCGCCTGGATGAGCAAGGGCGCACAGCCGTCCCGCACCGTCAAGAAACTGCTCGACAAGCAGAGCATCACCCGCTGACGCGGGATCCGGACAGCGTGGTGGAGGGGGTTGGGGTGATGCTGAAAGACCTGCTCGAGTATCTCGCGAAGGCACTCGTCGACGACCCCGAGTCCGTGCACGTCGAGGCGGTCGAGACCGAGACGACCGTCGTCCTGGAGCTCAGCGTGGCCAAAGACGACGTCGGTAAGGTGATCGGCAAGCAGGGCCGCATCGCGCGAGCTCTGCGCACCATAGTCAAGGCCAGCGCCGTCCGCGACGGCAAGCGCGCCATAGTCGAGATCGTCGATTGACCGCGGCGGGCGGTGTGAGCCCGTGACGCAGCCGGCAGAGGACGATCGTCAGCCTCAGGAAGGCCGTGGTCTGTGGCCTTGCGGCATCCTGGGTGCCCCGCACGGCCTCGACGGCCGTCTCCATCTCCGCTTGTCGCCCGACGGCTCTATCTACTTCGCCGCCGGGACGCGCTTCTACGTCAGCGCCCGTGGCGACCAGCCGCTGCAGGAGGTGGAGCTGGAGCGCGCCGGCGGCTCGGACAGGCGGCCGCTGGTACGCGTCGGCAGCGCCCGCACCCGCGAGGCCGCGGCGCTGTGGACCGGCGGCCTGCTGCTGGCCGCCGGCGGCGAGCTCGATGAATGGCCGCAGCACGTCTGCGGCGATCTCATCGGTCTGCGTGCCCTCAGCGGCGGCGCGGACATCGGCACCGTCACCGATGTGCTGCAGGGCGTGGCGCAGGACATCCTGCTGATCACCGCCGTCGACGGTGCCGAGATCATGGTGCCGCTGGTCGACGAGCTGGTCACGGTCGACCTCGAGGCCGGCGCGGTGTCCATCAGGGAAGGCCTGCTGTGAGGCGGGCATGACCCGCATCGACGTCTTCACGCTCTTCCCGCAGGCCTTCGACTGGTTCGCCGGCCAGGTCCACCTGCGGCGGGCCGCCGATCTCGGCCTCGAGCTGCGCTTCTGGGACTACCGCCGCTACACGATGCTCAGCGGCGGCCAGGTCGACGACGCCCCGTACGGCGGCGGCGCCGGCATGGTGCTGCGCATCGATGTGGTCTGCGCCGCCCTCGAGGGTGCCTTGGGCGGCGACTGCGCGCGTCTGCGCGACCATCGCCGGGTCGTCGAGCTCACGCCACGCGGCCGGCAGCTCGACGACGCCCTGGCCGGCGAGCTGGCGGCCGACGATCTGGTGCTGCTCTGCGGCCGCTACGAGGGCATCGACGAGCGCGTGGCGCGCCTCGCCACCGACCGTGTCTCCATTGGTCCCTATGTGCTCAGCGGCGGCGAGATCGCCGCCATGGCGCTGCTCGACGCCGTGGTCCGCAAGATCGAGGGGGCGGTCAGCAACCCGGAGAGCGTGGTCAGTGAGTCGTTCGCACCCGATCTGGGCGGCGCCGGTGAGTACCCGCAGTACACGCGGCCGGCCGAGTACCGTGGCTGGGGCGTGCCCGATGTGCTGCTGTCCGGCGACCACGGACGGATCGCCGACTGGCGCTCCCGGCACACCGGTCCGGCAGCCGCGGAGGGCGATCCCGCACGCCGGCCACGCGACTCGGCGTAGCAGCGCTGCGCCGCACGGCGGCAGAGGTGCCGCTTTGCGCGGCGCTGGGCGCTGTGGTAGCCTACCCGGCGCGTTTCGTCCCGAAAGGAACCCCATTGGATATCATCGAGAAGATCGAGCGCGACGAGCGAGCCAAGCGCGGCGCCGAGATCCCTGAGTTCAAGGCCGGCGACACCCTCAAGGTCCATTTCAAGGTCGTCGAGGGTACCCGGCAGCGCACCCAGGTCTATCAAGGCATCTGCATCAAGCGCCAGGGCGCCGGTCTGCGTGAGACCTTCACCGTCCGCAAGCAGTCGTTCGGCGTCGGCGTCGAGCGCACGTTCCCGCTGTTCTCACCGAAGATCGAGAAGATCGACGTGCTGGCCATCGGCGACGTGCGGCGCGCCAAGCTGTACTATCTGCGCCAGAAGGTCGGCAAGCAGGCGCGCGTCCGCGAGAAGCAGCGCTGACGCCCCTGGCACCGGCTTCGGCCGGCGCCGCGCAGAGGACCACAGCCCACAACGCCCCGGACGCGCCGTCCGGGGCGTCGTCCTTAGAGGGAGACGGTGCGATCGCCGGGAGCGGCGATCGCAGGCCGGTCGCGGGATGCCGCAGCGCGCGAGCGCCCTGACCGGCGCCGGAAACGTCCGTCCGCACGACGAGTGGAGAGCAGGTGCGTCGCACGTCGAGGACTGCTGAAGAGGGACCGCCACCGACGCCCGAGCAGCGGCGCGCCCGGCGCCGGCGGCTCATCATCGAGTATGTCGTCATCGCCGCCGTGGCGGTGCTCGTCGCCGTCCTTGTGCAGGCGTTCGTCGTCAAGCCGTACCGCATCCCCTCCGGCTCCATGGAGACCACGCTGGTGCCCGGCGATCGGGTGTTCACCAACCGCTTCATCTACCACTTCAGCGACGTCGACCGCGGCGACATCGTGGTCTTCAACGCCCCGGCTACCGGTGACGTGCTCATCAAGCGCGCCATCGGTCTGCCGGGCCAGACCATCTCGCTGCAGGACGGGCGCGTGCTGATCGACGGCGAGCCGATCGACGAGCCGTACGTGCGCCGCATCGCCGGCGAACAGGTGCCTACCGAGCCCTTCGCCAACGGCCGTCCCTGGAGCCTCGTGGAACCGTATCGGATCCCGGCCGACTCCTACTTCATGATGGGCGACAACCGCATCGACAGCGGCGACAGTCGCGAGTTCGGACCGGTCAAGAGAGACCTGATCATCGGCGAGGCGTTCTTCATCTACTGGCCGCTGAGCCGCCTCGAGTTCCTGTAAGCCGCCCGACGCGAGGTGAGCCGTGAGAAGGCTACGGGACGACGGATCGCCCGGCGGCCGCTCCGGCTCCGCGGCGTCGTGAGAGCGGTCGCGTGAACGCCCGCTTCCGTTTCGACCTGGCTCGGGCCGAGGCTGCCGGAATGTCTCACGTGGTGGCCGGCGCCGACGAGGCCGGCCGCGGCGCTCTGGCCGGACCGCTGGTGGCCGCCGCCGTGGCCTTCGACTACTCGGCCTGGCGGCCGGCCGACTATCGCGCGCTGGACGACGTCGACGACTCCAAGCGGCTCACTCGAGCCCGGCGCGAGCAGCTGTACGAAGTGGTCCTGCGGCGGGCGCTGCTGGTGACCTGCGTGGCCTGCGCACCGGCCAGCATCGACGGCCGCGGGCTGCACGTGTGCAACCTCGCCGCTCTGTCGGAGGCGCTGGCCCGGCTCTCGCCGCCGCCGGCGGTGCTGCTGGTGGACGGCCTGCGCCTGCCGGAGCCGTCGCCGGTCTGCGAGGTGGTGGTCGGCGGCGACGGCCGCTCGGCCGCCATCGCCGCCGCCTCGATCGTCGCCAAGGTCACCCGCGACCGCCTCATGCGGCGCCTCCACGAACGCTACCCGGCGTGGGGCTTCGACGGGCACGTGGGCTATGCCACGCGCGACCATCACGATGCCATCACGCGTCACGGGGTCTGCCCGCTGCACCGCCTGTCCTTCCAGAGCGTGGCCTACCGTCAGCTCGACCTGGAACTCTGATCGCCGCCCCCCGGGGGGTAGCATGGCGCGGTGTCGGTGCGCGGCGCTCGCAGCGGCGAGGCTCGGACCCGCTCGCCGCCACTGTAGGCCGCCGCCCCGGCGCAGCCGTGCTACACGCGGCCGGCGCGGATGGCGGCCGAGATGCCGGCCAGCCCCATCTTGAGCTCGGCGATGGTCGGCCAGCCGTAGCCGACGCGCATCGAGCGGCGCGACTGCTCGAACCAGTGACCCGGCCCGACATAGGTGCCGTGGTCCTCGAGCAGGACGCGGTAGAAGCGCTCGTCGTCGATCGGCACCGTGATGCGCGGGAAGCACACGACGCCGCCCCGCGGCTCGACCCACTCCACCAGCTCTTCGCTCGCGACCCAGTCTCTGGTGACGCGGAACACCTCGGCGATCTTGCCGTTGATATAGGGCAGCCACTCGTGCCGGCGGGCGAAGGCCTGCAGGGCGATCTCTTCGTCGATGACGCTGGTGCAGATGCCGATCTGCTCCTTGGCCGAGAGAAGCGTCTCCATGAGGGCGTCGTCGCGGCAGACCAGCCACCCCATGCGGATGCCGGGGATGCCGTACGTCTTGGAGAGCGAGGAGACGCTGATCGCCCGCTCGCTGAGCGTGGCCGCCACCGGCAGCATCTCGCCGTAGGTCATCTCCCGGTAGGTCTCGTCCATGAGCAGTCGACAACCGGCCGACTCGACGACCTCGACGGCGCGCTCCAGCTCCGGCAGCGCCATCATCTGGCCGGTCGGGTTGTGGGGCACGGTGAGGTTCACGTAGCGCGTCGACGGCCGGATCATCCCGGCCAGCCGCTCGGGGTCGACGCGGTAGCCCTCTTCGAAGCTGAGGTCGTAGTACGTGATCTCGGCGCCGATGGCACGTGGTACCTCGATGTTGGTGGCGTAGTTGGGCCGCACGATGACGGCGTGGTCGCCCGGCTCCAGCAACGTGGTGGCGACGATGAAGAGCGCGTGGGCGGCGCCGGCCGTGACCAGCACGTTGTCGGCGGAGACGGCGGTGCCGGGCCGGCCGGGGGACGCGGGGCCGTCGCCGGCTGCCGCCGTGGCGGCGAGCGGCTCGTTGCACTGCTCGGCCACCAGCTCGCGGAAGCCGGGGTGGCCCAGGTGGTCACCGTAGAAGAGCAGCATGTCGGGCAGCTCCACGCCGATGTCCGCCAGCGTGCGGTCGTGGACGGAGCTCTCCGACAGGTTGTAGCGGATCGTGTCGTACCCCATCTGCTCGGGCGATTCCTTCTCCATCGCCATGCGCACGTACTTCACCGGTGACCTCCTGTCGGGACGTGGTGGCAGCATAGCTGCAATGTGAACGTGAACGTCAACCGGTCACGCCCTTCGTCCACCTGTTCAGGCGCGAGTGTGCGCCCTACGCTGGACGCCATGAACGACCGTCAGCGTCTGGGGCGGGCCGCCGAGGCGGCCGCCGCCCGCCATCTGGAGCGTCAGGGGTACCGCGTGCTGGCCCGCAACGAGCGGGTCGGCAGGGGCGAGCTGGACCTCATCGTGCGTCGCGGCCCGGTCCTCGCCTTCGTGGAGGTCAAGGCCCGGCGCACGCGCGGCTGCGGCACGCCGGAAGAGGCGGTGACGGTGCACAAGCAGCGTCAGGTCGAGCGCCTGGCGGAGCTGTGGCTGGCGGCCCGGCCGTGGATGCTGCGCGGCGTGGAGGAGGTCCGGCTCGACGTGGTCGCCGTGGACCTCAGCGGCACGGCGGCCAGCGTGCGCCATCTGCCCTCGGCTTTTGCGCGGGGCTGGTGAGCCCGGTGCTGGGCCGTCTCGCCAGCGTCGCTCTCGTGGGTCTCGATGCGCATGTCGTCGAGGTCGAGACCCACGTGGCCGCCGCCATGCCGGCGTTCGTCATCGTCGGCCTCCCCGACGCGGCGGTCCAGGAGAGCCGCGAGCGTGTGCGGGCGGCCATCATGAACGCCGGCTACCGGTTCCCGGCGCGGCGCATCATCGTGAACCTGGCTCCCGCCGACGTGCGCAAGAGCGGTCCGCTTCTCGACCTGCCGATCGCCCTGTCGTTCCTGCTGGCGACCGGCCAGGCGCGCTGCGCCGACCGGCGCCTGGCGGCGGTCGGCGAGCTCGGCCTCGATGGGTCGCTGCGGCCGGTGGCGGGAGCTCTCGCTCTTGCGGAGGGGGCCCGCCGGGCAGGCCTGCGGGGACTGATCGTGCCGGCCGCCAACGCCACCGAGGCGGCGCTGGTGCCGGGTATCGAGGTCTTCGCCGTGCGGACGCTGGCCGAGGCGGTGACGGCCATCGAGTCCGGCGGGCCGGCTGCCGCGGCCACGCCTGCCGCCGACGTCGGCGCCCTGCTGGCGCAGCCGCCGGTCTGCGACGCCGACCTGGCCGACGTGATCGGCCAGCATTTGGCGCGTCGCGCCCTCGAGGTGGCGGTAGCGGGCGGCCACAACATCGTCATGGTCGGCCCGCCGGGATCGGGCAAGACGATGCTCGCCCGCCGGGTGTCGACCATCATGTCGCCGCTGGCCGTCGACGAAGCGCTGGCGGTGACGCGCGTCCACAGTGTCGCCGGCCTGCTGCCGCCCGGCGAGCCGCTCGTGCGGCGGCGGCCGTTCCGGGCCCCGCATCACTCGATCTCACTGGCCGGTCTGATCGGCGGCGGCTCCTCACCGCGGCCTGGGGAGGTGAGCCTGGCGCACATGGGGGTGCTCTTTCTCGACGAGCTGGCCGAGTTCCGTCCCAGCGCCCTCGAGGCGCTTCGTCAGCCGCTGGAAGACGGTCGCATCACCGTCGCGCGGGCGCTCTCTTCTGTCACGTTCCCGGCCGCCGTCATGCTCGTAGCGGCCATGAACCCGTGTCCGTGCGGTCACCTCGGTGATCGGGGGACGGAGTGCATCTGTACGCAGCAGCGGCTGCGCCAGTATCGGGCCCGCCTCAGTGGACCGCTCCTGGACCGCATCGACCTGCGCATCGCCGTCGGCCGGGTGGCGGCGGCCGATCTGCGCGCGGCGCCGTCCGGCGAGAGCTCCGCCGCGGTCCGCGAGCGTGTCTGTGCCGCCCGTGCACGGCAGACGGCCCGCCTGGCGGGCAGCGGCGTCTTCGCCAACGCCCAGCTCGGCACTCGCCAGGTGCGCCGGCTGTGCCGTCTCAGTCCGGGTGCCGCAGCGGCGCTCGACACCGCCTATACGCGTCTGCACCTCAGCGCTCGGGCCTGTGAGCGGGTCGTCAAGGTGGCGCAGACCGTCGCCGATCTCGGCGGCGCCACGGTGATCGCCGAGGAGCACGTGCGTGAAAGCCTTGCGTACCGCGGCGTCGGAGTCGCCGCCGAGCAGGCCGGGGCTGCGTGAGCCGGCCTCCGTGTCACGAGGAGCGCTGCGGGACCTGTCTCTGGCTGGCCGAGCTGGCGACCCGGCGCGGCGGCACCATCGGCCGGCTGCGGAAGAGCTACCAGGACCTCGACGCGGTCCTCGAGCGCCCGCGGTCGGAGATCGCAGCCGTGCTCGCACGTTCCCCGGCGCCGGGCGGCGACACCGGAGGAGCGTCGCGGAGCGGCACGCCGTCGCGGGCAGGTCGGGCGGCGGCGCCACGAGCGACCGGTGGCGATGGCTCCGGCTGGCGGACGGCGCTGGCGCGGCTGGCCCCGGACATGTCCCTCACGGATCCTCCCGGCGGCATCGTGGTGACCTACGTCGACGATGAGTATCCGCCCGGACTCCGTCATCTCTACGACCCGCCGCCGGCGCTGTTCGTACTCGGCGCCGGCGACGCCGCCGAGACGGGCCGCCGGCTGGCCGAGGTGCTCCGGGCGCCGCGCGTTGTAGTGGTCGGCACGCGCCGCCCGTCGCCATACGGCCTCGACATGGCTGCCGGCATCGGCCGCGACCTGGTGCGGGAAGGCTGCGTGGTGATCAGCGGCCTTGCGTACGGCATCGACGCGGCGGCGCACCGCGGCGCCTTGCAGGAGGCGGCTGGGGCGGATCCGTCGGTTCCTCCCACCGTGGCGGTCATGGGGTGCGGCGCCGACGTGTGCTATCCGCGCGCCCACGGGAGCCTGCGCCGGCGGATCCTGCAGCCCGGGCTCATCGTGTCGGAGTTCCTCTGGGGCGTTCCCGTGCACCGCTGGCGCTTTCCCTCGCGCAACCGCGTGCTGGGGGCGCTCGGTCACGCCGTGGTGGTGGTGGAGGGAGGGCCACAGAGCGGGGCACTCATCACCGCCCGCCACGCGCTGGACGTGAGCCGGGAGATCCTCGCCGTGCCCGGTGAGGCCGGTCGCCAGACGTCGGAGGGCCCCCACGGACTGCTGCGCGACGGGGCGACGATCTGCGAGTCGGCTCTCTGCGCCGCGATCGCCCTCATCGGGATCCAGAACTCCGATCCGGGCGTGCTGCGAGGGTGGAGCGCAGACGCCATGGAGCGTATCGACCCGGCGCTGCTTGCCGACCGGCTGGCCGATGACTGGGAGCTGATGGCGCCGTCGGTCGACGAGGAGGAGGTGTTCGCGGACGGCGGTGGGCCGGGGGAGGAGACCGAGGATCGGCCGGGCCTGGACCGGCCGGGCATGGATCTGCCGGTCGGGGACCGGCGGCAGACGGACGCCCGGGATCGCGGCGGGCGTCCGTCCGCGGCGGCTTCGCACGCCGAGGCGGCGGTCGATGCCGAGCAGCTGGTCTGGACTGTCGTCGATGCCGGCCAGAGTCACGTCGACGCCGTGGTGGCGCAGAGCGGACTCCCGATCGGGGCGGCGCTGGCCGCCCTCGGGGCGCTGGAGGCCAAAGGCCGGGTGGCGGCCCTGCCGGACGGCACGTACCGGGCGGTGCGAGGTCGGCGACGGCCTGGCTGAGCGGCACGGCCGGAGTGAGAGGCCGCCGAACGCCCGGCTGAGCGCCGCGTTTCGATCTTGAGACCGGCGAACGCCAGGGGGAGCGGTGCCGGCCGATCTGTGGGCCGGCGACGGCCCGGCCGATCGGGGCGACGAGAGGCGGCGGCGGGTCGGCGGGCCGGTGCAGCAGGGCGCTGCCGTCGACGGGCGCGGCGGATCGGCACGTCGGCATGGCGGAACGCTGCCGTCGAGCTGCGGCGGGTCGGAAGGTCGGCCGCGGGGCGCTGCCGTCGAGCGGTGGCGCAGGACGCAGCCGTCGCGTGCAGAACAGGGGGAGGCGATGGACTCCCCGATCGACGAGCGACCGACCGCCGACCCCGACGGCCTGGTGCCGGGCTACCTGGACACACTGGTGGCCGCCGGCGCAGGGCAGGCCACGGTGCGTTCCTACGGCTCCGATCTCGATCAGCTGCTCGCATGGCTGGGGGACCGCGGCCTGGCGCTCACCGCGATCGACCGCGCGACCGCACGGAGCTACGCCGCCTACCTGGGCCGCCGCGGGTACGCGCCCAGTACCCGGGCGCGCAAGCTGTCGGCGCTGCGTGGTCTCACGCGGTACCTCAGCGAGCGCGACCTGCTGCCGGCCGATCCGGCCGCCGGCCTGCCCGGGCCACGGCAGCGGCGGCGCCTGCCGCGCACGCTGCGCCGCGACGAGGTGGAGCGCTTCCTGGCGGTGCTCAGCGGCGACGAGCCGCTGCGGCGCCGCGACCGGGCGCTGTTCGAGCTCATCTACGGCTGCGGGCTGCGCAGCGCCGAGGCGGTCGACCTCCGCCTCGACGATCTTGATCTGGGCCGGGCCGAGGTCCGCGTGCTCGGCAAAGGCGGTCGCGAGCGGGTGCTGCCGCTCGGCGAGGAGGCGGCCGACGCGCTGGCCTGTTACCTGCGCGGCGGCCGGCNNCGACGCTGGCCCGCGGTCGCGGGCCGGTACGGCCGGCCGCCGACCCGCACGTCTTCCTGAGCCGCAACGGCCGCCCCTTACGGACGTCCGACGTACGCAGGCTCGTTGTAAGATACTGCCGTGTCGCCGGTTTGGAGGACGCCTCTCCGCACATGCTCCGTCACGCGTTCGCCACGCATATGCTCGAAGGGGGAGCCGATCTGCGTGCTATCCAGGAGCTGCTCGGACACGCGTCCGTGGCGACCACACAGGTGTACACGCATGTGAGCGGTGCGCACCTGCGCCGGGTGTACGACCGCCATCACCCGCGAGCATAGCCAGGCGCCATGCGGTCGAGCAGTCCTCATGAGATGAGTGGAACAGACGCGGCGGTACGATGGATCGGTCGGTGACAGGCACATGACGATGGCGACCCTCAGCGAGGAGCGCGTCCGCGAGCTGTGGCAGCGTTACAAGACGGGCGGCGACCTCGGCGCCCGCGAGCGCCTCATCCTCGCGTATGCACCGCTCGTCAAGTACGTCGCCGGCCGCATGAGCAGCGGCCTGCCGGCGCACATCGACGAGGCCGATCTGATCAGCTACGGACTGCTCGGCCTCATCGGCGCCGTCGAACGCTTCGACCCGGAGCGGGACATCAAGTTCGAGACCTACGCCGTCTCGCGGATCAAGGGCTCCATCATCGACGAGCTGCGCTCGCTTGACTGGGTGCCGCGTTCGGTCCGCAGCAAGGCTCGGGAGATCGAGCGCGCCTGTGCCAGCCTGGAGAACGAGCTACAGCGCGCCCCCACCGACGAGGAGATCTGCGACGAGCTGGGTATCACCGGCGAGGAGTTCCACGTCACCCTCACGCAGATCTCCAACACCTCGATCGTGGCGCTCGACGAGCTCTGGGAGATCTCCGGCTCGGACGGCGACACGGCCTCGCTCATCGAGACCATCGAAGACCCCAAGAGCCGCGACCCGTCGCGACTGCTCGGCCTGAGCGAGATGAAGGGCCAGCTCGCCCGGGCCATCGACGCGCTGCCCGACCGTGAGAAGATCGTCATCGCCCTCTACTACTACGAGAACCTCACGCTGCGCGAGATCGGCGAGGTACTCGGCGTCACCGAGAGTCGCGTCTCACAGCTCCACACCAAAGCTGTGCTGCGGCTCAAGGGTCGGCTGCGTGAGGCGATGGGCCCCGGCTGGAACGGCTGACCGTGGCACGATAGAATCTTCCGTCGCACCTGCAAAGCCCCGACCCGGCGGATCCCGGCCCGTGGCGGTGCCCGAAAGGGAATCCACGGCGCCCCCGGCGGCATGACGACGTAACCGACCCTCAGGGAGGCAGCCATGCCTGCAGTAGACCCTCGCGGCGCGCCCGCCGCCTACGTCCCCGACGAGCAGCACGTGGTCTCCATGCGCGACCTGCTCCAGGGCGGCGTCCACTTCGGCCATCAGACCCGGCGCTGGAACCCGAAGATGAAGCAGTACATCTTCGCCGAACGCGGTGGCATCTACATCATCGACCTCATGCAGACCACGGAGCTCATCGACGAGGCGTACGGGTTCATCCGCGATCTCATCCCCCGTGGCGGCAGCGTGCTCTTCGTCGGCACCAAGAAGCAGTGCCAGGAGGCCATCAAGGAGCAGGCGCAGCGCGTGAACATGCCGTACGTCTGCAATCGCTGGCTGGGCGGTCTGCTGACCAACTATGCCACCATCAACGGTCGCATCCGGGCGCTGCACGAGATGCGCGAGCAGCTCGCCGACGGCACCCTGGACAAGATGCCGGCCCGTGAGGCCATCCGCGCCAAGGGCGAGCTCGCCAAGCTCGAGAACAACCTCGGCGGCGTGGCGGTGATGGACCGGCTGCCGAGCGCCGTGTTCGTCGTCGACCCCCACAAGGAACAGATCGTCGTGCGCGAGACTCGCAAGCTGGGGATCCCGCTCATCGGTCTGGTCGACACCAACTGCGATCCCGATGAGATCGACTACGTGATCCCCGGCAACGACGACGCCATCCGCTCGTGTGCGCTGATCATCAGGGTCCTGGCCGACGCCGTCGAGGCCGGCCGGCAGCTCGTCACCGAGCGCGATATCCGCGGCCAGGGCGACGCGTCCGCCGGGGCGCCGGCGCAGCCGACGGCCGCCCAGGCGGAGCCCGGCGACGGCCGCCGGCGGCCCTCAGACCGCGGTCGCGGCGATCGCCGCGGCGGCCCCGGCGGCGACCGCCGTGGTGGCGGTCGTGGTCGCGCCGGCGGGCCTGGCGGACAGCGTCAGGTCAGCCTCGGCGAGCCGCCGATCGGCCGCCAGCCGCGCTCGGCCGCGTCGCGCGAGCGGCAGCAGGCGGCTGCCACCGCCAAGGAAGAGGCGAAGGCCGAGGCTCAGGTCGCCGAGGCGCCGGTAGCCGAGGCGCCGGTAGCCACCGAGCCCGCTGCGGCGCCGGAGGCGCCGGAGACCAAGGCGACCCCGGCGAAGGACGAAGGCGCTCCCAAGGCCGACGCCAAGAAGGCCGAGGCTCCCAAGGCCGACGCCCCCAAGGCGGACGAAAAGAAGGCCGAGGCTCCCAAGGCGGACGCCAAGAAGGCCGACGCCAGGAAGGCCGACGCCGCCCCAGAGAAGTCAGACGACAAGACCGCTGCTCCGGCCGAGAAGGCTGCCGAGGCCGCGGACGAGACCAAAGCAGAGGAGTGACGATCTGTGGCTGAGATCACCGCAGGCTTGGTGAAGCAGCTCCGCGACAAGTCCGGGGCCGGCATGATGGAGTGCAAGGCGGCGCTGGGCGAGACCGGCGGCGACCTCGACGAGGCGATGGTCGTGCTGCGCAAGAAGGGCGCCGTGGCGGCTCAGAAGAAGAGCTCCCGGGCGACCAAAGAAGGCATGGTCGACTCGTACATCCACGCCGGCGGCAAGATCGGCGTGCTGGTCGAGGTCGGTGTGGAGACCGACTTCGTGGCCCGCGGCGACGACTTCCGCTCGTTCTGCCACGAGCTGGCCATGCAGGTCGCCGCGTCGGCGCCGCGCTGGGTCACGCGCGAGCAGGTGCCGGCCGAGCTGATCGAGCAGGAGAAAGCCATCTACGCCGATCAGGTGAAGGACAAGCCCGAGCACGTCGTCGAGAAGATCGTGAACGGCAAGCTCGACAAGTTCTTCCAGGAGAACTGCCTCATGGAGCAGCCCTGGGTGCGGGACACTGCCATGAGCATCGAGCAGCTGCGCACCGACCTCGTGGGCAAGATCCGCGAGAACGTCGAGGTGCGTCGCTTCGCACGGTTCCAGCTCGGCGAGATCGAGGACTGAACGGCGTGACGACGGCCGGTCCGGCGTTCCGTCGCGTCCTGCTCAAGCTCAGCGGCCAGGCTCTGGCCGGCGAGAAGGGCGTGGCGATCGACCCCGCCCGGACCCTCGAGATCGCCACGCACGTCGATCGCGGGCGGCAACTGGGCGTGGACATAGGCATCGTGGTCGGCGGCGGCAACGTCTTCCGGGGCGTCGCCGCCGCCGCACGCGGCATGGACCGGGTCACCGGCGACCACATCGGCATGATCGCCACCGTGCAGAACGCGCTGGCGCTGCAGGACGCCCTGGAGAGCATCGGCACCCAGACCCGGGTCATGAGCGCCATCGAGATGAACGAGATCTGCGAGCCCTACATCCGGCGGCGCGCCATGCGCCACCTGGAGAAGGGCCGCGTCTGCATCTTCGCCGGCGGCACCGGCAACCCGTACTTCTCCACCGACTCGGCCGCCGCCCTGCGCGCCCTGGAGATCGGCGCCGAGGCCATCCTCATGGCCAAGCGTACGTACAACGGGGTCTTCACCGCCGACCCTGAGACAGAGCCGACGGCGGAGTTCATCCCCCGCCTCACGTATCTCGACGCCATCCAGCGCGAGCTCGGCGTCATGGACGTCACGGCGCTGTCGCTCTGCATGGACAACGACCTGCCCATCCACGTGTTCAAGATGACCGGCGACAACATCGACCGGGTGCTGGCCGGGGAGGACGTCGGCACGCTGGTCGCCACGCACTGACGACCGGCCGGGTGACGCAGCCCGGCGCGAGAAGGAGGGGCGAGACGTGGAGAAGGAGCTGCTGGCCGACGCGAAGCACCGCATGGCCAAGGCGGTAGATGCCACCAGGACGGAGTTCAACACCGTGCGCAGTGGACGCGCCTCCACGGCGCTCCTCGACCGCGTCACCGTCGACTACTACGGTACCCGCACGCCCCTGCAGCAGCTCGCCAACGTGGCGGCGCCGGAGGCTCGCCTGCTGACCGTGACGCCCTATGACAAGACCGCCATGAAGTCGATCGAGAAGGCCATCCGCGAGTCGGACCTGGGCCTCAACCCGGCCAGCGACGGCCAGCTCATCCGGCTGCCGGTGCCGCATCTCACCGAGGAGCGGCGCAGGGAGCTGGTCAAGCTGGTCCACCGCCTCGCCGAGGACGGCCGTGTGGCCGTCCGCAACATCCGCCGCGACGCGATGAAGGACCTCCGCGAGCTGGTCAAGGAAGGCTTGGTCGGCGAGGATTCCGAGCACCGGGCCGAGGACGAGTTGCAGAAGATCACCGACGCCCACGTCAAGCAGATCGACGAGCTCCTCAAGCACAAAGAGGACGAGATCCTCGAGGTCTAGCGCCTCGACTCGTACGCTTCTGGAACGCCCGATGCCGATGATGGTGGCATGACTCTGGCAGACCGCTTCTCGCGCCTGCGGCGGCGGCGGCACGCCAACCGTGCCCTGACCGCCGACCATCACGGACAGCGTGAGACGGCGGACCCCGGCCGCCGCTGCCGGTACGTGGCCGTCATCATGGACGGCAACGGCCGCTGGGCACAGTCGCGACGCCTGCCGATCGCCGCCGGTCACCGGGCCGGCGTCAAGGCGCTGCGGCGCGTCATCGAGCGGGCGCTCGATCACGACATCGAGGAGCTCACCATCTTCTCCTTCAGCACAGAGAACTGGCGCCGCCCGCCGCAGGAGGTGGCGGCGCTCATCGACCTGTTCGTCGAGATGATCCGCAAAGAAGCGCCCGACCTGCGCGAGCGGGGGGTGCGGATGCGCTTCATCGGCCGGCGGACCGGCGTGCCGCCGGCGCTGATCGAGTGTATCGACGAGAGCGAGCAGCTCACCGCCGGCGGCGAGCGGATGACGCTGTACGTGGCCTTCAACTACGGCGGCCGCGCCGAGCTGCTCGACGCCGCCCGGGCCCTGGCGGCGGAGTCGCCGGCGGGCGCCGCCGGAGGCACGGCCGACCAGGCGGCCACGGCGCCGCCGGGCGCGGCGGGGGTCGCCGGAGACACTGCGGGCGCGGCGGTATCGGCCGCCGACGCCGACGAGCTGCGCCGCTACCTGTACGCTCCCGAGATGCACGATCCGGAGCTGCTCATACGTACCAGCGGCGAGATGCGCATCTCCAACTTCCTGCTCTGGCAGCTCGCCTACACCGAGCTCTACTTCACGCCGCGGCTCTGGCCGGACATGGACGCCGCCGACCTCGACGAGGCCCTGGCCGAGTACGCGCAACGTCAACGTCGCTACGGGGGGCGCTGAGCGCCGTGGTCACGCGCATCATCGTCGGCGTGCTGCTCGGCGCCGCCGCCGTCCTGGTGATCGTGCAGGGCGGCTGGCTGTTCTTCATCGCCATGTCGCTGCTGTGCCTGCTCGGCATGCTCGAGCTCTACCGCGTGGTACGGCCCTATCACCCGGCCGCTCTCGCCGGACTCATCAGCATGGGGCTGATGGTGTACTGCGCCTGGTACCGCACACCCACCGGCGTCCTCGGCTCCCTCGCGCTCGGCCTCGGGCTCAGCTTCGTGCTCGTCGCCTGGGGTGGGCCGCGTCCCGGTGTCACCGGACGCATGGCGGTGACCATGCTGGGACCGCTGTGGGTCGCCATGGGCTTCGCTCACCTGCTCATGATGCGCCGCCTCGACGACGGCATGGCGCTGGTCCTCACGGTCGTGTTCGGCACCTGGGCCGGCGACACCATGGGGTACTTCGTCGGCAAGTACTTCGGCTCCACGCCGATGGCGCCGCGGCTCTCACCGAAGAAGACGTGGGAGGGGTATGCGGGCGGCCTGCTCGGCACGGTGATCATGGTCGTGCTCATCGGGCTGTACACAGACCTCTCGCCGTCCGAGTCGCTGCTGGTGGGTCTCACCATCGCCGTGGTGGGTCCGGCCGGCGATCTCTTCGAAAGCCTCATCAAGCGCGACGTGAATGTGAAAGACGCGGGCAGCTTCCTGCCCGGTCACGGCGGCGTGCTCGACCGGTTCGACGCGCTGATCTTCAGCTCGATCGCGGTCTTCTACCTGGTGGCGGGGTTCCTGCGATGAGCGGGCGGCCGGACGATCGGCGGCGTGATGCCGTCCGGGGCGCGACGGGGGACGCCGCGACGGAGCACTCCGTGACGGGTGGCGACGCGCCGGAGTGCCGCGTGGTGGTGCTCGGCAGCACCGGCTCGATCGGCCGTCAGGCGCTGGAGATCATCGCCGCCGTGCCGGGCCTGCGCGCCGTCGGGTTGGCCGCCGACAGCAACGCCGCGGAGATCGTCGATCAGGCGCGAGCCGCCGGCGTCGGGAGCATCGCGCTGCGCGACGAGGCGGCGGCGTTGCGGGCTCGTGAGATGGTGGGCCAGCCGGGAGCGGGGGAGGGTGGTCCGGTGACCGCCGCGCCGCAGGTGTTCGGCGGCGAGGCCGGCGTCATCGAGCTGATCGAGCAGACGGCCGCCGCGGCACGAGCCGACGGCGTGCCGCTCACGGTGCTCAACGGCATCGTCGGCGCCGCCGGACTGCGGGCCACCATGGCGACGCTGGCGACCGGCGCCACGCTGGCGCTGGCCAACAAGGAGAGCCTGGTCGCCGGCGGCGACTTCGTGCTGGCGGCGGCGCGCCGCAGCGGCGCCGCCGTGCTGCCGGTCGACTCCGAGCACAGCGCCGTCTTCCAGTGCCTGCTCGCCGGGCGGCCGGCGCGGCCGGACTCCGGTGCTGGGGAGGGCGCCGACGCGGCGCCGGGCGTCCCCGGTCTGGGCGGCCGCCTGCTGCCGGCCGAGCAGATCGTCCTCACCGGCTCGGGCGGGCCGTTCCGCACCCGCACCCGCGCCCAGCTCGCCGAGGTGACGCCGGACCAGGCCCTCCGGCATCCCACGTGGACGATGGGTCGCAAGATCACCATCGACTCGGCGACCCTGATGAACAAAGGCCTCGAGGTCATCGAGGCGCACTACCTCTTCGGCGTACCCTACGAGAGCATCGACGTCCTCGTGAGTCCGCAGTCGCTGGTGCACGCGATGGTCCGCTTCGCCGACGGCGCCACGATCGCCCACCTCGGCGTGCCGGACATGCGGGCGCCGATCGCCTACGCGCTCACGTACCCCGAGCGTCCGCCGCTGCCGACGGCGCGGAGGCTCGATCTGACGGCGCATCCGCTCACCTTCGAGCCGCCCGACAGCGCCACGTTCGGCTGTCTCCGCCTGGCCTACGAGGCCGGCGCCGCCGGCGGCGGCGCGCCGATCGTCCTCAACGCCGCCAATGAGGTGGCCGTGCATGCGTTTCTCGACGGCCGTCTGAGCTTCCTCGGTATCGAGGCGGCCGTGGACGACGCGCTCGGCCGGCTGGGTACGTCTGCGGTCCGGGCGCTCGACGACGTCTTTGCCCTCGACGCAGAGACGCGCCGTCTGGTGAGCGCAGCGCTGTAGCGCCGCCGGGTGAGCGCGGCGCTGGAGCCTCGCGCTGCAGCGCCGCTCGATCGCCGCGACGAAGTCCCATGCGGTCGCGTCGGCCGGACTCACTCCGGCCGCTCGAACCCCTGGTCCGAGAAGTGCCCGTCGAAGGCCAGGGCGCGCCCGATGCCGAGCCGGCGCATGACCACGAAGCTGGTGCAGTCGACGAGGCTGGGGCCGCGTCGTGCGGAAGCGAGGAAGGCGAGCGACGCCGCCCGGTGGTCCTCGGGCGTCACCCATTCGACCGTGAGGTCGTCGACGAGCCCGTGAAGGAAGTCGCGCGCGGCCTGGGTACCGAGGCGTCGCTGCAGGAGCGCCGTGCACTCGACGATCACGTAGTTTGTCGTCAGGAGCCCTGTGGCGTCGTTCCAGCAGCGCCGCCAGGCGTCGACGGCCTCATCGTGGCAGGAGTCGTCGGCGTCGAAGAGAGCGAAGACCGCCGATGTGTCGCAGAAGACGGCGCTCATTCCGCGTCCAGACCTTCCAGGATGGAGTCGGCGAAGTAGTCGTCGTGACGACGCGAGATGTCATGGCGGCCCGAGCGGTACTTGCCGGCGAAGGCGTCGATGCGATCGGTGGTGCGAGCCGCGGTGTCGCCGCGGAGCACGTCCTGGATGTAGGCATCGACCGCCTCACGGACGATCGCGGCGAACGAGGACGAGCGCTCTCTGGCCAGCGTCTGGACTGCGGCCAGCTCCTGCTCGGTGAACTGGACCTGCCTGCGGACCACGGTACGACCTCCTCTGAGTGCATGACGTCATAGAGATGGTTGCATAATACCATGACGGGAAGTCCCGGCTGTCGGCTGCGCTCGCACCCATGGGCCCGGCGGTGCATGCATCGGCCGCCGACCGTGGGAGCCGTTCGCAGCAGGTACAATCGAGGCCGACCGTGGCGCCCGGCGCCGGACCGCGAGGAGACGACCATCCCGTGAACGATCGAGACGATGTGACCCTGCTCGGCGACCCGGGCGCGCCCGGGGACGCAGCGCGCGCGGCCGATGACGCCGCTCGCAGGCCGGAGGGCTCTCGACACGCGCCGGAGGGCTCCCGGCGCGCGCCCGAGGATGCCCGGCCGTCGGCAGGTGACGCTCCGGGCAAGAAGCCCCGCCGACGCCTCACGGAGATGATCGAGGGCGGATCGGGCGGCGGTTCCGCCGGCGGCCCTGACGGCTCCGACGACGGCGACGCGGGTCGCTCCGGCGGCTCCGGCGGCAGCGGCGGGGACAAGGGCGGCTCGTCCGGCAGCGAGGGCGGAGACAAGCGCTTCGGCTGGGGCTGGATCCTGCTCCTGGCCATCATCGTCGCCCTGGTGCTGGCCAAGTGGACCCTGCTGGTGGCCATCCTCGGATTGGCGTTCCTCATCACCGTGCATGAGCTGGGTCACTTCATCTTCGCCAAGAAGCTCGGCATGCGCGTGGAACGGTTCTATGTGGGCTTTCCGCCGGCGATCTGGCGTCGTCGCCGTGGTGAGACCGAGTACGGCCTGGGCATGATCCCCCTCGGCGGCTTCTGCAAGATCAGCGGCATGAGCGAGGAGGAGGAGCTGCCGGCCGAGGTCGAGCCGCGGGCGTACTACAACCAGCCGGTCTGGAAGCGCAATCTGGTGATCTTCGCCGGCCCACTGATGAACCTGGTAGCGGCTGTGGTGATCCTTTTCGTGTTCCTGCTCGCGCAGGGGACGGTGACGGCGACGCTCACGCTGGGCGAGGTCGTGGACGGGGCGCCGGCGGCTGAGGCCGGTCTGCAGCCCGGCGATACGCTGCTCGCCGGTCGTGTGCTCGACGACGGGTCCGGCGCCCCGGGTGCCTGGAAAGAGTTCGCCGTCTGGGACGATGCCAGCGCGTTCCTGGCCGCCCACCCCGAGACGCTGGTGGAGCTGCAGTACCGTCCGGCCGGCAGCGCCGCCGGCGGGGCTGGGAGCGAGGCCGACGCGAGCGGCGGGGCAGGTGCCGGCAGCGAGGCGGGCGGCGAGTCAGATGCGGCCGACGATGCGATCGTCGGCGGATCGGACGATGCCGCCGGCCCGGTGCGCAGTGTCGAGGTGCGTCTGGGGCGCAATCCGGCCGACGAGTCGGCCGGGTACCTCGGCGTGCGGGCCGGGGAGGCCCGCGAGCGGCCCGCACCGTGGACGGCTGCCTGGATGGCGGTCAAGGGCAGCGGCGACATCGTCGTGAAGACCTTCCAGGGCTTCTGGTGGCTCGTCAGCGGCCGGATCGACGCCACCGGCCCCGGCGGGGCGGCCGGACCTATCGGCATCATCGACGTCTCCAGCCGCGCCGTGCAGCAGGGTTTCTACCCGATCCTCCTGGCGCTGCTGAGCGTCAACCTGGCGATCCTCAACCTGATCCCCATCCTGCCGTTCGACGGTGGGCACATCCTCATCAACACGATCGAGAGCGTGCGCGGCAAGCGCATCAGCCCGCGCGTCATGGAGCGCTTCGCCACCGTCGGCATCGTGCTGGTGCTGGCGCTGTTCCTGTTCCTCACGCTGGGCGACGTGCGGCGGCTGTTCGGATGAGCCGCGACGCGTCGCCTGTCGGCCTCGTGCCGCGTCGTGTCACGGCGGGTCAGGTGTGCCGGTGAGCCGCGCCGTACTGGTCACCGGCGGCGCCGGGTTCATCGGGTCGCACCTGGTCGAGGCGCTGCTGCGGCGGGGGGACCACGTACGCGTGCTCGACGACCTCTCGGCCGGCACGCTCGACAACCTGGTCGACTGCATCGACGATGTCGAGGTCCTTGTGGGCGACGTGCGCGACACCGGCACGGTGGAGCGTGCCCTGGCCGGCATGGATGCGGTCGCCCATCTGGCCGCGGTCGTCTCCGTGGCGCGATCGTTCGATGAGCTGGAGCTGGTCGACGATGTGAACGTAGGGGGCACCCTGACGGTGCTTGCCGCCTCGCGTCGGCTGGGACTGGAGCGCGTGGTGTGTGCGTCCTCGGCGGCTGTCTACGGCGACGTCGAGGCGTTGCCGGTGGCTGAGAGCGCGCCGCTGCGGCCGCTGTCACCGTACGGGGTCGGCAAGCTCGCCGTCGAAGGGTACGCACGAGCGCTGACGAGTCAGGGGGGGTCCAGCGTCGTCTGCTTGCGGTACTTCAACGTCTACGGTCCGCGACAGGACCCGTCGTCCGACTACGCCGGTGTCATCGCCCGCTTCCTGGCATGCGCGACCGAGCGACGACCGTTCACCGTGTTCGGAGACGGCGGCCAGACGCGCGACTTCGTGTACGTCGGCGATATCGTGCGAGCGAACCTGCTGGCACTCGATAGGGATCTTCAGGCGGCAGACACGCTCGGTGGGGCGCCATCGGGCGCCGCGGCGGCCGGCGACGCTACGGAGGGCGACCGATCGGCGAGCAGCGATGCCGATCGTGCCGGAGCCGGGTCGTTCGCCGTCTGCAACGTCGGCAGCGGTCGCGAGACCAGCGTCCTGGACCTGGCCGCGGCGGTCGAGCGCGTCACGGCCACCGGGCGGGCCGGCGCCGGTGGGTCGGCAGGTGCTCCATCGATCGACTTCGAGACCGCCCGTCCCGGCGACATCAGGCGGTCACTGGCCGACATCGGGGCTGCCGGCTCTCTGCTGGGATATCGGCCTGCCGTCTCTCTCGACGCGGGGCTGGCGACCACCTGGGAGTGGTGGCGGGCGCTCGGTGAGTCCGCGACGACTGCTCCCTGAACCGACGATGGCATCGCGACATCAGATCAGTGTCGGCGGCGTGACGGTAGGCGGCGGGGCGCCGGTCCGCGTGCAGAGCATGACCAACACGCCGACCGGCGATGCCGACGCGACGCTTGCGCAGATCGCACGGCTCGGCGACGCCGGCTGCGAGATCGTCCGCGTGGCGTTGCCTTCGGCCGGCGACGAGGTGGGGTTCTCACGCATCGTCGATGGGTCGCCGCTGCCGGTGATCGCCGACATCCACTACGACTGGCGGCTGGCGCTGGCCGCTCTCGAGGCCGGTGCCGCCGGCGTGCGCATCAACCCCGGGACCATCGGCGATCCGCAACGGGTGTGCAGGATCGCCGAGGCTGCCGTCGAGCGTGGCGCCGTGATCCGCATCGGCGTCAATCAGGGATCGCTTCCGCGTGCACTCCGTCCGCTCGCGGAGCGTGAGCCGGCGCAGGCGCTGGTGGGGGCGGCGCGGCAGTACGTCGATCAGCTCCACTCCTGGGGCTGCACCGAGCTCAAGGTGTCGGTGAAGTCGTCGAGCGTGCCGGTGACCATCGCGGCATATAGGGCGCTGGCGGAGGTGTGCGACGCGCCCTTGCACGTGGGGGTCACCGAGGCCGGCACGCGCTGGAGCGGCGCCATCAAGAGCGCGGTCGGCATCGGGACACTGCTGGCGGAGGGCATCGGTGACACGATCCGTGTTTCGCTGACCGCGGATCCGGTCGAAGAGGTCCGGGTGGCCTGGGCGATCCTGTCCGCGCTCGGCTTGCGCCGGCGCGGCCCCGAGCTCATCTCGTGTCCCACGTGTGGACGTACCGAGATCGACGTCGTCTCACTGGCCGAGGAGGTGGAACGGCGTCTGCACACCGATCGGCGCTTCGCCGAGTCGCCGATCACCGTCGCCGTCATGGGCTGTCGGGTCAACGGCCCCGAGGAAGCGCGGCACGCGGACTTCGGCATCGCCGGCGGGAGTGGGGAGGGCGTGGTGTTCGTGCGCGGAGAGCGGGTGGCGAAGGTGCCTGAAGGTCGGTTGGTGGACGAGTTGTTCGCCCGGATGGGGGCTTCGGTTGGCCGGACGTCGAAGGCGTAACGAAGATCTCTCCCGGAGCGGCCGGTGTTGTCCCGCAAGGTGACGGAATCCACGATCGGTGTCTTCATTCTCGCTAGAGAGGGAACATCCTGAGCAGTGCCGATCTTGCTGTCGGTCATGATAGGTGTTGACATGAGGATGGACGGCCGTCTTGTGATCATCAGAGAAGCTGGGAAGACTCGCAAGGAGACCCGCAAGCGGAAGCGGGTCTCACGCACGTGGTGGCTGGTGAGTGCTCTGGTCCCCTTTGCGATGGCGTTCCTGCTCGGTGGCACGGTACTGACCGGCTACGCGGCGGCTGTCGGTCGCACAGTGCTCATCGTGGCACCGCACCCGGACGACGACATCCTGTATGGCGCCGGGGTAGCCGCCTCTGCCGTAGCCGCGGGCGACGCTGTCAAGGTGGTATATGTGACGAACGGGGACGCCGCGGGCCAGAGTCTCGGGGAGACTCGCCAGGATGAGGCGGTGGCCGCGCAGACGAACAACATCGGCACGACGGAAGACGACCTGATCTTCCTCGGCTACCCCAACGAAGGGCTTCTTGCCACTTTCGTCGACCATCCCGACGAGAGCGATCGCTTCACGTCCGTCCATGGAATCTCTGAGACGTATGCCGATCGTGGCCTGGGCAGGACCGACTATCACATGTACAGGTTCGGCTCGCACGCCCCGTACAACCGTGCCAGCATGCTCACGGACATGCAGTCGCTTCTGAGCGAGTACCGGCCCGATGACATCTACACGACCGGAGTGTTCGACACCCACGAGGAGCATCGTGTGACCTTCTGGCTCGTCAGGACCGCCGTCCTGCGGCAGATGACGCTCGATGCCACGTATCGGCCTGCGTTGCACGTGACGATGGTGCACTGGCCGGCCGTGGACTGGCCTCAGCCTGCGGACCCGACCGTTGCCATGAGCGAGCCGCCCGGTCTCTCTGAACAGACGGATCTCGCGTGGACCGATCGAGAGAGCCTGACGGTACCATCGAACATGCGGGAGCCCGTTCTGGCTCTGAATGCGAAGTACTTGGCCGTGGAGGCTCATGCCTCTCAGAGTGGCAGCTCCGAGTATCTCCGCAGCTTTGTCCACCGGGACGAGATCTTCTGGCCGCTGGCAGTCGACCCGGTGCCCTTGACCGAGACGAACGTGGGGCCTCTGGCTGCGCTTTCCGCGTCCTCAGAGAATGCGGCGGCAGGACAGCTCTCGAGCAAGGCCGTGGATGGCGTCGTTGACGGGTATCCCGGGGATTCCGGCAGGGAGTGGGCGTCTGGTGGAGGTTCCGGCAACTGGCTCAATATGGCCTGGATGCAGAGTTTCATCGTCGATCGCATCACTCTCTATGACCGTCCGAATCTGTACGATCACGTTGTCGAGGGGCGACTGGAGTTCAGCGACGGCAGTCATGTGCAGACGGGGCCGCTACCCAATGACGGTTCCGCGCATGTCATCGCCTTTGCCCCGCGGGCCATCGACAGCCTGCGGTTCGTGGTCGAAGCGGTCGGCGAGGAGACGCAGGCTGTCGGGCTTGCGGAGATCGAGGTCTACGGCTCACCCGAGCTTCGCGGCAGTCTGACCGTCGCCGACGGCGCCACCTACACCAACAGCCGCGTTGTCGGGCTGCAGAGCGCCGTCGAGGGAGCGGCGACCATGCGTTTCCGCGACGGTCCCGCAGGTGCCTGGTCGAGCTGGCAGCCCTACGCGACGCAGGAGCAGTGGCAGATGGCGCTCGGCGACGGCGTGCGCACCATCGAGGCTCAGTTCCGCGACGAGGCCGGCAACGTCTTCGCCACAGCCGACCAGATCGTGCTCGACACCACCGCTCCGAGCGGCAGTCTGACCGTCGCCGACGGCGCCACCTACACCAACAGCCGCGTCGTCGGGCTGCAGAGCGCCGTCGAGGGAGCGGCGACCATGCGCTTCCGCGACGGTCCCGCACGTGCCTGGTCGAGCTGGCAGCCCTACGCGACGCAGGAGCAGTGGCAGATGGCGCCCGGCGACGGTGTGCGCACCATCGAGGCTCAGTTCCGCGACGAGGCCGGTAACGTCTTCGCCACAGCCGACCAGATCGTGCTCGACACCACCGCTCCGAGCGGCAGCCTGACCGTTGCCGACGGCGCCACCTACACCAACAGCCGCGTCGTCGGGCTGCGGAGCGCCGTCGAGGGAGCGGCGACCATGCGCTTCCGCGACGGTCCCGCAGGTGCCTGGTCGAGCTGGCAGCCCTACGCGACGCAGGAGCAGTGGCAGATGGCGCCCGGCGACGGTGTGCGCACCATCGAGGCTCAGTTCCGCGACGAGGCCGGTAACGTCTTCGCCACAGCCGACCAGATCGTGCTCGACACCACCGCTCCGCGCACCCGGGCGCTCTCGCGTGCCTCGGTGCGTCGCGGTGGCTACCTGACGCTGAGATTCAGCGTACTCGACAGGCGGCCGAGTGCCGGCAGGGCCACGGTGATCATCAAGATCAAGACCTTGAAGGGCAAGACGGTCAAGGTCATGAAGCTCGAGCGCAAGATCAACCGCCCTCAGCGGTACCGATTCCTATGCGAGCTGAGTAGAGGGACGTATCGTTTCCACGTCCATGCGCGTGATGCTGCGGGAAACGCACAGCGGAGCGTCGCACGGAGCAGGCTGGTCGTGAGATGACCAGACAAGTCGAGCCGACGCGCGTGGCTATCGCGTGATCGAGATGTCGGGGCGGCACGCAGGTATGTCCGCCGCCTACGACCTCTTTCCGTAACGGTAGTACTCTCCACCGTCGAACCGCTCTCCGACTGTCACCATGCCTATCTTCCGGCACGGCAGCTGCTCAAGTGATTCGCGTGCGTCGGTGAGGATCGGCCGCCGCACCACGTTAAGGTTCACCACCATGAGCAGAGCGTCGACGGAGGGCGCGAGAGCGCTGCTGTCGCCGACGCTCAAGAGAGGTGGCGCATCGACGATCACGTAGTCGAGATCGAGCCGGCACACGGCGCGCAGCCAATTCGCGAACTTGCGCGAAGCGATGACCTCGCCGGGGTCCGGCGGCAGTGGTCCGGATGTGAGGACTCGCAGCGCACCGTTGCCGGCGGCTTGATCGACCGAGGCGTTGCCGGGACGTGGAGCCAGTGGGCTGCGAGACTGCCCTGGACTCGCGGTGGCAAAGGTCCGGGTCGCCTCCTCAAGTCGCGTCGTGCCGAGGATCACGGAAGTGAGTCCGACGGCGTTGGGCAGATTGAAGACACGGTGCACACGCGGGTCGCGTAGGTCTGCATCGATGATCAGGACGCGGTGGCCGCCGCGGGCGAGCGTCACGGCAAGATTGCACGCGGTCACAGTCTTGCCCTCTCCCTTTGCGGAGCTCGTGATGAGAAGTGAGCAGAGGTCTTCGTCGATGCTCGCCCAGGCGAGACTGGAGCGAAGCATGCGCAGCGCCTCGCTTGCCGGGGCGCCGGGGTCCGCGGCGACAATGAGCGGGGTCGAGTCAAGAATCTTGTGGGAGACGTGCGGGATGCGGCCGACCAGTGGCAGGTTGAGGATGCTCGATGCCTGCCGATGGGTGCGCACGCGCGTGTCGAACTGACCGACCACAAAAGCGAGGCCGATTCCCAGCACGAGACCGATCCCGAGGCCCAGCAGGCCGTCACGGAAGGGATGCGGCGAGGAGCGCGACGAGGGCGGAGTCGCGGGAATGATCACTTCGAAGTCGCCGGTGGCGGTGGCCTCTGCGATCTGGAGGTTGCGCAGCTGTTGGGAGAGGATGGCGTAGTCGGTCGTGAGCCTGGAGGCCGGCGTGTTGAAGAGCTTCATCTGCGCCTCGACTACCTTCTGGGCCGCGCGATAGCGCTGTTGCTGTGTCTTCTTACGCAGGTCGATCACGGCCTGCGCAAAGGCGTTGGCGAGGCGCGCGGCAGCCTCGGCATCCGTGGTCTCCGCGGTGACCGCCACCAGTTCGGCGATGGCTGTCCCACCTGTGGCGTCCTGTGGAAGTACCGCCTTTGCGCTGATTGTGGAATCGAGGGACTTGTCGGCTTCGTCGAGAGTCTCTCCGGCCAGTTCACCGACCGCCGGTGTGTCGATCATGTTGATCACGCTCTGGAGCTCGGCGTTGACGGTGTTGATGTCGATCGACGCGGCCCCTTGGGTGGGGTTCGAGATGTCGGCCGGCGGCTGGTACATGAGCGTGGCTGTGGCCTCGTAGAGGGGCTGCTGGAAGATGGCCAGCCCGAACCCAAGAAGTGCTCCCAGAGCGCCTGCCGCGAGGACCAGCCACTTACCCAGCCAGATGACTCTCGCGTAGTCGCGGAGCGTGATCGATGGTGCCTGCTCGACCTGTGACACTGAGCTACTCCTGCATCGAAGGCGGATGACCGGATTCCATCACACTTCGGGTCCGGCGTCGCACTCGGGTAACGTACTCGTAGGCATCAATGAGTCGGGGCGCCTGATGCCGCCACTCTAGCTCCTCTGTCATGCGCCGCATCCCCTCGCGGCTCATGCGAGCGCGGAGCTCCGGATCGTCGAGCACGCGGATGATGGTGGTGGCCAAATCTCCGTCGTCGTTCGGACTAGCATAGGCGCTGGCCTCGCCGGCGGACCGTCGGCCCTCGGTGAGGTCGAACTGGACCACCGGTCGGGCGAGGGCCATGTACTCGAGGATCTTGTTCATCGAAGACGCATCGTTAAACGGATTGAGGGGGTCTGGATTGACACAGAGATCGCAGGTGCTGAGGTCTCGCATGAGTGCTTCGTCGGGGATTCGTCCGGGAAAGTCCACGAAGCCGTCGATGCCGAGATCGCGAGCCATGCTGAGCAGAGAGGGCCGCGACGGTCCATCGCCGATCAGCCTGAACGTGATGTCTCTCCGTCCATGACGATCCACGATCATTGCGATGGCGTGCAGGAGATGGTCCAGGCCTTCCTGAGGGCCCATCACGCCGACGTATCCGACGAGGAAGCGTCTGCCCCGTTTGAGGGCAGGCTCTGGCCTTAACGCATGAAACCTGGCGAGATCGGGCGCGCTTCGCACCACAAAGACCTGTTCGGGACGTTTCCGGCCACGGCTCAGGGCGATCCGGCGGTACGAGTCATTTGTGGCGATCACCACATCGGCAATGGCGTAGGTGAGTCGTTCGGCTGCGACCACCGCCGCGTAGCCGACATCCCGGCGGCCGAACTTGGCGTCGTAGAGCTCCGGCATGATGTCGTGCTGGTCAAAGACCACGCGGACTCCCCGGAAGAGCTTGTACCGCGCAGCCACAAGGAAGAGCAGATCAGGGGGATTGCAGATGTGCACGACATCGAAGCCGTGCCGCCGCCGGATGAGCTGCGCCAACCGGAACTGCCAGCGGACGGCAGCGGCATACTCGCGCAGGTAGCCGCCGGTGTCGCTCCCTTCGGAGGGCAGGTCGTGGCGATAGATGTGGATGCCGTCGACGCACTCATAGTGGCTCTCGCCGCCGATGCCTCGCGGGCAGATCGCGGCTACACGCCAGCCGGCGCTCCTCAGCGTGGTAGCCTCCATCCATAGCCGTCGGTCGAACGGCAAGGGCAAGTTCTCGACGACGAGAAGGACGCTACCAGGCGATGCCATGGTACTCCGATCCCGCCGGAGGAGACTCGAACGCTCCCGCGAGGTCGACGACGATCCGACCCGATAGGCTCGATCCACCGGCGCGGCGGAGCCTCTCATCGTTCTGCGCGACAACGGCGATCTCGCACCACTCGAGCAGATCTTCGAGTTCATCTGTGAGCAAGCCCTCGAAGTGGGGCAGGTGCGCGTGGACATACTCAAGGTTCGTTCCCATGAGACGGGCTCGACTCACGTCGGGCGCGTAGATCCCGACTTCATACCCGTCGCCGATGAGTCGTTTGACGAGCACCACCGTCGGACTCTCTCTGAGATCGTCTGTTGCCGCTTTGAATGCCAGCCCGATAACGGCGATCCTGCGCCGACCGGAACGGGTCACCTGAGAGAAGGCGGCATCGATTTGCTGGGTGTTGCTGATCGGTAGTGCCGAGAGGAGTGGCACCGGCACGTCGCTGTGGCGAGCCTGGGCGAGCAGCGCGATGACATCCTTCGGAAGGCAGGATCCGCCGTAGGCAAAGCCCGGTCGAAGGTATGCGTCGGAGATGTTCAGCTTCGTGTCCCTGGTCATGATGCCCATGACCTCGCGTCCATCGATGCCGCTGCTGCGCGCAAGGCGTCCGATCTCGTTGGCGAAGACCACTTTCGTCGCATGCCAGGCGTTTGCGACGTACTTGACGAGCTCTGCGACTGCGGGCTCGACGACGAACACGGGAGCTGCGAGTGTCGCGTACACATGCCGGGCGACTGCTGCGGCTGCGGGGCTCGACGTGCCGATCACGGTGTACGGAGGGTGATCGTAGTCGGCGATGGCGGATCCCTCGCGAAGGAACTCCGGGTTGAAGGCGATGTCGATCGGTCGGCCCCCGGCAGCCTGGGCGAGAAGCTCCCGGCAGTGGTCGGTCGTTCCGGGCGGCACGGTGCTGCGCAGGATGACGGTGTGAGATGTGGCTTTCGTGGCGGACGCCCGGCCGATCTCCTGACAGACGTTCTCGACGTAGCTCAGATCCGGCGCGCCGTTCGGCTGCGACGGTGTTCCCACGCTGATGAACGACGCCTCAGTCTCGGCCACGGCCGCTGCGCCGTCGGTCGTGGCTCTCAGCATGCCTGCGCGGCATGCACCGGAAAGCAGCGAGTCCAGATCCGGCTCTACGATGGGCGATCTGCCGGCGTTGAGCGTCGCCACCTTGTCCTCACTGACATCGACGCCCAGCACCCGGTGGCCGTCTCGTGCCAAGCAGGCCGCGGTGACGGCGCCGACGTATCCGAGGCCGAAGATGCTGATTCTCACGGACGCTGACTCCTTGTAGAGGTTGGCAGGCGCATGGACTGACGCAATCGCGCCGTCGACGGCGCAATGAACTGCTGGTGCCAGAGCTCGAACACGATCAGGCTGAGGAGGATGCGCTTGTAGTCCTCACGGCCGACCTGATGCGCGCGCACCATGTCCTCGAGCACATGGTCGTCGAAGAACTGCCGGCATGCGGATCCGGGTCCGAGAACGGTGTCGCGCAGGTAGATCGACAGGTCACTGCGCAGCCAATGATCGATCGGCGGTGTGAATGGGACCTTTCTGCGGCGCAGGATATCCTCGGGGACCCAGGATGCGACTGCGCGCTTGAGGATGTACTTGCGTCGCCCCCGACGGATCTTCACAGATGGAGGCAAGCTCTCGACGAAGCGCATGAGCTCGAGGTCGAGGAACGGCACGCGTGCCTCCAGCGAGACCGCCATCGACATCTTGTCACCGTACATGAGGAGGTTGTCGGCCAGCGCCAGTCGCGCATCCATGTAGAGCATCTGAGAAAGGCCGTCCAGGTGCCGCACCTCCTCCTCCCACAGCCGCCCTGCCGCGAGCAGGTCCGGTGCGCCATCACGGCGGGAAAGGTGCGACGCTGTGGCACTGTCTATGACGCTCCAGACGGCGATGGCGCGGCGGCGCGGATCGGTCGTCCCCAGGGAACGCACGGCTCTCTTGAGCCGCTCGTTCCGCGGCAGGCCGGCGATGATCCGGGCCACGATACCCTCGCGGATGGGCTCGGGTAGCGCCCTGTAGAGTACTCCGTAGCGCTCTCCCAAGTGGCGCTGGTAGCCCGCGAACGGCTCGTCGGCACCCTGACCTGTAAGGACCACCTTCACCGACTCGTGGGCCAGCTCGCAGACCTTGTAGTAGGCGAGGGTGGAGTCGGTGGCGACCGGCTCCTCGAGATGCCAGACGGAGAACGGCAGGAACTCCTTGTACTCGTCGGCCGAGACGACGATCTCATGGTGACGCGTGCCGAGACGTCGCGCGGTCGCACGCGCTTGCTGAAGCTCATCCAGTCGGTAGCCGGAGCCGAACCCCACGGTGAAGGTGTCGATCGGTTCGTCGGTGAGACGGCTCATGATCGTCGCAGTGGCCGTTGAGTCGACACCACCGCTGAGCAGGGCGCCGACGGGTACGTCGGCGACCATCTGTCGCTGCACCGCTGCTGCGATGAGGTCTCGCAGCCGGGCGACGATCAGCTCCTCGTCGCAATCCTGGAGGGGCAGTGGCGGCCGGTCGGCGTAGCGCCGCAGCTCGCAGCCACCGGGGCTGCAGACAAGCGCGTAGCCGGGCGGGACCTTGCGTATGCCGGAAAAGGCGGTGGCCGGGGATGGAACATAGGTGAAGGTGAGGAAGAGATCCAGTGCCTCGCCGTCAACGGAGCGGGGCACCGCTGGGTCACAGAGGATCGACTTGATCTCGGAGCCGAAGCGCACCGTGTCGCCGTCGTCGTGGTAGTAGAGAGGCTTGACACCGAACGGGTCACGGGCCAGGACAAGGGTGTGCTTGGAGGCATCCCAGACGGCAAGCCCGAAGATGCCGTTGAGCTCGGCGAGAGCATTGACGCCCCACCGCTCGAAGGCGTGGACTATGGTCTCCGTGTCAGTGGCGGTGGCGAAGGCGTGACCGGCGGCCGTGAGCGTCGCACGCAGCTCCCGGTAGTTGTAGATCTCACCGTTGAAGACGGTCACCACGTCGCCTGTCTCGTTGGCGATGGGCTGACCGCCGCCGGTGAGGTCGATGATGCTCAGCCGTCGCATGCCCAGGCCAAGGCCGGGAGTGACGTAGAAGCCGTCGTCGTCCGGGCCTCGGTGGGTGACGACCGACGTCATCGAGCGCAGGAGTCGCTGGTCGATCGGGCGAGCGTCCCGGTAGTGGTAGATGCCGCAGATGCCGCACACGATTCAGTCGATCCCTTGCGTCGCGACTAGTGTGAGCGACCGGAATGTCTGAGCCTGCGCCCAGCGGTGGTAAGGAATTGCCGATCGCCGCCCGATCAGCTCCCGACTCACGAAGTGACCGTCGGAGAGTTGCCACCTCGTGAGGAGGTCGTCGAGGATGGCGCGGAGGATCGTTCGGGCATCGGTGTCGATGTCGCGGAGAAGCAAGGCGAGGTTCAGCCCCTCCGCGTAGTCGTACAGGTCGCGCCGGAGGAGCGACAGGCGCTGCGTCTTGGCGAACGGCAGCGGCAGCATGTGCTGATCGAGTAGCGACGCTTTGTAGAAGTCGTACCCGCGCCGTACCGCCGAGAGCAGCACATCGTCGTCGAGAATCACCCACGACTTGTAGAGGTTCTTGAGAACGAAGCATGTGTGGAAGTTGTCGATGAACGCGTCGCGGCCATCCATCGCGTAGTACCAGGAGCCGTCATCGTGCTGGCTCTGCAGCACGAAGGCGAGGAACGTACGGGCCTTGGCGAGCCAGTCCTCACGTGTGAACTGGCGGCCTGCCGCTGCCAGGAGGAAGCCGCGGTAGGCGCTTGCGTTGACGACTCTCCGACGGTCGTTCGGCGTGTAGGTGGAAGCGACCACGCCCGGGCTGATCACGGTACTGCCGATCCGGGCGTCTGCGAAACGCGCCACCGACGCCATGATGGCGAGACACTCCGGGGCGCCGGTCAGCTCGTGAGCGAGCGCGAACGCCTCATAGCCGTAGGGCGTGGACGTGATCAGCGGCGTGCCGGTACGCCAGGTGCCGAAGCAGGTCTCCCAGTCGAACGGATAGCCCCAGCAGTACTCCGTTTCACCGGGGCAGCGCGACTCCACCAGCGCCTCCAGCGAGTGCACGGCGCGAGCGAGCCAGCGCCCGCTGCTGTCTGCCGCTGCAAGGTGGCAGAAACCCATCGCGTAATGTGCATCGGCGATGGGGAATCGCTGCCTGTGCCAGAAGAACGCCCTGGACCGTGGTGCCAGCCAGTCCAGCAGTGCGAAGGGAGCCACAAGAGGCGTGCCAAGACTCTTATGTATATAGTATACACGCTTCGCTCGACGACCCCAGTCGTTGGCCCAGAAGTCGTACGTATCCCATGAGGAGTCTCCGTATGACTCGAGCCAGCGCGCCTGCGTCTCGGCCGCCGCCAGCGCTCGTCGAGACAGATCGCCGGCAGGGCGTCTCTCTTCGTTGGGCTGTTCGTTGCACGCGGGATGCCCGGAACCCGATGTCTCTGCATGGCGATGGACGGCGGCTCGGGATGATGCCACGGCGTGCTCCGGGGTCTCTATGACGATACTGTCACCCTGTCGGCCGTTCGGCGGCGGACCTTGAACGCCTCCGCGCTCCGCGCAGCGCCTGTTGGGGACATCCGACGATGAGGGTGGGTCATCGGATCTGATGTCTTGAGAGGTAGAGCGTCGGAGCCGATGTGTCAGCGAGTAGAATGCTAGCAGAGGTGACGACAGGAATGCTCACGTCCCCCATCTCCTGCACCGTACGTGTGGGGCCATACATGGCTCACACGGAAGAGATCCTGGCCGGCTTCGTTGAACTTGCTCAGCGCGGCCATATCGAACTGCGAATCGAGCGGGCGCCGGCTGCGCGCGCTCGTCGTCAGCATGTCATGGAAGCACGGGTACGGGGCCGTCGGCTGGCCTACGACATGCACGACGGCTACATGACGAACCCCGACGGCACCCTGGATCTGGCCGGCTTCGACAACGAGCTCGCTGCGTTTGACGATTACTACAAGCGTAGCTGCGATGGCGTCGTCAACAGCCGGCTGACCAACGGCGCACGGATCCACCCTCTCGGGCTGGCCTACCTGGCGTCGGCGGATGCACGGGTGATGCCGTGGGCCATGCGAGCCTTTGATCCAAAGCGGTTCGTGAAGTGGCTGGTGCGTCGCGATCCTCCCATAAGGGCTTTCGAGCGACCGCCGGTCGAGGGCGATGGGTCAGTCCTCTTCATGACCCGAGTGTGGGATCCGGAGGAAGCGACGTGCAGCCGGGAGGCGGACGTACGACGGCAGATGAACGAGGCTCGAGCGGCTTGTGTCCGTGTGGCGCGCAGCGCCTTTGGCCGGCGTTTCGTCGGCGGACTGGCAGCAGACGACTTCACACGGCGCACCTTCCCCGATTGCGTGCTCCCTGATCCTCGCACGGCGTCGCGGCGCCGCTTCATGGCGCTCGTGGCGCGAGCCAGTGTCTGCGTTGCGACGACCGGCCTGCACCGTTCCATAGGCTGGAAAATGGCAGAGTACGTGGCGGCCTCTCGGGCCATCGTCTCCGAGCCGCTTCACTACGAGCTTCCGGGCGACTTCCGAACCGGTGAGCACTATCTCGAGTTCGTGTCCGGTGATGATCTCGTAGCGGCAGCGGACAGACTACTGTCGGACGCCAGCCTGCGCGAGCGACAGATGAGAGCCAACTGGGAGTACTACCGGAACTGGGTGAGGCCCGACGCGCTCGTGCTCAACACGCTCAGGCCTTTCATGGAGGCGACGGGGGGAGCTCCCGAGTGTCGTTGAGTTCCTCCACGAGGGCCTCGAAGGCACTGCAGACCGAGCCCGGGCTGTGCATCTGCGACACGTAGGTGCGGGCCGCGGCACCCATGGTGTGGAGCCGACGCTCGTCGTGCAGCAGATCGCTCAATCGGCGAGCCATGACAGCGAGGTTGCCTCCAGCACACAGGCCGAGGCCATCGCGGGTGAGAAGCCGGTCCGGGTCGACGTCGAGAGTCACGCTCGGTCTGCCGAGGGCCCAGCCCTCGAGCATCACGTTGGAGAAGCCCTCGGACGGCGAGGTGTTCAGGACGACACGGCAGGCCGCCATGGCGTTCAGCGTCTCGGCATGGGGTCGCCGGCCGAGCAGGACGACGTTTGCTAGGGCCGCGAGCTTCGACGTGGCGGCTGCGATGTGGGGAGAGGACAGGTCGCCGACGATCAGGAACGAGCAGTCGGGCAGGACGGTCGCCAAGCTGACGAGTTCGTCGATCCCCTTTGCCCGGCGTCTGCTGTCGGGGATGTTGCCGACCCAGATGCAGTCTGACGACGGTGCGACGCTCAGGAGGTCCGCGGGTGGCGGCTCGACGACGTTGCGGATGCGCCGCCACGGAAGCCCGAGATCATCGCATGAACGCATTTGGTCGTCGTTCTGGGCAAGGATGCAGTCGGCGGCAAGCAGGCCATGGCGGCGGAAGTAGGCGAACCCGGCGCGACCGGTCAGGCGCTGTGCGAGTGGTCCGCCAAGGCCGAGGCTGTGCCTGCCCGCCTCGGGGTAGAGGTCCCGATCGCTGGCCAGGGCGACAAGAGCGTGAGCGTTCGCCGCGTGTGCGGCGTCCACCACCGATGGGGTGTAGTAGGCCACGCCGCGGATGTAGTAGGCGTCGGCGCGCAACCCGGCCAGCGTCCGCCGCAGAGTCGGGTAACGGTAGGTGAAGGCGCGGACGAAGCGCAGTCCGCGATCGGGCTGCCACCCGGAGATGAGCCGCACGCCCTCGATCACCTCCGGGTCGCCGGCGAGGCCCGGCACGACCAGCGTGACGTCGTGGCCCCGCGCTTCGAGGTGGCGCGCAAGCAGGACGGTCTGTCCCTCCAGGCCTCCGGAGGGTCGTCCCATGAGAGGGGCAGCCGTATGCGCGACGAAGCAGACCTTCATAGGCGCAACGTCGGCAGGGATCCGCGCGACGGCGCCAAGGCCGCAGCCGCGGCTGTGAGCGTGCGGCACGGGATGGCTTGGCGCTCAAGGAAGTGGAAGAAGCCGTCAAGGAGACCAAGGAGATGGGTCACCGCTTGCGGCGTCGTCCAGTAGGGATTGCCCTCGGGCAACAGCTCACTCGAATGGAGTATCATCACGGCTACAGGCAGTTCTGCCTGGCGGCAGGTCTCCCAGAGACGCTGAAGGACGCGCAGATCGGCCCCGGGGACCGGTCGCAGCCACACCGGTTGCGGCGGCACGGAGTGGCCGCTGAGGCGCTCCAAGAAAGGACGCACCCGACCGCTGCTGACCAAGCGGCGCAGCATGGCTGAGTGACGAGAGAGGCACCCGGTGACGGCGATGGTCACGGGGATCTCGAGCAGGCTGGGTTCACCGGAGCCGGCGATCAAGAACGGGGCGGAGCTGTGGGCACTGAAGTCAGGTCCGCCGGTACCACCCGGCATGCCGGTGGTCGCTCTCCAGTCGACCTGCGGTGTCACTGAGCTGTCCACGACGTAGCCCAGCTCGGTGAGCAGCGACGCAGCGCGTGCGTCGAGGCCGAAGCGGCCGGCACGGAAGCTGCGGGGCCGCCGGCCGAAGGTGCTCTCGATCTGGAAAGTCAGCGTCTCCAGTTTGGCCCTCAGGAGATCGGACGGCAACTGGGATGGGAAGGCGTGGATCTCGTCGTTGGCCCGCAGGCCCGGGGTATCGCCGAAGGGTTCCGTGGTCCATGGGTGAAGATGGGCACCGACTTCGGCCTCTCCGGCCGCCGTCCACGTGTGCAGCAGGGTCTGTGCATGTGCGTCGCGGATGATCTCTGACGTGACGAGGTAGGTCGCCGGTACGCCGTGCCGTCGGCAGACCTCCTGCAGCGCCTCCCAGCAGGCGACGTTGCGGGTCGCCAGTGGGCGACCGTGTGACCACTGATCGTCGGCCTCGGTGTCGATGGTGAAGACGAACTGCACGGCGATCACCAGGGGCGCTGGGGTTGCCGACTCGCCCAGCACCCTAGCGTGATCAGCGCCCAGACATACTGATGCCAGTTGCGCGGCGGGTCGTCCTTGCGGAGCAGTGCGCCCACAGCTTGGCGGTCGAAGATACCATCGGCAGAGTCGAGCAGCGCTTCCTGAGTGAACTGTGCGAGGGGGCCCTTCAACCAGTCCCGCAGGGGCATGCCAAAACCCTGCTTGCGACGCCCAAGGATCTCGGGCGGCACGTAGGGGCGCAGGGCCTCCTTGAGGACGCGCTTGGACGTATGTCGATCGAGCTTGTAGTGGACTGGCAGGCCGTTCACGAAGCGGGCAAGCTCATGATCCAGCAACGGTGCTCGCGCCTCGAGCGAAACGGCCATGCTGCACCGGTCGACCTTCACCATGATGTCGTCGACGAGGTAGGTCTGTTGATCGACGATCTGGCCGCCGGTCACCGTGCCGTCGGAACGGAACGCAGAGGTCCACGGTTCGTCGTGACCGGTGGCGAGGAAGTCGCGCAGTTCGGGAGACAGGAACCCTGAGATGTCGTCACGCTCAGATGCGGCGAGCTCGAGCATCCTCCACTCGCGGGGAAGTCTCAGTTCGCGCGCGAGCCCGCTCCCCTTGGCGCCGTCGGGGAGTAGCTCAGCAATCCGCGCGGCTCCAGCAAGTACCGTCCGCGGGATCCCGTCGAGAGTGTGCAGCCGCTGCAGGCGCCGGTACTTGCCGTAGCCGGCAAAGAGCTCGTCACCGCCATCGCCGGAGAGAGCGACGGTGACGTGCTCGCGGGCTAGCCGGCTGACGAAGAAGGTCGGGATGAGCGAGTCGTCGGCGAACGGCTCGTCAAGCATCTCGACCAGGTGTGGGAGCAGACGGGCGTCGGTGGCTGTAAGAACCTGGGCATGATGGTCCGTGCCCAGAGCCCGGGCGGCGAGATCGGCGTAGGGCAGCTCACTTCCGACAGCTCCTTCGAATCCGATCGAGAATGTCTTCACCTCGGCTGCGCCGCAGAGGCGCATCAGAGCGACGACACCGGTCGAGTCGACACCGCCACTCAGGAACGCGCCCAAAGGCACGTCGGAGCGCAACCGCAGGCGGACACTCTCCTTAAGGAGGTCGAGCAGCGTTGCCGTCGCAGTGGCAAAGGACGGTACGGCATCCCCTCCGACGGTCTCGTTCGGAGTCCAGTACGTGCTCGCCCGTCGCTCGAGTGGGTCTCCGGGACGCGGCTGATGCCGGGTCTCGATGGTGCCGGCGCGCATCTTCCGGACGCCCACGTACGGGCTGTACGGAGTCGGGATGTAGCCCAGACGCATGTACGCGCGCAGGGCCTCGGCGTCCCAGCGCCGGTCGACCCAGCCGACGTCCGTCAGCGCCTTGAGTTCCGACGCGAAGGCCAGCCGTATTCCGTCGTCGGCGACGTAGAGTGGCTTCTTCCCGAAGCGGTCTCTGGCGAGCGTGAGCTGGCGGGATCGTTGGTCCCACACGACCAGCGCGAACATGCCACGGAATCGCTCCACGCACGCCGGTCCGTCTTCTTCGTACTGGTGGACGATCACCTCTGTGTCGCTACGTGTGGCGAAACGGTGGCCCTTGGCGATGAGGTCCCGACGCAGCTCAGCGTAGTTGTAGATCTCCCCATTGAAGATCGTCCAGATGGTGCCGTCCTCATTACCGATCGGTTGGGCGCCGGACTCCAGGTCGATGATGCTCAGGCGCCGATGCCCCAGTCCCACCGGACCGGCGATGTGAGCACCGCTCGCGTCGGGGCCGCGGTGGGTCAGGGTCTCTCTCATGGCGATGAGCTGGCAGTGGGCGGCCGGCTCACCGGTGCCGTAGTTCCAGATGCCGACGATCCCGCACACCGCTCAGTCGGCGTCCGGGTGCGGGGTCTGCAGGTAGTGATGCATCCGATCCTTGGCTCGCCGCAGAGCGCTGATCGTGGCGTAAGTCCGCGGCCGCTCGATGAGGTCATGGGCGGCGCAGTACTCGACAGGCGTCACGCCGGGGACAAAGCCACGCTTGAATCTGTTGACGCCGTGCAAGGGATCACCGGCGCCCGCCGTCAAGCTGTAGCCGCAGAGGTCCAGGAGGAGGCATTCATGTCGCTGCGCATAGAGCATGGCATCCCACGGCAGGCAGAAGCCCGGCGCCAGGCCCTTCGAGTTGCGGACGGCGGCCGAGGTGAGATAGTAGGCTCGCGGACCGTGGAGCAGCACGATGGCCCCGACGATGGGACGGTCCTCGAGCGTGCCGATGAGGACGGTACCGCCGGGACCACCCGCGAACCAGTGTTCGTGAAGGCTGCGCAAGTCCTGCACGTGAAGGGGAAGAAGGCCTACTCGCCGGGACAGTCCGGCATAGAGGGAACAAAACGCCTCCCAACCCGTCGGCTCATCTCGCTCGGCCGCGTGCAGGCCGATGCGGTGGCACCGACCGAGGTTCTGTCTCGTCTGGCGTTGGAAGGAGGCACGTAGCTCTTCAGGTGTGCGCTGCAGGTCGACCATGAGGGTGGCCCAGGTACCGGTCTGCACGTCGCGCGCGAAACCCTCGTCCATAAGGATCGCTTCAACCTCGTCCCCGCCATCCGCGAGGCGCCGATACGGAGCCATGCGGATGTAGACGGCGTCGTGAGCAAGCTGTGACCGCAGCCAATGTATCCAGGTACGGAATACACTGACATCACGGAACGCGGGACCTCGGCCGAAGTCGTAGTAGGCGAGGCCGGGTCGAGGCGAGTGCTGGCGCACGCCGGTCGCCGCCAGCGACAGCTCGCCGTCACTGGTGACCCAGGTGAAGACGGGCGTTCGCGGACGGGCTACATGGCTGTCGACGAGGACCGACGCCCAAGCGGGATCGTGGGTGTAGTGCGGATCGTCAAGGCCGGCGACAAAGACACGCCACGTTGCCGTGATGTCATCATCCAGCGTCGTATCGATGTGAAACGCGAGCTTCACAGTCTCTCTTCCGGGCCGGAGCAGTGGCGGCTGTGGCGAGCGTTGACTGGGCGGCGTCCAGCGCGTCGGGGTCGTCTTCGTGTCTCGACGAGTTCGCCGAGGAAGTCGGCCAGTCGTCGTCCGTGGTACCGGTAGTCGAATTCGCGCCTTGCGGTGCGCTGTCCTGCGTCGCCGACCGCGCGCGCATGAGATGGGCCGGCGAGCACAGACGCCAAGCGCGCCGCGAGAGCTTCAGGGTCGTCTGGAGGTACGAGGAAGACGTCGACGTCATCGCGCACGAAGCGACCGACTTCGCCGACGTCCGTCGCGACCGTGGGCGTGCCCGAAGCCAGATACTCGCCGAGCTTGGTGGGAAAGGCGGCGTCGGAGAATACTCCTTTTGGGTGCGGCATGACGAGAGCAGTGGCATTGCGCAACAGAGTGGGGAAGCTCTCATTGGGAACGATCCCCAGCATTCTGACGCGGCCTCCGATACCCAGGTCGGCCGCCATGCGCATCACCCGGTCCTGATAGGGCCCTTCAGGGGGACTGCCGGAGAGCGCCAGGTCGACGGCGGGAAAACGGCTTGCCACACGTGAGAAGGCGCGAACCAGGTCGAGGATTCCCTTGCTGTCGCCGAGGGCGCCCGTGTACGCGATGTACGGTCGCTCGAGACGGGGACCGGCGGGCGCCAGCGCGAAACGGTCGACATCGACCAGGATCGGGATGCGTATCATCCGTGCGTCGACTCGAGATCTGGCGGCGAAGTAGCGTTCGAGGCACTCGGATATGACCATGAAGCCATCGTAGACCCTGTAGAAGTACGGCGTGTAGAGCTGTTCTTCCATGCGGCGCGACAGGCTGTCCTGTTCGTAGACGTAGGGCAGCTCGCACGCGTCGAAGAGCATCGCGGCGCGTCGCGAGAAGCTTGCGATGCGGTTCAGAAGCGGTACGGCGACCGTATGGCCGGTGAAGAGCAGGACCGCGTCCGGCGGCGTGCGCCACGTGAACGGCGTCACCGAGGCGCCGATCCCCCTGGTGCGTGCCCAGCGCCGCCCCGCGAACGTCGATGGGCGGACGCTGGTGCCCGACGTGTAGGTGAAGGGCAGCCCGGAGGCGATACCGTGGGTCTCGGTGTTGAGGGCGGTCCTCGGGTCGCGTTCCACGTAGCGAGTAGGGAAGACGTGGACGTGAGCCCCCGCTTCGCAGAGGCCACGGCCGATCGCCGTGACGCGCGTCGTGGCGCCGGTCCCGGTAGGGAAGGCGAAGAGTTCTCCCGTCAGGGCGACTCTCAGAGGCCGGCTGCTGCTCATCGGCGGCGAGCTGTCGCACTGCCGGCAAGGATGGCATCGTAGACGCGCATCATGTCATCTGCTCCACGTCGCGGGTCGGTGAGGTCGAGCGCTCGCTGACGGGCGCCCTGCGCCAGGTCTTCCCCCCGTTCCGGGTGTTCCAGGAGCGACACGAGTGCGGCGGCCAGCTCGAACGGGTCGGTGTCGTGGTAGAGCAGGCCATCACGCCCGTGACGCAGTACCTCCGGCACTCCACCGCTGGCGGCGGCGATACACGGGACACCGATCAGCATCGCTTCGAGGAGTGCGTTCGACTCGTTCTCGATGTGCGAAGGCAAGACGAAGGCTGAGCAGGCGGCGATCTCGCGGATCAGAGCGGCGGCATGGAGCCGACCGACCCACGAGACCGTGTCCTGCAGGTCGAGGCGCCGCGTGAGCCGCTGGAGGAACGGCCAGATCGTCGTGTCGGTGAGCGCACCAGCGACATGCAGGCGCAGTTCACCGGCGGTCGCCTCGGCGGCAAGACGAACGCCCGTCAGCAGCGTCTCGAGTCCCTTGTACGGGGCGGCGCTCGATGTGCAGACCAGAGTGGGCACGTCACTGGGGACGCGTGGCTGCGGCGCGTAGAAGGCCGGCTGGAGCACTCGCGTGCAGCGGTGATAGACGGCGTGGGGTGACAGCAGGCGAAGCACCATCTCGTCCCACTCGGTCTGGCCGGTGAAGTGCGTGATACCGGCAATGATCCGGCGCTCGGCTGCCGCCCGCCGGCTCATGTCCGCAGCGGCATGCAGATAGCCGTTGCCACGCAGAAATCGCCGCGTGAGAGAGTCGCGGGCGATCTCTCCGCAGGGGATCGACGTGAGCATACCGGCGGTGCACGTCGAGGCGATGCCTTGCAGCGAGGCTACGGTCGGTCGCCCGATCGCCGGTGCGGCAAGACCAAGCTGGTGCTCCGTGCCGTGCACGTGGAGCACGTCCGGCGCGAAACGGCGGCTGACGCGTACCGCCTCCACGATGGCGCCGCGGGGGATGAAATCGTGGCGCCATCGTTCTGCGGCCCGGCGCACCCGGCCGCCGGGCTCCGGCTGGGCAAGCGAGAAGTAGGTCGCGTTGTGACGCTCAAGCGGCGGGTGCGCCACCGAACCCCAGGAAGCGATACCGAGCTCGAGGTCGGGCGCGTACTCTGCGAGAGCCGCCCGCAGGCCCTCCAACCATCCGCAGCCGGTCATGGCCGGCTCGCCGGTGACGGCCGGCAACTGCACGGATGTGAGCCACAGCACGCGCATGTCAGTGCTCCGCGCGAAGTCGCAGGCGCACGAGCAGGGCAGTGCCCAGGCGGCGGACCGTGTGCCAATCCTCTCGCGCGAGTCCGCCGAAGAGGCCCGAGACGCCCATAGCCATCACCACGACGAGGCACCAGATGGCCAAGGTGAGCGCCAGGCCGTGGCACAGAGGACGCAGGGCGAAGTACGCGAGCGTGCACGATGATGAGACGCCGAGCACCGTCGGCTGGTAGCAGCGCCGCCAGACCAGCCATGATGAGACGTGCAGTACGCGTGTGTGCCCATAGTGCAGGAAGAACGGGACGTTGGCCGCTCCCAGGAGGCCGGCGAGCGCTGCCCCGGAGACTCCCCAAGTGGCCGTCAGAGGGTACACGGTCCCCAGGCTGATGACGCTGGACATCGTCGCGAAGGCGAGGTTGATTCCCGGCCGCGCTGCCGAGAGATTCACGTATGAGGCAGACATCGTGGTGGCATGCAGAGACTGGCTCAAGGAAAAGACGGCCAGAGCGATGGCACCCTTCTCGGCGTATGTGGGGCTGACCCAGTAGCGCAGGAGAGGGTCGGCGAGCACGACCAACGCGCCCGTTACGCTGAAGTTGAGGACGAAAAAGAGCCGTGACGTCCGGAGGTAGAGGCGTCGCACGGCGTCGAGGTCGTCGTGTGCCATCAGACCTGAGGCCGTAGGAAAGAGCACTTGCGCCACGCGTGACAGCATGTCGTTGACGCGTGAGGAAAGCACGTATGGAACCTGATAGTAGGCCGCCGCGGCCACACCGCCGGCGATGCCCACGACCAGGCGGCTGGTCTGTGCCGCAACCTGGTAGCCGATCTGGTTGAGCGCCGTGACGCCGGCGAAGCGTAGTGTGCGGCGGCGGATCGCCTGCCATGGCGGCCCGGCGTCCAGCGGGACGGTGCGCATCAGCCGCCAGCCGATGAACGTGTACATGCCCAGCGCCGCGAGATTGGAGATCACGGAGAACCAGACGACCGCGACCAGCCCCCGACCAAGGCTCACGATGACTGCCGGTCCGGCAGCTGCCAGCGTACCCCAGATTGCGCTCATCCCGGCGGCGATGTCATAGCGCAGGAAGCTCTGCGGGATGGCGGTGCCGATGCTGATGAGCATGGCAAGTAGGAAGTTGATGCCTGTGAGGTGCAGCACGGTGATGGCGGTGGTCTCCAGTTCCGCAGGAACATGGAGTGCCGTCGTGGCCAGCCACGGGGCTGCCAGCCAGAGGAAGGTCCCGCCCACGACGCCGGCAGCGCCGAACCAGCGCACGGCGAACGAGATGATGCCCAGCATGGGTCGGCCTTCATCGAGCGCATGATGATAGGAGAGGTAACGCATGATGGCGGTGCCCAGACCCATCTCCATGAGACCGAGGTAGCCGGTGAGGGCGGCGGTCAAGGCGAGGAGGCCGTACTCGTCGGCACCCAACCCGCGGACGGTCACAGGTATGGCAAAGAACGCAGTGAGCGCTGGAAGCGCCCATCCGAGCGCACTGAGGACGGCGTTGGCGCTGAAGCTTCTCTGCGGTGCGCGTGGCTTGTCGGTGTCCGTTGCCAACAGTGGTCAGGTGTCAGCCGGTGCTCACCGGATCACAGGCCGTCAGAGTGAGGCGCACCCCGTCCAACAGCGACACGGCCGGATGATAGTCAAGCAGCTGTTCGGCGCGGGAGATATCGGCGTATGAGTGCTCGATGTCTCCCTCGCGCGCCGGCAGGAAGCGCGGTGTGCTCTCGCGCCCGGCCGCCATATCCACCGCGTGCAGAAGATCCAGTACGGAGTGAGGTGACCCACAAGCGACGTTGATGGCGCGTGCCGCGGCGGCGGGCGCGACTGCGGCGGCCAGAGTCGCGGCGACGACGTTGGCGACATAGGTGAAGTCCCTCGTTTGAGACCCGTTGCCGTAGATGGTCGGCGTCCTGCCGCTCCGCGCGCACTCAAGGAAGAGCGCCACCACGCCGCTGTACTGGGAGCGGGGGTCCTGTCGAGGGCCGAAGACGTTGAAGTAGCGCAGCGCGACCGTCTCCAGTCCGTAGACAGCGTGGAACGCCATGCAGTACTGCTCGCCCGCCAGCTTCGAGACGCCGTAAGGTGAGATGGGGCTCAGCATCATGGCCTCGTGCTTCGGCAGCGTCTGGCCGGTGCCGTAGACAGAGGAAGACGATGCGAAGACGACCCGTCGCACACCTGCGTCGCGCGCTGCCAAGAGAACGTTGAGCGTACCGGTAGCGTTGACCTCGTGGGTCGTCAACGGGTCTTGCACTGAGCGCGGCACCGACGGCAGCGCCGCCAGGTGCACGACATGGTCGGCGCCGCGGACGGCGTTGTGGACTCGCTCGTAACTGCGTATGTCGCCTTCGACCAGCTCGACATCCCCGAGCATCGGTCTGAGGTTCTCACGGTCGCCCGTGGAGAAGTTGTCGAGGACGCGGACGGTGCTCCCGCCGGCGAGCAGGGCTTCGACGACGTGGGAACCGATGAAGCCGCCGCCGCCCGTGACGAGATAGTGGGCACTCACGATGTCATCCTTCCGGTGGTCACATCAGGGCAGGACACTCATCGGCACGAGGCATTCATGAGTGAAGCCACTGTCGATGGTCGCGAGGCGCTGGTGGCTCCAGGCGGCTCCCCGGCTTCTGCGTCGTCGGGCGTGGGCGTCGCAAGCTCTTCGGCGCTGCGGCGGTTGTCGTGCAGGATGAGCCCGATGCAGACCGCGAAGAAGGCGTAGTTCTCCGGCGACTCGATGTTGGTGTTGAAGAGACAGAAGACGACGTAGAAGACGAGGTAGGACAGCATGACTGCCGAGAGCCGGTGAGCGCGGTTGCGCCACGAGATCCACATGGACACCGCGATGAGCGCCAGGAAGAGGAGCGTGGCCACGACACCCTGTGTCACCAGCAACTGCACCACCATGTTGTGCGGGGCGAAGTCGCGCTCGCCGAAGCTCACAAGGTAGTAGCGCTGGCTCCATATGTAGTCACCCAGGGGATGCTGGGAGAAGTACTGCAGGCCAAGCACGCTGCGTGTCACCCGGTCGGTGGCGTTGACGTCGGCTGATGGGTTCACGAGCGTCCGCAGCGAGTAGGCGACACTTGACCGTACGAAGGGAGAGGCGGCGTAGACACCGACACCCACCACCGCCACGACTGCGACGACTGCTACCAGTCGCTTGAGGTTGCCGCGCATCGCCAACAGCTGGACGACGAGAGCGCTCAGCAGCGCGAGGATGCCCGAGCGGTGGTTGGCCAGGACGAGAGCGCCGAGAGCCAGGGCTGCCACGGGCAGTCGCCAGAGCCGAAGCGGCCAGTAGAAGAGCGACGTGAACAGCAGCCATGCGAACACCAGGCTCGCCCCACCCCAGACGGCTCGCAGGCGGTAGAGATCACCGTCCCAGTAGCCCTGACCGCCGTCAAGCGCGTAGCGGATGAGTACCCATAGGGCCAGCGTTGCGGCGGCGACGTCGAAGACGGCGATCACTGTCGCGGGGCGCCAGTACCGTAGTGCCACGCTGTAGAAGAACGGGATGAAAAGAATCGCCAAACGGGACTCCTGCAACTTGAGCACGTCGATGAGACGCAGGTCGTGAACGACAACGGCGACCGGCAGGACGACGAGGAGTTGATACGCCACGTAGGCGACAATGAGCCAGATGACGGCGCGATTCCCGGCACACCTCTCGTGACGGAAGTGAAAGGCGCCGCTGGCAAGGAGGCAGAAGACGACCGCTACGAAGACGATGTCGAACGGGTAGACATCGACGAAGCCTAGGTTGAGGACGGCCGTGAAACGGAAGTCGGGCTCCAAGGCGATGGCCAGAACGGAGAAGACGGCGAGAGCCGCCGAGACGACGATAGCCAGTGGCTTCACAGGCGCTCCTTGGCGTAAGGTCTCGACGGGCGCTTCGTCTCTGGTGGCACCATCGTCCGAAGGATACGCGTTGTGTGCCGGCAGCGTCTAGCCGGGGGGGCACACGGCATCTCTGCCGCACCGGCACGTCGTGCGAGATCGGAGGTCTCAGTGGTCAGGTGCCATCGTCACCACGGCGGGTCCTCAGGGGTGCTCTCACTCCATGAGCATCGGCCCCAGTGCGGCCGGCGTGTCCTGCTCGTGACCGCTTCGCTGAACATGGGAGGCCTGGAGCGCCAACTCGTCCTGCTGGCTCGTGCGTTGCGCCCGGCGTGGGATCCGGCCGTCTGGACGGTCGATGGAGGTCCCTACGCCGACATCGTACGTGAGGCAGGGCTGCCACTCCGCATCGCCGGCCGCAAGACGCGCCTGGACGTCACGCCGTCTTTCGAGCTTTGGCGGGTGCTTCGCGAGGCCCGCCCGGCCGTCGTCCATTCGTGGCATTGGATGAGCAGCGCTGCAGCGTTGCCGGCCTGCCGGAGTCTCGGCGTGCCGCTCGTCGACGGGAGCATCCGGCGCGGCGATCTGCCCCACGAGCGGTGGCGTCCACACGCCTGTCTGCCGCTCCTGGCCGACATGGTGGTGGCCAACAGTCAGGCAGGGCTGCGGGCCTACGGCGTCTCGTCGGACCGCGGCCGCGTGATCTACAACGCGTTCGACGAGAGCAGGTTGAAGGGAGTACGCGCGGACCGAGTCCCGGATGTCTTCACGGTGGTCATGGCAGCTCGTATGGCTCCGGACAAGGACTTCCGCAGCGTAATAGCGGCGGCTCGCCTTCTGGTCGCCGATGACCGCGCAGCGGGTCGTGACATGGCTCCATGCTGGCGGTTCCGCTTGGTGGGCAACGGACCCGAGCGCGATCGTCTGCTGGCCATGTCGCAGGACCTTGTGGACCTGGGTCATCTGGAATTCATCGACGGTGGACTCGAACCTCTCGGGTACGTCGCGGGGGCCGATGTCGGTGTGCTGATGACCGATCCGACTCGCCTGGCCGAGGGATGCTCCAATTCGATTCTGGAGTACATGGCGTGCGGGCTGCCGGTGGTCTGTGCCGACAGCGGCGGCAATCGCGAGGTCGTCTTGGACGGGCGCACCGGCTTCGTGATCCCTTCCGGGTCTGCGACGGCCCTTGCGGACCGTCTGCGAAGGTTGCGCATCGACCCGTTGCTGGCCGAGGGCATGGGCACGACTGGCCGCCGGCGTGTGGCAGATCTCTTCAACCTGCATCATCTTGTCGAGGCGTGGTCCTCGGTCTACGCGGAGCTCACCGGATGCTGACCGGAGCGTCCAGATCTCGAGGGACGCGCCGCAGGTGCAGGGTCCAGCCGAGCACCTGCCGCTTGGCGGCCTCCGACGCCGGTGCGGTTCAGTTCACGACGACCCGGTCGCACGGCCCGTAGTGGGTGACGTCGTAGGCATCGGTCGACAGCACTGGTGTGGAGCAGCTGCTGAACGCTGAGTCGATGACGCCCGCGAGCCAGATGTTCGTCCAGGAGTTGACTGCGCCGGTGGCGCGGATCATCGTGATGCGCTGCGCGTAGCGGACCAGGTATCCGGCGGTCCCATTCCGTGCCGAGCAGTCGACGAAAGTCACGTCGGACACGCGAGAGACTACCTCTCCGCCGTCGTCCGGGCCGTAGCCGGCCACTTTGAAGCCGGTCGAGCAGGCCCACGTCTCGCACCCCTCCACCCGCACGTTCCGGGTCGGCTGGTAGCCCAGGCGTGACTCGCTCGGGGCGATTCCCATGCTGCAGTCGTGAGCCACGCAGTCGCTGATACTCGAATCCTGACAGCCATAGAGAGCGAGGCCGATGTAGAGGTTGCGAGCCTCGACATTGTGCACCGTGACGTTGTCGCAGCAGTAGAACTTGCAGCCATCCTGATAGGCGCTGGCACCTGCCCCGGAGATGGTCATGTCGCTGATGCCGATAGTGGTCTGCTGAGACGCGGCGAACGGGTGAAGCGCGGTCGACTGCGGCTGGACGACGGTCACACCGACGCCCGATCCTTGTATGTGCACGCCGCTCTTCACGTTGATGTTGGCGCCACAATCTGGGTTCACGCCGTCGCCCCCGGAGAGCGAGAAGGTGCCCGGTGCGAGCTTGACGATCCCGCCGCCATTCGCCGCGAGACTGTCGACCGCCGCCTGGATTGAGGTGCGGTCGTTGCTACCGGTTGGACTGACCATGACGACGGGGGTTGTCGGTGTCGGGGTCGGCGTCGGCGTCTCGGTCGGTGTCGGCGTCGGCGTCGGCGTCTCGGTCGGGGTCGGCGTCGGCGTCTCGGTCGGCGTCGGCGTCGGCGTATCGGTCGGCTTCGGCTTCGGCTTTCTGAGCTTCAGGAGCTGCTGGGTGTACCCATCGATCGTCTTCCGCAGCCCGACGACCGTACGGAAGGCCGATCGCTTGTGCGGGACGCGCACGTGACTGACCAGCCGGACCGCCTTGGCGTCGAGGCGGCTGACCTTGGCGTTGAGCTTGATCACACCCCGCAGGACGCCGGTGGTAGCGCCGCTCTTGAGCACGGCGCGGTTCACTTGAACGGCGCGCCGGTTGAGAGCGACGACCTTGCGATGCGTGCGCAGTACCCGGTTCCGATAGAGGCCGGAACGCTTATGACGCTCGGCGCGACGCTGCAGCTTCGTGACCTGCTTAGCCGTGTGCGTCGCCTTCTTCTGCAAGGCGACGGTGCGCTTCTGGGGCGACTGGGGGCTTTCCCCAGCGGCAGCGGAAGCGCACCACAGTAGCGAAATGGCCACAAGTAGCACGCCGGTGAGGACGGCAACGCTCTTCTTCCGTGACACGATGACCTCCGTGTACTGGGAAGAAGCAAGAGACGCCTGCCGACCTAGGGCCCTCGGTGTGTCGCACCGGCGCGACTCGCTTCGGCTCCGATGTGTGGTCTGTCGACACTTGCTGTCGGCACGTTCCCGACCTGCATGAGGGGCTCCGGCCAAGAGGTGTTGGCGGGGCTGTGTACAGTCGCCAGAGCGGGCAACGTTCCACATGTCGATGCGACGCGGTGCCGGCGACGGACCCGGTCGGGTCGGGTTTCACCATGGGGGGGCGCTCATGCTACTGTCCGGGGATGGTGTTGCCAGCGCTGGCTACAGAGCGCGTGGCGAAGTGCTCATCGGATGCGGCCGGCGGCCGACAGTCTGAAGAGCAGCTTCAGGAGGTGGACTGATGACCGGTACCTGGAAGGCGCTCGCGATCGCGATCAGCGTAGTCGCAGCTCTTGCCGTGGTGTCCGGCTGGGCGTCTCCCGTGGCGCGGGGCGCGGCGCCGCGCACGGTGAACGTCCTCGACTACGGGGCCGTTCCCGACGATGATCGGGACGATGCCGCCGCCTTCAGGGCTGCCGTCGCCGCAACGTCCGGCGGTGGCACGGTGCTGGTTCCGGCCGGCACATATCGCCTGGTCAGCAGCGTCGTTTTGGGGGGCGATCTCTGCGCCAACGTGGGGCTGACGAGCGGTTGCAGGCTTCAAGGCTCCGGCAAGGATGCGACCGTACTTGTCGCTGCGGGGAGCACGAGCTGCAGCGGCATCGGGGGCGTGCGGGTCCGCGACATCGCGGTCCAGGACATGACCATCAGGTGCGCGACGAGTCGCAGACGCGTCACAGAGCAGGACGGTGTCAAGCTTGAGGGCTGTACAAGCGTCTTGCTGCGTGGGCTCAGGTTCGAGCATCTCTATGTCGGCGCTGCGCTCTACGCATGTCGACGGGCGACGGTCGCAGCGTGCTCGGCCGACGACTGCGAGGCTGCCGGCATTGCCGCTGGAGACTACGTCGACCCGACCAAGCGTTGGGTGGGCACCACGGCGGTGACGATCAGGGACTGCACCGTCACGCGCACGGCAGAGCAGGGGTTCAAGGTGTTCGGGAGCTCCCGCGGCCGGCCGGTCAGGAACGTCACGATCAGGGACTGCCGGGCCGAGAACGGTGGACAGAACGGGTTCCTGTTGCGCTGGGTCCGGAAGAGCCGCGTCGTCGGCTGCGTGGCTTCGCGCAACGGCAGCAACGGCTTCGAGTTGAACGGGTCGCAGTGCAATCTCCTTGAACGTTGCCGCGCCTACGACAACGGCAGAAGAGACGCGTGGTCCGCCGGTATCGCCATGGGAGGGGAGCTGCGCATCTACGGGCCGACGTGCTGGAATGCCGTGTCCTCCTGCGTCTGCAGGAACACGCAGGGTACCAGTCAGCGTGTGGGATATCTCGAATGGCAGTCCGCCAACGCCAATGTGGTCAGCGGTAACGACTTCACCCGGAACCGCCGTGCCCCCATACTGGGCAAGCTGACACTGCGGTGGGACGTTCCCACGAACCGAACACGTGCATCCACACGAGGAAGTCTACGATTCTCCGTGCGATACCGAGGTCCCCATGGCTGGATCAGCTGGAGCCCGGACATCCGGCGGGCGGCCATCTGTCGGCTTTCCGCAAACGCGTATCGCGTCAAGCTGATCAGAGCTCCGATGGTCCTGAGGGTCACGGTCAGGCGGGAGACGGCTCGGATCAGCCTCCTCCGGGAGGGTCGGCCTGTCGCCGGGGCTGCCGTCCGTTGTCTTGGTCCCAGCGCGCGGACGGACGGTGACGGACGCGCCAGGTTGCGCGGCGACTCCCGCCGCCTCCGTATGATCTTGGGTGCCTGCTTCTATGCCGGCAGGTTCTTGGGCGACTTCCGCTGACACGACATCCATGCGTGACGTCGGCCGGCATGGCGTGGACTCCTCAGCGGGCTCGAATGAGCGTGGTGCCGATCACATCCTCTTCCTTGCTGCATCTCCGACCATCGATGGCCCGCTGCCCAAGCTGGCGCCACACATGGTCGCAGGACTGAGAGAGGCCGGCTTCGCCGTCGACGTCTCATACTGGAGCCGCCGCCACGAGGACGAGTCGCTTTGGGAAAAGGCACTGGGACGGGCACAGGATCTCATCGCGGTGGTGCGCCGTCTGCGCCGCCGTCCTGTAGACGTCCTCTTCGTCACGACCGCCCACAACTGGGGCGCCCTGCTTCGCGATGTCCCGCTCATGCTGACCGTCAGGTCGCTGTGTTCCGTGATCGTCCTGCAGTTCCACGGCAGCGAGCCGGAGGACCTGATGGGTCACGGTCATCGGCTCTTCAGGATGCTCACTCGGCTGGTTGTGGGGCGGGCAGATGCCGTCCTCGTTCTGTCCAGTGAGGAACTGACGCAGTGGCGGCGGTTCGCACCGGAGACGACGTTCCGTCTCGTGACGAATCCGTTCGTCTCGCCGGAGCGACCTGTGTCCAGACCTCGTCGCAGCGCCGGTGAGCCGGTACGAGTTCTGTTCGTTGGGAGGCTTGAACACGCCAAGGGAGTGGATGACCTCATCGACGTCGTGGGCGAGCTGGCGCCGGCTTTTCCGCTGCGCTTGGAGCTTGCTGGGCGAGCAGACGAGGCTCTCCAGCTGCAACGCCGCATCAGCGCCGCCGGCCTCGACGGCGTCGTCGAGTCACTCGGCTACGTCGAGGGTCCTGCATTGTGGCGGCTGTATCAGGAGGCCGATGTCTTTGTCCTGCCGAGTCGCCGGGAAGGCTTTCCTCTGGTCCTGCTCGAGGCGATGGCGTTCGGGCTGCCGATCGTGACGACAGGCATACGAGGCGCGGCCGACCATCTCATCGATGGCCGGAACGCCCTCTTGGTGGCGCCCGGCGATCGGCGCGCGCTGGCGAGCGCCTTGGCCCGGCTCCTGCAGGACGCTGATCTGCGGCGTGAGATGGGCGCAGCGAACCGTGCTGCCGTGGCGCGCTTCTCCCCGGAATGGGTCGTGCCACGGTACGCGGCGATCATCCGCGAGGTGCTCGACCGGACACGGGCCGTGTGAGATCGGCCCCGAGTCGATGCGCCGGTCGTCACGGATCGAAGGGAGAGGACAGTCCGCGAGCCAGCACGACGTCCTGGATCCACGTGCGCTCAGCGGCCAGACCATCGATGAGCGTTGTCTGTGGTTCGTAGCCGAGCAGGTCGCGGGCCTTGGTCAAGTCGGCGGCGGTGTGGCGCACGTCTCCGGCCTGGGTGTCGACGTAGTCGATGGCGATCATGCAGTCCAACAGATCCTCCAAGTCGGCCACGACCTGCCGGAGGGTCACCCGCGATCCGCCGCCGATATTGATGAGGGTGCCGGGCGGCGGGCTGGGACGATCGTCAGCCAGTCCGCCGGCCGCCACGAGGCCGGCAACGATGTCAGCGACGTACGTGAAGTCGCGCGTCTGACTGCCGTCGCCGAACACGCGGAAGCTGCGGCGCTGGAGCGCCGCTCGCAGCAGCTTGTGGAAAGCCATGTCGGGCCGTTGCCGAGGTCCATAGACCGTGAAAAAGCGTAGCGCAACCACCGGCACGTCAAAAGCCGTGTGATACAGATCGCAGAGATGCTCTCCGGCCAGCTTGGTGACGCCGTACGGGGAGATCGGGCGGCAAGGCCCGTCCTCGCGGAGCGGCAACTCGCCGGAGTCGCCGTAGACAGACGATGAGGACGCGTACACGACGCGCGGCACCGCGGCGTGGTGGCAGAGTTCAAGCACCCTCTGAGTCGCCAAGACGTTGCAGTCGGTATAGGTGGAGAACTGGGTGCCCCAACTGGAACGTACTCCGGCCTGCGCGGCGAGGTGATAGACCACGTCGGCGCCGGAAAAGGCTGGGAGGAGGGTGTTTCCATTATCCGCGCGCCGCCCGAGATCCTCGTTGAGGAGCGAGAATCGTGGCCTGGCCCGGAGTTCTTCGTAGTTCGCGTCCTTGTAAGCACGAGGGTAGGAATCAAGGAAGCAGTCGATCCCGATGACCTCGTGGCCGTCGTCAATCAATCGCTCGGCGAGGTTGGAGCCGATGAACCCGGCTACTCCGGTGACGATGATTCGCGCCATGACGTGTGTCCTTCTCTGAACCTCATCGGGCGGCAAGTCTATCCGGATGATCGCTCCGCCGCAGCGCCGGACTGCTCAGGTGCCGGAGGCCGATCCATCCGAGCGCCTCGCATGGGCTACAGGATGCAGTGCTCGGGTGTGTGAGCAGAGCGCTGTTGACAGATCTGCAGACACGCACCGCTTACTGGGCATCGTGCCCTTCTGCAGTCTGCCGGGAGCTACGCAAGAGAAGAGAACCCTTGCCGGAGTCGAAGCGAGTCGCGCCGGTGCGATACGCCGAGAGCCCCGTGTCGGCGGCTGTCTCTTGCCACTTCCGGTGATGGTGAGGGTCGATGGGGGACGCCGCGGTGAAGCGCGCCGGGCCCGACGGCGACGCGCAGTATGTCTGACATGCACGGGTTCGGCTCTCCGCATTGCGCGCTCTCCTCGCCCAGGGTGCATCTGTGTCGCTCCGTCGTGACGCGCATGCGGGAACAGATTCGCCGCCGACCCTTGGGCGCGGGACATCCGGCGAGAGCATAGCCTTGAAGGGGTGGCTCTGTTGTCTGCTAGCATTGTGACCATGGCGGCGCGAACCGTATACGCCATTCGCACCCACCGGGATTCTGCCGCGGTTCGACGCTTGCACAACGAACTCACTGAAGCAGTCGGGCCCGCCTCCGTCTTCGTCGTCGTGGACGAATTGACTGGGACCACCGACTGGCCCACGCTCTACTCGCGAGTGGCTGTGACCCCCGCCCTTCTGGCCAAGCTGTGTCTCCAGAATGTGCGGGATGCGGGCTGGTTGTGTGGCGATTACAGCTACTACGCCATGGCAGATGCATTCCAGTTCGACTACATGTGGCTGGTCGAGCCTGACGTGCGGTTCGCGAATGTCGATTTGAAGCGCTTCTTCGGGCAGTTCGCCGACTGTACGCTGGACTTCTTGGCACGAGGAATGGGTCCCGCGGGCGACTGGTATTGGCGGCCATTCCTGGAGGCGCGCGGCATGGAGAACATCTGGCGCTGCCACTTCGCTCTTACCCGCGCCTCAAGGCCTGCAATATCGGCCGCCCTGAGGCTTCGACGACACACCGCAGCGGTCGCTGTGCCGCAGCAGCTCGGCTATCCCAACGATGAGTCCGTCTTCGCGACGGCCGTCGTAGCGGCCGGTCTGCAGTGGGGCGATCTTCAGGAATTCAACCCAGGCTCTTATCGCTACTTCTCTTTCGAGATGAAGTTCCATGCGAGGAGTGTGGTCCGGCTCTGTGATGGACCCCAAGTCATTCACGGTGCGGTCTCGGAAGTCGAGTACGTACAGCATGTGCGACGCCAATATGCCGCCTTGGACAGCTGCATGGATGGATCATGGGTGGTCAAAGCCTACAGGAAGCTGAGGATGATCAGAATCCACAAGAAGGCACTTCACCCCAGCGATCATCGCATCCTCAGGCGTGCCCTTCCGTGGCGATCCAGAGTCCTCCTTTGGTGTGATCCACTCTTGGCTCTCGTCGGGTTCGTGGAGGGTCAGAGGCAATCGTGGACGCGAAGAATGGGGCATCGAGCTGATTCCCGCAATACGATGTAGGCCCGTGGAGTCGTAGGCCCGGCAGAAGTGCCGTCAGGGTGACCGGCATCAGCGACGGGCAGGTGCGACGGGCTTTCACCGGCATGCCCATCGCCCATTCACAACGGCTTGTCGCGCCGCTGGACGAGGTCCGCCCCTTCGTCGGCTATCTTGTGCCCCTGAATCTTGAAGCCATCATCGGGACAGGCTCATCATGAGCAGAGTCATGGAGGTAGCAGTCGTGACGGAGGTGAAGCGGCCGGCGTCATGACGATGGCTCGTGACGTCACGGCATGCGAGCTCGTCATGGCGGACCCAGGAGAGTAGGGACCGGCTGATAGAGAACGACGGCGGCCTGCGCCGGGCTCAGGAGTTCGCCTATTTCGGCGACGGCCGGCTTCAGTGTGCAGGTACGGATGTCCCAGGTGCGCTCACGACCATCGATCATCCGCAGGGTCGCCTCGACGCGCTGACGCGGCTTCATCTCGGTCGCCCCAGTCGTGCATTAGTCACTTGCTGCGCCTGACGTCGTGCAGCCAATCATCTGGCACGTCTGCCGCAGCGTCGGCCGGGCGGTGTACGATCCTGCGCCCGGCGCCTGCATCATCACGAGCGCTCCCGAAGACGGATGGGTTGGCAGGATGTCGCGTACTGGAGCAATCATGTCGATGCGGCGCTGGCCGGTCCGGCTGCGTTGCCGCGTCCAGTGGCTGTCCGACTCGGCGTGTCGCTGGAGCTCGAACATACGCTCATCGTGCTCACGTGGAACGACGCCGAGAGCTTCCAACGCGTCATGGAGGCGTCTTGCACCTTGGCCGCGGGCTGAACGCGGCCGATCTGCCGGCCTCTCAACGCATCCGGCACTGCGTCTGCCGCCGATTTGCCGATTTCTCGCACATCCAGGACGGCAGTCCGCCGCTATGGATCCCGCTCGCCCGCTTGGGTCTTGCTAAGCCGCCTCGTCCCACCAGGCCGCATGGCCACCGACGGCCGACCGGTCCCGCCGGGCTGTCTCCTTGCGACCGATCGGTTCCGATCGCTCCCGCGAGACACTGCACAACACCGGGCACGCCGCCGCCCGACCCGATACGATGCGGCGCGGAGAGGGAGGCGGCGGGGGGGATGCCATGCATCGCTGGTCAGTGAGCGTCGACACGATCGCCGACAGCACGGTCGGCCGCGCGGTCGACGCGTTGCCGGAGGCGCTCCGGGATGTCTTGCTGACGGGGTACCACCGTGCGGTGCGCAACGCACGCTATGGGCCGGAGTTCCAGTCCTTCTACCGCCTGCTCGAGGCGACGCAGTGGTCCACCCCAGAGCACGCGCGGCAGGCGCAGGGTGCCCGCCTGGCCTGGGTCCTGCGCCGCGCCGTCACGGAGATCCCCTACTACGCGGGTCTGGGCATCGCCGGCGCGGTGAACGAGCAGGTCGCGGAGGACCCACTGCGGGCGCTCGCCCTGTTCCCCCGGCTCGACAAGGAGACGGTGCGGCTGCGCGGCGCCGAGCTGCGCACACCCGACGGTGGCGCCGAGTTACGCACACCCGACGGTGGCGCCGAGCTGCGCACACCGGATGGCCGTGTCGACATGCTTTCGTCGGACGTCGGCGCCGAGCTGCGTGCACCGGGCAGCGCTGGAGGTTCCGGCTGCCGTGCGGAGCCGCGCACGCCGGGCGCCGCCGCGGGAGCCGGCTGCCGCTCCGCCCGGCGCCGCTACCGGCCGGTGGCGGCGCACACCAGCGGTACCACGGGCTCGCCGCTGCACGTGGCCTGCAGCCGGGCGGCGATGCAGTATGCCAACGCGTGCCACCGGCACCACTACTCGTGGTTCGGACAAGGCTTGAGTGCGCGGATCGCCTACTTCGTCGGCCATCAGGCGGCCGCACCGCAGCGGCGGCGGCCGCCGTTCTGGGTCACCGACAGGCTCGGTCACGAGCGCCTTTTCTCGGTCAAGCATCTCTCGCCGGCGTTCGCGCCTGCCTACGCCGAAGCCCTCACCGGCTTCGGCCCGGACGTTGTGGTCGGCTACCCGTCCAGCCTCACGTCGCTGGCGACGTTCTGCCTCGAACAGGATCTGCGCCCGCCGCGTCCGGCGCTTGTCTCCACGCTGGGCGAGACGCTGCTCTCCTGGCAGCGGCGGACTATCGCCGAGGCCTTCAGAGCACCGGTGGCCAGCTTCTACAACAGCATGGAGCGGGTGGCGTTCATCGCCGAGTGCCCGGCAGGTCGCTTCCACGTCCTGCCTCAGACCACCGTGGTGGAGGTCCTGCGGCCGGACGGTACTCCCGTGGGGCCGGGAGAGGAGGGCGAGCTGGTGTGCACCGGCCTCATCGACGACTACATGCCTCTGATCCGCTATCGCACCGGCGACACCGGTGTGCTCGCCGAGGGTGAGTGCTCGTGCGGTCGCACCGGGATGCTCCTGGAACGGATCGGCGGGCGGATCATCGACGTACTCGTGGCCCCGGACGGCCGGCGCGTGGGGCCGGTCGACAATGCCTTCAAGGAAGCGCTGTCGATACGCGAGGCGCAGGTGGTCCAGGACAGACGCGACGGCGTGCTCGTGCGCGTGGTGATGAGAGACGGGGGCGACGAGCGCGAGCTGGAGCACGTGCGGCGCATGCTCGCCTTTCGCATAGGACCGGACTTCCACATCCGGTTCCAGATGGTGGATGAGATCCCACGCGGGCCCAACGGGAAGTTCCGCTTCCTCAGCGTCGATCCCGCGCTGCGGCACGAGGCGTCGCTTCGGTACGACCTCGCCGCGGAAGGTGGGTGCTGAGGTCGGCACGGGAAGGCTCCGCCGCCGGGGGGCTTGAGGGACGAGGCCTGCCATGCCGGCCGGTTGGTCCTGCGCAACGCTGTTGCCGTCGGTCGTGGGAAGGGTGCCGCCGGCCTGCAAGTCGCTTGACGTGGCAGGCCCCGACGCCGTCGCTGTACGCGGCGCGTCGCTCGGCACCCGCCGGTCCCGATCCGCCGACTGATGGCCGCCGATCCTCAGGCTGGCCGCCGCCGGGCGTCCACTGAGCGTTCCGTACGTGGATCACAACCCCGAGCCGGATCCGGGGTGTAGCTCCGGGCCGCGCGCTCGCAACGGAAGCGTCGCCCCGGTTGTAGGCGGGAGTGAAGTCCTGGGCGTCGCCGGCCGATACCGTCGTAGTGGACGGGAGGGACACGCCGACCGCGCGATGCGGTCGTCTGCGGAAGGCGCCCATCCGTGAGCGGCGGTCGTCCGCGTCGGGTGGGCGCCGTCACTGTCGTGTCCGTGCTGCGCGAGCCGGGGATTGATGTTGTGAGGAACGCCTGATGAAGCCGGGCGGCAGAGGCGCTGCAACAGGCGCGACGGTGCGCCGTGAGTCCGCCGTGCGGCCTCTCGAAGCCCCCGGTCCGACCGTCACGCCCGGCGGCGGCTCGCCGCCGGCCCGGCCGGAGGCGCCGGCGCACGACAGGCCGCCGTCTCCACCCGAGCCGCAGCCGCCGCCGACCCGACCGCCGCAGGCGTTCGAGCCACAGGCGCCCGAGCCTCGGCCGCCCGAGCCACGGCCGCCCGAGCCGCAGCCCCCCGAGGCGGCGCCGTCGTCGACCGGACCTGCGGGGGCGGCGCCGGCAGAGCCGGCGCCATCCGCGTCGTCGCCTCCGGCGCCGACGCACGATCTGCGCACGACGCTGCCGCCGCCCGAGCCGCCGCCGGGCTCGCCACTGGAGGAGCTCATCGACCTGCCCGCCCTGCAGCGCACGGCGGAGGCGCTGCATGCCGCTACAGGCATCCCCTTCAGCCTCATCGGCACCGACGGCGCCATCTACGTGGGTGCCGGCTGGCAGGACATCTGCATGCGCTTCCATCGCCGTCATCCGGAGACGCTGCAGGCGTGCATCGAGAGCGACACGCGGATCGGGGAGCTGATCAGCGACGGCATCGCCGCCGGACGGTGCTCTGCGTTGGAGGACGAGGCGCCGCCCGAGGGGGCGCCGCCCGAACAGCCGCCGCCCGGTCGGGCGCCCGGCGGCTCCGCGCCCGAAGTTCCCAAGCCGGCGGCGTCGGCCGCCCTCGCCGCCCGCGCCTTCTACCTCTGTCCCAACGGGCTGCGCGACGCGGCCGTGCCGTTGATCGTCGACGGCCGTCACCTGGCCAACGTCTTCACCGGGCAGTTCCTGCTGGAGGAGGATGAGGTCGACCGAGAGGCGTTCCGCGAGCGGGCGCGCCGCTGCAACTTCGATGAGAACGAGTACCTGGCGGCGCTCGATCGCGTGCCGGTCTTCCCGCGTGAGCGGGTGGAGCACATGCTCGACTACCTGCAGGGCTTCGTCCACATGCTGGCCACGTCGGGCGCGGCGACCGCGCAGCGCGACCGCGCCCTCGCCGATCTGGCCGCCGGCCGCGACCGCCTGGCACACGACTACCGGCGGCAGATGCTGGTGGACCGCGTCGCCGGCGAGCTGCTCGGTGAGACGCACGAGGACGCTATCTACGGCGCCCTGGGACGGGCGGTCACCGAGCTGCTCCCGGATGTCGTCGTGCTGGTGCTGGGGACCGAGGCCGACGGCCGCTCGATCAGGCTCGTCAAGGCCTTCGGGCTGGGGACCGCCGTCGACCGGGTGCTGGCGATCCTCCCCCGGGATCCGTACGCGATGCGGCTCGACGTCCAGCGCCTCTCGCCGGAGGAGAGGGAGGCGTTCGGATCGGGCCGTCTGCTCAAGCTCGAAGGCGGGGTCCAGGCGGGGGCGATGGGGGCACTCAACCGGCCGCTGGCGCGGGCGGTGGAGCGGTTGCTCGGCGTCCGCCAGGTCTGGCGGATCGGCCTGGCCCGGAACGAGCGGCATTTCGGCGGCCTGCTGCTGCTGGCGCCGGCGGACGTCGCTGTGGGGTCCGAGGCGGCTGCCGTGGAGACGCTGGTACGTCAGGCGAGCATCGCGCTGCAGAAGGCGGCCGCTGTACGGGCGCTGGAGGAGAGCGAGGAGCGCTACCGGAGCATCTTCGAGGACGCCATCCTGGGTTTGTACCGCAGGACGCCCGATGGCCGCTTCCAGAACGTCAACGCCGCCTTCGCCGCCATCTACGGGTTCGACTCGCCGCAGCAGATGCTGGCCGAGGTCGAGGATGTCGGCCGGCAGCTGTACGCGTCACAGGACGATCGCGAGGAGTTCGCCCGGCGCCTCGCCGCGACAGGCGAGCTCCACGACATCGAGATCGAGCAGGTGCGTCGGGACGGCACGCGGATCTGGGTGCGCTCGCACGACCGGGTCGTCAGAGACGCCTCCGGTGCGGTGCGGTCCTTCGAGGGGACGGTGGAAGACATCACGGCCGAGCACCTGGCGGAGTCGGCCCTGGCCGAGAGCGAGGAGCGCTTCCGCACCTACGTGCAGAGCGCTCCCGACGGCATCTTCGTGGTCGACGTGCAGGGACGGTACCTCGACTGTAACCCTGCCGCCGGCAGGATGGTCGGCCGCACGAGCGACGAGCTGCTGTCGATGAGCGTCGCGGACATGATGGTCCCCAGCGGTGCCGCGGCGGCCGCCGCGGGCTTCGCCGAGCTGGTACGGACGGGAGGACTGCACCAGGAGATCGAGCTGCTCCACAAAGACGGGTCGGAGGTGACCGTCCAGCTCGACGCCGTAGCTCTCGGCGACGGGCGCTTCATCGGATTCTGCAAGGACGTCAGCCTGCGCAAGGCGGCCGAGGAGCAGGCGCAGCACGCCGCCCGGCAGCTGGGGCGCGCCGCCGAGCGCCTCCGTCGCGCCCTGGAAGAGACCGTCGCCGCCATGGGGGCGATCATCGAGACGCGCGACCCCTACACCGCCGGCCACGAGCGGCGCGTGACGGCCCTGTCGACGGCCATCGCCGAGCATCTCGGCATGCCGGAGGAGAGTGTCACGGCCGTGAAGCTGGCGGCCGAGGTCCACGACATCGGCAAGATCGCCGTGCCGGCGGAGATCCTCAGCAAGCCCGGCCGCCTGACGTCGATGGAGTACGACATCGTGCGTCAGCATCCGGTGACCGCGCACGCCATCCTCGGCGCCGTCGAGTTCCCCTGGCCGCTGGCCGAGATCGTGCTGCAGCACCACGAACGGCTCGACGGTTCGGGCTATCCCCACGGCCTCACAGGTGAGCAGATCCTGGCCGAGGCGCGCGTACTGGCGGTCGCCGATGTGGTCGAGGCCATGGCCAGCCACCGGCCGTACCGGCCGGCCCTCGGGATGGAGGCTGCACTGGCGGAGATCGAGTCGGGCCGCGGCACGCTCTACGACGCCGCGGCGGTCGACGCGTGCCTGGCCGTGATCCGCGAGGGCGGCTTCGAGTTGCCGAACGGCGAGCACCTGCCGCACGGCAACGCGCCGCCGCCGTCTGCCGGCGCGCCGCCCTTGCACGTTCCCGCGCCGCCGCACGGCAACGCACCGCCGCACGCCCCCGCGCCGCCGTCTGCCGGTCAGTCGCCTGCCGGCGCGCTGTCTTCCAGCGATCCGAGTTGAGGCCGTGTGCGTGGCACTGCGGCCAGCACTCCGTGGACGCTTCCCGCCGTCGGTCTCTCTTCACCGGCGACTCTGGGATTCGTGTACACATCGGGGAGTCCGAGATGTCCACGAATCCCGGAGTCACCACAAGAGGACACAGGCCTGCTTGGCGGCCAGAGCATCTCACCGACCCAGCATCCGGGCCTGCACGGCCGACCGAGCGCCTCGCCGACCGAGCGCACAGGCCCGGCTGTCGGATCGACTCGTCGGCGCGGCTGCCGGACCGGCTCGCCGGCCGCCCCGCCCGGCCCTCGGACCGGCTCGCCGGCGCGCCCAGCGGGCAGGGAGGCGGCAGTGCGCTCAGAAGTAGCGCGCAGGGAACAGAGGTGCTCAGGAGCAGCGCCCAGCGACCGGAGGCGCTCAGCACGAGCGCACAGCGACCGGAGGCGGAGCGCGTCGCGGATGAGGGAGCGCACGGATCGGGGCTTCGGTGGCGGATGAGGCAGTGAACAGGGAGGAGCGCGCGCTGGCGGCGCTCCACGATCTCGTCGGGCGTCTGCTGGAGGTCCGCGAGGGCGCCGAGGTCTGCCGCATCGTGGCCGAGGCGGTGCATCGGCTGCTGCCCGACGCTGTCGTCATCGTCAATCACATCACCGAGGACGGTCGCGCGCTGCGCACCGGTGAGATCGTCGGCCTCGGTGACCGCCTGGAGGGCGTCATCCGGCTCATCGGCCGCGACCCGCGCGACATCGAGTGGCCGCTCGATGCACTGACCGCCCGGCAGCAGGCGCTCCTGGATCAGGCGACCCTGGACCGACTCGAGGGCGGCCTGCGGGACGCGGCCCTGGGGCGTCTGCCCGATCGCGTCTGCCGGGCCATCGAGAAGCTGTTCGGCATCGAGGGCGTGTACGGCATCGGCTGCTCCTGGCACGGGCGGATCATGGGGACGCTGCTGGTGTTCGCGCGGAACGGCTGTGAGGTGGAGCCGTGGCGGGGGACGGTGGAGGCGATCGTCCGTCAGGCGGCGTTCGCCATGCAGCGGGCCGTCGCGGAACGGGCCCTGATGGCCTCGCGGGCCGAGCTGAGGGCCACCATCGACGGCATCGACGACGCGTTGCATGTGGTCGATCCCGAGCTGCGCGTGCGGGTCACCAACACCGCCTTCGACGAGTGGCGACGGCGTCTCGGCTGCCACGACGGTGCCGTCGGCCGGCCGCTGGAAGAGGTCTGTCCGTTCGTGGACGCCGAAGACCTCGAGTCATACCGCGCGGTGCTGGCGAGCGGCGAACGCCACGAGCGGTTGCAGGAGATGGAGGCCGACGGACAGGTGCTGGTCGCTGAGACGCGCCTGGTGCCTGTGCGGGAGGGCGAAGCAGTCACCGGTGTCATCACCATGGTCCGCGACGTGACCCGGCGGGTGCACGCGGAAGACGCCCTGCGACAGAGCAGCGAGCTGCTCCTGGAGGAGCAGCGGCGCCTCGAGGAGGCGCAGCGTCTGGCCCGTATCGGCGATTGGCACTGGGATGTGGCCTCGGGCGAGACGCACTGGTCGGACGAGGTGTTCGTCATCTTCGGCCTCGAGCCGGGCGAGCGCGACCCGTCGTACGAGCTCGCCCGCGACCTGACCCACCCTGAGGACCGCGAGCGCTGGGCGCAGACGGTGGCCGAGGCGCTCGAGTCCGGCGAGACCTTCCAGCTCGAGTACCGCGCCGTACGCGCCGATGGCTCGGCGATCTGGGTGCGCAACGAGGGCGTCATAGAGCGGGACGCCGAGGGACAGGCTACGGCCGTCATCGGGACGGCGCAGGACGTCTCCGCCCGCCGTCTGCAGGAGGAGCGGCTGGAGCGCGAGTACCGCCGCGAGCAGGCGCTCGACGAGTTCGTCACCGAGCTCATCGGCCTCGTCGACGTGGAGGAGGTCTGCCGCCACGTGGGCGCCGCCGTCCATGTGCTCCTGCCGCGGGCTCTGGCGGTGACCAGCGCGCCGGAGCCTGACGGCGCCACGTTCCGGATGGTCGACGCGCTCGGCTTCGACCCCTTCGCCGATCGCCTCCTCAAGCTTCTGCCGGTCGATCCCTTCACGATCCGCTTCAACGTCGCCGACCTGACATCCGACGAGCTGGCGCAGTATCGCAGCGGCCGGCTGCATCGTTCCGGGGACGGGACGTACTCGGCGATCATGCGCCGCATCCCGAAGCCCGTCTGTCGCGCCGTCGAGAAGCTGCTGCGCATCCACGCCGTCTACACCATCGGCTTCGCGTGGGAGGGTCATTCCTACGGCGGCCTGGCCCTCCTGCTCCCCGAGGGCGTCACGCTCGACGAGCACGTGGAGACGATCGAGCGCATGGTGCACCAGGCGTCGATCGCCATGGAGCGGGCGCTGGCGCTGAGCGCCCTGCGGGAGAGCGAGGAGCGCTACCGCGCATCTTCCAGGACTCGGTGGTCGGCATCTGGCGGACCAGCCCGGACGGACGGTATCTGGCGGCGAACCCGGCGGTCGCCCGCATCTACGGCTTCGACTCGCCCGAGCAGATGCTGGCCGAGGTCGAGGACGTGGCCACCGAGGTCTATACGAGTCCCGAGGATCGCCGGACGTTCATGGAGCTCATCGAGCGCGAAGGGCAGGTGCGCGACTACGTGCTGCAGAACTGCCGTCGCGACGGCTCTCTCGTGTGGCTCAAGGAGAATGCGCAGGTGATGCGCGACGCCGACGGGCGGACCCTGTACTACGAGGGCACTGTCGAGGACATCAGCGCCGAGCACGCGGCTCGCGAGGAGGCGCGCCTGTCTGCCGAGCAGGCTCGTGCAGCCGAGGGCGAGGCCCGCCTGTCCGCCGAACAGGCCCGCGCGGCCGAGGAGCAGGCCCGTGCGGCCGAGGAGCAGGCCCGCGCGGCTGAGGGGGAGGCCCGGATGGCCGCCGCCGACGCGCACCGGGCGCAGGCGGAGGCGCAGGCGGCCGCCGAGCGCCTCCGGGAGGCGTTGGAGGGCACCGTCACCGCGATGGGCGCCCTCACCGAGATCCGCGACCCCCATACCGCCGGTCACGAACGCCGGGTCACCATGCTGGCCGTGGCCATCGCGCGGCGTCTGGGCATGGGCGATGACAGCCTTACGGCGCTGCGTCTGGCCGGCCAGGTGCACGACATCGGCAAGATCAGCGTGCCGGCCGAGATCCTCAACAAGCCCGGTGCGCTGAGCGAGATGGAGTTCGAGCTGGTGAAGCAGCACCCCCGACTGGCGTACGCGATCCTCAACACCGTCAGCTTCGAGTGGCCGGTCGCCTTGATCGTGCTGCAGCATCACGAGCGCCGGGACGGCTCCGGCTACCCGCACGGCATCGCCGGCGACGAGATCCTGCCGGAGGCCCGCGTGCTGGCGGTCGCCGACGTGGTGGAGTCGATGGCCAGCCATCGGCCGTACCGGCCGGCGCTGGGCATGGATGCCGCGCTGGCCGAGATCGAGTCCGGCCGCGGCACGCTCTACGACGCCGATGTGGTCGACGCGTGCCTGGCCGTGGTACGGAAGGACGGCTTTGAGCTGCCCGGTTGACCGGCGCCGCGCCGCGCCCGCGGGCCGGCCGCGCCCCGCCGGCCCGCCACGCCGCGCCCGCTGGCCTGCCACGCTTCGCCGACGCCTCGGGCCGTGTCCGAATGGGAGCGCGTCGCTCGGACCGTCTCGCGGAACGGGAACCATCGGTGAAGGTGTCGACCGTGGAGCGACTCTGGGATCCGTGGACACCCTGNNATGTGTCCACACATCCCAGAGTCACTGTGAGGGCATGCCGGTGCTGCCGGCGTCGGCTCGCGGTGGCCGCAACGCTGGGGCCGTCTCTGCCGGGACGGTGGCGGGGTAGAGGCCGGGCGGTCCGGCATCCAGATGGCGCGGTGGCCGCGAGGGAGAGGCCGGGCGGTGCGGGTCCGGCGACGAGGGACGCATGAGACGACCGACGGACGAGCGAGGAAGGAAGGGCATGTCGACTGAGGGCCAGATGGAGCTGCGGAGCATCGTCGACGTGGACGCCATCCAGGTGCTCATGGACGACTTCTACGGCGTGACCGGCGTCGGCATGGCGTTGCTGGAGCGCAGCGGCGACATCCTCGTCCATACCGGCTGGCAAGAGATCTGCACACGCTTTCATCGCGTCCACCCCGTGACCAGCGCCCGCTGCCTCGAAAGCGACACGCAGCTCTCCCAAGGCGTCCCGCCCGGCGAGCACAAGATCTACCGCTGCCGCAACGGCATGTGGGACATGGCCACGCCGGTGATGGTCGACGGCCGCCACGCCGGCAACCTGTTCCTCGGACAGTTCTTCTTCGCCGACGAGGAGCCGGACCGCGAGTGGTTCCGGGCTCAGGCCCGCGATCTCGACTTCGACGAAGCCGAGTACCTGGCGGCCCTCGACCGGGTACCGCGCTGGGATCGTGCCCACGTCGATGACGTGATGCGGTTCTACGCCCACTTCGCCACGCTCGTGGCCGAGATGGGCCACGCCGGTCTGGCAGCGGAGCGCGCCAACGCGGCCCTCCGGGAGTCCGTCGCCGAGCGCGAGGAGCTAGCCCGGGAGCTGGAGTCGCAGCGCCGGTCCTTCGAGACCCTGGTGGAGCACTCCCCCGACCTGGTCGTGCGCTTCGACCGCGATCTGCGGCACCTCTACGGCAACGAGACGGCGGCGCGGGCGACCGGCCTGACGCGCGAGCAGTGTCTGGGACGGCGGCCCAGCGAGCTGCCCCTGCCGCCCGAGAACGCGACGTTCATGGAGCGCTCGCTGAGGCGGGCGCTCGAAAGCGGCGCCGATCTGACCGTGGAGCAGTCGCTGCCGACGGCCGTCGGCGACACCTTCTTCGAGACCAGGATCGTGCCGGAGAGAGGCGCGTCGGGTGAGGTCGAGACGCTGCTGGCCGTCACGCGCGACGTCACCGAGCGTCGCCGGGCCGAGGACGAGGCACGCAGTGCGCGGGAGCGCCTGCAGCGATACATCGACGCCTGCCCCGAACCGATCTTCATGGCCGACCACAGCGGACGCTTCCGAGACTGCAATCCGGCCGCCGAGAGCTTCGGCGGCTACACGAGGGACGAGCTGCTCTGCATGACGCTGTTCGACGTCGTGTCGTGGCCCGCGATGAAGACGCTGGTGCGCTTCCACGAGCGGGTGCGGGAGACCGGCCGCGGCTCCATGGACGTCCAGGTGCGCAGAAAGGACGGCTCGCCGCGCTGGATCGCGCTCGACGTGGTGGCGACCGGCGACGGGCAGCTGCTGGGGTACTGCGTCGATGTCACCGAGCGCCGGCGGCGCCAGGACGCCGAGCGCGGACGCCGCCGGCGCGCCGAGGTCCGTGAGGCGCTGCTGCACGATGTGCTGGCGGCGCGCACGGAAGACGGCATCTACGCTGCGCTCGCGACGGCCGTCTGCGGCCTGGAGCCAGGCGCGCGGACGTTCGCAAGCCGCTACGATCCCTCGAGGGACGTGCTCCGTCTGAGCGGTCACGCCGGGTTCAAGGGGAAGGTCCGGGCGGCGATCACGCTCGTGGGCAGGGATCCGCGCGTCATGGACTTCCCCTTCGCCGAGCTTCCCGAGGCGGTCCGCGAGGGCCTGGTCAGCGGGCGCCTGTTCGCCTACCAGGGGGAGCTGATGGACCTGGCCTGCAAGGTGACGACGCGCCGCACCGGGAGAGCCGTCGCCAGGCTGCTCGATGTGGGGAGCATCTATCTCGCCGGCCTCACGCTCGACGGATCGATCCTGGGCTCTCTGACGATCCTTCTTCCGGAGGGTGGACGGCTCGAGCACCCTGAGCTGGTCGAGACGACGGTGCACGAGGCCGCGCTGGCGGTGCAGCGACTGCGTGCCGAGCAGCGGGCCGTCGCGGCCGCCGACGCTCTCGGCCGGGCTCTGGAGGGCACCATCGGCGCCATGGGGACGGTCATCGAGATGCGGGACCCGTATACGGCCGGGCACGAGCGGCGCGTCACGCAGCTGGCGGCGGCCGTGGCGGAACGACTCGGCCTGGACGCCGCCGCCCTCCGCGCCCTGCGGCTGGCCGGCACCGTCCACGACCTCGGCAAGATCGCCATCCCGGCCGAGATCCTCAGCAAGCCGGGCCAGCTGACGCAGATGGAGCGCGTGCTCGTGCAGCGTCATCCCGAGATCGGCTACGAGATACTCTCGGCCGTCGAGTTCGATCTGCCGGTCGCACAGATCGTCCTGCAGCACCACGAGCGCCTGGACGGGTCGGGCTACCCGCAGGGCCTCCGCGGCGAGCAGATCATGCCGGAGGCCCGGGTGCTGGCGGTCGCCGACGTGGTCGAGGCCATGGCTAGCCACCGGCCGTACCGCCCGGCGCTGGGCATCGACGCGGCGCTGGCCGAGATAGAGGCCGGTCGCGGCACGCTGTACGACGCCGACGTGGTCGACGCGTGCCTGGCCGTGGTCCGCGACGAGGGCTTCGAGCTGCCCGACTGACCGGCGCCGCACCGCCACGCCCGTCCCACGCGCCGCGCCCCGTCCGGCCGGCGTTTCGCCTACCGCGTCGGCCCGTCGGTCACGCACCGCGCTCCGGGAGCCACCGGTCACCATGTCCACCGTGGAGCGACTCCGGGAATCGTGTACACCTTGGGGCATCGGGTATGTCCACGGATCCCTGAGTCACTGTGAGCGCACACGGATGCCGCCGGCGACGGCCTGCTGCCGAGGATGAGGTGTCGGCCAATCGCCGGCCGGTGGGCCGGTCATGGTGACGGCGCCGCGCCGGCCTGCTGCGGACCAGTCATGGTGACGGCGCCGTGCCGGCCCGCTGCGGGCCGGCGGGCCGCTCGGGTCAGCGCTTGGCGCCCCAGAGGGTGCGCACGACGTTGAAGAAGGCGATCGCGACGGCGCTCCAGGCGGCGATCGCCGCCAGTCCCACCTTGGTGCGGTCGAGGATCGGCGTCACCTCCACGCCGTCGGGGCCGATGGTGATGACGGCCACCGGACGGCCGGACCCACCACCGCCGCCGCCGGCGCCATGCCCGAACCCGGCGCCGCGCCGCTCGTGCCCGGCTTCGGTGGCTTCAGCGTCATCGGCGGGCTTCCGGGCGCTTCCGCCGGCCGCGGCACCGCCGTCGGTGCCGCCGCCCCAGCCGAAGCCGCCGCCGAGACCGATCTCGCGAGCGGTGATCACGACCCGGTCGCCGGCGGTGATCGGGTCGCCGAAGACACCGTCGGGTCCGGTGGCGGCGCCCCAGAGCGTGTCCATGAGGCCCACGACCTTGTCGCCGTCGGCGCCGAGGCCCATCGGAGGTGCGGTCGCGGACGTGTCGGTCGCGGGGTCCTTGTTCTCGGCCATGTCAGTGCCTCCTGGTGTTCAAACGATACGGTCGGCGGATCGGCGTGGCATGCTCATCCGCGCGGCGGCCCCGCGTCGCATGCTCAGCCGTGCGGCGGCCCCGCGTCGCATGCTCAGCCGTGCGGCGGCGGATCGGCGTCGTGCGCTCCGCCGTCTGATGAACGCCGCCCCGACGTGCGCCAGTACAGCGGCGGCTGCCAGCAGCGCCACCCAGCGCCTCGTCGGGTCGGGGATGGGGATGCGCTCGCGCGGCTCGGCGTCTGCGCTGCGATCGGGGCCGGCCGGGGACTCGCTTGCCGGCCGCTCCACAAGGACGGCCGTCGGGCGTCGGTGCTCGATCGCCCAGCGCCTGCCGCGCACTCCGCTGTGGCGGTACTCGGGCGTGATGACGGCGCCGGCCAGCGGCGGGGCGACGGCGGCTACCAGCTCCTGTGGCACGGTCGCGGCGCGGGTGCGATGTGAACCTATGGTCACGAGCCTCCCTGAGCCGGTCTAAGGGTCGGTCTCCCAGTGTAGACCCTTCGCGGGCCGGTCTGGGCCTCGGTCTCCCAGTCTGTACCCACGGCACGCCGCTCCGAGACACGTTCGGCTCGGCGCCGCACCGGCAGCACGAGCGCACGACCCGTCGCTCGACGGCGCGCACGGCTTCGCGCTCAACTCCACGGCCCGTCGTGTCGATATCGCCTTCAGGCGAGCGGATCGGGAGGCGGCAGGGTGCGCCACGGCGCACTCTGCATGGGGAGCCAGGGTACGCCACGGCGCACCCTGCATGGGGAGCACGAGAGGAGCGCGTGGAACGTTCAACGTCGGGCGCGCGGCGGGTAGGCGCGGCCTCGGGGACGTTGCGTGACCGCCTGGCGGCCGCGCAGACGGAGATCGGTCACCTGAGGGCAGAGGTCGGCGGGCTGCGAGACGCCACGCCGGCCCACAGCACGCAGATGGCGGCGCTGCTGGACGTGGTCGCCGAACTGGCGCCGGCGACGGCCGCGGCCGACGTGTGCCACATCGCCGGCGCCGCCGTCAAAGGACTCGTACCTGAGGCAACGGTCGTCACCAGCTACCTCGACGTCGCAGCCGGACGGTTCTGTCTGGCGGACGTGCTCGGCGCCGAACGCTACCTGACGGTCGTCGAGCGCCTGATCGGCCGCGACCCGCTCTCGCTGGGGTGCACGGCGCTCGAGGCGCCGGCGCATCTTGTCGCCCTGTACACCGACGGTCGTCTGCATGCCATACCGGGCGGCCTCGGTGAGCTGGCCCGGGGCCTGCTGCCCGGGCCGGCCGCCCGCGGCATCGAGAAGGTCCTCGGCGTGGGCCCTGTGCACGTGGTGGGGCTGGCGTGGGAGGGTCGATACTACGGCGGCATCACGCTGCTGCTGCCGCCGGACGCCGACCTGCTCGACCGCATCGACACCATCGAGGCGATCGCTCGTCAGGCTTCGATCGCCCTGCAGCGGTCGTTCAGCATGCAGGCTCATCTCGAGTCGGAGGCCAGACTGCAGGCGAGCGCCGACCGGCTGCGCGCCGCCCTGGAGGCGACCGTGGCCGCCATGGGCGCCGTGATGCTCACACGAGACCCGTACACCGACGCTCATCAGAGGCGCATGACCGCCTTGAGCGTGGCGACGGCACGGAAGATGGGACTCTCCGGGCACGACGTCGACGCCGTGAGGCTGGCGGGCGGCATCCATGACATCGGCAAGGTGGGCATCCCGGCGGAGATCCTCAGTCGGCCGGGACCGCTCAGCGACGCCGAATACGAGCTGGTGAAGGAGCACCCGCAGGTGGGGCACGATATCCTGAGCAGCATCGACTTCGACTGGCCGCTCGCCGACATCGTGCTGCAGCATCATGAGCGGCTCGACGGGTCCGGATACCCGAAGGGGCTCAGAAGCGACGAGGTCCTGCCCGCCGCCCAGGTGCTGGCGGTGGCCGACGTGGTGGAGGCGATGACGAGCCATCGCCCGTACCGTCCGGCGCTGGGTATGGAGGCGGCTCTGGCGGAGGTCCAGAGCGGCCGCGGTGTGCGCTACGCCCCCGCGGCCGTCGATGCGTGCGTGTCGGCGGTCCGCGACGACGGCTTCACGCTGCCGGACTGACAGGCGGCCCGCCGCGCGGGGCCGTGCGCTCCCGGCCCCGCAGCGCCGGCAGTGATGGCGGCGGCGACGAAAGGATGGCGACAGACGTGGATCCCCGCATCGACAGTCACGACGAGCTGGTGAGGCTGCGCACCCGGGTCGAGCGCCTGGAGGCGCAGATGGCGTTCCTCATGCGGGATCTCGGCGTCGCGTATCCCGATCGGCCCGACTGGACGCCGTCACGCGAGACCGTCGATCTGGTCATCAAGGGCGACACGAAGGCGGCGATCCGGCAGGTGCGGGAGGAGACCGGCGCGAGCCTCAAGGATGCGAAGGAACTGGTCGAGTCGCTGCAGCAGAGTCAGAAGCAGCGCCGGTGACGCCGTCTGCCGCAGCGACGGCCTCGGCGACGGCCGAGATCGGAAGGAACATCGGCACGGGCGCCGGGCGGGCGCCTGAGTGCCCGCTGATGAGTTGCAGCTCGGAGAATCCGAGCGCCGCGTAGAAGCCGACGCTGCCTGGGAGCGCGTCGACCACGACCCCCACGCAGCCGGCCGTCGAGCTGAGCTGCAACGCGATGGCCAGCGCGTACGCGACCAGACGGCTGCCCAGTCCGCCACCTTGCCAGGCCTGGTCGACCGCCAGCCGTGCCAGACGAAGAGCCGGCAGGGGGTAGCGAGGCAACCGGACGGCCTGCGTGGTCGGACCCTTGGCCCCGCCCAGACCCTTGGCCTCGCCCGGACCCTTGCTCCCGCCCGGACGCTCGCTACCGCTCGGAGTCCTGGCCTCGGCCGGACCCATAGCCCCGGCCTGACTCCCGGCCCCGCCTGGATTTTCGGTCACGGCCGGCAGCTCGGCCCTGTCGAGCTGAGCCAGCGCCACCGTGACGTAGCCGGCCACCGTCTCGCCGTCGACGGCCACGTAGGTGGTACCGACGAACAGGCGATCCTGGTTGCGCGCGGCGTACCGCGTCAGAAAGAGATCGAGGTCGGCGTCTCCACAGCGGAACGCGGCCACCTCATGACCGGCGTGCAGGCGCTCATATCGCACGCGTCATCCCTTGTCTGTAGGGGGCAGTGAGCGCATGACGCGCACAAGTGCGGGCGTCGGCGGGACGGGGGAGGAGAGCTGCGCCTCGACGCGGTCGGCAGTCTCCCCGCTGAGTACCAGATGCGGCGGCACGATCACGTTCTCCGGCAACTCGACGCGGGCACGGAGATAGAGCCACAGCGCATCGTCGATGATGCGGTTCTTCTTGACGCCGGTGGCTTCGGAGTATTCGTCCAGCAGTGTCTTGACCGAGGTCGAGATCTGGGCCGAGATCTGAGTCGTGTCGGGCATGGCGTCCTGCCTCGCGAGGGGAATTCCTCGCACATCATAGCAGGGAAGACTTGCTTTCACTATGTTCTCCTATGCTCTGTCCGTGTCGACAGCGTCAACCGAGGTGAACACCGCTGTCGCCTGCGTCGGCCGGCATGCGTGAGGTGTAGACGTACGAGGCATGTCTCCAGTGTGCTGGCGAACGCGACACGAGTCGAGGGTGACGAAGCCGGTGCAAGGTAGACGTTGCCGGCGGACAAGGTGGACGTTCAGGGTAAGGGTCGGTCGACTCCGGCTCGAGCCGACCGATCGCGATCGGCGCGATGCCGGGCGGCCATCGCTGTCGCGATCATCTCGTCGATGCGCCGAGGACGTTGAGCGTCATGGCGGTCACGTCATATGACTCTGACGCGACCGATGACGGGTCAGATGGCGGGGATGACGCTCGCCGGCGCAGGCGGTCGACTGCACCGGCAGCCCGGTGGGGCGTTGATCCGTGTGTCAGGGCGCCGTCAGAGCGACAGACTTCCCCAGAGCGACAGACTCCCCCAGCGCCAGAAGCAACGCCGTAGCGCCGCCCGGCGCGCCTACTGCCGATACAGCCGCGCGTACCGGTACCAGCTCTGCTTGCGTTTGCCGTTGGCGTAGCGCAGGCCGAAGTAGTGGCCCAGGTTGCTCGGCTTCCCGGCGGCCGGTGGCGTGTCCTTCCACTGCAGCCAGAGCAGCATGCGCACGCGCGGCAGGCGGTCGGCCATGCGATAGGCCATGGTGAGGTACTTCGCCTGTCGCGCCGGCGAGACCCGTCCGCCGCCGAAGACCTTCACGGCCTTGGTCGTGTAGCCGTACTCGGTGAAGTAGAACTGCGTCTTGGGGAACACGCGCAGCAGGGTGCGGGCGTTGTAGAGGCTCACCGTGTACTGCGGAAAGCGCGGCCGCCTATTCGGCGCCGGCGGGATGCCGCCGACCGGGTAGGGATGGTGCGAGTAGCCGTCGAACCAGCGCCACGCCTTGAGCGCCTTCAGGTGCCGCGCGAAGCGCTGCGGACTGGTCGACCAGCGATTGTTCTTGCCCCAGGGGCCGGTGACGCCACCGAGGACCGCCGCCTTGCGGTAGCCGGCCTTGATGCCCTTGTAGAAGGCCTGCAGGTAGCGGGCGTAGGTGCGCGAGGCGAAGTGCTTGTCGCCGCGGTACTGCTGCGGGTAGAGGTAGGTGGCCAGGTTCGGCTCGCACCAGCACTCATACCAGGTGACGCGGCCCTGGAAGCGGCCGGCGAGCATCTTGGCGAAGCGCCGGAAGTCGGCGAGGTTGTTCCGCCGGATGGGGTAGAAGGTCTGGTAGCCCTTCTCGATCTGCGGCGAGGGCGGGCTGTTCCAGAAGCGCTGGTCCGAGGCCCACTTCGGCGTCTGGTAGACCATGATCATGACGCGGATCTTGTGACGACGGGCGGCGATGATGCCGTTCTCGATCTTGGCGAGGTAGGCCTCGTCGTACTGACCGCGCTCCGGCTCGGCCTTCGGCCACTGGATCGTCACCCGCACCACCTGCACGCGCAGCCGCTTCGAGTACTCGGTGAGGATCGCCTCGCGGGTGGCCTCGTCGGCGCGCACCCAGCGGTCGTCGACCATGCCGCGGGTGATGGCGCCGGCGGTCGGTGGGGTGGCGGCCAGGGCGACGGTCAGCGCGACCACGGCGAGCAGGGTGACGCTCAGCGCCCGCACGACGAGCAGAGCGGAGCGCCGCGCCGGCGTGGCGCGCGAGCCGGCGGTCGGCGTCATCCCGGGACGCATGGCGGTCGGCGTCATCCCGCCACGCAGGGCGGAGCACGCGGCAGGGGCGGTGGGGAGAGGTATCTTCCGCAGCGCTCGTATGATGGTCACGGGCCTCCCGAGGGGGGTCGCGGTCGGGGCGTCGCCGCCCGACGCCGGTCCGACAATGATAGCCGATGGTCTGTCTTTGGGAACGACGCTCCGATGCGGAGGCTTACGCGGGTCGCCCCGCCCCGGAGGCCTGCGGGAGGACGCGGAAGCCCTCCAGGAGGGCAGCCTCCCGCAGGGATCCGTGGACATCTCGGGGGGCCTCGGGTGTCCACACATCCCAGAGCGCGTGTACATGAACGGTACTGCCTCAGGCGATCAGCCATGGACAGTGGCGCCACAGGGCGGTGACTCCGGGTGTCGACGTCGGGCTAGCGAGGGCCTCATCGCGAGGGCCTCATCGCGAGGGCCTCATCGGGTATTCCTCAAGTGGAGCCGATGATGCTGTCGATACCGATGGTGTCGATACCGGAGGTCCCTGATGACAGAGACGCCCACGGTGAGGCCCGGCCGGGCGGGGTCGCACATGGAGATGCCTCGCCGGGAGATGCCTCGCCGGGAGATGCCTCGCCGCGAGATGCCTCGCCGGGAGATGCCTCGCCGCGAGATGCCTCGCTGGGAGAGGCCGACGCTGCGCATACTGGCGAGAGCCAGGCCGGGGGAGGTGGTCCTGGAGCAGTGCCGGGCGCTCGAGCCCCTGTATGGCCCCTCGAACACGGAATCCGGCTGCTTTCTGCAGGCGTACTATGGAGCGCCCTGCTACGCGTGCGACTCGCACCAGCCTTCGTGACCGCCGACATGCTCACGACACCGTGGACGGGCAGGTCGGCGGGAAGCGAGACGCCGGCCGCGATCCTCTTGGAGCTCAGTAGTGATACCGCGCCTGGGCTATCAGGATCGACGACGGACCCTGGGACGCCGAAGGATCGTCGGGCGCTAGCACCACGCGGTACACCAGCCGGTGCTCCCCGGCGATGCGCCGCGACCAGTAGCCGCGCAGCGCATGGCGCAGCGGTTCGGGCTTGCCGATGCCATCGTAAGGATGTCGCCGGATGTCCCGGATGAGATCGTTGATGCGTCGCAGAGTCTGCCGGTCGTGCTTCTGCCAGTAGAGGTAGTCCTCCCAGGCATGCTCCGAGAAGACGATGCTCACGCCGAGTCGTCGAGCGTCCGCCGAGTGCCTCCGCCTGCCTCCAGCTCGAGGATCGACGCCAGCAGACGTCGCGCGTTCTTTGGGCTGCGCAGCAGATGAGCGGTCTCCTCCAGAGCCTCGTAGTCGTCGAGCGACATCATGACCACGGACGATGAGGCCCTGCGGGTCACGATGACCGGGGCGTGGTCGGCACAGACCCGCTCCATGATGGCGGCCAACTGCATGCGCAGCCTCGTGTAGGGGATGACGTCCACGGCGCTCCTCCATCCTGTACCTGTACAGCTTATTGTACCGGAAGGGAGGGCCGGACGGGAAGGGCGCGAGTGGTGTTCTTGGAGGTCCATCGTCTGCTCAGGATAGACGCCGATGATCGGGACCACGAGGGTGACGATGCCATCGGTGAGGTGACGTTTGGCCGAGCGGGTGGTGGACGTTCACGTCAGGGCAGAGCGAAGCCGTGCTTCTGTGGCCCTCGTTTGCGCCGAGCGCAGCCGGCTGTCAGTGCGGAAAGAGCCTCTCCAGAAGCTCGTCCCGTGTGATGGAGTGGTGCCGGGACACCTCGCTCAAGATTGCTGACAGCGTGCCCAGCCGCAGTTCCTGGTGCAGGGGGATGGTGATGTGATGCTCACCGCCCTCTTGTGTCGTGAGCCTGATGTGACTGCCCGATTGGCGCGACGCGTGGTAGCCGAGTCGGCCCAACGAACGTGTGAGTTGCTCCCCCGAGACACCCCGGGGGTCCTCATATCGCGATGAGCTCGTCGTGGACGTAGTGGAGCCGCACGACCCGAGGCCGATCTGCCTCATCGTAGTGACAGACAACGGCGTCTCGAACCTTCTGGGCAAGGCTCTCCAGATCGTCGGCTTCAGTGAAGATGCCGACTCCCAGGGCGCGGGCGACATGACCGCCCTCAGCGGCCGGCTCGACTGAGAAGATGAGCTCGTCCATGGATCGTCCCGGGGTGCGCGGTGGCCGTCCCGACCATTCTACCCCCGGCTGCGATGGAGGCGACTTCCGCCGGTCTGTCACGACGTCCCCCTTCCGTTGGCAAGCGCGAGGCGCGCGCACATACTCTGGCTCGATGCTACGGCAGGGTCCTCAGTCCCACAAGGAGACCGAAGCGTCCCAAGGGTGACGTTGGCCGCGGAGAACCGTTGACGTTTGCCGGCTCGGTTCCGTCGTGTCAGCGACACTCCTCATCGTCGGGCTCGTCCGCCTCAGTGAGCACGTCGGCGAGGTCGTGGCCGACGCCGGCCTCGATCTCGGCTTCACGGCGCGCGAGCGCTCGCAAGACCTCGAGCTCGTGCTGTGTGCGTTCGGAGTGGCCGGCGCTCATGACCACGGCGGCGGTGCGACCGCGCTGCGTGACGAAGACCGGCTCGTCGGTGGCTGTGGGTCGATGGAAACCTGTGAGGGTCCGGACAGGCTGCGGCTGCGACGGAGGGCCGCGGCGAGACGACGAAGTGCGGCGGCGAGACGAACGGGAGCGCGAGAACGATGGACGAGGACCAGAACGCACGCACGGACCGGAGCAAGGAGCCGGTCGAACAGCCGGGATCGCAGCCCGCGGAGCTCGACGAGCAGGATCTGGAGCAGGCCAGCGGCGGAATGGACGTCTTCCCACCGCCGGACCCCGATCCGGAGCCGTTCGGAGTAGTGACCTGAGGGAATCGTGGACACCTCGGGGAACCTGGGGTGTCCGCACATCCCGGAGCGACCGGACTTGATGGGCATGGGGTCAGCCGAAGCCCATCTTCGGCCAGACAAACCCCCGTCACATGCGAACGGTAGGGTCCGGTCTCTGTCAACGAGCTCGGCGGTCAATGACCGCCGGGCGCGTCCGCTGGAAGCGACTGTTCGGCGTTTCCACCCAAGGTCGGGTCCATCAGACGCTCGCTCCGCCAGACGCGCACGACGATGACGCCGGCTTCCTCACGACGATAGACGATCCTGAATGGTGGCTGCGTGAGCTCGCGGAGCCACGGCGTGTCGAACTCCGGAACGATCCTGCCACTATCGGGGAACATCTCGAGCTGGTCTACCCGCTCGATGACGGCGGCGACCAAGCGTCTCCCGACGTCAGGCACGTCTTGGGATGCGTACCACGCCAGCACCTGCAGCAGATCGTCTGCAGCAGACTCAGCGAACTCGATGCTGAACCGCGCAGTCATCAGTCGAGGCCCAGGCGGCGCTTCACTTCCGTCATGGGAACGACGCGTGCGGCGTCGATGTCAGCAAGCCCAGCGACCACGGCGCGCATGAACTCGCGCTCCTCTTGCGCGGCCTCGTACTCAGAGAGTGACTGCACCACGGCGACACCCCGTCCGTGGCTCGTGAGCAGGGCCGGGCGGCCGGTCTCGTCGATGCGACGCACGATCTTGCCCGGATTCACCTTCATGTCTCCAAGCGGGACGACGTCCTCAGAGAACTTTACGTTGATGCCCATGTGGCGGCCTCCAGACGACACCAGTATTCAAGTGCTGAGTATAGCACCGCATCGGATCCCGAGAGAGTACGCCGAACGTGGGGCACATGAGCGGCAACCCGCAGGGCGTCCGTTTCGATGTGCTTGTCATGCCGGCTTGGCGATGACGTTCCCGACCTCGGTCCGCGAGGCTCCCAGCCCGAGCAGGGCCTTGACGAGCAGGTCGATGGAGACCGAGGCATCGGCAGCCTCCATCTTGGCGACCCGCGACTGGCTTGAGCCCAGGCGACGCGCTACCTGTGCCTGCGTCCAGCCGTTGCGGCTGCGCACCTCGCGCAGGTAGTCCGCCAGGGCGAGCTTGAGCTCGACGAAGGCCGCCTCCTCGGTGGAGAGATCGAGGAACTCACCGGCATCACCGGCTCGCCAGCCGGCGGCCGCCAGACGCTCCTTCTTGGTCTTGTCCATGACGGTCACTCCTTGGGTTCTGCGAGCGCGGCGTGCGCACCTGGCCGTGCAGCCAGAGCAGCGGCTTGTCAGCGGGGTCGTGCATGGAGCGAAGGATATGTCAGAATTGACATGGCGTCAGGGTTCCGACCTGTGGGCGGTATGACACGCCTTCGCCGGCTCCATGCCTTTCGGCGGGAAGCCCACAAGGTTCCAGTAGTCGACGAAGACGTGCACACGTTCGATCGCGCTCACGGCGGACGGGTCAGCAGCCGATCGAACCCTCCTGACGGCCCCGAGACGAATTCAGGGAGCCACGAGGGCTCCCTGGGGCATCAATCGCGGACGGGTTGTCTGGACTACGATCAGTCGACCGCCGCGGAACGCAATAGATGAATCATATTACTCGCGGCGCGCCTCCGCCACGCGTTTCTTGAACGCCTGCACTTTCGGATCGTCGGCAGAGGTGGCGCGGATGAACTCGGCGTAGGAGGAGAACTCGGCCTTGCGAGCCTCGTACTCCGCCAGCAGATCCTCCTGCGCCCGGCGCTTCGCGGCCACACAGTCAAACGTCTTGCTCATCGCTGATTCAATCGCTCCGCTTGCTTCGGGGTGGCTTGGAGGGAAACGTCGCCAGCCGCTGGGGGTGCTTCTGCTCCTCTTTTCTGAGCGCGTCGACCATGGCGTGGATGTCGTAGCCGAAGCGCTCGGCATACAGGCGCCGGATGCGCCGCACTTCCTCAACAACGGGGTCGGTAGCCTTCTCGTTCACGAACACGAGGACACCAGACCCTTTCATGCATGCAGCGTGCGGGTTCGGCGTCACCAAGGCGACGGTGACGATGCCATCAGGCGGGTGGCGGTCATTGAGCCCATCTCACCTGCATCAGACCCACTCCAACGGTCTGTGCACTTCACCGCCATCGGGCAAAGCAATGGCGTACAACCACGGCGACGTCAAAGGCGTCGCGGCATCCGTCCAGGATGAGATGGCTGGCCAGATTCACGTCCGACCCCTTCTCTTCCGGTACCAGTACGAGCGGCCGCTTGGCCTGGCCATCGGCGGGATCGACCGCCTTCAGATACTTCTGGTTCACGACGAACTGTCCATAGTGGATCGTGAGGTTGCGGACGGTCTGCAGCGCTCGCAGATACGACTCCTGACGAGCAGCGCGACCCGGGTCAGAAGGCGTTGAGGACACCTTGGCCGTGAAGTAGCGGATGCGCGCGATGTCGTTCCGCGGGAGCGCTTTCTCGCAGAGGCGCCGCATGTCGAGCCACTTGAGGCGTGGGGGCAGCGCCGCGCGTGCTGAATGGATAGGCAGCTTCCTCCAGAAAAGCAGAAGCCGCCTGATCGGCGGCTTCGCGCCCTGCGCCGCAGCCCAGGGTAAGTGACCACATGATAGCGATAGTGGGTTCACTCGTCAATGTCTGCGTGAGCGATCGCCCGTCGCCTGGTCGGGGCTGATCTGCTGTTGAAGACGGATCTGGAATCCACGTGCATCATGGCCTCACGATAGTCGTCAGTGATGGATGGCGCCACGGTGACGATGCCGTCAGCCGGGTGGCAATGGTCCACGCAGGTGGTTGACGTTGGCGACCGTTGAGGGTTGACCGCGACGACAGCTGGGAGGGTGGGGGGCTCGTGCCAGTGACGGCTGTCGTGTACCGCTCTCGTGATGGCTCTCGTGGCGCCGATGGCTCTCGGATTCGTGTACAGATGGCGGGGTCGCAGGTGTACACGGGCCCCGGAGCGGCCGGATGTTCAGAGTGGCACCCGGTGCCCGGCCCCAGGCGCCGGGCCGGGGCGCGGCGGCGTGTCGGAAGGTCGCGACTCGGCGTGCCGCGGGTTAGTCGTGCGGGCTGCCGGCCTAGCCCGTCGTGTGTCAGTCGGCGAGGGCTCCGTACACTGCCCCGAGGGCCGCCCCGGCAACTCTCACTCCGAACGCAGCCCCCCGTACTGCGCCTCGTAGTACGCCCGCCACTCGCCGCTCCTGATGGGCTCCCACCAGTCGCGGCGCTCGGCATTCCAGGCCACGGTGGCCGCGAGGCCCTCGGCGAACGGCACCTGCGGCGCCCAGCCCAGGGAGCGCAGCCGCGAGCAGTCGGCCGAGTAGCGGCGGTCGTGACCGAGGCGGTCGGGCAGCGGCCGGATTAGGTTCTCATCGCGCCCGGTGGCGGCCAGGATGCGGGCCGTGATCTCGCGGTTGGAGATCTCGTTGCGGGCCCCGACGTTGTAGACCTCGAGGAACGAGCCACTCTCGATGGAGCCGTAGACCTCAAGTGCGGCAACGGTCTCAGCGTCTTGCAGAGCGACTTCCACGACGGCAATCGCCGGAGACTCGGGCCGGCCTGGTTCTCCCGATCTCAGTATCGACGCCGGCCGTCCTGTGACACACCGCGCACACAAACGTAAGACGACACCGCAGATGGCGAAAGAATGGCGAAGAGCTGCCCAGCGTCAGGCACATGAGCGGCGCCGCGCAGGGTTGTCCGGCTCGATGTGCTTGTCAGTCTGCGTCTCCCATATCTCGGAGAAGTGCTGCGCACTCGGCTCGCAGGATGGGCGCGTCATGCTGGGCGATGGCGAACACGGCCTCGTCGTCGATCTGCGGGTACTCGTGCACAAGGCGGTTGCGGAAGCCGACGATGAGACGTGCATGCGAGATGCGCGACGCGAGAGCCGGGTCGCGGCGAGAGAGGACGCCGATGGCTTCGCCGATGATGGTGAACTCGCGCTCGACGGCAGAGCGGATGGGTCGTCGTGAGCGGTAGGCGTCGAGGTCGACTCCAATGAGGACCTCGGCGACCGCATCGCAGGCCTCGACGATGTCGGTCAGGTAGGCGGCCGTGCTACGCGGCATAGAGCAGCTGCCGGGTGCGTTCGATATCGCGGGCGATGTAGCGGTTCTTCACGGCACCGGCCATGACCAGGTCGACCTCGACCCCGAGCAGCTCACCCAGTTCATCGAGCAGGTCGAAGTAGGCGACTGCTTTGGCATAGCCGTCCATGGGCGCGAACTCGACGAGCAAGTCGATGTCGCTCTCGTCCGGGCGGAAGTCGTCGCGCAGAGCAGAACCGAAGACGTCGAGACGTGCCACGCCGTACCGGACGCACAGCTCGGCGATCGCCTCGCGCTTGTCTTGCAGGACGTTGACCACGACGCTCACCTCCACAGCCATGCTATCGCGGTGCGACGCGGCTGGCCACAATCCGCTACGTGAGCGATCGCCTCTCGCCCAGTCGCGCCCTCTTTGTCGTCGAGTGATAGCTGCATGATGGCATCACGATAGTCGGCGGCGGTCGACGGCGCCAGGGTGACGATGCCATCAGCGGGGTGGCAATGGTGCCCGCAAGCAGTTGACGTTGATGACCGCACGGTGTTGAAGGCGACGATAGCTGGAGGATGGGGGGCTCGTGACGCTGATGGCTCTGGAACGTGTGGACATATCGCGGGGTCGCAGGTGTCCACGGATCCCAGAGCGGCTGGATGCTGAGGGGGAGTGCCCGGCGCCGGGCTCGCGCGTGGCACACGCTCGAGGATCGGCGAGCAGTCGGTCAGTCGGCGAGCGCCCCGCGCTCCGCCCCGAACCGGGCCCCGTACTGCGCCTCGTAGTACGCCCGCCAGTCGCCGCTCTTGATCGGCCCCCACCAGTCGCGGTGCTCGGCATACCAGGCGACGGTGGCGGCCAGGCCCTCGGCGAACGGCACCTGCGGCGTCCAGCCCAGGGCGCGCAGCTTTGAGCAGTCGACCGAGTAGCGGCGGTCGTGACCCAGGCGGTCGGGCACCGGCCGGATGAGGCTCTCATCGCGCCCGGTGGCGGCCAGGATGCGGGCCGTGATCTCGCGGTTGGCGACCTCGTTGCCGGCGCCGACGTTGTAGATCTCCCCCTCGGCACCGCGGCGCAGCACCGCATCGAGCGCGCGGCAGTTGTCCTCCACGTGGATCCAGTCGCGAACGTTGCCGCCGTCGCCGTAGAGCGGCAGCGGCTGCTCGTCGAGGGCGTTGGTGGCAAACAGCGGGATGAGCTTCTCGGGGTACTGATAGGGACCGTAGTTGTTGGCGCTGCGGGTGATGAGCACCGGGGCGTCGTAGGTGGTGCGGTAGGCGAGCACCAGCAGATCGGCGCCGGCCTTGCTGGCGAAGACTTCCAGCCATGCCACACGCAGGGCGGGATGCGCACCAGCAGCGGCTTGTGCTCGCCGATGAACAGCTCGTCGTCGTTGCGCAGGCACTCCATCAGGCGGCCGCGTTCGTCGGGGATCACCTTGAGCGGCTTGAGCGCGACGCCGTGGATCATGGTGCGGTCATCCTTTCCGGGCGCGGGTCCCCGTCAGAGGACGCCGATCTGGCTGGAGTCGCCGACCATGAAGCGGCAGGCGTGCGGGTGCTGCTGGGAGCGGGCGATGGTGACGCCCCTGCCGATGAGGCTGTCGGTGAGGCGGGCGTCGAGGCCGTGGATGCTGCTGCCGGCCAGGACGATGGAGTGCTCTATCTCGGCCTGCTCCACGCAGACGTTGTCGGCGAGCGACGTGTAGGGTCCGATGTAGGCGTGGGTGAGGCGGCAGCCGGCGCCGATGACGGCCGGGCCGCGCACGGTGGTGTGCTCCAGACGGCTGCCGGCACCGATGCGTACCGGCCCGTCGATGCGGCAGTCGACGCAGCCCTCCGGCAGGCCGTTGGCGGCGGAGGCGTCGGAGACGTCCTCGAGCGCGCTGAGGATGAGCCGGTTGGCCTGCAGGATGTCGTCGAGCTTGCCGGTGTCTTTCCACCAGCCGCTCACCAGGTGCGGCTCGACCCGCAGGCCGCCGTCGAGCAGGTGCTGGATGGCGTCGGTGATCTC
>DIWP01000045.1 GCA_002423545.1 Thermoleophilia bacterium UBA6103
GGCTCCCGAGGAGCCGCCCCGCCCGCCTCGGGACTCAAGTCGGCGGCACGGAGTGTCGATTCTGGGGACGGTCTCCCGAGAAAGGATCTGCACCATGCTCACGGCTCTCTACGACACCCCGCTGCTGCAGACGCCGGAGAAGCCGGCGATCATCTTCAACGGGCGCCGGCTGACGTATGCGGAGCTGGACGAGATGGTGCCCCGCTCCGCCGCCGCGCTCGCCGGTCTGGGGGTGGGACGCGGCGACCGGGTGGCGCTCTTCATGGGCAACCGTCCGGAGCTGCCGATCCTCGACATGGCCTGCTTCGCGATGGGGGCGGTCGCCGTGCCGCTCAACTCGCGGTTCCAGGTCGACGAGGTGGTGCACGCATGCGTGAAGAGCTCGCCCCGTGTGCTGATCGCCGACGCCGACCGGCGGGCGAAGGTGGCGGGTGTCCAGGACCGGGCTCCGTCCCTGGAACACGTGTTCATCCTGGACGGCGGCGAAGCCTCAGGACCTGTCAAGGGTGACGGCGACGGAGCTGCCGCGGCCGGCGCGACTGCTGCCGCATCGTCGGGCGACGCCTCCACCCGGCCGTGGTCGGAGGCGTTGGCGGCCGCTCCTAACGGCATGGAGACCTCCGTGCACTGCGAGTCCGACCACCCGGCGCTGATCATGTTCACGTCCGGCAGCACCGGCAAGCCGAAAGGTGTGACGCACACGCACGGCTCGATCCTGGCGCATCTTCGCAGCAGGGTCGAGACCCAGCGGCTCGAGTCCTCCGACGTGACCTTGATCGGCTCCCTGGTCTGCCACGTCGCCGGGTCCATGGGCATGACCTTCCCGACGCTCCACGCGGGAGGTTCGGTCGTGCTGCTCGAGGCCTTCGAACCCGAGGTCTGGCTGGATGCGGTGGCCGAGCACCGGCCCACGCGGGCGCTCCTGCTGCCCACGCAGATGCTCGACGCGCTCGAACATGAGGCGGTGGAGCACGTCGACTTCGGCTCCTTCAGGGAGATCGAGGTGGGAGGCAGCGTGGTGACCCACCACCTGCGCACGCTCTTCAGGGAGACCACCGGCCACGACCTGCGCGAGGTCTACGGCCTCACCGAGTGCGAGGGCGCCTGCCTGCAGCGCTACTGGGAGCCGGCGAAGATCGGGTCGGTGGGCAAGCCCCGCGAGGGTGTCGATATCCGGCTGGTCGACAAAGATGGAGCCGATGTGGGCATCGGCGAGATCGGAGAGATCTGGCTGTCGAGCGAGTCGATCATGGCCGGCTACTGGGAGGATCCCGAGCATACCGCGGCGGCCTTCTCGGAGCGGTGGTTCAGGACGGGGGACCTGGCCAGACGGGACGAGGACGACCACATCCACTTCGTGGGCCGCGACAAGGAGATGATCATCAAGGGCGGCTCCAACATCGCGCCCGACGAGATCGAAGAGGTCCTCGACGATCATCCGGATGTGGAATGCAGTGCCGTCGTCGGCGTGCCGGATGCCCGGATGGGTGAGCTGATCCACGCGTTCGTGGAGATCAAGCCCGGGTCCCGGGGGACGGTGGAGGTGTCGCAGCTGCGGGACTGCTTGGCCGACCATGTGGCCGAGTACAAGGTCCCCGACCGCTGGACGATCCTCGACGCGCTGCCGCGCAACCAGGTCGGCAAGCTGGATTACGCGGCGCTGCATGCCATGGCCGCCCGGCCCGCCGACTGACACCTCCCACGGTCCGCCGACTGTCGGCGCGCGGGTGGGCTTGGCCTGCCGGATGGCGACCCGCGGGCGGACCTGTTGGTCTGGCCGGCGACCCGCGGGCGGGCCCGGCCTGCCGGCGCGGCGCTACTCCTTCTCGCCGTGCAGTCCTTCCAGACCCTCTCTGACGAGCCACGGCACCATCAGGAGGGCGGCCGCCGGGTCGGCCCACCACAGGCCGGCGGCCGCGTTTGCGACCAGCCCAAGGAGCAGCGCCAGGGACAAGTAAGCACAGGCCAAGGTCTCCTTGGCCTCGGCCCGCAGTGCCGCGCTGCCTATCTCGGCGGCGGCGTGCAGCTTGCCCCAGGCGACCAGCGGCATGATCGCGAGAGACGCCGCCGCCAGCACGATGCCGGTGATGCTTTCGGCGGGCTGGTCACCGGTCACGAGAGTGAGCAGCGCCACCACGAGCACGTAGGCGGCGAGTGCCAGAAAGGTGGCGCCGATGAAGCGTCCCACGCGGTGCTCGGAGCGTTCCACCGCCTCGGAGTCGGCGCCGCGGGCCTCGACCATGAGCCGCCAGAGCAGGGCGCCGGCGGCGGCCAGCTCGATGACGCTGTCGAGTCCGAAGCCCACCAGGGCGATGCTGCCGGCGAGGATGCCGGAGGTGACGGCGATGCCGGCCTCCACGACGTTGTAGGCCATCGTCGCAAGCACCAGCCAGAGGGCCACGCGCTGCCAGTGCCGACGCCTGACGGCGCCGGCACTGGGGTGAGTCCTATCGCTCAGGTCGTGCCCGAGGGTTCGGCCGAGACTCACATCTCGCCCTGCGAGAGCGCGATGGTATTGCCCTCGCTGTCTTTGAACCAGGCGGCCTTCAGGTCGCCGACGGACGCGATGCCGTCGACGGTCGTCAGGCCGGGCAGGTCGTAGTCCTCGAACGTGACGCCCTTGGCGCGCAACTCATCGACCGTCGTCTCGATGTCCGCGACGAGGAACGACGCCGTCGTCGTCTCGCCGTGCTTGAAGCCGGTGCTGTACAGCAGGAGCCAGCTCTGGCCACCGGCCCGTACGATCGCAGAGCCGGTGTCGTAGCCGGCGGGGTCGACCTGGAGTCCCAGCTTGTCGCGATAGAAGGCCTTGGCGCGCTCGATGTCGTCTACTGCCAGCACCGCCACTACCCGGCTGTCTCTCAAGGTGGCCATGATCTTCTCCCTTGCGAGAAGGTGTGTTGTCGTGACCTTTCCCGACTATGCAAGTCGGCAATCGTCGCGTTCCACACGCGCAGGCTGGAGTCGATGGGCGGCGAGCGGCACATGGATCTCGCTGCGACGGCGTCTTCCTTTTGCGGGGACCAGCTTGGAGTATGGTTCGCCGATGAGCGCGAGCGATCGGCAGTCTTCGGGGCGGCGGACATCCGTGAGACGGCGGATCGTCCAGCTCGTTGTCGGGGTGCTGTTGCCGGTGAGTCTGTTCCTGCTACTGGCCGAGGGTATCGCCGGCGGGGTGGCGCGCGGCATCGACGAGGGCACGCTGCGGACGCTGGGGCAGATCCAGAGCGGCGCCTTGACGGTCGTCATGCGGGTGATCACGTTCCTGGGCGGCGACTGGGGGGTCGCGCTGCCCACCGCGGCGACGATCGTCGTGCTGCTGGTCGTCTGCCGGCCGCGTCTGCGCGAGGCGCTCTTCGTGCTGGTCGTGATGACGGGCACCGGCGTGCTGCAGCTGATGACCAAGCTTGCCTTCGAGCGGCCGCGACCGACGGTGTTCGAGCCGCTGGTGGCGGTAAGCAGCTACTCGTACCCCAGCGGCCACGCCATGGCGTCGGCCGGTCTGGCCCTGGCGGTGGCGGTGGTCGCCTGGCCGACACGGTGGCGGGCGGCGGCGATCGCCGGCGGGACCGCGTTCGCGCTGCTCGTGGGCGCCTCGCGGATGTACCTCGGCGTCCACTACCCTTCGGACATCGTCGCCGGCTGGTTGCTGGCCGTGGCGTGGGTGACGTCTGTGTGGCTGGTCTTCGATCTGGCCGGAAGACCGGTGGGGCTCTGCGCGGCCTCCGGGGAGCCCGGCGGGGAACAGCCACCGGTCGGTGAGCGACAGCCTGCCCGGAAGCGGTAGACTATGCGGACGCGCGTCTGAATAGCGCGTGCATCGGGGGTGAATACGACGGAGTGACGGCGTGACCATTTATTCGGACGGTATCGGTCCGAGTGTGAGCGCTGTGCGACACACAGCGTGACCGACTTCCTTCAACAGGTCCTCAACGGCATCAGTCTCGGCAGCACGTACGCCCTGCTCGCGCTGGGCCTGGCGATCGTGTTCAGCATCATCGGGCTGGTGAACTTCGCCCACGGCGAGCTGATCACCGCCTGCGGCTACGTCATGTTCGCCGGCTACTCGGTCGGTCTGCCGTGGTTCGTTTACGCGGGCATCGGGATCGTGGGCACCGTCATCACCGCGTTGCTGATGGAGCGGTTGGCGTTCCGTCCGGTGCGCAACGCGAGTCCGCTGACGATGATGCTCACCTCGCTTGGCGTGAGCATCATGATAGCCGCAGCCTTCGAGACCTTTGTCTCGCCCCGGGTGAAGGCCGTGCCGGCGCCGGACTGGATCTCGTCGGCGGTGCATATCGGCGGCCTGCGCATCCAGGCGGAGCACATCCTGACGATCGGCGTCACGGCGGTGGCAGTCCTGCTGCTCCTGCTGCTGCTCAAGAAGACGACGATCGGGGTGGCCATGCGGGCGGCGGCCGAGGACTTCAACGCCGTCCGTCTCATGGGCATCAAGGCGAACGCCGTGATCGTCACCGCGTTCGCCATCTCGGGCTTCCTGGCCGGTCTGGCCGCCGTGCTCATCCTGGCCCGGCGCAGCGCCGTGAACCCGCACATGGGCATCTTCCTGGGCATCAACGCGTTCGTGGCCAATGTCATCGGCGGTCTCGGCAACCTGTGGGGCGCCCTGGCCGGCGGCTTCGTGCTCGGCTTCGTGGAGGTGGCGCTGCGCGCCTGGCTGCCGGTGAACCTGAGCGGGTTCACCACCGGTTTCGTCTTCCTGTTCGTGGCCATCGCCCTGGTGATACGCCCCGGCGGCCTGTTCTCGCCCAAAGTGGCCGAGAGGGTATGAGCGGGCTTCCGGAACAGGGCGAGACGCTCGCCGGGCGCGGAGCGGGGCTCGTCCCGGCGGCCGGCGCGGCGCGGGCCTCGGCGTGCGCCGCGGAAGAGCGGCGCGTGCAGCGCCGCGAGCTGCTGGTAGCGTTCGGCGGGTCTGTCGGTCTGTTTGTGATCGTCGCCGCCATCGCCCTGGGCTACGCGACCCTCGGCGGCTCGCAACGGAACACCGCCATCGTCCTGCTCATGAACATGGTGCTGGTGATCGGCCTGCAGATCTTCTCGGGCAACTCGGGGGTCCTGTCGCTGGCTCACGTGTCGTTCGCCGGCATCGCGGCGTACATCTCGGCTATCCTCAGCGCACCCACCCTGGTCAAGGGCACCACCATCCCCGACGCGCCGTTCGGCCTGGCCGGCGTCGAGCTGCCGGCCCCGCTCGCCATGATCGTGGCGGTGGTGGTGACCACGCTCATCGCCGCCGTCATCGGCCTGGCGATCGCGCGTCTCTCGGGCATCAGCGCCACCATCGTCACGCTGGCACTCATGCTGGTCGTGTTCGCGGTGCTCACCAACTGGAAGAGCCTCACCGGCGGAGCCGAAGCGTTCTATGGGATCCCGGTGACGACCAACGTCTGGTGGGGACTGGGCGCCGTGTTCGTGGCCCTGGTCGTGGCGCGCCTGTTCAAGGCATCGCGGCTGGGCCTGCGCGTGCAGTCCACGCGGGAGGACGAGGTGGCGGCCTCCTCCTCCGGCGTCCAGGTGGTGCGATCGCGCTTCTGGTCGTGGGTGCTCAGCTCGGCCGTGTGCGCCATGGGCGGGGTCCTGATCGCTCACTTCCTGGGCGCCATCAGCCCGTCGGGCTTCTACTTCACGCTGCTGTTCCTCACCCTGGCCATGCTGGTCCTCGGCGGCGAGTACGGCGTGACCGGCGCCGTCGTGGGGACCGTCCTCATGACCATCGTGTCGGAGGCCACCCGCTACCTGGGTGACGGGCCGGTGGTCTTCGGCGTCGACATCCCGCCTCTGGCCGGACTCTCGCAGCTGGTGCAGGGGGCCATCATCATCGTGGTCATGATCTGGCGCCCGTCCGGGCTGCTCGGCGACCGCGAGCTGGACGGCCTGCTGTCCCGGCGACTGCTGCGCGGCACGCGGTCCGCCGGCGGGCGGGTCGCGGCGGCGTCGATGGAGACCGCTGCGGCCGACGCCATCGTGACCGGGGAGGCCGCGGCCGGTGCGACCGCGACCGGGGAGGCAGTGCCGGAGACCCCGGCCGCCACCGCGACCGCGGAGGCAGTGCCGGAGACCCCGGCCGGCCCCGGAGCCGCCGCCGCTCCCGCGGCGGACGCGGCCCCGGCGGCCGCCGCGCTGTCTGTCCGCGGCGCGTCCATGCAGTTCGCCGGTCTGGCGGCGCTCGACGACGCGTCACTCGAGGTCCACAGCGGGCAGGTCGTAGGCCTCATCGGACCGAACGGCGCCGGCAAGACCACGCTCCTGAACGTCATCTCCGGGTTGTACGCGCCGACCGCCGGCGAGATGACGCTCAACGGCGTGTCGCTCAACGGCCTGCGGCCGTACCAGATCGCCCGGCTGGGCATCGCCCGCACCTTCCAGACCACGCGGCTGTTCCGCGAGCTCACCGTGCGGCAGAACCTCGAGGTGGCCGCCTCGGTGGCGCGCGGCCACAGACCGCAGGCGGCTCGCTCGGCGGCGGAGATCCTCTCCCAGTTCGGGTTCGAGGAGATAGCGGACACCAAGGCCGGCGTGCTGCCGTACGGCGTGCAGCGGGAGGTCGAGGTGGCCCGGGCCGTGGCCCTGGGACCCGGCATCCTGCTCCTCGACGAGCCGGCCGCCGGGCTCAACGACGCCGAGTCGATGGAGCTGGTGAGCGCCGTGCGCGGCATCCGCGACCGGGAGGGCTGTGGCGTCCTGCTGATCGATCACGACCTGCATTTCGTGATGGCCCTGTGCGAGTACATCTACGTGCTCGACGCCGGTCGGATCATCTGCCGCGGCGTGCCGGAAGAGGTCCAGCGCGACCCGCTGGTCGTGGCGGCCTATCTGGGTACGCGCGGGGGCGAGGCGCCGGCAACGGCACCGACGATGCCGGCGCTGGGCGAAGCATGAGACGGGCACACCAGGCGATGCCGTACGATCGGGGCCGCCCGATCCGGAGGGCATCGAGTGTGAAGACGCAAGCAGAGACAACGGACAAACGCGGAAGGCAGAAGGGGGAAGACAGATGAGATCACGGAAGGGATCCACGCTGCTGGCTTTGCTGGCGCTCCTGGCGCTGGCCATGGTGGCCGTCGGATGCGGCGGCGACGAGGGCGACACCGGCGACGGTGGTGACACCGGCGACGGTGGCGGCAAGGTCATCATCGGCGCCGTCCTCGGTATGACCGGCGACGCGGCGCCCGGCGATGTGCCGGCCTCGGAGGCCATGGAGTACGCGGTCGATGAGATCAACAAGGCCGGCGGCATCGACGGCAAGCAGGTCGAGCTCATCATCAAGGACATGAAGAGCGACCCGGCGCTGGCCAGCACGGTCACGCAGGAGCTGCTCGACGCGGGCGCCCAGGTCATCGTGGGTCCGGCGTTCCCCGGCATGGGCGCCGGCGCCGTGTCCACCGCCGCCAAGGAGAACGTCACGGTGCTGAGCGCCTGCTCCACGCAGCCTGAGTACACCGTGGTCGGCGGCACCAAGGCCTATCTGGTGGCCTTCGGCGACAACGTCCAGGCCGCGGCCGCCGCCGAATACGCGCTCGAGCAGGGCTACAAGACGGCGTATACGCTGACGTCGCCCGACCTGTCCTACACGGAGCGTCTGCCCGAGTTCTTCACCGCGGCCTTCGAGAACGGCGGCGGCAAGACGATCGGCAACGACACGTTCACCATCGGTCAGCAGGACTTCGCCGCCCAGGTCACCAAGATCGCGTCGCTCGATCCGGCTCCCGACGTGGTCTACACCGGCATGTTCCCGCCGGACACCGCGGTCTTCGTGCGGCAGCTGCGGGCGGCCGGCGTGGAGTCGGCCCTCTACGGCGCCGACGGGTGCGACCAGCAGCCGCTGATCGACCAGGCCGGCAAGGATGCCGACGGCATCGTCTTCAGCACGCACGGGTATCCGACGCCGGGCAGCCGGTTCGAGGAGTTCGTCGCCGGTCTCGAGGAGTTCCAGGGCAAGCCCCCGGAGGCGCCGGCTCTGGCCACCACCGGCGGCGATGTGATCGACGTCATCAAGGCGGCCGTCGAGAAGGCCGGCTCCACCGATCCGGCGGCCATCGGCGACGCGGTCGCGCAGCTGCAGGACGTCGAGGTCGTGAACGGCACCATCACGTATGCCGGCACGAACGGCGTGCCGCAGAAGACGGTGGCGATCGTCGAGATCGAAGACGGTCAGTTCGTCTTCAAGGACCAGTTCATCCCGAGCTTCATCCCGGAGCCGTGAGGCCGCGGGACGTTCGCGAGATCTGAAGGAGTGACCATGCTGGAGGTCGACGGTCTCGTCGTGCGCTACGGCGGCATCGAGGCGCTGCACGGCGTCTCACTGCGCGTGGACGCCGGCGAGATCGTCGGCCTCCTGGGTCCCAACGGGGCCGGCAAGTCCTCGACGCTGGCCGGCATCATGGGGCTCGTCAAGCCGGCCGCCGGCCACGTGCGTTTCGAGGGCGCCGACATCGCCGGTCACAGCACCGAGAGCATCGTCCGCGGCGGGCTGAGCCTGGTGCCTGAACGGCGACGGCTGTTCGGCCACCTCAGCGTGAGCGACAACCTGCTGCTGGGCGGCGCGGCGCGCAAGGACAAGGCCGCCGCGAAGCGCGACCGGGAACGCGTGATGGACCTCTTCCCGGTGCTGCGCGAACGGCTGGACCAGGCGGCCGGCCTGCTCTCCGGCGGCGAGGCCCAGCAGCTGGCCATCGCCCGGGCGCTTATGTCCGGGCCGCGGCTGCTGCTGCTCGACGAGCCGTCGCTGGGCCTCGCCCCCCTGCTTGTCGACAAGGTCTTCGACCTGGTGCGCACGCTGCGCGACGAGGGCCTCACCATCTTCATCGTGGAACAGAACGCCTACCAGGTGCTGGAGTTCGCCGACCGGGCGTACATCTTGCGCAACGGCGCCGTGGTCGACCAGGGAAGCGGCGCCGAACTGCTGGAGCGCGAGGACCTCTGCGCCCAGTACATGGGCTCGAGCGCGCCGGCCTGCAAGACGTGACGGCGCCACGGCGGCCGGGCGGCCGCGTTTCCCGATACCATCATGCGGCGCCTCGAGCGGCGCGCGAGCCTGTCGCTGGACAAGGGAGGAAGGGGCCGAGGTGGAGACCGTGGAAGGACTGAGCACCCGCATCCGCATGACCATCAACGGCCGCCCGCAGGGCTTCCTGCTCGGTCACGACCTCAGCGGCTCCGAGACGCTGGCCGAGGTCCTGCGCGAGAAGCTCGGCCTCACCGGTCTCAAGATCGCCTGCGATCAGGGCGCCTGCGGCGCCTGCACGGTCATCATGGACGGCAAGGCGGTGCTCTCCTGCATGACGCTGGCCGTGGAGGCCGACGGTCACGACATCCTGACCATCGAGGGGTTGCCCGACGACGACCCGGTGGTGCGCGCGTTCGCCTGCCAGTGCGAGCCGGGCCACGGCACCGCCCTGCAGTGCGGCTTCTGCACGCCGGGGGCCGTGATGACGGCCCGCGCCTTCCTGAACGAGAACCCCGACCCGACCCTCGACGAGGTGCGTGAAGCCATGGCCGGCAACCTCTGCCGCTGCGGCTGCTACCAGGGCATCGCCCAGGCGGTGCTGGCGGCGGCCGCCGAGCTGCGGCGGCGGGCGGCTGCGGTGCCGGCCGCGGAGCCGACGGAGGCCGAGCCGTCCGCGGACGGGGCTGACGGCACGCCCGGCCACGGCCCGCGAGGCGGGAGGGCCGAGGCATGAGCGCCGCCTTCGAATCTCGCGAGCCGCGGCGCTTCGTCGGCCGCTACCAGCCGCGCATCGACGGCCCCGAGAAGGCCGCCGGACAGGCCGAGTACCTCGACGACATCGCCCTCGGGTCGCGCTTCCCCGGCATGCTGCACGCGCGCGTGCTGCGCAGCCCCTACCCGCACGCCCGCATCCTCCGTATGGACACGCGCAAAGCCGAGGCGCTGCCGGGCGTGCACTGTGTGCTCACCTACGCCGATCCTGAGGTGGCGGCACTCAAGCCGACCACCAACGCCTGGACGAGCATGAACACGGCCGGCTACCGGCAGATGTACTGGCCCAGCCTGCGCGACCGGAGGGTCCTCTCCGATCACGTGACCTGGGCCGGCGACGAGGCCGGCGCCGTGGTCGCCGCCGAGACCGAAGCGATCGCCGAAGAGGCTCTGCGGCTCATCGAGGTCGAGTGGGAAGAGCTGCCCTTCATGCTGACGAAGGACGAAGCATTGGCAGATGGGGCGCCGCTGATCCACCCCGAGATCAACCCGGCGAACAACCTGTTCCCCAACGCCGAGGACACGCAGGAAGACGTGTTCCACGAACGCGGCGACGTCGAGGCCGGCTTCGCCGCCGCCGAGGTGGTGCTCGAGGTCAGCGCCCGTCACCACCGGGCTGATCACGGCTGCCTCGACACGCGCGGCTGCCTGATGGCCTGGAAGGGCGACAAGGTGACGTGCTGGACGAACCTGTATCAAGCCGACCAGACGCGCATGCACATCGCCGAGATGCTCGACCTGCCGCTCAACAAGGTGCGGGTGATGTGTCCGTACGCCGGCGGCTCGTTCGGGCGCGGCAATGTCGGCGACCAGGTCTTCTTCATCTTCACCGCTCTGCTGGCCAGGCGCAGCGGGCGGCCGGTGCGCTTCAAGCACACCCGGCGCGAGGACTTCCACGACACGCGCAACGCCATCGACTACCGGATCAGGGTGGGAGCGACCAGGGACGGTCGTATCACGGCCATGCAGATGCATGCCATCGGCGATGCCGGCGGCTATGCCGAGCACACCATGGCGGCCGTGAAGATGGTGCTCGAGCTCGATGCCATCGAGGTCCTGCTGCCGCACATCCCCAACATCCGCATGATCGGTCACTCGGTCTACACGAACACGATCCCCGGCGGCTGCATGCGCGGCATCGGCAACAGCCAGCTCAACATGGCGCTGGGTCTGATGGTCGACGAGTTGGCTGAGAGGCTCGGGCTCGACCCCGTCGAGGTGGCGCTCAAGAACTTCAGCCACGAGTGGGAGGAGCCGCCGAACAAGAGCCTGACGGCCGTTCTGCGGGCCGGCGCTGAGAAGGTCGGCTGGCAGCGCCGGCGGGCGCCGGGCCAGGGCGCGGCGCCGGACGACGGCGGCCGCGGCAGAGCGCCGGGGGCGGCCGATGACGACGTCGGCGTGATCGCCGGTACGGCGGCAGGCGGCGACGTGGCGCCGGATGGCGTCCGCAAGCGTGGCCTCGGCTTCTCCTTCAACCACGCCTGGCACGCCGGCTGGCAGGAGCTCATCCGCGGGCGGGTCCAGGTCGGCATCCGCGTCAATCCCGACCTCTCGGTGATCCTTCAGGCGCCACAGGTGGAGACCGGCGTGGGTTCCAACACCTGCGCCGTGCTGGCCTGCGCCGAGGTGCTCGACTTCCTCGCCGTCAGCGCGAAGGACGTCGAGTGGATCAACCCGGCCGACACCGAGACCGGTCTCAAGGACATGGTGCAGACCGACAGCTCGGTGAGCTACCTGCAGGCCGAGGTCATGCGGCCGGCCGCCGACGACATCAAGCGACAGCTCTGCGAGATGGCGGCGGCGCAGCTGGAGGCGCCGGTCGGCGAGGTCGACGTGGCCGCCGGACGGATCCTGCGCGACGGCAACGACGCCGGTCTGAGCGCGCACGACGTGATGCAGGCCGGCGACCTGGTCCCGCTGCAGGCCACCGTCACCGGCGAGATGCCGCCCGAGAAGACCGGGGCGCCGTACCTGGCTGCCTTCGCCGAGGTCGAGGTCGACAACGAGACCGGCAAGGTCGAGGTGGTCAGGCTCGCCATCGTCCACGACGCCGGCACGGTGATGTTCCCGTCCGGCGCCGAGGCGCAGCAGATCGGCGGTCAGGCGCAGGGTATCGGCGAGGCGCTCTACGAGGAGATCGTCTACGACCGCGCCAGCGGGAAGCCGCTGAGCTTCGACTGGATCGACTACACCATGCCGACCATGCTCGACATGCCCATCGTCGACCCGGTGCTGTTGGAGGTCTGGCGCGGCGCCGGTGAGTACGGCGCCTGCGGCGTCGGGGAGTCGGCCATCTGCTGCACGCCGCGGGCCATCCTCAACGCCATCTACAACGCGACCGGCGTGCGCATCAACGCCATCCCGGTGAAACCGCAGACCATGCTGGAAGCACTGCGCCGCAAGGCGGAGGGGCTGCCGGGTCTCGATGAAGAGCTGCACGGCGAGATCTCGCACTGTCTGGACACGGCGCTGGCGACGTCGACGACGGCCGCCGAAGCAGGTGCGGTGCGCGCCGCGACGCCGGATGACGGTCGCGCGGCGGGCGACGACCCTGCGGCCGGGGCCGGCGATGCGTCGGTGAGTGGCGGCACGGCCGCTGAGGCAGTCGAGGATGCCCCGCGACGGAGCACCGGCGGCGAGCGGGAGGGCGGCCGCCTGACGTATCGCCGCGCGCATTCGCCGGCCGAGGCCGGCGACCTGCTGGCCGAAGCCGGCCGGCATGGAGCCGCCCTGGCCGGTGGCACCGACCTGCTCGGCGCCCTCAAGGACCGCCTGCATCCGGCGCCACCGGAGCTGCTCGTGGACCTCAAGGGCATCGCCGGCCTCAGTGGCGTCGAGTGGCGCGACGGCGCGCTGCGGATCGGCGCCCTGACGCGCATCGCCGATCTGGAGCGCGACCCGCTCGTGCGCGAGCATGTCCCGGCGCTGGCCGAGGCGGCACACGCCGTCGCCTCGCCGCAGCTGCGGACCATGGGCACCGTCGGCGGCAACATCTGCCAGGAGCCCCGCTGCTGGTACTACCGCGCCGCCGACAATGCGTTCTTCTGTACCCGCAAGGGCGGCGCGTACTGCCATGCTCTCACCGGCGACAACCGCTACCATTCCATCTTCGGTTCGATGAAGGTGGACACGCGCCCGTGCACGGCGGCATGTCCCGGCGGCGTCGAGATCCCCGAGTACATGGAGCTGCTGCGTGCCGGCGACATCGACGGCGCGGCGCGGCGTCTGCTGGCGTCCAACCCATTGCCGATGGTCACCGGCCGCGTCTGCCCGCACGCCTGCCAGGACGACTGCAACCGGCGGCTCTACGACGAAGCGGTCTCGATCCGCGATGTGGAGCGCTTCCTCGGCGATCACGTCCTCGCGCATCCAGAGCTGCTGGGCGCGCCGGCTGCGGACAGCGGCCGACGGGTGGCCGTGATCGGATCCGGCCCGGCCGGCCTGGCCGCGGCGCACTACCTGCGGTTGCGCGGTCACGGCGTCGTCGTCTTCGATCGGCAGGCCCAGCCGGGCGGCATGCTGCGCTACGGCATCCCGGCGTACCGCCTGCCGAAGGACGTCCTCGAGCAGCTGATCGCCATCGATCAGAGCCGGGGCATCGAGTTCCGCTGCGGCGTGACCTTCGGCTCGTCGACGGCGAGCGACCGTCAGGCGGCTGACCTCGCGGCCGAAGGCCGCATCACGCTCGCATCGCTGCGGACCGAGTTCGACGGCGTGTTCATCGCCACCGGCGCCTGGGGTCTGCCACGCATCGGTCTGGCCGGTGAGGAGGAGCTTGCCGGCGGCCTCACGTTCCTCTCCGAGGTCGCCGAGGGCGCCCGGCGGGTGCCGGGGCCGCGCCTGCTGGTGATCGGCGGCGGCAGCGTGGCCATCGACGTGGCGGTGACCGCCCGTCGTCTGGGTGCCGAAGAGGTCACCGTCGCCTGCCTCGAGAGCTGCGAGGAGATGCCGGCGCTGCTCGACGAGGTGGAAGAGGCGCTGGCCGAGGGTATCGAGCTGCTGCCGTCGTGCGGACCGGCCAGACTGCTGCGCAAGCACGGCCGTCTGACGGGCATCGAGCTGGTCCGCTGCACGTCGGTCTTCGACGAGCAGTGCTGCTTTGCGCCGAGCTTCGACGAGAGCGACCGTCTGACCGTTGAGGCCGACGAGGTGATCCTGGCCGTCGGCCAGCGGGTCGAAACGGACATGCTGGCGGCGGCCGGCCTGGACCTTGAGGGCGGCCGGCTGAAGGTCGACGAGGCGACCCAGCAGACGTCGCTGTCCGGCGTGTGTGCCGGCGGCGACGTGGTGAGCGGGCCGGCGACGGTCATCGCCGCCCTGGCTGCCGGCCGTCGGGCGGCGGCCACGCTCGACGGGCATCTCAGCGTGACCGACGCCGCCGGCGACCGCCGGGAGTCGGCGAAGACGGCAGCCGACGACGTGCGCGAGGAGCCTCCGCGGCGCTTCCAGCGCTTCGATCCGGCCTGCCTCGACCGGTCGCCGGCCTGCTCGGTCACGGTGCCGGCGCCCGGGGACCGCTCGCTGACCGGTGAAGACGTTGCCACCGTCGATGCACGGGCGGCGGCCTGTGAGGCGCAGCGCTGTTTCGATTGCGGCTGCGTGGCGGTCACACCGTCCGACCTGGCCCCACTTCTGGTGGCCCTCGATGCGGACGTGGTCACCGGTGAGCGCACGCTCGCGGCAGCCGATTTCTTTGCCACGCCACCGGCCGGGTCGACGGTGCTGGCGCCGGACGAGCTTGTCACGGCGGTCGTGGTACCGGCGAGCGCGGTGCGGCGGCGCAGTGCGTTCCGCAAGTTCCGGCTGCGTAACACCATCGACTTCCCGATCGTGTCGGCGGCCGTCTCGATCGACGTCAAGGACGGCACGATCGTCGACGCCCGGGTGGTGCTCGGCGCCGCAGCGCCGGTGCCGCTGCGGGCGACGGCGGCCGAGGACGCCCTCCGGGACCGGCCATCGGCCGACCTGGCGAGCGGCGAGCTTGCCCGGGAGGCGGCCGAGTCGGCGCTCGAAGGGGCGCTGCCCCTGGCGCACAACGCCTACAAGGCGCAGATCGCCGGCGCCCTCGTGCGGCGCGCTCTCCTGTCGCTGGCATGACGGGCTGCTGGAGTCCCGGAGTCGCAGCGGCGGCTGGACGGTCACACCGTGGTCGAGTACGCTTCCCGCCATGCGAGGTCATGCACATCGCCCGTCGTGACGGCTGGGCCGGGTAAGGCGCCGCAGGCGCCGATCCCGTCCCAGCCGGCTCTCGCATCCCCGCCACACCTGACCGCCCCCTCGGGGCTGCCCGTGCACGCCCCGACGCAGCGTCTCGCCCGTCTGTTGCCGCGGCTCACGATGGCCCGATCGTCGTGGTCGTGGCCGCGCGGAGCCTCCCGCTGTCCGGGACCGCGCCGTGCGGCCATCGCCCTCGTACCCACGGAGCCGGTCGGCTAGAATGACCGCCCTGCGCGCAGCGACGCAACGGCGTCCGCGGCAGCATCCGGGCGCAGCGCCGGCAGACCGCGTCCGGCTCCGGACCGCCGTTCACGCGAAAGGACACACCCGATGCTCAAGAGGTTCCTTCTGACACCCGGCCCGACGCCGGTGCCGCCGGAGGTCCTGGCCGCGATGGCCGAGCCGGTGATGCACCACCGGGCCCCGCGCTTCACTGCGGTCCTCACGGATGTGGTGGCCGGCCTGAAGTCGATCTACCAGACGGGGAACGATGTGCTCGTCTTCGCGTCCTCCGGCACCGGCGCCATGGAGTCGGCGGTGGTCAACCTGGTCGCCCCGGGCGACAGGGTGATCGTGGCCAGCGCCGGCAAGTTCGGCGAGCGCTGGCTGCAGCTCAATCGGACCTGGGGAGCCGACGTCGTTGCCCTCGAGTACGAGTACGGCACCAGGGCCGACCCGGCGGACATCGAACGGGCCCTGGCCGAGCATCCGGACGTAGTCGCCGTCTTCGTCCAGTCCAGCGAGACCAGCACCGGCGTCCTCAACGACATCCGCGCCATCGGTGAGGTCGTGTCGCGCACGCCGGCGCTGCTGGTGGTCGATGCCATCAGCGGACTCGGTGCCACCGACCTGCGCACCGACGAATGGCACGTCGACGTGTGCGTCGCCGGTTCGCAGAAGGCGCTCATGGTGCCGCCCGGTCTGGCCTATGTGGCCGTCAGCACCAAGGCATGGAAGAAGGTGGAGGCGACCGACAACCCCCGCTACTACTTCGACTGGACGGCGGCCCGCACGAAGATGGCCGGCGACTCGGCGCAGACGCCGTACACACCGGCCGTCAGCCTGCTGGCGGCGCAGAACGCGGCCATCCGGCTCATCCACGAGGAAGGCCTCGAGAACGTCTTCGAACGTCATCGGATGCTGGGCCGGGCCTGCCGCGAGGGCGCCCGGGCCCAGGGGCTGAGTCTCTTCGGGCCGGATGACCCGGAGGCCAACTCGGTGACCGCGATCGTGGTGCCGGACGGTGTCGACGGTGGCAGGATCACCTCGCTGGCGCGCGACAAGTACGGTGTCTGGCTGGCCGGCGGACAGGGCGCCATGAAGGGGCGCATCTTCCGCTTCGGCCACTGTGGCTACTTCGGCGCCAGCGACATCGTCGTCGGACTGTCGGTGATGGAGATGGTGCTGGCTGAGCTGGGCTACCCGGTGCGCTGGGGCGCCTCGCTGGCCGCCGCCGAGCAGGTGTTCATGCAGAGTACGGTGGCGCTATGAGCCCGGGGACGACGACGAGCGGCCATCAGGCCGGTGAGGGGCAAGGCATGACCGAGCGCAAGCGGGTGCTGGTCAAGGAGAAGCTGGCGCCGCAGGGCGTCGAGCTGCTGGCGGCCGACTTCGACGTCGATCTGGGACTCGACTGGACCGACGAAGAGTTCCTGGCCCGGCTGAAGGACTACGACGCGCTCATCGTGCGTTCGGCGACGAAGGTGACGGCCGAGGTGATCGCCGCCGGCACGCGGCTCAGTGTCGTCGGCCGCGCCGGCGTCGGGGTCGACAATGTCGATCTGGCGGCGGCGACCAAGCGCGGCATCTTGGTCGTCAACGCGCCCACCAGCAACGTGCTCACCGCCGCCGAGCACACGATCGCCATGCTGATGGCGTGCGCCCGCAACATCCCGCAGGCGCACGCCGCGCTCAAGGCCGGCCGCTGGGAGCGCAGCAAGTACGGTGGCGTGGAGCTGGCCGGCAAGACGCTGGGCGTCATCGGTCTCGGTCGCATCGGGGCGCTGGTCGCCGAGCGCGCCCGCGGCCTCAAGATGGAGGTGCTGGCCTACGATCCCTACGTACCGGCCGAGCGCTTCCGCGACCTGGGCCTGGAGCGGGCCGAGGACGCCGAGCGTGTCTACCGTGAGGCCGACTTCATCTCCGTCCATCTGCCGCGCAACGCCGACACGCTCGGGTTCATCGACGACGCGGCCTTCGCCAAGATGAAGGACGGCGTACGGGTGGTCAACGTCGCCCGCGGCGGCATCATCGACGAGGGCGCGCTGGCGCGCGCCCTCGAGAGCGGCACGGTGGCCGCCGCGGCCGTCGACGTCTACCCGACCGAGCCGACCACCGACGACGTCCTCTTCGGCTACGACAACGTTGTCTGCACGCCGCATCTGGGCGCCAGCACCAAAGAAGCGCAGGTGCGGGCCGGCGTCCAGACCGCCGAGCAGGTGGCGCTGGCCCTCACGGGCCAGTTCGCGCCCAACGCCGTCAACGTGCCGTTCTCGCTGGGCGAGGACGCCGACGAGATCATGCCGCTGGTGGCCGTCGCGGAGATGCTGGGCAGCCTGATCACCCAGCTCGCCGACGAGCCGATCGACGAGCTGGAGATCGCCTTCGAGGGAGCGGTAGCGCGGCACGACACGCGCATCTTGACCATGGCCGTGCTGCGAGGGTCCCTGGCCGGCAAGGTCGAGGACGAGGTCAACTTCGTCAACGTGGCCGGCATCGCCGAGGAGCGCGGCCTGACGGTGCGCGAGACGCATCAGCCGGCGGTCGTCGACTACCTCAGCCTCATCACCGTCACGGCGCCGTCCAAGCCGTGCGCACCGGGAGGCCCGCCGCTGGCCGTGGCCGGTACGGCCCTCGGCGTCCATCACCGGCCGCGCATCGTCAGCGTCTTCGGCCGCACCGTCGACCTGGAACCCACCCCGGACATGCTGTTCGTGCGGGCTCGCGCCCAGGTTCCGGGCGTCTTCGGCCGTATCGGGACCAAGATCGGTGAGTTCGGTCTCAACATCAACCAGGTGGCGGTCGGCGTCAGCGGGCCCGGTGAGCACGAGGTCATGGGGCTGGCCCTGGCCGGTCCGATCAGCGACGAGCAGGTCGCCGAGCTGGTGGCCGATGCCGACCTCTTCGACGGCAGGCGCGTGCGGCTGTTCCCATGACAGGGGTGCTGAGCTCCAGACGAAGCGGGGCCAGAGCCGATGGGCGGGCCGCGACACGTCGATCGCACACTGATTAAGGCTCAAGTAGACGGTGAGAGTCATACCGGCGAGGCGATGGAGGCTGCGATGGCGTGCAGACTGACGCGGCCGCGCACCGGTCGCACACAGGGCTCCCCGCCTGCGCGCCCTGAGCGCTCCCTGAACGGGATGCTCACAGCGCAGCTCTAGCCTGCAGCCGGCAGACGGGCCGAGCAACGGTCCGGTACTGCGCATGACGTTGAACACGCGCGGTCGCCGGACGCGATCGCGGACGCCGGAGCGGATGGCATGGACTTGTGTGACGTCACCATCGTCGTGCCGACGCGGAACGAGCGCATCAACGTGCGCACGTTCCTTGCCGGCATCCCACCGGACATCGATCTCGTGGTGGTCGACGACAGCGACGACGACACCCGTGACATCGTCCGCGAGGTACGACGGCAGCGCACCCGGATCATCCGCACCAGGGGCACCATCGCGGCGGCGCGGCAGATCGGCGCGGACGCGGCGGCGACCGACTGGGTGCTGTTCACCGACGCCGACGTCGTCTTCGCACCCGACTACTTCACGCGGCTCGCCGAGTTGCCGGTACCGGTCGGACAGGGCGGCTTCGTCGGCGCCAAGAGCAGCGTCGGCCGCTATCGGCGGTACTACTGGTGGTTCGATCTCTGGCTGCGCATCGCCTGTCTGGTCGGCGCTCCGGCGGGGACCGGCTCCAACATGCTGCTGCGCCGCTCCGCGCTGGCCGACGCCGGCGGCTTCGACGTGTCGCAGCGCTGCAACGAGGACTCGCTGGTGACGTATCAGGTCAAGCGGGCCGGCCATCGGGTCACGTTCGCCCCAAGGCTGGTGGTGCACGAAGTCGACCACCGGCGCCTCGAGCGCGGAGCATGGAAGAAGAGCCTGCACAGCATCGTGCGGTGCATGGCGCTGTTCTGGGGTCTCATCCCGGCCTCTCGGCGCAGCCACGACTGGGGCTACTGGGAGCCGCGGCCCGACGCCACCGCGGCGCACCGACCGCAGCCGGCGACGCAGGAGGAGCCGGGCGGCGCCGGCTGAGGCGGCCGGCACCGACCAGGCGCCACCTGCCGCTGTCGCTTGCCGCCGGGGTCGGCCGTCGCCGGGGCGATCCCGGGGTCTGCGCGAGCCGCCGTCCGGCGGACCCGCTTGTCTCAGCGCGTCCGGTGGCCGATAATCGAAGCTTCAGCAGGGGGTCGTCAACTGAGGTCTCGAGTCCCACAGATCGCCGCCGTCGGATTGGCGGCGGTCGCCATCACGCTCGCCGTCACGTGGGCCATGTGGCCACGCGAACAGCCCGTGGCGCCGGCGGGTCAGTCCATGCGCGCCGAGAGGCCGGCCGGCATCACCGAGTTCTTCGTCGCTGCGCTGCGCTGGCCGAACGGGACGCCGGCCGGCATGACGTTCTCCGGCGACGCCGTCGTCTGGAGCGAGACCACGGAGAAACAGGGCGGGCTCTTCGCCGCCGATGTGCGCATCCAGGAGAGGCTCCTGCTGCGGAAGGCCGCCAAAGGCAACTCCCAATCGTCGCCGGTGCTCGCCGGAGAGATGCTGGTGTGGCTGGAACAGCGCAGCGGCGCCAAGGGCGGCAAGCTCGATGTCTGGATGGCCCGACCTCCGTCCGGCGCTTCACAGTTGATGATCGGACAGGTCCCGGTGCGCGGCCTCGATGCCGACGGCGACCTGATCGTGTGGCTGCAGCGTGTCGCCGACAAGGACGATCCGGACAGTCCCGACGATCAGGTCTGGACGTACGACGTGGCGAAAGGTCGACTGCGGCAGATTGAGGCAGGGGCGGGACCCAAGACCGACATCGCCGTCTCGCGCGGGGTCGTCGCCTGGTCCTGTCGCGAGCCCGATGCCGACGACATGACCGGTGTGTGGATCCACGACACGGTCACGGGGCAGACGGTCCACACGGTCGTCAACCCGGTGCCCTCTCTCGACCTCTCAGGTCATACTCTCGTGTGGTGCAGCGGCAGCGGCGACGTCTACGGTCTCGATCTGCGGACGCGGACCCGGTTCACGATCTCGGTCGCCCCCGGTACGCAGGCAGATGTACAGATCGACGGTGACCTTGTGGCCTGGTGGGATGGGCGCGCGGCCCGCGAATCCGATTCCGGCGTCGGTCGTGAACAGGTGCGCGGCGATGTGTACGCCTACGATCTGAGCACCGGCGACGAGATCCCGGTGAGTACGAACAAGGCGGCGCAGAAAGACCCGCGGGTCTCCGGCGACACCGTGGTCTGGCTCGACGAACGTTCCGGCGAGTGGGAGATCCGCGGCGCCGTCGTCAGGCCGTAGCGCACCGGCAACGGCGCGCGGCGGCAACGGCCGCCGGGCGTCACTGCTCGGCGGTCACGAAGACCACCAGGGCGGCGGTGGCCTGCACGGGATCGGCCCCGGAGACATCGCCGCTGAACTCGATCTCCACCGCCGCTCCGTGCAACTCATCGGACGTGACGGCCGCCTCCACCGGCTGCAGGCCGATGTCTGTGCGACGGTAGAACAGGGTGTCCTCGGTGATGGCCACCGAGGCCCGATCGCAGACGGTGTCGGGCTCGGGATGGCCCTCGACGAGGATCCACCCGAGGACCAGACCCTGTGGGTCGGAGATCGTCGTGAGGCCGGTCACGATGCCACGTACGCCCACCGCGACGCTGGCGGGATCGGGCAGCGACGGCGACGGCGACGGACGCGGGCTCTGTGGCGACGGCTCGGGATCACGCAACTCCTTGAGGCGCACGTCCCAGCCGCCCAGCGTGGTGGGTATGCCGGCTTCGATGCGGGGCGTCAGCTCACGGACGTAGACCTGGATGAACCGTTTGCCGTGGCGCTCGCCGATGCCGACGCTCACGACCCCGGGCCGCTTGAGCAGGTACGACTGGTACATCTTGAAAAAGGGCTCCAGCGGCTCGGGTTCCGGCGCCGAGCCGCGGGTGCCGGCCCACACGCCACCGACCGCCGCACCGAGGAGCACCACGGCAGCGGTGGCGGCGATGAGGCGGTGACGGGCGATCAGTGCGAGCAGGCGGCGCATGGCTCCCCTGAGCAGGCGGACCGGGGCTCGCCGCTCACACCACTCACATCACGATCTTGTTGAGCGGGTACTCGACAAGGCCCTCGGCGCCGGCCTTCTTGAGGGCCGGGATGATGTGGCGGACGACCGACTCGTCGATGATGGTATTGACGGCGACCCACTCTTCGTCGCTCAGGTGAGAGATCGTCGGCCGGCGCAGCGCCGGCAACGTGGCGAGGACGGTGTCGAGGTCCTCGCGCCGCACGTTCATCATCAGACCGACCTTGTCGAGGGCGTTCATGGCGCCCTCCAGCAGCAGGCGCAGGTCCTCGAGCTTGCGCCGCTTCCAGGCGTCGGACCAGGCGACGTGGTTGGCGATCAGGCGCGTCGTCGACTCAAGGACGACGTCGACGATGCGCAGCTTGTTGGCGCGCAGCGACGCCCCGGTCTCGGTGGCTTCGACGATCGCGTCGGCCAGATCGGGCGGCTTGACCTCGGTGGCGCCCCAGCTGAACTCGACCTTGGCCTTCACGTCGTGGGCGGTCAGATAGCGCTCGGTGGTCCGTACGAGCTCGGTAGCGACGATCCGGTCCTCCAGGTCGCCGATCGTCTCGATCGGCGAGGACTGCGGCACGGCGAGGACCCAGCGGACCTTGCCGAAGCTCTTCTTGGCGTAGACGAGTTCGGCGACCTGTTCCACGTCGGCGCCAATCTCACTGATCCAGTCCTGCCCGGTGAGGCCGGCGTCCAGGATGCCGTCCTCGACGTACCGGGCCATCTCCTGGGCACGGATCAGCATGCACTCGATCTCCGGGTCGTCGATGGCGGGGTAATAGGATCGACTGCTGGTGGTGATGTGGTAGCCGGCGCGGCGGAAGAGGTCGATCGTGGCAGTCTCGAGGCTGCCCTTGGGGATGCCGAGCTTGAGGATCATGAGACACCTTCGCCGGGATGATGGCCTTCTGGAACGCCAGACAGTGTAGCAGGTGGGTGGCCGGCGGCTGAGGCGATGGCCGGCGGCTGAGGCGATGGCCGGGGTGATGGCCGGGACCTCGGAGGTCTGCCACAATACTGCGACACGCGCGCCGGGAGGCCGGCGGGGGCGGCAGGTCGACGGCGACGGCCGCTCGACGACTCGTGGATCCGCGACAACGGGCCGATCTTCGTGCGCGACGGCGCCGGTCGGGTGGCGCCGGTGCGCTTCCGCTTCGACGCGTGGGGCCAGAAGTTCCCGCCGTGGGACAGGGACGCCGAGGTGCCGCGGCGGATCGCCGAGGCCTGGGGCTGTCGGCTCTTCGAGGCGCCGCTGGTGCTGGAGGGTGGCGCCTTCAACACCGACGGCGACGGCACGCTGCTGACCACCGAGCAGTGCCTGCTTCATCATCGCAACCTCGGCCTGTCGCGGCGCGACTACGAACAGGCGTTCCACGACTGGCTGGGTATCGAGAAAGTGATCTGGCTGCCGTTCGGGCTGCTCGAGGACTCGGGGCCGCTGTCCACCGACGGTCACGTCGACGACGTGGCGCAGTTCGTGGCGCCCGGCGTGGTGCTGGCGCAGAGCTGCCCGCCGGACAACGCCAACGCCTCGCGGTTCCAGGAGAACCTCGACGTGCTGCGGGCGGCGACCGACGCCCGCGGGCGGCGGCTCGAAGTGGTCGAGCTGCCGCAGCTGCCGTACACGCAGGGCGTCGGCCTGGGCGGCGACGTGCGGGCGCCGGGCAGCGGTACACACATGCCGGCGCCCTACGTGAACATGGTCTTCGCCAACGGCGCCGTCTTCCTGCCGCGTCTGGGCGCCGAGCAGGAGGACGAGGCATACGAGCTGATCGGCCGGCTGCTGCCGGATCGTCGGGTGATCGGCCTGCCGACCGAGCTCTCGGCGTTCGGCGGCGGCGGCCTCGGCTGCATCACGCAGCACGTACCGGCCGGCGAGCTGCTCATCTGAGCCGGGCGGATCGCGCCCGGCGGAGCGCCGGCCTGACCCGGACACGGGTCGGCCGGCCACGCGGCCGGCGACGGTGTCGCGCAGGAGCGCGCCGGCCGCTGCGGTACTATTAGCTGTTCCGTCGTCCAGCAGGAGTTCTTCGCCCGAGACGCCACACCGTGCTGTTCCCGACCGTCAGCTTCGCGGCCTTCTTCCTGGTCGTCTTCATCGTCAGCTGGCTGCTCATGCCGCGCTTCACCTGGTGGAAGCTCTTCATGATCGCGGCGAGCTACTTCTTCTATGCCACCTGGGACTGGAAGTTCTGTTTCCTGCTGGTGGCGGCCACGGTCATCAACCAGGCGGGCGCGCTGCTGGTGACACGCGCCCGCTCCAACGGCGGCCGCAAGGCCTGGATGGCGGCTACCGTCGCCGCCGACCTGCTCATCCTCGGCTTCTTCAAGTACTACGGCTTCTTCGTCGTCTCGACCGCCAACGTACTGGACGCCGTCGGGCTCGGTGCCCCGCTGCCACTCATCAAGCTCGTGCTGCCGGTCGGCATCTCGTTCCTCACCTTCCGCGTCATCACCTACGTCGTCGAGGTCTACCGCGGCCATACTCCGCCGGCCACGACCATCGACGTGGCCCTGTACGTCTCGTTCTTCCCCTACCTCCTGGCCGGTCCGATCGTGCGCGCCAGGGAGTTCCTGCCGCAGTTGGCCGCGCCGCGCGACCCGCGGCGCATCGACGTCGGCCGCGCCGCCTTCCTCATCTTCGCCGGCCTCGTCAAGAAGATCCTCATCGCCGACTACATCGCGGCGTCCATCGTCAACGATGCCTTTGCCTCGCCGGGCGACTTCTCGTCGTTCGAGGTGTTCGTGGCCGTCCTCGGCTACTCGGTGCAGATCTACTGCGACTTCAGCGCCTACAGCGATATCGCCATCGGCACGGCGTTGCTGCTCGGCTTCCGCTTCCCCGACAACTTCGACGCTCCGTACACGGCGCTCAGCATCCGCGACTTCTGGCGCCGCTGGCACATCACGCTCAGCACCTGGCTGCGCGACTACCTGTACATCCCGCTCGGCGGCAACCGCAAGGGCCGACCACGCACGTACATCAACCTGATGATCACGATGCTGCTCGGCGGCCTCTGGCACGGCGCCGGCTGGACCTTCGTCTTCTGGGGCGGCCTGCACGGCGTCGGTCTGGTAGGGGAGCATGCGGCCGCCGACCGCCGCAAAGCGCTGGGCATGTCCGAACGCGAACCGGGGCTCGCCGGCCGGGTGCTCAAGCGCACCTGGGTCTTCGCGTTCGTCACGTTCGCCTGGATCTTCTTCCGCGCCGACACCATGGGTGCCGCCTGGCGCGTCATCGGTCGTCTGTTCACCGGGTGGGGGGCGTCGTCGCCGGCGGTCACCTGGCAACTGCTCACGCTGATCTTCCTCGGCGTCGCGATCCAATACGTGCCGCGGCGCGTCACTCTGGGCATAGAGAGCGGCTTCGCACGCCTCGGTCCGGTGCTGCAGGGTCTGGCGGTGGCGCTCGGGCTCTTCCTGATCGGGGCACTAGGGCCGCAGGGCCCGGCGCTGTTCCTCTACTTCAGGTTCTGATGGACGGGGTCTGCTGAATGGCGAAACGACCACGCAAGCGGATGGACGATCCCACCAACTGGGGCGCGAGCGGCCGGCGGCGGGAACCGGCGGACGCCGGCGCGCAGGTGGAGATGTCGCCGGCACACGACGCCGCGGCTGTGCCGGCCGGGCGGGACGATGTGCCGCCGGGACAGCCTCCGGCGGCGGCGACCGGAGTCCCGGCCGACGATACCTTCGAGGGCTGGCTGGAACAGGTGCCACGCGGGTTCGCCGTGCCGTCTGCCGCCGACGGCGCGCCGTCGCAGGACGACGCGAGCTCTGGGGACGATCCGTCCGCGCGGGGCGACGCGACTCGTGCGGAGCACGCGCCCGGGCGGGACGACGCGACTCCGCCGCCCGCTCTGCGGCCGCCGGCCGCCTCCTGGCGCGAGGAGGTCCCCGAAGGCTTCACCGTGCCGTCGGCCACGGAGCCGGGTCGCTCCGTCGCCGCAGCCGGTCGCGGCGACGCCGCCGGGCGTGGGACCGGTGACTGGGACGAGGACTTCGAATGGACGCCGCCGCGGCGACCGCACCCCGCCGAGACGGCCGCAGAGCCGGGGTCGGAGACGGCGCCGGGCGCCTGGAAGGACTTCACGGCCGGTGATCTGCGCGCGGCAGCGGACAGGCCGCTCCAGGACGGTACGGGGGTCGGCGACGGAGCGGTGCCGGGCCTCGCAGGTGCAGCCGCCGCCGCAGGTTCGGTGAGCGACCCGTCCCGCCTGCCGTTGGATGCAGAAGGACCGGCACGCACCTCCGGCGTCCGGTCCGGCGTGCCGGGCGGTGCTTCCGCGGCCGGCGAGCCGCCGGCGGGAGCACCGGGACAGTGGCGCCGTATCGGCGAGCCTGCGGCCGAGGTCACTCCGACCGGGAACGGAGGCGGCGCCGGCGGGCCCGGCGGCCCACGACGGACCTATCGCGGCCGCCGTCGCGGCGAGGGGCCGGACGGCCGGCGTCTGGTACCGGCCGGCACGGTGCTGCTGGCGCTCATCATCGGCCTCGGGCTGGCGGCGCTACTCAACGCCCAGAGCTTGCAGAGCGCGGCCGAGTCGATGCACGTGGGCACCACGCGCTCGATCGCCATGGCCCTCGTCAGACCGGTGACGGCGGTGAGCTCGCTGCTGCGGCTCGACAGGCCGCGAGCCGCGATCGAGGACGCTCTGGGCCGCGGAGCGCGGGAAGTGGCGGGGGTGCACACCCGCACCCCGGAGCCGGAGCCGAGCGGGTCGGACGGCGGCGGCTCGGGATCGGACGGCAGCGCGTCGCCGAAGCCGTCCGCCTCGCCCAGTGCCGCCATCTTCACACCCACCAAAGACAAGAAGCTGGCTCTCTGGGTCGGTGGCGACTCGATGGCCATGACCTTCGGCGAGAGCCTGGTCGCCATGGCCGACCGTACAGGGGTCATCGAGACCGCCCTCGACTACCACGTCTCCTCCGGCCTCAGCCGTCCCGATTTCTTCAACTGGCCCAAGCGCCTGAAGGCGGAGATGAAGGGCTTCCAGCCCGATGTGGTCGTGTTCGCCTCCGGCGCCAACGACGGCCAGGACGTGCAGTACGAGGGGAAGGTCTACTCCTACGGCACCAAGGAGTGGAACGACCTGTACCGGGAACGGGTGGCAGTGGCCATGAACATCGCCAGCGGCGAACAGGGACGGCCGGTCTGGTGGGTCGGCATGCCGATCGCCCGCGACCCGGCACAGAGCGAGATCTACCGGAACTTCAACACGATCTACAAGGAAGAGGCGAAGAAGCGTCCCAACGTCCACTACGTGGACACCTACACGATGTTCAGCGACGCCAACGGCGACTACTCGGACTACCTGACCGGCATCTCCGGCAAGAAGGAGCTCATGAGACAGGGCGACGGCATCCACTGGAGCCGCGCCGGTAGCGACCTGGTGGCGGCCGAGGTCATGGAGCAGATCGCCGAGCTCTACAAGTTCCCGTTCGAGCCCTGACTCCCAAGTCCGCCGGCTGCGGCGCCGGCAGGCTGCGCCCGGCGCTCGCCGGCGCCTGTCATGGCCGCCGAGCACGGCCCTCGCGGCGCCGGACTCGGCCTCGACTCAGGGTGCGAGACCGACCCCGGGGGTCGCCGGCGACCACACGAAGTGTCGCCAGGGTCGGGTCCTGCGGTCCCTGGATCGCCAGACCGCGCCGACCGGCCTCGATCAGGTAGGCCACCAGCTCTGCGGTGATCTCCTCACCGGGGCCGATCACCGGTACGCCGGGCGGGTACGGCGTCGCCATCTCGGCGCACACCTCGCCGACGCAGTCCCGCAGCGGTACCGCCCGGGAGGCGGCGAAGTACGCCTCCCGCGGCGTCATCAGAAGTCGGGAGAAGGGCGGCAGAGTCAAGCTCAGCGCGGCGCGGGTCGAGTGCGGGCCGCCCCGGTCCTGCCGGCCGCGGCCGCTGCGACCGTCGTCGCGGAGCAGTGGGCCTCTGGCCGCGATGTCGGTCAGCGCGGACACCAGCCGACCGGTCGTCTCCGGGGTGTCGGCAAAGGAGACGTTCATGACGATGTTCAGCGCGTCGGCAGCCTCGACGGCGATGCGATACCGGCGGCGCAGCTCCCACTCGAGCTCGTAGCCGGCCCAGCCGAGCTCCGCCAGCGAGACGGTCAGACGGGTCCGGTCGAAGTCGGACACGGAGCGACGCGCGAGGATCTCCGACCCCATGCAGCGCATGCCGGGGATGGCGCAGAGCCGGTCCCGGACCGCCTCCGCCAGCTCCACCGCGTAGCTCCACAGCCTCTCCCCGTCGGTCATCATCTGCGACCGCGCGGCGTCGATGGAGGCGAGGATGGGCACCAGCATGCTCGTACTGGCGAACAGCCTGACGATGGCGGCCAGCCGCTCCAGGTCGAGGCGTCGTCCCTGGGCGCCGATCAGCGATGCCTGCGAGACGCCGCTCAGCATCTTGTGGATGCTGGTGACGAACGCGTCGGCACCCTGGGACACGGCGTCCGGAGGCAGGGCGTCGCAGAACCGCAGGTGCGCCCCCCAGGCCTGATCGACGGCCACCACCGTCTTGCCGGCGCTGCGCACCACGCCGGCGATGTCGGCGCAGCAGCCGTTGTAGCTGGGCGAGCTGACGAAGACGGCGGCCGCTGCCGGGCTTTCGGCGAGGGCGGACGCGAAGCGCTCCGCGGGTACGTTGAGCGGTACTCCCCACTCGGGGTCGATCTCGGGCTCCACATAGCGGGGCGTGGCGCCGGAGAGGAGCAGGCCGCCCAGCAATGCCTTGTGGGCGTTCCTCGGCGTGACCACGACGCTTCCCGGCGGCGCCAGGGCCACCGCCAGGGTGTGCAGCCCGCCGCTCGATCCGTTGGTCAGGAAGAAGGCGCGTGACGTGCCCCACGCGTCTGCCGCCAGACGCTCCGCGGCCGGCAGGTAGCCGCCGCGCTGCCGCGAGTCCTCGAAGCCGGGCATGAGGCAGAGATCGACGTCGAGGGCCGCGCCGAGGGCTTCGCGCAGCTTGCGTGGGGCGCCGGTGCCGCGCTTGTGACCGGGCGTGTGGAAGGCGAGGTAGTCCCGCTCGCGGTAGCGCAGGAGTCCGTCGAGGACCGGCGTAGGAGCATCGGGGCACTCGGTGTCGGGGCGCTCGGCCTCGACTTCCGGCACGGCACGGATGTCGTGGGTCGGCGGTCGGTCGTCACGACCCACAGCCGCCGGCGCGTGGGTGCTCATCCCGCTCATCTCGACGCCTCCATGCCCGCCGCGAGGGTCCTCAGTGCCGCCATCGGTCGCGTACACTGGCATGGCGGTGCTGTGTCAGTGCTTCGGCCTGATGCTCCACTTGTAGAAGAAGACACTGATGTGCGTCAAGAAGACCGCAGAGTCTGCGGTGAGAGGGACTCCAGGCGTGATATCTCACGCCTGGAGATCGACCGGACCGCGGACTCCACCGCAGGCTCTGCGACGCCGATGCGGTCCTTGCCGGCGCTTACGCGGTGGCCGGCCAGCCGGTGTCCGTCTTCACTTCGGAGAGGGCCAGCATGGTCTCGAACTTGGCCACGCCGGGGATGGCGGCCAGATCGACGCGGAGGATCTCTCTGAGGTGAGCCAGATCGTGGACGGCGACGTGGAGGACGTAGTCGAACTGGCCGGTGACGTGAGTGCAGGTGACGAGGCTCCGGACCCGGCCGATGCGCTCCTCGAAGCGAGCGATCGACTCCTCGTTGTGCAGGCGCAGGCGCACGCCGATGAGCGCCTGGACCGACAGACCGAGGGCCTCGGGCGAAACGAGCGCCCGGTATCCGCCGATGCTGCCGTCGGACTCCAGACGGCGTACGCGTTCGAGGGTCGCCGACGGCGAGAGGCCGATCCTCTCGGCGAGCGCGGCGTTGGTCTGCCGTCCGTCGGCCTGCAGCGCCAGCAGGATCGAGCGGTCGATGTCGTCCATCGGTCACGACTCCCATCATCGGCCTATCGATTGTCGGACCGTAGTGTATGCGGAGCTGGACATCGTGTGCCGTACGGTCTCTCGTCTCAGGCTCTCGACACCGCTGTCGACGGTGCGTGGCGCTGCCCGGATGACCGAGCTCCGTCCATGAGGTGCCGCACGGGGGTCGGGCAGCGCCTCTTCTGAGCGCGGCTCCGATCGCGGGCGGCCGCCGCCCGGACCGTCGCTCTCCGTCGCGTGGTCTGCCGGCATGGTAGCCTGCCGGGCATGACCAGCGCTCTTGCCGCCAGACGACGAAAGGCCGCCTCGTCGGGGTATGGCGTCGCTCTGCTCAGCGGCGCCGGGTGGGGTGTCTCCAACATCGTCAACGGGCTGGCGCTGGCGATGGCTCCGTTCGCGCTCTCCGCACGCTGGCTGCTGGCGCCGCTGGTGGCGGCGACGCTCTACGAGGGACTGCGCGCCGTCTGGCAGGTCGCCTACGTCGGCGCCACGCGTCGCTGGCGCGACCTGTCGCCGGTGGTGCGCTGCCGTCGCGGCAGCCTGTACGCCGCCGCCGCGGCGCTGGCCGGCGGCCCCTGGGCGACCGGCTTCTTCTTCCTGTCCATCGCCCTCGCCGGCGTCACGTACGGCGTGACGATATCGGCCACTGCGCCGGCCTTTGGAGCGCTGTGGGGCGCCGTGTTCCTGCGCGACAGGATCGGGCCGCGTGGCTGGGCGGGCGTCCTGCTGTCGGTGGCCGGTGCCGCGGTGGTCGCCTACCATCCGCCGGAGGGAGCGCCGCCGCACTTCTACCTCGGTGTGCTGTGCGCGGTGCTCACGGCGCTGGGCTGGTCGTTCGAGGCGCTCTGCGCCCAACGCGCGATGGGGCATCTGACGCCGACGGCTGTGGCCACCGTGCGCCAGGTGCTCTCGTTCGTGGTTCTGGCGGCCGTACTGGTGCCGCTGCTCGGCGGCGCCGGGCTGTTCGTCGAGGCGGTCGCCTCGCCGTCGGCGCTGGTGCTCTTCGCGGCGGCGCTGGCCGGTGCGGCGTCGTACCAGCTCTACTTCGTGGCCGTGCACCTCGTGGGGCTGGCGCGGGCGATGCCGCTCAACCTCACGTACGTGCTGTGGACGGCGCTGCTGGGCGTCGTCTTCCTGAGCGAGCCGCCGACGTGGCAGCTGGGGGTCGGCGCCGTGGCCATCGTCGCCGGCGCCTCACTGGTGGTCAGGTCGGGCCGCCTGCCCGAGGAGGCGGCGGTGGTGGCCGGCCCGGCGCCGCTGGAGGTGCCGGTCACCGAGCCGCATCGTGCCGTGCCGGTCGCCGAGCCGCGGCCTGAGGCGGCGGCGGAGCCCGGCGCCGCGCGTGACGGAGGAGGATCGTGACAAGGTTCGCGGCTCGAGCGGGGCGGTTCCTGCCCTCCCGGGCCGATCTGCCGCGCGACCTGCTGGCCGGACTGACGCTGGGCACGGCGCAGATCGGCGTGACCATGGCGTACACCATCCTCGCCGGCGTGCCGCCGGTGCACGGGCTCTACGCGACCATGATCGGCACGCCGGTCGGCGCCCTGACACTGAGCACGCAGCGCATGGCGATGGTCACCACGGCGGCGCTCTGTCTCACCGCCGGCTCGGCGCTCACCGGCCTGCCGGCGGACCAGCGCATCGACGGCCTCATCACGCTGACGCTGCTCTGCGGTCTGGTGATGCTGGTGGCCGGTCTCCTGCGGGCCGGGGCCCTGGTCCGCTTCATCTCCAGGGCCGTCATGGCCGGCTTCATGGCCGGGGTCGTGCTGCAGATCGTACTGGCGCAGCTTCCGCCTCTGACCGGATACGTGAGCGAGCGCGACAACAGGGTCCTGCAGGCGGTCGACCTGCTGGCACATCTGGGAGCCGTCGATCCGGCGACGCTGCTCGTGGGCATCGGCACCATCGCAACGGTGCTCCTCCTCTCGCTGACCCGTCTGCGGCTCCTGGCGATGGCGGCCGTGCTGGTGGTGGGCACGGCCGTGGTGGCCTTGCTGGGGCTCTCCACGGTGGCGACGGTCGGCGACATCGCGCCCATCCCCAGCGGGTTCCCGCTGCCGCGTCTGCCCGACATGGGCCTGGCTCCACAGTTGCTGGCGCCGGCCCTGGCGCTGGCCATCGTCGGGCTCGTGCAGGCGGCCGGCATCAGTGCCTCGGTCCGCAACGCCGACGGCAGCCCCGGCGAGACGTCGCGGGACTTCGTGGCTCACGGGCTCGCCAACGTCGTGGGCGGCAGCTTCGGTGGCGCCCCGGTCGGTGGCTCGGTGGCGGCGACCGCGGTCAACACGGCCGCCGGCGCACGCTCGCGCTGGTCGTCGGTCTTCGCCGGCATCGTGGTGATGGTCGTCGTGCTGGTGGCGGTACCGCTGGTGGCAGCGGTGCCGCAGGCGGTCATCGCCGGCATCGTGGTCGTGGCGGCGGTCGGTCAGGTCAAGCCGGCCGTGATGCGCGACATCTGGGCCGCCGACAGACTTTCGGCGGGTGTGATGGCGCTCACGTTCGCGCTCGTCCTGGTGCTGCCGATCCACTGGGCGGTGCTGATCGGGGCCGGCATCTCGCTCGTCAAGTACGTGTATCAATCGTCGCTGGACGTCCGTGTGGTCTGTCTGACGGTCGGCAGCGGCGGACGCTGCCGGGAGTCGCAGGCGCCGTCACGGCTGGCAGACGACACCGTGCTGGCGCTCGACATCTACGGCAGCCTCTTCTTCGCCGCCGGCCCCAAGCTCAAGCGGTCGCTGCCGGCGGTGGACGGGGCGCGCCGGGCGGTCGTCGTGCTCAGGCTGCGCGGCCGGGGCAGGCTGCACAGCGCCGTGCTGGCGCTGCTGCGCGACTATGCGGCCGAGCTCGTGAGTGGCGGCGGACGTCTCTACCTGGCGGGCGTGGGAGCGGAGATGCGCGAGCAGATGCGGCGCACGGGGCTGCTGGCGATGCTCGGCGAGGATGCCGTGCTGCCGGCCACCGACGAGCCGTACCGTGCCTGCGAGCTGGCGGTGGAGCACGGGCGTGAGTGGCTGGCCGCCGGCGATCGCGAGCGTGAGCGGAGCCGGCGGGAGTCCGGCACCGACGACGGTCCCGGCGGCGCCGAGGGGGGCGGCCAGGACCGCTCGGGATGAGCGGAGCCCACAGAAGGGCCGCCCGGATCACGGTCCCGGTGCCGCCCAGAGCGACGGCCGGGGCGCCCGGCGTGAGCCGGTGGCGCGGTCATGTGCTTGCACCGTACGGGGCGTGAAAGTAGAATCGCGTGACCATGCGCAGCAGCACCGCAGCAGATCGTCGCTCGGAGGGCCCCATTGAGGTACGTGCCCTCACGCTCGGCCTGCTCCTGCTCCTCCCCCTGCGGGGGGATGCGTAACAGCCTGTCTGGCCGTCCGGCCATCCTACGAAGAGAGCCACAGCGAGAGGCGTCTCGCGCGGCGTCGGCACATCCCGTCACGGGATCTCGTCCCGTCCGTCTCGCACCACCGTCCCGCTGGTCGGCTCGTCCCGTCCACCCTTGCAGGGATCCGGGATGTGGGCTCTTGACGGAATGCGGACGCCATCCGAGCGTCCGGGATCGCACCGCAGAGCAGACGTCCGGCAGGAGGAGGTGCGGCACACAGTGAGTGCGCGCCACATACGCATATTCGACACCACGCTGCGCGACGGCGAACAGGCGCCGGGCGCCAGCATGAACACGCAGGAGAAGCTCGAGGTCGCCCGGCAGCTCGCCAAGCTGAACGTCGACATCATCGAGGCCGGCTTCCCGATCGCCAGCCCCGACGACTTCAACGCGGTGCAACGCATCGCGCGGGAGATCGAGGGGCCGCGTATCGCCGGACTCGCACGGGCCCTGGAGAAGGACATCCGGGCGGCCTGGGACGCGGTCAAGGTGGCCGCCCGCCCGCGTATCCACACGTTCATCAGCACCAGCCCGGTGCACCTGGAGCATCAGATCCGTATGACGCCCGAGCAGGTGCTGGCCGCCACCAGGGAGATGGTCGGCCTGTCGCGCACGCTGACTGCAGAGCATCGCGACGCCGATGTGGAATTCAGCGCCATGGATGCCAGCCGCAGCGAACTCGGCTTCCTGGCCGAGGTCTTCAAGGTCGCCATCGAGGCCGGCGCCACCACCATCAACGTGCCCGACACCGTCGGCTACGCCATCCCGGCCGAATGGGGCGAGTTCATCCGCGCCCTGTTCAGAGCGTGCCCGCCGCTCAACGACGTCACCGTGAGCGTGCACTGCCACAACGACCTCGGCCTGGCCACGGCCAACTCGCTGGCCGCCGTACATGCCGGCGCCACCCAGGTGGAGTGCGCCGTCAACGGCATCGGCGAGCGCGCCGGCAACGCCTCGCTGGAAGAGGTCGTGATGGCCATCCGCACGCGGCGCGACTTCTTCGACTGCGAGACGCAGATCGCGACGACCGAGATCGCCCGCACCAGCCGGCTTGTCAGCACCATCACCGGCTACGTCATCCAGCGCAACAAGGCGATCGTGGGCCGCAATGCGTTCGCCCACGAGAGCGGCATCCACCAGGACGGCGTGCTCAAGGAAGCGACCTGCTTCGAGATCATGCGGCCGGAAGACGTGGGCCTGGCTGAGAGCGACATCGTGCTCGGCAAGCACTCCGGCCGTCACGCGCTGCGCGCCAAGCTCGCGGACATGGGGTACCAGCTCAGCGACGCCGAGCTCGACGAGGCCTTCGTCAAGTTCAAAGACATCGCCGACAAGAAGAAGCACGTCACCGTGGTCGATCTGGAGGCGCTGGTCGGCGAGGAGATGCGCGAGCGCACCGATCACTTCACGCTGCGCAGCTTCGTGACCCAGAGCGGGTCGGGCATCGTGCCGACGACGCAGGTCGAGGTGGACGTGCGCGGGCGAACGAAGAAAGGCCGCAGCTTCAGCAACGGCAGCGTCGAGAGCATCTTCAAGGCGATCGACAAGGCCGTGGGCATGAAGGGCAGCCTGGCCGACTACCAGGTGCGGGCCATCTCGGCCGGCAAGGACGCGCTGGCCGAGGTCAGCGTCCTGGTGGAAGTGGGCGGCGGCGAGCTCTACGACGGCCAGGCGGTCAGCTTCGACGTGGTGGAGGCCACCGCCAAGGCGTACGTACGGGCGCTCAACAACGCGGCCAGCGCCGGTGAGGGTCAGAGCCGCACCATCGACTACAGGGACCGCCGCGAGGCGAACGGCGAACGGGCGGCGGGCGCCGGCGGCAGCGCCGGGAAGCCCAGCCGGACCGCTCGATCCCGTGCCGGGCGAACGACGACGAAGAAGGAGCAGTGATGGCGAGCACGATCGCGGAGAAGATCCTCGCCCGGGCGGCGGGCCTGGCCGAGGTCCACCCCGGCCAGATCGTGGAGGCGACCGTCGACCTCGCCCTGGCCAACGACGTCACCGGGCCGCTGGCGATCGACGAATTCGAGAAGGCCGGCTTCGAGCGGGTCTACGATCCCAGCCGCGTGGCGCTCGTCTGCGACCACTTCACGCCCAACAAGGACATCAAGTCGGCCGGTCAGGTGAAGCGCGTGCGCGACTTCGCCCGCGCGCACGGCATCGACAAGTTCTGGGAGGTCGGGCGCGTCGGCATCGAGCACGCGCTGCTGCCCGAGCTGGGGCTCATCGCGCCCGGCGACCTGGTCGTCGGCGCCGACTCGCACACCTGTACGTACGGTGCTCTGGCGGCCTTCGGCACCGGCATCGGCTCCACCGACTTCGCCGCCGCCATGGCGTGGGGCCGCACCTGGCTGCGCGTCCCCGAGAGCATGAAGTTCGTCTATCGCGGCCGTCCGTCGCGCTGGGTGACCGGCAAGGACCTGATCCTGGACACCATCGGCAGGATCGGCGTCGACGGCGCCCTCTACCGGGCCATGGAGTTCACCGGCGAGGCCATCGACGTGATGGGCATGGACGGCCGCCTGACGATGGCCAACATGGCCATCGAGGCCGGCGGCAAGGCCGGCATCGTCGGTCACGACGAGACGACCGCCAAGTACCTGGCCTCGCGGCCCGAGGGCAGCCGGGCGCGGACCGCCGGCGAGGTCTTCGTCAGCGACCCCGACGCCGAGTACGCGGACGTCCTCGAGATCGACGCGTCCGCCGTGCCGCTGACGGTCGCCGTGCCGCACCTGCCGGCCAACAGCCGGCCGGCAGCGCATCTCACCGACATCGAGATCGACCAGGTGGTCATCGGCAGCTGCACCAACGGTCGCCTCTGCGACCTGCAGCAGGCGGCCGCCATCCTGCGCGGCCGCAGCGTCCACCCGCGCGTGCGGCTCATCATCCTGCCCGGTACGCAGCAGGTGTGCCTCGACGCGGCCGCCGACGGCACCATGCAGACGCTCATCGAGGCCGGTGCCGCCTTCAGCACGCCGACGTGCGGCCCCTGTCTGGGCGGCCACATGGGCATCCTGGCGGCCGGCGAGCGCGCCGTCAGCACCACCAACCGCAACTTCGTCGGCCGCATGGGCGACGTCACCAGCGAGGTCTACCTGGCGAGCCCGTACGTGGCCGCCGCGTCGGCCGTCGCCGGTCACATCGCCACGCCGGACATGGTCTGCACCGACGGGAAGACGTGAGGAGCCTGGGATGATCTTCGAGGGCAAGGTGCACAAGTACGGCCGCGACGTCGACACCGACGTCATCATCCCGGCCCGCTACCTCACCACGAGCGACCCGGCCGAGCTGGCGTCGCACGCGATGGAAGACATCGACGCCGAGTTCGTGAAGCGGGTCGAGCCGGGCGACATCATCGTCGCCGACGACAACTTCGGCTGCGGCTCCAGCCGTGAGCACGCGCCGGTCGCGCTCAAGGCGTCCGGCGTCTCGGTGGTCGTGGCGGCCAGCTTCGCGCGCATCTTCTACCGCAACGCCATCAACGTCGGGCTGCCGATCGTGGTCTGCCCGGAGGCGGCGCGCGAGGCGCTCGGCGGCGACCTGCTGAAGGTCGACGCCGTCGCCGGCGTCATCGAGAACGTCACCCGGGGCACGCGGTTCGAAGCCGAGCCGTTCCCGCCGTTCATGCAGCAGCTCATCGAGCGCGGCGGGCTGCTGCCGTACGTTCGCGCCCGCCTCGAGGAAGAGCAGGCGGCCGCGGGGAAGACGGCCGCAGACGCGCCGGCCGGCACAGAGGGGGACTCCTGAGCGGCGGCGCCCGGGGCGCTCCTGAGCCCCGCGCGCTGAGGCCGACGACGACAGACAGCACAGACTGCACACCATCGCACAGCGGAGAGGAACCATGACGACGACGTACAAGATCGCGGTGCTGCCCGGCGACGGCACGGGCCCCGAGGTGGTCGATGAGGGGCTGAAGGTCCTGCAGGCCGCCGCTGCCAAGCACGCCTTCGCGCTCGACCTGACGCACTACGACTTCGGCGGCGACCGCTACCTCGCCACCGGCGAGATCCTGCCGGCCTCGGCGATCGACGAGCTGAAGCAGGTCGACGCGATCTACCTGGGCGCCGTGGGGCACCCCGACGTGGCGCCCGGCATCCTGGAGAAGGGCCTCCTGCTCAGCCTCCGCTTCGCGCTGGACCAGTACATCAACCTGCGTCCGGTGCGCCTGTACCCCGGCGTGGATACTCCGCTGAAGGACAAGGGCCCCAAGGAGATCGACTACGCCGTGGTCCGCGAGAACTCGGGCGACATGTACGCCGGCGGTGGCGGCATCATGATGAAGGACACCCCGCACGAGGTCGCGGTGCAGAACATGCTGTACAGCCGCGCCCAGGTGGACCGCTGCCTGCGGTGGGCCTTTGACTACACGCGCCAGCACGGCAAGAAGGCGCGCGGCATCGGCGAGGACAACACCCTCGGGCTGGTCGGCAAGACCAACGTGCTGACCTTCGTCTACGACCTCTGGGAGCGCCGCTTCAACGAGATCGGCGAGGAAGAGTACCCGGACATCAAGCGCGAGTACTACCACGTCGACGCCTGCTGCATGTGGATGGTCAAGAGCCCGGAGTGGTTCGACGTGCTGGTGACCGGCAACATGTTCGGCGACATCATCACCGACCTGGGCGCCATCACGCAGGGCGGCATGGGCGTCGCGGCCGGCGGCAACATCAACCCCGAGGGCGTCAGCATGTTCGAGCCCATCGGCGGCTCGGCTCCCAAGTACACCGGTCTGGGCGTGATCAACCCCATCGCGGCCATCGTGGCCGGCGCGATGCTGCTCGACGACATCGGGGAGAAGCAGGCGGCCGAGGACGTCGAGAACGCGGTCGCCGAGGTCACCGGCACGAAGATGAAGGGCATGGCGTCGGGCAAGATGGGCTACTCGACGTCCGAGGTCGGCGACCTGGTAGCCGAACGCGTGTGATCGATGCAGGCATGAGGTCGGATGCAGGTCGGTCCGAGGTCGGATGCAGGTCCGAGCCCGGATGCAGGTTAGAGACTGACTCTTAAGTAGAGGTTGATAGTTATCGCGCTCGGCCCGGCTGGGCGCGGCGGCGAGGAGGACGGACGGATGCCCATCCCGGAGATGGAGACGATCTGGTTCAACGGCGAGCTGGTGCCCTGGCACGAGGCGCGCGTGCACGTCCTGACGCACGCGCTGCACTACGGGTCGGGCGTCTTTGAGGGCATCCGCTGCTACAAGGCCGAGAAGGGTCCCGAGGTCTTCCGCCTCACCGACCACATCAAGCGGCTGTATCGCTCGTCCAAGCTCTACTACATGCCGATCCCGTACACACCGGAGGAGCTGCGGCACGCCACCTTCGATCTCGTGAAGTCCAACCGGCTCGATGCCTGCTACATCCGGCCGATCGTCTTCCGTGGCTACGGCGAGATGGGGCTGCTGCCGCTGACATCGTCGGTCGATGTGGCCATCGCCGCCTGGCCGTGGGGCACGTACCTCGGTGAGGAAGGCATGGCACGCGGCGTGCGGGCCAAGTTCTCCAGCATCCAGAGCCTGGACCACACCTCGCTGGCCCGCGCCGCCAAGGCCACCGGCCAGTACCTCAACAGCATCCTCGCCAAGGTCGAGGTGACCAACGCCGGCTACGACGAGGCCATCATGCTCAACGAGCACGGCCACGTCTCCGAGGGTTCCGGCGAGAACATCTTCGTGGTGCGCGACGGCAAGGTGCTCACGCCGCCGACCGCCGACGGGGTGCTGGAGGGCATCACGCGCGACATGGTCATCGAGCTCTGCGAGGCGGAGGGGCTGCCGTTCCAGGAGCGGACGCTCACCCGCAGCGACCTGATCGTGGCCGACGAGGTCTTCTTCACCGGCACCGCCGCCGAGATCGTGCCGGTCCGCGAGATCGACCATCACTTCATCGGCGAGCCGGGTCCGGTGACTCGGACCATGCAGGACCGCTACAAGGCCATCGTCGAGGGGCGCGACGAGGCGTTCGCCCACTACGTGGAGTACGTGGAGTAGCAGGCGGGAGGCCCACCATGGACGCCGAGGGCAGCATGAGCAGTCAGAGCAGAGAAGACACGGAGGTGACGCTCTACGACACCACCCTGCGCGACGGCATGCAGCAGGAGGGCATGAGCGTCTCCGTCGACGAGAAGGTGCGCATCGCCCTCAAGCTCGACGAACTCGGCATCCACTACATCGAGGGCGGCTTTCCGTCGAGCAATCCCAAGGAGGTCGCGTTCTTCAAGGCGATGGAGGGCGAGGCGCTCTGCACCGCAGAGCTGGTCGCGTTCGGCATGACCCGGCGGCGCGGCGTCAAGGCCGGGAACGATCCCGGTCTGCGCGTGCTGGCCGAGACGTTCCCCGGCATCGTGGCGCTGGTCGGCAAGACCTGGAGCCTGCACCTGCGCGAGGTGCTGCACGTTGGGCCCGACGAGAACCTGCGCATCGTCGCCGACTCGGTCGGATTCCTGGTTGGGCAGGGCAAACGGGTCTTCTACGACGCCGAGCACTTCTTCGATGCGTACGCCGACGACGCCGTCTACGCGCTGCGCTGCGTGCGGGCGGCGGCCGACGCCGGCGCCGCCCTCGTCTGCCTCTGCGACACCAACGGCGCCACGCTGCCGGCCGACGTGGGCCGCGTGGTCGCCGAGGTCCGCGCCGACGTCGAGGTACCGCTCGGCATCCACTGCCACAACGACGCCGAGTGCGCCGTGGCCGGCAGCCTGGCGGCGGTGGCGGCCGGGGCCACACAGGTGCAGGGCACCATCAACGGCTACGGCGAACGCTGCGGCAACGCCAACCTGGTCTCGATCGTCCCGGCGCTGCAGCTGAAGATGGGCCGGCCGGTGCTGCCGCCCGGTCAGCTGGAACGGCTCACCGAGGCCGCCTACTTCGTCGCCGACATCTGCAACATGGAGGTCAGCGCCCACCAGCCGTATGTGGGCCGCACGGCGTTCGCCCACAAGGGCGGCCTGCACGTGGCCGCGGTGGAGAGCGTGCCGCAGACCTTCGAGCACATCGACCCGGCGCAGGTCGGCAACGAGCAGCGCATCGTGATCAGCGAGCTCTCCGGCAAGGGCGCGGTGGTACGCAAGGCGCAGGAGCTGGGCATCGCGATCGACGGCGAGGACGAGCGCGTGGGGCGCATCCTGCGCCACCTCAAGGACCGCGAGCACAAGGGTTACCAGTACGAGGCGGCCGACGGCTCGTTCGACCTCTTCCTGCGCAGCGAGCTGGGCGAGCGCGAGCCGCTCTTCCGCCTCGAGAGCTTCCGGGTCATCGTCGAGAAGCGCGAGGACGGCAGGGCCGTCATTGAGGCGACCATCAAGGTGCACGTGGGCGGCGAGCGCATCATCAGCACCGCCGAGGGCAACGGCCCGGTCAACGCGCTCGACGCCGCGCTGCGGCAGGCCATCACGCGCAAGTACCCGCACCTGGCCGACATCGAGCTGGTCAACTTCAAGGTGCGCATCCTCGACGAGGACAAGGGCACCGGCGCCGTCACCCGCGTGCTGCTCGACGCCAGCGACGGGGAGGACGTGTGGGGCGCCACCGGCGTCTCCGAGAACATCATCGAGGCGAGCTGGGAGGCGCTGGTCGACTCGATCGAGTACGGGATGGTGCACAGCCAGGAGAACGAGGCGGCGGGGCTCGGTCCGCGCCGCGGCAAGGAACGTTGTGACGTGAGTCCCAGTGACGGTGGGGCCGACGGAGCGGCACGGGACGGAGGTTCGCGATGAGCCAGACATCCGACGCCATCGCCGGCCTGCCGTTCGGCCGCTGCCGGCTGGAGGGCGAGGAGCACTTCTGCATCTTCGCGGGGCGGACCGTGCGGCTGCTCGACCGGCCTGCCTGGGACCCGGAGGCCGCGATCGTGCGGACCGTGGCGCTGTCGAACGTCACCATCGTCGCGCCGGTGCAGCCGACCAAGGTCATCGCCGTCGGCCTCAACTACCAGGCGCACGTCGAAGAGGTCCGCGAGCACACCGGTGTCGACGCAGCCGGGGCTGGGACCGGGACCGGGACCGGCGCGAAAGCGGAGCCGATCCTGTTCATGAAGCCGCCGTCGTCGGTCATCGGGCCGGGCGACGAGATAGTCCTCCCGGTCCGCTCGACGCGCGTCGACTACGAGGCCGAACTGGTGCTGGTGGTCGGCCGCCGCTGCAAGGACCTCACGCCCGAGACGGCTGCCGAAGCCGTCGCCGGCTACACCTGCGGCAACGACGTGACCGCCCGCGACCTGCAGCAGCTCGACGGCCAGTGGACCCGGGCCAAGAGCTTCGACACGTTCTGCCCGCTGGGGCCGTGGATGGTCCGCGACCTGCCCCAGCCGACGGCAGCGGTCACCACGCGCATCAACAACGAGGTGGTGCAGCGCGGCGCCGTCGGCGAGATGATCGTGGCGCCGCTCGACCTGCTCGTGTTCGTGAGCGGCATCATGACGCTCGAACCGGGCGACGTGATCATGACCGGCACTCCACGGGGCGTGGGCCCCATCGCCGCCGGCCAGCGCGTGACGGTCGCCGTCGACGGCATCGGCATGCTGACCAATCCGGTGGTGACCGCGATCTGACGGCCGGGAGCCGCCGGTGGTGACCGGCGGCGGCGGGAGCGGTAGAATCGGGGCACCGATGGACTCCAGCTTCGTGCACCTCCACGTCCACTCCGAGTACTCGCTGCTCGACGGTGCCTGCCGCGTGCGGGACCTGGTGGCACGCGTCAAGGAGCTGGGCATGCCGGCGGTGGCCATCACCGATCACGGCTCACTGGCCAGTGCCGTGCAGTTCTACCGCACCGCCACCGCCGAGGGCGTCAAGCCGATCCTCGGCGTAGAGCTGTACGTCGTGGCCGACCGCTTCGACCGCAGCAAGTCACGCGGCGAGGAGCGTACCCACCTGACCCTGCTGGCCGAGAACGAGACCGGCTGGAAGAACCTCATGGCGCTCTCCACAGCGGCGTACCTGGAGGGCTACTTCTTCAAGCCGCGCGCCGACTGGTCGCTGCTCGAGCAGCACCACGAGGGTGTCATCTGTCTCACCGGCTGCCTCACCGGCAAGGCGTCGCGGCTCCTGAGGGAGGGCAACGACGAGGCGGCCCTGGTCGAGGTCCAGAAGCTGGCGGCGCTGTTCGGCCCCCAGAACACGTTCGTGGAGATGCAGGACGCCGGCATGCCCGAGCAGCGTGCGTTGTTGCCGAAGTTCGCCATCCTCGCGAAGCAGGCCGGTCTGCGCACGGTGGCCACCAACGACGTGCACTACCTCTGCCACGAGGATGCCCACGCGCACGACGCGCTGCTGTGCATCCAGACCCAGAGCTGCCTGGCCGAGGACAAGTCGAAGCGGATGAGCTTCTCCACCGACGAGTTCTACCTCAAGACGGCCGAGGAGATGCGCGAGCGCTTCGCGGCCTATCCGGACGCCTGCGACGTCACGCTGGAGATCGCCGAGCGCTGTAACGTCGAGCTCAAGCTCAAGCAGCTGCTCCTGCCGGCTTACCCGGTGCCGGAGGGGCACACCGAGACGAGCTACCTGCGCGAGCAGTGCGAGGAGGGGGTCCGGCGAAGGTACGGAGCGGACCCCTCGGCCGAGGTCAGGGAACGTCTCGACTACGAGCTCGGCGTCATCAACGAGATGGGCTTCGACGCCTACTTCCTCATCGTCTGGGACTTCGTCAAGTTCGCCCGGGACAACGACATCGCCGTCGGGCCGGGACGCGGCTCCGCGGCCGGCAGCATCGTCGCCTACTCGCTGGGCATCACCGACATCGATCCGCTCAAGTACGGCCTGCTCTTCGAGCGTTTCCTCAACCCGGGGCGCAAGAGCATGCCCGACATCGACATGGACTTCGAGGTCGCCCGCCGCGGTGAGGTCATCGAGTACGTGGCGCAGAAGTACGGTCGCGACCGGGTGGCACAGATCATCACCTTCGGCACCATGGCGGCGCGGGCGGCGGTCCGCGACGCCGCCCGCGTGCTGAGCCTGCCGTATGCCGTCGGCGACCGCATCGCCAAGATGATCCCGGAGAAGGCGCCGCCGGCGACCTTCGCGGAGGCGATGGCGCCCGGCAGCGAGCTGGCGAAGGCCTACGAGGCCGACGAGCAGGTCGAGCAGGTCGTCGACCTCGCCCGGGCGCTCGAGGGCATCATCCGCAACGACAGCATCCACGCGGCCGGGGTGGTCATCAGCGACCGGCCGCTCACCGAGTTCGTGCCCCTGCAGCAGAAGGGCGACGCCGAGGTGGTCACCCAGTTCGGCATGGGCGACGTGGAGCAGATCGGCCTGCTCAAGATGGACTTCCTCGGCCTGCGCAACCTCGACGTCATGAAGGCGGCACTGGATCTCATCGAGGAGAGCACGGGGGAGCGCATCGATCTCACGGCGCTCCCCCTCGACGACGCCAGAACGTACGCCATGCTACGCAAGGGCGACAGCGAGGGCGTCTTCCAGTTCGAGAGCAGCGGCATGCAGGGCGCCCTGCGCGAGGTCGGTCCCACCGAGTTCGAGGACCTCATCGCCATCGTCGCCCTCTTCCGGCCCGGGCCGGCCTCGTACATCCCCACCTACGCGCGCAACAAGCGCGATCCAAAGGGCATCAAGTACGACGACGAGCGCCTCAGGCCCATCCTGGAGCCCACCAACGGTGTGACGATCTACCAGGAGCAGTACATGGCGATCGCCCGCCAGCTCGGCGGCTTCTCGCCGGCCCAGGCGGACGACCTGCGCAAGGCCATCGGCAAGAAGAACAAGGAGCTCATGGCCAGCCTGCGGGAGCCCCTCATGGAGGGCCTGCGGCAGAGCGGTATCCCCGACCGGGTGGCGGAGAAGCTCTGGAGCGACTTCGAGGCCACCGGTGACTACTCTTTCAACAAGAGCCACGCCGCCTGCTACGCCATGATCGCGTACCGCACCGCCTGGCTGAAGGCGAACCATCCGGTCGAGTACATGGCGGCGCTCATCAGCAGCGTCATGAACACCAAGGACAAGGTGCCCTTCTACGTCAACAAGTGCCACGAGATGGGCATCCGGGTGCTGCCGCCGGACGTCAACGAGAGCGGCGTCAGCTTCGCCGTCGTCGAGGGACGCATCCGCTTCGGCCTCAACGCCGTCAAGGGCATCGGCGAGAAGGCGATCGAGGCGATCGTCAGAGCGCGCGACGCCGGCGGACGATTCACGTCCATCTACGACTTCTGCGCCCGCGTCGACACAGCGGCGGTCAACAAGCGGGCCCTGGAGGCGCTCATCAAGTGCGGCGCCCTGGACAGCACCGGCGACTCGCGCCAGGGCATGCTGACCGCCCTGCCACAGGCCATGGCCGAGGGCGAGCGGCGGCGCAAGGCACGCGCCATCGGGCAGACCGACCTGTTCGGCATGCTGCTGGACGGTCCCGGCGGGCCTGCCGCGGACGACGACGGCGCGACCGGCGGCGGACCGTCCGCTGAGGGCGGCGCGGCTGTGGTGGGCGCCCGCCCGGCGGCCGGCGAGGCGATGATGCCGCACCCGCCGGTGCCGGCAGAGGAGTTCGACCGCGACCGGCTGCTGGCCTTCGAGAAGGAGGTGCTCGGCCTCTACGTCTCTTCGCACCCTCTCGAGGGCCTGCGCGACCAGTTGCACGGGGAGATCGAGGTGCCGGTGACCAGGCTCCCCGACGCGCGCGACGGCGCCTTCGTGTGGAGCGGCGGGCTGGTCGCAGGACTGCAGCGGCGGGCGATGAAGAACGGCAACACGATGGCGGTGTTCCGTCTGGAGGACGTCGACGGCGGCTGCGAGGTCCTGGCGTTCGGCGACGTCTACGAGAAGTGCCGCGAGGTCCTCGTCGAGGACGAGGTGATCAAGGTGCGCGGCCGCGTCGACCGCAAGGGCGAGGGAGACGTGAAGCTCATCGCCGCCGAGGTCAAGCGGTTCGGGGGCGTCAGCGAGACGCGGCCGCTCAACGTGGTGGTCGATGCCGAGCGGGCGCAGGCCGGCCTCTTCGACGAACTGCACCAGATCCTGGCCGACTTCCCGGGGTCGGTCCCCGTGGTCTTGACGATGGTCACGCGCGACGGTCGGGCCAGGCTGCGGGTCGGCGACGGCCTGCGGGTCTCGCCGGCCGGCGGCCTCTACGCGGAGCTCAAGGCGCTGCTGGGAGAAAGCTGCATCGAGGTGGGTGGATCATGATCCCGGAGGGGATGCGAGACCTGTTGCCGGCCGAGGCAGAGGCGCTGCGTGGCTTGGGCGACATCATGCGGCGACGGTGCGCCGCGTACGGCTACGGAGAGGTGAGCACCCCGGTGCTGGAGTTCGCCGCGACCTTCGAGAAGGCCGACGACGATGCCCTGCTGGCCGGCTACCGAGTCTTCGACGAGCAGGGTCAGGCGCTCATGCTGCGCACCGACATGACCGTGCCGATCGCGCGGCTGGCCGCCGACCGCTATCGCGATCGCCCGCTGCCGATGCGGCTCTGCTACGTGGAGGACTCGTTCCGCCTGCAGGCGGCCTCGCGCGGCTTGGACGGCGAGTTCACGCAGGCCGGCGCCGAGCTGATCGGCATGGCATCGGCGGCCGCCGATGCCGAGTGCGTGGCGCTGCTCTGCGATTGTCTGCGCGCCGCCGGTCTGCCGCGCTTCCGGGTGGCGGTCGGCACCGTGGCGTTCCACGGCGCGCTCGTCGAGGCGCTGGGACTGCCCGACGATCAGGAAGACGCCCTCATGGAGGCGCTGGCCGAGCGCGACTATCCGCTGCTCGAGTCGATCCTCAACAACGCCGGGGCCGACGACGACGCCGCGCAGGCGCTGCAGCGTGCCCTGCAGCTCGGCGGCGGCCACGAGGCGATCGCCCAAGCCCGGCGGCTGGTGGGCTCGGCGGGCCGGGCCACCGTCGATCGTCTCGAGGAGGTGCGGGAGCTGGTCGAACAGGCCGGCTTCGAAGACCTCGTCGACATCGACTTCGGCCTCTATCCCGAGTTCGCCTACTACACCGGCCTGCTCGTGGAGGCGTATGCCCCCGGCGTCGGTCTGCCGATCGCCGCCGGCGGACGGTACGACGAGCTGCTGGCGGGCTTTGATCGGCCGGCGCCGGCGGTCGGCTTCGCTATCTCGCTCGACCGGCTCACGCTGGCTCTGGAGGAGGCCGGCGCGGCTCCGCGGCCGCCGGACCGGCCGCTGACGTTCGCCGGCGGCTTCGCCGAGCCGGAGCTGTGCGCCGAGCTGCGTGCTGCCGGCGTGGCGGTCATGGCCGTGCCGGACGACGAGCGTCCGCTGCGGGCCCCGTCGCTGCGCCGGGAGCAGGGCGACTGGGTGCTGGAGGCGGCCGACGGCGGCGTCACGCGCGGCTCCCTGCGGGACGTGCGCCGGGCGCTGGGCCTCGGCTGACCGGCGGGGAGTGATCGTGGACGGCGACGGAGCAGCGCGTGGATCGGGTGTCGAGCCGATCACCGTCCGTCTGGCGCTCTCGCTCGAGCCGGGTCTGCGTCCTCTCCAGAGGGCCCTTGGTGCCGCCGCGGCTGCAGACGCCGGCGCAGCGGCGGACGCCGGCACCGATGAGGGGACGCCGGTGTCCGGGCCGTCAGTGTCCGGCGACGGTCTGCTCGTGGTGCCGGCCGACCCATGGGACGTCCCGGTCCTGGTCGAGCGTGGCGTGGTCGACTGCGGCGTGGTCGCCCGCCACATCCTGGCGGAGCTCGAGGCCGATGTGGTCCAGCTCGCCGACCTCGGCATCGCCGGCAGCCGTCTGGCGCTTGTGATGCCGGCGGTGATGACGGATCTGCCGAGCGCTCGTCGGCCGCGCATCGCCACGACGCACCCCACCGTCACGCGCCGGCACTTCGCCCGGCGTGGCAGGCAGGTCGAGATCCTGGCCCTGCGGCGCGCGGCCGCGGATGCCGTCGTGCTTGGAGCCGCCGATGCCGCCGTGATGGTGCTCGGTCCGGACGAGACGCGCGCAGCGCACGGTCTTCTTGTGCGCGAGGAGCTGCTCGGCGGCGGCGTCCGGCTGATCGCCAGCCGTTCGGCCCGTGTCGTGCGGCCGGCCGCGATGCAGGCGGCGCTGGACGCTGTACGCGCGGCCGCAGGCGCCGACGCGCGACCCGCGTCCGGAGCGGCTCGACGAGAGGAGCGCCATGCTGCACCTTGACCTGTCCCAGGGGGTCGCGGCGGTGGTGGCCCGGCTGCGGGATCTGGCGCCGCCGGCCGCGGACATCCGCAGCGCTGTGGAAGACATCGTCGCGGACGTGTGCGCGCGCGGCGACGAGGCGGTGCGCGCGCTCACCCACCGTCTCGACGGCGTCGAGCTGTCCGAGGACTACGCCGTCCCCGCCGCTGACCTGGAGGCGGCCCTGGCCGGGCTGGCGGCGGATCTGCGCCGGGCGCTCGAGCTGGCGGCGGCCAACGTCCGCGCCTATCACGAGCACGAGTCCGCCGCGTCGTGGGAGATCACATTGCCACAGGGCCAGAGCGTTGGGCAGCGGGTGGTGCCGGTGCAGGCCGCAGGGCTCTACGTGCCCGGCGGCCTGGCCGACTACCCGTCGTCGGTGATCATGACCGCCACGCCGGCGCTGGTGGCCGGTGTCGAGCGCCTGGTGCTCTGTTCCCCGCCGCGGCCCGGCGGCGGCGTCGCGGAAGGCGTGGCCGGGGCCTGCGCCCTGCTTGGCGTGCGGCATGTGTACCCCATCGGCGGCGCCCAGGCGGTGGCCGCCATGGCGTTCGGCACGGCCTGCGTGCCGCGCTGCGACGTCATCGTGGGTCCGGGCAACGCGTACGTCACCGAGGCCAAGCGCCAGCTCACCGGGGTGGTCGCCATCGACGGCCTGGCCGGACCCAGCGAAGTGGTGATCGTGGCCGAGCCGGGTGTCGAGCCGGAGTGGCTGGCCGCCGATCTCCTGGCGCAGGCGGAACACGGCGCCGGCGCGATGGCGGTCCTGGTGGATGTCGGCGGCGCCCTGACGGCGCCGGTCGGCGCCGCCGTCGAGGACCTGGCCGGCCGGTGGGGGCTGCCGCACGATCAGGTGGCGCTTGTCCACTGCCGCGACCGGGCGACGGCGCTGGAGCTCATCGACGCGTTCGCGCCCGAGCATCTGGAGCTTCACGTCGACGACGCCCGCGAGCTCCTGGCCGGCGTGCACAACGCCGGCGCCGTGTTCCTCGGTCCGCGTGCCGCCACCGCGTTCGCAGACTACGTCGCCGGCACCAATCATGTGCTGCCCACCGGCGGCGCGGCGCGCTTTGGGCAGGGCCTCTCGGTCACCGATTTCCAGAAGCGCATCGCCGTGGTGGAGATCGATGCCGCCGCCGCCGCCGCGCTGGCGCCGCCGACGGTCGCCATCGCCGAGGAGGAAGGGCTGGTGGCACATGCGTGGTCGGCACGGGTCCGTGCCGGCGGCTCAGGAGGGGGGTGGCGCCCATCGGCAGACGGCAGGTAGACGGCTCGTGGTCGCGAAGAACGGCGCACAGGCCACAGGCCGCCACACACCCGTTGCGGCCGCCGGCCCACCGGTCCGGGAGAGAGGCGATCGTCCATGAGTGAAGTGAGGCGCCGCGCGCAGGTGGCGCGCGCGACCAAAGAGACAGACATCGAGCTCGACCTGACGCTCGACGGCGGCGGCGCGGCCGACGTGGAGACCGGGATCGGCTTCTTCGACCACATGCTCGAGCTGTTCGCGCATCACGGCCGCTTCGACCTGCGGCTGCGCGCCGCCGGCGACCTCGACGTCGACGGGCATCACACCGTCGAGGATGTCGGTCTGGTGCTGGGCCAGGCCTTCGCCGAAGCGCTCGGCGACAAGCGCGGCATCGCCCGCTACGCCTGGTGCGCCCTGCCGATGGACGAGGCCCTGGCGCTGGTGGCCCTCGACATCTCCGGCCGACCGTACCTGGTGCACGACCTGAAGCTCGGCGGCATCCGTATCGGCGGCTTCGACGCCGAGCTGACCGGGCACTTCCTGCGCTCGTTCGCCACCCGTGCCGGTCTCACGCTGCACGTCCGGCTGTTGTCCGGCGACGATCCGCACCACATCGTGGAGGCGGTCTTCAAGGGCGTGGCCCGGGCGCTGGCGACAGCCTGCGCGGTGGTCGACCGCGGCGGCGACGTCCCGTCGACCAAGGGCACGCTCTGAGCCGACCTCTCCACATCTCGCTCATCGACTACGGCATGGGTAACCTGGCCAGCGTGGCCAAGGCGCTGGAACGCGTGGGCGCGGAGGTCCGGCTGGTGCACGATCCGGCCGCCGTCGACCGCGCCGCGGCGGTGGTGCTGCCGGGTGTGGGCGCCTTCCGCGACGCCATGGCGCGACTCGACGACACCGGCCTGGCCGAAGCGGTGGTGCGCCGCATCGGCGCCGGCGTACCGTTTCTCGGGGTCTGTCTGGGGCTGCAGCTCCTGTTCGAGAGCAGCGGCGAGGGTGGCCGCCGCCCCGGGCTCGGCGTGTTCGAAGGCACCGTCGAGCGCCTGCCGACCACGCTCAAGGTCCCGCAGATCGGCTGGAACGAGCTGGAGTGGCGGGCGGCGGGCGCCGGCATGGCGGCCGGTCTGCCGGCGCCCGCCTACGTCTACTTCGTCCACTCGTATGCGGCGCGACCGGCCGACCCGGGCCTCGTCGCCGCCGTGACCGACTACGGCGGCGAGGTGGTGGCCGCGGTGGCGCGAGACAACGTCTGGGCGGTGCAGTTCCACGCGGAGAAGAGCTCGCACACAGGGCTGCGGCTGCTCGCCTCGTTCGTCGCGGCGGCACGCGCCCCGGCCTGAGCGCGCGGTCCGGCGGTTGCAGCTGCCCGCTGCGGCGTGGCGCCGGGCGAGGGTCGGCCCACTTCCGCTCCACGGTCCTTGCGGCGCACGGCGCTCCCTCGGCTGTATCCTTATGAGCTGGTCCTGTCCTCTCGATCGAGGAGGTGCGACGACGTGATCCTGTTCCCGGCCGTCGATATCCAGGGTGGGCGCGTGGTGCGCCTGCGGGGCGGCGACTTCTCCCGCAGCACGGTCTTCAGCGAGGATCCGCTGGACATGGCTCAGCAGTGGGAGGATCTCGGCGCCGAGGCGCTGCACGTCGTCGACCTCGACGCGGCGCGCAGCGGCGAGCCGGTCAACTTCGCTCTCGTGAAGACGATCGCCGGGGCGTTGTCCATCCCGGTCCAGTACGGCGGCGGTGTCCGTTCCTTCGAAGCGCTCGAGCGAGCGGCAGCGAGCGACCTGCGCTGGATCGTCATCGGGACGGCGGCGATCACCCAGCAGGAGCTCCTGGCGTCGGCGGTCGAAGACCTCGGCGAGCGGCTGGTGGTCGGCGTCGACTGCAGCGACGGCATGGTGGCCACGCACGGCTGGCACGAACGCTCGCAGATGAGCGCCGCGCCCTTCATCGACAATCTCGAGGCACAGGGCGTACGCCGCATCGTCTTCACCGATATCGCCACCGACGGCATGATGCGGGGGCCGAACCTGGAGGCGCTCGCCCGGCTGGCGGAGCGCACCGCGCTCGAGATCATCCAGTCTGGCGGCATCACCAGCCTCGACGATCTTCGCCGTCTGGCCGCGATGGCCACCGACAACGTGGTGGGGACCATCGTCGGGCGCGCCCTGTACGAGGGAGCGTTCACGCTGCCGCAGGCGCTGGCGGCGCTCGGCTCCCCCGAGGGACGGCAGTGAGGTCGCGACCGACCGGACGGCGGCGATGCTGACACGACGCATCATCCCCTGTCTGGACGTGCGCGACGGCCGCGTGGTGAAGGGCGTCAACTTCGTCGGGCTGCGGGACGCCGGCGATCCGGTGGAGCTGGCGGCCCGCTACGACGCCGAAGGCGCCGACGAGCTGGTGTTCCTGGACATCACCGCCTCACACGAACGACGAGACATCATCGCCGAGCTGGCGGCTCGCTGCGCCGAGCAGGTGTTCATCCCGTTCACCATCGGCGGCGGCCTGGCCAGCGAAGACGATGTGCGCATGATCTTGGCGGCCGGCGCCGACAAAGTCACGATGAACACCGCCGCCGTCGAGGACCCGGAGCTGATCCGGCGCTGCAGCGAGCGCTTCGGGGCCCAGTGCATCGTGGTGGCGATCGACGCCAGGCAGGTGGCCGGCGGCGACGGGGCACAGGGCCCCGGGGGCCGCGACGCGGCCGCCTGGGAGGTCTACGTGCACGGCGGTCGCACCGCCACCGGCATCGATGCCGTCGCCTGGGCCGTCCGGGCGGCCGAGCTCGGCGCCGGCGAGTTCATGCTCACGAGCATGGACCGCGACGGCACGCTCGACGGGTACGACTGCCGGCTGACCCGCGCCGTGGCCCGGGCGGTCGACGTGCCGGTCATCGCCTCCGGCGGCGCCGGCACCCTGGAGCATCTGGCCGAAGGCCTGCTCGACGGCGAGGCCGACGCCGTGCTGGCGGCCTCGATCTTCCACTATGGGACGTACACGATCGCGCAGGCCAAGGAGTATCTGGCGCGGCGCGGCGTGCCGGTGCGTCCCGTGGCGGTCGCCGGCGGGTCGTCCGGCGCCGGGGACCACGCCCACCCGTGAGGCGCTCGCCGTCATGAGCCCCTCGCAGCACGTCATCGACCTGGCGGCGCTGGCCGGGACCTGCGACACCTCCGCCGGCAGCGGCGCCGGCGCCGCCTGCTCCCGGGCGCGGGCACATGGCGCGGCGCGCCTCTCGGCGGCCCTCGGGGCGGCGCGCCTGGCCTGCTTCCCGACCGACACGGTCTACGGCGTCGGCGGACTCTGCCGGCCGGCGGTGCTGGAGGCACTGTGGCAGACCAAGGGCCGCGATCCCGGCAAGCCTCTGCAGGTCGTGTTCTCGTCGCTGCCGGTGCTGTTCGCGGCGCTCGATCCCGAGCCGGCGCTGGCCGCGGCCCTGCGCCGGCTGCTGCCCGGCGCCGTGACGGCCGTGGTACCGTCTCCGCCCGGCTTCGCGGGACCGCCGCCGGGCCGCGACCGGGACGGCGCGCCGACGCTGGGTGTGCGCGTGCCGGCCTGGCCGCGCCGGGCGCTCCCGATGAGCTGGCTGGCGACCCCGCTGGTGGCCACGAGCGCCAATCCCGCCGGCCGGCCGGCGCCGCGGCGCCTCGACGATGTCGACGCGGAGCTGCGTGCGGCCTGCGATCTGCTCCTCGACGGCGGCGAGGTCGGCGCCGAGACCGGCGGCCTGCCGTCGACAGTGATCGATCTCACACAGCTGGTCGCCGACGGCGCGTGGCGGGTCCTGCGGCCGGGGGCGGTCTCGGCGGCGTCTGTGGAACGGGCGCTGGGGCCGTCGGCCGGCGTCTCACCGCGGACCGGCGTCGCGGAGCCGGGGGCCGGCATGTGAAAGGGCCGGCCGGGTCGGCACCCGTCTCTCCGGGAGGAGCCATGCGCAGCTACAGGTTCACACAGGTCGACGTCTTCGCTGAAGCTCCGTTCGCCGGCAACCCCCTGGCGGTCTTCACCGACGCCGCCGGGCTCACAGACCGGGAGATGCAGGCCGTCGCACTCGAGATGAATCTCTCCGAGACCACGTTCGTCGAGACGCCGCGCGGGGTCGGCGCCGGACGCGGCGATGTACGGGTGCGCATCTTCACGCCGCTCAGCGAGCTGCCGTTCGCCGGTCATCCCAGCGTCGGTACGGCCTGCGAGGTCGTGCGGCTCGGCATGGTGGCGACGGTCGCGCCGGTGACCACGGTGGTGCTGGAGCTGGGGGTCGGTCTCACGCCGGTCGATGTCGAGGTCCGCGACGGGGTCCCGGTGGCCGCGACCGTGCACCAGGGGCCGCCGCGCTTCGGTGCCGAGATCCCGGTCGGCGAGGCGGCGCGGGTCCTCGGGCTGGCGGTCGAGCAGGTCGGCGCCGCGGCTTCGTCGGCCGGCGACCCGCGGCTCTTGCCGCAGGTCGTCGGTACCGGCCTGGAGTATGCGGTCATCCCGCTCCGCGACACCGACGTCCTGGCCCGCGTCCAGCTCGACATGGAGCGTCTGCCCGGATTTGAGCACGCATACGCCGAGGTGTACCCGTTCGCCTTCACCGGCGCGGACCGGCCCTGGATCGAGGCGCGCGGGCTGTTTCCCTTCGAGGGGATACCGGAGGACCCGGCGACCGGCAGCGCCGCCGGTCCGCTGGCCGCCTATCTTGCGGCGGCCGGTCTGCTGCCGTCCGGCGAGACGCGGGTCGTCCTGCAGGGTCGCCACGTCGGTCGTCCCAGCCATCTCTCGGTGTCGGTGCGCGGCGCCGCCGCTGCGCCGGACGATGTCCTGGTCGGCGGCGGCGTGGTGCCGATGCTCTCCGGCGAGCTGCGCCTGTGAGCACCCGGCAGAGGCTGCGCCGTCCGGGGCGCCACATCCCCCCGAGTCTCACCGGCCCCGGCCGCCACATCCCCCCGAGTCTCACCGGCCCCGGCCGCGCGCTGTACAATCGCAGCCAAGCGAGGAGCGGGGAACCCGAGTGACCGACGCCGCCGGCCGATCAGAGCCTGAGGGTGCAGCCGTGTCCGGCGGGCAGCAGCGTCCCACGTGGGACGAGTACTTCCTGCAGCTGGCCCGGCAGGCTTCGACGCGGTCCACGTGCCTGCGCCGTCAGGTCGGCGCCGTGCTCGTACGCGGCCACCGCATCCTGGCCACCGGCTACAACGGCGCCCCGCGCGGCGTCGCCCACTGTCTCGACGTGGGCTGCCTGCGCGACCGGCTCAAGGTGCCTTCCGGCGAACGGCACGAGCTCTGCCGGGCGATCCACGCCGAGCAGAACGCCGTCATCCAGGCTGCCATCCACGGGGTGGCCGTCGAAGGCGCCACGCTCTACTGCACGCATCAGCCGTGCATCCTCTGCGCCAAGGTCCTCATCAACGCCGGCGTCCGCGAGATCTACTTCAGTGAGGGGTACCCCGACGAGTTCGCCGTCGCCATGTGCGAAGAAGCCGGTGTGCGCCTGATACGCATGGATCTGCCCGTCTGACGGAGCCTGATGCTCTTTGACCTGACCTTCAGCCAGCTGATGGCCGTGCTCGCGTTCGTCCTGGCGGCGTTCGTGGTGTACGTGCTCACGCCGCTTATGGGGGCTCTGGCACGGCGCATGGGCGCCGTCAGCGTGCCGCTCGACGAGCGGCGCATGCACGTCGACGCGATGCCGATGCTCGGCGGGCTGGGGATGTACCTGGCGGTCGTCATCACCGTCGTCCTCGTGGTGCCGTGGGGCGACGACACCGTGAAAGCGGTGCTCGTGGGCGGTACCGTCATCACCGCCGTCGGACTCGTCGACGACTACATCCAGATCCGGCCGCTGGTCAAGTTCCTCGGCCAACTGGCGGCCATCGGCGGGGCGCTGGCCTTCGACGTGCGCATGGAGTCGGTGAGCCTGCCGTTCGTCGGCGGTCAGATCGCGTTGCCTCTCTGGGCGTCGCTGATCGTCACGATCCTCTGGATGGCGGCCATCATCAACATGGTCAACTTCATCGACGGCCTCGACGGCCTGGCGGCCGGCGTCTGCGCCATATCCGCCCTCACGTTCGGTCTCATCGCCTTCTCGCTCTACCGCGTCGATACGGCCATCGTCAGCTTCGCGCTGGCCGGCGCTACGCTTGCCTTCCTGCGCTTCAACTTCCATCCCGCGGTCATCTTCATGGGCGATGCCGGCGCCATGTTCCTCGGCTTCGTGCTCGCCGTCATCAGCCTGCAGGGCGTGCTGAAGACGTCTGCCACGGTGGCCCTGATCGTGCCGCTGCTGGTGCTGGCCGTGCCGTTCTTCGACCTGTTCCTCATCGTGCTGCGCCGTCTCTGGCGTCGGGTCCCCTTCTACCGGCCGGGGCAGGACCACGTACACCACGAGCTGGTCCTGGTGGCCGGCTTCTCGCAGCGCAAGAGCGTGCTGCTGCTGTACGGGTGGTGCCTGCTGCTCAACGGCGCCGCCGTCTGCATGAGTCAGGACTGGTACATCGCGGCGGCGGTACTCGGCGGGCTGGCGGCGGTCGCGACGCTCTTCCTGGTCCTGCTGCTGGTCCGCTCGCGACGGCGCCAACGGAACGGGCTCTCCGGCGCCGCCGCCGTGCGGCTCGACGGCGATACCGCGGCGCCGACCGGATCGGCGACCGCCGCGGCCGAAGAGGCGGGAGACGAGCCGGCCGATCGCTGAGGGTCGCGGCGAGGCCGCAGCGGCGGCGGACCGGCGAGCAGGCTCTTGACGCCGCGTCGACCCTCGACGATGCTCGTGGGTGTCGGCCATGCATCGAGGTGGGGATGACTGCGAGGAACGCGCTGACGGCGCTGCATCGAAGGGCCGGCGCCGATGCCGCGGGCGGCTCGGGCGCCGGCGCGTCGCGTGAGTCGAAGGCTCCCGGGAACGACGGCGACTTCATCGCCGACGTGATCGCCGCCGCGGCCGCCGACCGGGCGCCGCGGGAGGCCGCCGCCGACGTGCTGCGGCTCCTTGTGACGCGCCTGGGCATGGACGCCGGCGCGTTCTTCCTGGTCCGCGACGACGGCGCCGCCGATGTGCTGGCTGTGTACGGTCACACGCGGCGTCGCGGGTACCCCTACCCGCTCGTCGACGGCGGTCATCCGCAGGTGGCGCCGCTGCTGCACGGCGTCACGCTGACTGAGCTGGACTCGCGGGCTGCCGATCTGCCCTCCGGTCTGCTCGATGTCGCCAGCCCGCGCTGGGGTCAGATCGTCCTTACGGCGGCCGAGGCGGGCGGCGCCGTGGCCGGGCTGCTGCAGCTCAGCCGCCGCCGGCCGCAGCCCATCGACGACCACACACGACGGCTGCTGCGGGCCGCCGGTCATGTCCTGGCGATGGCGGCCCGCAACGAGGCCCTCTCGACTGCCAGCGAGCGCAGCGCGGCCGTCCTCGAGACGGCCTACGCCGTCTCCCGGACCATCTCCCGCAGCCTCGATCTGGAGCGGACGTTCAAGGTCATCGCGGTCAATGCGGCGCGTCTGGTGCGCGGCGCCCGCTGCCTGCTCTTCGAGCTGGACGTGCAGAGCGGCGATCTGATCGCCGTGGCCAGCTCCGAGGACGACGACGAGGCGCTGGTCGGCCTGCGCCTGCGCCTCGACGACGGCTCGGCTGTCACCGGTCGCAGCGGCGGTCATCTGCAGATCGCGGTGGAGGATCTGGTCTGGGGCGCCGGGATGGGTCCGGACCTGCGCCGGGCGCTGAGCATGCGGACCGCCCTCTTCCTGCCGATGCTGGCCCAGAACGAGCCGATCGGCTCACTGGTGCTCTTCTCGCCGACCCGCGCCCGCCCGTTCGCGGCGGCCGACATCGCCCTCGCCGAAGAGGTCGCGGAACAGGCGGCGATCGCCATCCACAACGCCCGTCTGTATCGTGACCTGGCCGGCAGCCGGGCGCGGGTCGAGTCTTTGCTGGGACGCGTCACCCGCGTCCGCGAGCACGAGCGGCGCAGCCTGGCGGCGATCGTCCACGACGACATCCTGCAGAGCGTGGTCGGCGCCGTCTACAAGCTTGAAGCGGCGGTCGACGACCTGCCGGCGGAGACGCGCCCCCAGCTCGACGAGGCCATCGCGGTGCTGCGCTCCGCCGTCGATGAGGCGCGGCGGGTGATCTCTGACCTGCGGCCGCCGGCACTGGAGGGCTTGAGCCTGTCAGCGGCCCTGCGGGCGCTGGTCGATCGCGCCGACAGCCTCGGTCCGGCCAAGGTCGGGGTGGCCGTAGACGATCGACTTGACCTGGAGCCGGCAGCGGCCGCGGCGATCTACAAGATCACCCGCGAGGCCGTCACCAACGCCCAGAGGCACGCCGGCGCTCGACACGTGTGGGTGACGTTGCGGGACGCCACCGCCGGTGAACGTGGCGCTGTCCGCCTGACGATCCGCGATGACGGCAGCGGCTTCGACGCGGAGCGTTGCCGGACCGAGGGTCATTACGGGCTGGCGCTGATGGACGAGCAGGCGGCGTTCGCCGGCGGCTCGCTGGAGCTGCGGTCTGCCGCCGGAGCCGGCACCGTCGTCGAGGTCTGCATCCCGCTCGCGGCGGCTCCGGCCGGCGACGGTCAAGCCACGCGGGAGGTGTGAGGGTGGCCCCGATACGCGTCCTGGTGGTCGACGATCACGCCGTGATCAGGGAGGGGCTGGCGTCCATCCTCGCCCGGGAACCGGACATCGAGGTGGTCGGTCTGGCCGCCGGCGGCCGCGAGGGCCTGGCGCTGGCGGCGAGCAGACGTCCCGACGTGGTGCTGCTCGACATGCAGATGCCGGACCTGCACGGGCTCGAGGTGCTGGAGCGCATGACGCGCGATGTCCAGCCACCGCCGCGAGTCATCGTCCTCACGGTGCATGACGACGACGAGCTGGTCCTCAATGCCGTCCGCGGCGGGGCGCAGGGCTACGTCCTCAAGAGTGCCTCCCGCGAGGATCTGGTGGCCGCCATCCGGCACGTAGCCGGCGGCGGCCAGCGGTTCGACGAGGTCGTCGTCCGTGCCCTCCTGGCCGAGCAGGGCAGGGTCGAAGAGGAGTCGCTGCTGACCGAACGCGAGCTCGACGTGCTGCGCCTGGTGGCGGCCGGGTTCAGCAACAAGGAGATCGCCGGCCACCTCTACATCGGGCTCACCACCGTCAAGACGCACCTCGACGATGTGTACCGCAAGCTCGGGGTGTCCGACCGGGCGCACGCCGTGGCCGTGGCGCTGCGGCGCGGCATCCTCGAGTAGACCGACGTGTCGGGCGCCGGGGACAGGCCGCTCATGACGCTTCGCCGGGCGCCGACGGTGGCGCGCGAGTGGGGCGTCTCCGACGCCCTGCTCTACAACCTGATGACCATGAACCTGGCGGTGATGTTCACCATCCCGCTCCTGGTGTCGCTGGCCTTCTTCCCGGCGGGCAGCCTGCCGATAGCCATCCTCATCGCCGGGCTGTTCTGCTGCGCCGAGGCCGCCGTCTATGCGTTCCTCGCCTCGAGCATGCCGCGCAGCGGCGGCGACTACTACTTCCAGAGCCGTCTGGTCTCGCCCGCCGCCGGCACGGTCTTCGTGTTCACGGCGGTGGTGCTGGGCGGGGCATTGTGGATGGCCATCGCCGGCTGGTTCGCCGCCAGGGTCGCCGTCGGACCGCTGCTCTACGTGCTCAGTAGCCTGTCCGGCTCGCCCGGACTGCGGGACGCCGCCGCTTTCGTGCAGTCAGGTCCCGGGGTGCTCGTCATGAGCCTGCTCGTCATCGCCTGGTCGGCGCTGGTCAACTACTGGGGGATGCGGGTCTACGCGCTGCTGCAGCGTGCGTGCTGGCTGATCGGTGGGGCTGCTCTGGTCGTGGCGGCGCTCCTGGTGGCGGCCCTGGGGCCGGATGCCGTCGGCGACGGCGCACCGTACCGCGAGGCTCTCGGCGCGGCGCGCTCGCTTGGCTTCGGCGCCGCGCCGGGTCCGGGGACGGTGACCAGCACGCTGTGGCTGGTCCCGGTCGCCGCCTTCTCCCTGATCTACCCGGCCTGGAGCGTGCAGCAGGCGGGCGAGGTGCGCCGGGCCGACAGCCTGCGGGCGCAGACCATCGTCATACTGGGCGCCGAGGCGGTCACCGTGGTGCTCTCGGCGGGCGTGCTGGCCCTGGTCCTGGCGCTGGTGGACCGCCGGGCGCTGGCCGCCGCGGCCTACCTGTTCTTCGAGGCGCCGGAGTCCCTGCCGGTGCCCACGCTGCCGTTCTTCTGGTACTTCCTGGACGGTCGCTGGCCGGGGGCTGTGGTCGCGCTCGCCCTCTGTGCGCTCTTCAACGCCTGGTTCTGGATGTGGGTGCCGGACGTCACGCTGGCGGCGACGCGGGTCGTGGAGTCGATGTCGTCCGACCGGTCGCTGCCCCGCGTGCTGGGTCGCCTCCGCGGTCGCCGCCGCGCGCCGGTGCCCGCGATCCTCTTCTTCAGCGCCGTGTGTGTGGTGCCGGCGCTGCTCTTCGCGTTCTCCGACCTGTGGCGGCTGACCCTCTCGGTGACCCTGCTGAACGTGCCGGCGTTCGCCGCCACCTGCGGCGCGGCAGCGGCGTTGCCGTTCGTCGACAGAGAGCTGTACAGGGAGAGCACCGCGGCGCCGTTCGAGCTGTTCGGCGTCCCCCTGCTCACCTGGTGCGGCGCCGCCTTCGTGCTGTTCACCGCGTTCCTCGCCTGGCGCTTCGTTGCCGACGATGCGCTGGCGCTGGGTCTCGATCGCTGGGTGCTGCCGGTGTCCATCGGCGGCGCGTACGCCGTCTCCGCCGTCCTGTACCGGGTGGTACGCCGTCTGCGTCGCGGCCAGGAGGGCCAGGAGCTGGAGATCGTCTACCGGCCCATCACCGGGGACCGGTGACCTCCACCGACTGAGCGCTCGCCCATCTGCCGACGCCGCCACGTCTTCGGCAGCCGGCCGCCGCGGGCGCCGGCAGCACCGGTATGCCCTCACACTGACTCTGGGATTCGTGGACATGTTCGACCCCGCAGGGTGTACACGGATCCCGGAGTCGCCTCGCGGTGGACATGGTGTCCGGCGTCCCGCGGCCGGCGGGCGGGGCACGGCCGACGCGGCGCGGCGCGGCGCGGGCGCGATCGGAGCGCGGCGGGGGTACGGGCCGGGTCGGCACGGCGGGGGTGCGGCGGGGACGCCCGCACCTGCCGGCATCGCGGCCGGATGGCCGACCTCGCCCTCCCCCAAGCGGCCGCCCAGGTCGGCCCTGCCGGAGGTACCGCGCCGCCGGGATCGCGCCTAGTCTGACCTGGAACCGGCGTGGGGGTGCCGGTCGCCCGGCGGCGTGTCGCATCTCGCCAGACCGCCCGAGGCGCCGGTCTTCCTTCCCAGAGCGACGGAGCGTGAGAGAGGAGCCGATGCATTCATGACTACCGCAGTGACGCAGTACGGAGCGGTGACCGACGAGGTCATCGACGAGCTCAGGCGGTTGCTCGGTGAGGAGAACGTGCTCATCGACCTGCACGAGCGAGCGATGCGGGCGTACAACTGCGCGCCGGCGCCCCTGCACCGCTGGCAGGACCAGACCCCCGACGTCGTCGTGCTGCCCGGCAGCACCGAAGACGTGGTGGGCATCCTCAAGCTCGCCAACGAGAAGCGCATACCGGTGACACCGCGCGGTGGCGGCTCGGGTCTGGCGGACGGCGCCATGCCGCTGCGCAGGGGGATCTGCGTCGACATCAAGCGCATGAACGAGATCTTCGAGATCGACGAAGACAACATGTGCGCCACCGTGGGCACCGGCATCAACATGCTCAAGCTCAACGAGGTGCTCGAGCCGCTGGGCAAGATCTTCCCCGACGACCTGGCAGGCTACGCCAACGCCATGCTCGGCGGCCGCATCGGCTGCGGCGGATGGACGCTCATCGGCGCCCGTTTCGGCCACACCCCCGACACCGTCATCAGCATGGAATGTGTGCTTCCCGACGGTCAGGTCATCTGGGTCGGCGGCGGTGGCACGAAGAAGATCCGCAAGAGCTCCTCGGGCTACCGCCTCAAGGACCTCTTCATGCAGCACCAGGGCACGCTGTGCATCGTCACCAGGGCCGTCATCGAGCTCTATCCGAAGTCCGAGGTCGAGTTCGCCGGCTACTTCGCCTTCGACAACTGGGACGACGCCTACCAGGCTCTCTACGACGTCACCACGCGCGGCTTCGGGAACCTCTCGTCGGCGATGATCTTCGACGACCACAAGATCGACTTCCTGCGCCGCGACGACGAGGCGTTCATCCCGCTCGGCAGGGACGTGCGGTTCGTCGTCCTCTTCACGATGTACGGCCTCAAGTGCGAGGTGGAGCCGGCCGTCAAGGAAGGCTTCCGCATCATGAAGAAGCTGGGCGGCAGGTATCTCGGCCCGGAGCAGGGGGAAGGGGACTGGGCCTCCCGTCACGACCGCTACCACCTCTCGTATCACGGGCGCACGCCGGACGGCCAGGCGACGCTCATGTCGTGGCACTGTGAAGACACGGCCGCCTATCACACGGCGCTGCCGGCCCTGCGCGAGCAGTTCCACGAGATCGTCGGCCGGTACATGAAGCAGTACCCGGGCGTGTTCGACGACTGGGGCATCTTCATCTACACCAGCAACCCGTTCAAGGGCTGGGGTGACTATCTCATCGAGATCGACGTCGGCATCGCCGAGCTGCAGTACAACGACGAGACCTGGGCGGCGTGGATCCGCATGAAGCGGGAGATCGCGCAGGCCGCCGTCGACATGGAGTGCTCGGTCTCGATCTGCCACGGCTCCTGTCGCGAGGGCGACGACGACATCGCCATGCACGGAGAGATGGCGCACGGGTCGTTCGAGATCATGAAGAAGATCAAGCGCATGATCGATCCCAACAACATCATGAACCCGGGCAAGTACTGCCTCGACGAGGCCTACGAGGATTGACCGTCGGCATCTCGACCGATTGAAAGGTGGGTCGACACTCATGACATACCAACTCAGCAAGAAGGACTTCTACGCTGAGCCCCTGTCGAAGACCAAAGCCATCGACGAGGAGTTCGTCAAGGAGGCGTACCTGGTCTTCGCCTGCCGGCACAAGTTCTGTCGGGACATCTGTCCCAACTTCGACATCACGCGCAACGAGGCGCACTCCTCGTACGGCTTCCACACGGCGATCCTCGCCATCAGCCGCGGTGTGGGCGAGTTCGACAGGCTCATCGACAACTTCACCTACTGCCTGGAATGCGGCGCCTGCGAGCTGCGCTGTCCCAACACCTCGATGGGGGGCGATTTCTACCGGCGGTCCACGACGACCGTCGACCTGGTGCGCAAGATCCGCCGCGACTCGCTGGCCGACGGCACGGAGATCCCGAACTGGCCGGCGGTCAAGGAGTATCTCGACGAGCACCGCGGCTTCGTGGCCACCCAGGCCGAGCTCGTGACCAAATGGGCCGAGGGCATCAAGATCGCCGGCGATATGAAGACGGCCCTCTTCGTCGACTTCTTCACCGCCACGCAGGGCACCGAGGTACCGCGCCTGGCGGCGCAGATCCTCGCCAAGCTGCGGGTCAAGTTCGGCGTCTACACGACCCCCGGCGTCACCGCGCCGGAGCTCCTCAGCGAGAGCGACGAGGAGTGGAAGAAGTACGCCGGCGAGAACGTCGAGAACTTCAGGAAGCTCGGCGTTGAGACGCTCGTGGTGGTGAACCCGCACGACTACGCGCTCTTCGTCCGCGAGTACCCCAAGTGGTTCGACATGGACGGCATCGAGACGGTCTTCATCACCGATTTCCTGCTCGGGAAGATGAAGGAGAAGGGCGTCACCCCGCCGGTGGCCGTCGAGGGCAGGTTCGCCTACCACGACCCCTGCACGCTCAACACGCTGGTGGTCGAGGCCGAGTCGCCGCGCGACCTCGTCGGACTGGTGCCCGGCGCCGAGATCGTTGACGTGGCGCCGGCCAATCAGTGGAGCTACTGCTGCGGCAACGGCAACGGGCCGTACCGCAAGCTGCACCCTGACATCGCCTACCGGATCGGGCAGAAGCGCCTGCGGGCGGCGGCCGATCTGGGCGTCGACACGCTTCTGGTGGCCTGCCCGCACTGCAAGGACCAGTTCACCGACGTGAAGGCGAAGTCCGGGCTCCAGGTGGAGCCGGTGCACGTGGTCGAGCTGCTTGCCAAGTCCATGGGCATCGAGTGGGAGACGACGTCGCCGACCATCGGTTGACGACCGGAAGGAGCATCGCCATGGCTGAAGACGTCATCTACAAGTACGGACACCTGGAGATCCTGCCGACGCGCATGGAGGAGTACATCAAGCAGCAGGAGATGAACGAGGCCGAGCGCGAGCGCATCGTGAAGGCCCGGAACATGCACCTCGACTGGTACCACCGGCACTTCGCCTACGAGGTGCTCAAGCCGCCGGAAGGCGAGTGGGAACCCAAGGCCTGATGGAGATGCGGCACCTGCCCGGGCAGCGGCCCCAAGGAGCGTCATGAGGATCATCGTCTGCGCCAAGCACGTGACGGACTCCACCGAGATCCGCTGGGACGACGAACGAGGCGAGGTCGTCCTGCGCAACCTGCCCACCAAGATCAGTGACTACGACCGCAACGCGATCGAAGCGGCCGTCGTCCTCAAGGAGCAGGGCGACGACGTGGAGCTGGAGGTCGTCATGGTCGGCGGCGAGGCCGCCGTGAAGACCCTCAAGGAAGCGGTCGCCATGGGCGCCGACAAGGGGTATCTGGTCGAGGGCGGCTGGGACGACCCCTTCGACCCGGTCCGCGGCGCCCGGGTCCTGGCGCGGGCCATCGAAGCGATCGACGACGCCGACCTGGTCATGTGCGGTCTGGTCTCCGAGGACGGCTACAACGGCATCACCGGGGCGGCTCTGGCGCAGCTGCTGGAGCGGCCGTACCTGGCTCCGGTCGTCGGTCTCGAGCCCGGCGAGGAGACCGTGCGGGCCACGCTCGACCTGGGGGATGTGCTGCGCACCGTCGAGACTCCTCTCCCGTGCGTGCTCGGCATCGATTCGAGCATGAACGTGCCGCGGCTGCCGACCGTCCTGCAGGTCATGAAGGTCAAGGGCGACCGCGTCGGCACCCTGAAGCTGGCCGACCTCGGCCTGGCTCCCGGGGCGCTGGGCGAGCTGGCCGGGGGGGTGGAGCTCGCCGGCCTCGGATCGAGCGCCGTGGAGCGCAAGCGGATCGTCCTGGAGGGCGCTGCCGAAGAAGCCGCCGCGGCGCTCGTCGCGGCTCTCAAGGAAGAGGGGGTGTTGTGATGGCGGCTCGAGTGATCGTGAGCGCCGCCGACGTCGCCGGCCTGCGTCGCGTCGCCGAGGCGGCGCGCACGCTCGACGGGGTCGAGCGCGTCGAGGCGCTGGCGCTCACCGGCGACGACGTCGTGCTGGCTCCCGCCGCGGCCGCCGTCGACGAGGTGGCGACGGCGGTCGGCGGGCTGGCCGACGTCGTGCTGGCCTGTCCCGGCGGCGGTGCGCTGCGCGGCGACGTCTGGGCCGCAGCCCTGCAAGAGGCGGCGGCCGGTGGCGTCGACGCCGTCTTCCTCGCCGACGCGCCGGCGGCCCGTGAGGCAGCCGGCCGGCTGAGTATCGCGCTGGGCGCCGCCTGCGCCAGCATGTGTGACGAGGTGACCGTGGACGGGGACGGAGCCCTGCTCGTCCGGCGCAGCGTCTACGGCGGCGTCGCCGCCGGCACGCTGCGGCTCGGCCGCTCACCGGCCGTGTGCCTGTTCGCGGCCGGAGTCTGTGAGGCCGCCGAGGCGGCGCCGGCGCCGATCGAACAGCGGGCGGCGCCGGCCGTGCCCTGGGACGTCGTCATCGTCGCTGAAGACACGGTGGAGAAGACGGTGGACCTGCCCGGCGCCAGGCGGGTCGTGTCCGTCGGTCGGGGGTTCCAGAAGGCCGACGACCTGGCCCTGGCGCAGCCGCTGGTGGCCGCCCTCGACGCGGAGCTGGGCTGCTCGCGACCGATCGCCGAGGACTTCAAGTGGCTGCCCAAGGAACGACTGGTCGGGCTCACCGGCTCTTCGGTCACCGCCGACCTGTATCTGGCGCTCGGCATCTCCGGTCAGGTCCAGCATCTCACCGGCATCAAGGGGGCCCGGGTGGTGGCCGCCGTCAACAACGACCCCAAGGCCCCCATCGTCCGCAACGCCGACTACATCATCCAGGCCGACCTCTACAAGGTGATCCCCGCTCTGGTGGCCGCGCTGGGAGGCGCGTCGTGACCGTCGCCACAGATGGGGCCGGGGGCCGCGTCGCCGCGCCACCCCGGTCCGGTCGTCCCTGCCCCGATCACGAGGGCTGAAACGAGCGTCATGGACATCGACTACGCGAGGGAGTACCTGCCGTTCCTGTCGCAGCGGGCGACGCTGATCGCCATGTACGCCTGCGTGGCCGTCCTCATCGGTGTGTTCGTGTGGGGCGTCGTGCGCCGGGTACGGGCCTATCGCGGCGCCGGCCGCTCGCTGTGGGCCGACGTGAACGGCCGCGTCCTGCCGTGGGGGCCGCGGCTGGCACGGGCGGCGCGAGACGCGGTGGCACAGACGAAGGTCCGCGAACGACGCCTGCCGGCGGCCCTTCACCTGCCGATCTTCTACGGCATGGTGCTGCTCTTCCTCGGCACCCTGGTGGTGCTCTTCTACGAGGATGTCCTGCACTGGTTCGGCGACTTCCAGATCCGCGGCCTGTTCTACGTGATCTTCGAAGCGGTGCTCGATCTGGCCGGTCTGGCGCTCCTGGTCGGCGTCGGCATCGCGCTCTGGCGGCGACTGGTGACGCGGCCCGAGCATCTGACGCCGAAGGCTTCCACCCTGCTCATCCTCTGGGGGCTGCTCTTCATGGGCCTCAGCGGCTTCGGCCTCGAGGCCTACCGCATCGCCGCCCAGCCGGACGAGTGGGCGGCGGCGGCCTTCGTCGGCTGGTCGCTGTCGCATCTGCTGACCGGGGTCGCCGAGCCGACCGGCACGCCGACCACCGTCTACGCGGTCTTCTGGTGGCTGCACGCCGGCGGCGCCTTCGCGCTCATCGCCGGCGGCGCCTGGACCGGTTTCAGCCACCTGTGGGTGCTGCCGGCGAACGTGGCCGCTCACGACCCGCGGCGGCAGCGGACGGCGCTCACCACGCCGTTCGATCTGGCGGTCACGATGGAGTCGGAGGAAGACGTCGAGCTGGTGTGCGGTGTGGCCGCCACCGACGCGCTGGCGCCGGCGGAGCGGCTGGCAGCCGATGCGTGTGTGGCCTGCGGCCGCTGTCACCAGGAGTGTCCGGCGGTCGCCGCCGGACGGTCGCTCTCGCCGCGCGACCTGATGCAGGAGATCCGGACGGCCCTGGGCGCCGATCTCGGCGGCCGCCCGGCCGACAGGCCGGCCGCCGACTTCGAGGACGCCGTCTGGTCGTGCACCAACTGCTACGCGTGCGAGCAGGCGTGTCCGTCGCGGATCAGGCACGTCGACTACGTTCTCGACGTCCGCCGCGCGCTGGTCGACCAGAACCGGCTCGACGAGCAGAAGCTGGGCGTGCTGGCGGCGCTCGACCGCAACCAGAACCCCTACAAGCTGCCGTCCCACGAGCGGGCGGCCTGGCTGGCCGACGTGCCGTACGCCGATGAGGTGCTCTTCGGCGCCGCCGACTTCGACGAGCCGCCCGAGTACCTCTATTGGCTCGGCTGCAGCGCCGCCTACGACGAGCGCACGAGCCTGGTGGCGCGCGCCACCATGGACCTGCTGCGGGCCGCCGGCGTGCGCTTCGTGACGCTGGGCCCGGCCGAGCCGTGCTGCGGCGAGCCGGCCAAGCGCCTCGGCGAAGAGGGTCGCTTCCAGATGCTCGCCCTCACGGTCATCGAGATGGTCAAGGAGACCGGCGCCCGCAAGGTGGTCACCCACTGCCCGCACGGTCTCAACGTCTTCCTGCATGAGTATCGGGCGCTCGGCTTCGAGATCCCGGCCCTGCACCACACGGAGCTGCTCGCCGAGCTGGTCCGCGATGGACGTCTGCGCCCGGGTGTCGGCGGGTCGTCGGGGTCGGAAGCGTCCGCCCCGGCCGGGTCCTCGTCCGCCGCGATCGTCTATCACGAGCCGTGCAACCTCGCCCGCGCCGGCCGCCCGGCGGCCGCCCTGGAGCTCCTGAGAGCGGTCGTCGCCGCCGGCGGTCCGGCCGCCGACACCGTCGCGCCGGCAAGGAGCGGTGGTCTCCGGTTGCCGGAACGGCAGGGGGTGCGGACCTTCTGCTGCGGCGGCGGTGGCGGCAACAGCTTCTACCAGGTCGAGCAGGAGGAGCGCCGCATCAGCGGCCTGCGCCTCGAGGAGCTGCTCGCCACGGGCGCCGACCGGGTCGTCGTGAGCTGCCCCTTCTGTCTCACCATGCTGCGCGACGCCGCCGGCAGCCTCACGGGACGCGACGTCGATGTGCTCGACGTGGCCGAGGTCCTCAGCGCCGATCGGCCCTCATGAGTCGTCACATCCTGTAGTGTCACCGGCACAAGGTAGGGCGACGGTCGTGGACCGGCCGCCGCGGATCTGCGGGGGGAGAGCACCAGTGACAAGGCCGTCAGGCTCCGAGCCGGGCTTCGGACGACCGGACCCTTCGGCGAAGGAAGGTCCGGCGCCGCCGCCGCGTGGCGAGGAGCCCGGGGATACGCGGCACGAGCGGCCGGCCGGCCCCCGGGAGCCGGTGTCCGCTCACAGGGAAGACGAGTCCGAGAACGACGGGCGTGCGGACCGCGAGGCTCCCGGCGGCGCGTCCGGCTGGCAGGAAGACGCCTGGGACCGCGGCAGCTGGGACCGCGACGACTGGGACGAGTGGGGCCGACGCCGCGGTCCCACGACGGCCGGTGCCGAGGACGGCTCCGGGGAACGCGACGCGGACGGTGGCGCCGCGCCGCGGGAAGAGCACTTGTGGCCCCGGAAAAGCGTGCGCTATACTCGCCGCGGTCCTGAGTCCCAGACGCAGCGACCGGGGGGGTCGTCCGGCGGGCGGCTCGACAAGGGCGAGACCATCGCCTTCATGCTGTTGGCCGGCATCGGTCTCGGTTCAGGCATCGGCTACGGTCTCGACAGGCTGGTCGGGTCGTTCCCGGCGCTCATGGTCGTCGGCGTGTTCGTGGGCTTCGGGATCGCGCTCTACGGTGTGTTCCTCGAGACGCGGTGAGTGGGTCCTGTTGTGGTGAAGTCGCAGAGGATGAGTCGTAGCGTGATGAGGCAGGCGCTTGCACCTCTCAGCGCAGCAGTCTGCATCCCTGTCGCCGTCGCGGTCGCCCTCGTCGCAGGTGCCGACTGGGCGCCGGCTGCGGCCGGCGCCGCTCTCGGGCTCCTGTACTCGTTGCTGGAGCTCGCCGCGACCCTGCTCGGATCGAGGGGGAGCTTCAACCGCGCCCTCGCCGCCGGCCTCGGCGGCATGGCGGTCCGCATGATCGTCGTGCTCGGCGCCCTCGCCGCCATCGGCCTCACCACGACCCGTCAGCAGACGCTGGTCGCCATCCTCGCCTTCGTCGGCACCTTCACGGTGGCGTTCGCGGTCCACATGAGCGTGCTGCCGTCCCTGGACGGCGGCGGGCCGACCGCACCCCGGCGGGGCGGCGGCAGCAGCGACACCGGCGGCGACGCGCCGCCGCGGACACGGCGGTCGGTGCGCACATGAGCTTGCAGCCCAGCGACACGGCACCGCCGGCAGCATCAGACCCAACACCCGATCGGTCGTCCGCGGAGCCCTCTCACCCGGCGCCCGAGGCGCGTCCCGAGGTCCCGGTCAAGAAGACCCGTCGCAGCGGGTGCCTGGCCTGGCTCCTGCTCGTCATCGCCGTGTTCGTGGGCCTCATGCTCATCCCCGGCGGCGAGGAGGAGGTCGCCGAGGTCGCCGGCGAGTTCGAGCTGCATCCCATCATCGAGATCCCGGCCATCGGCCCCATCGACCTCTCCATCACCAAGGCGGTCATCTACCTGTGGATCACCGTCGCCATCATCGTCGCGATCAGCATCGTCATCGCGCGGACGCTCAAGCCGGTGCCGGGCAAGCTCCAGACGATCATCGAGAGCCTGTACGAGCTGGCCCGCGACGGCATCGCCGGCAGCGTCATGAAGCAGGGTGCCGAGCGTTGGTTCCCCTTCATCGGCGGCCTGTTCTTCTACATCCTCATCAGTAACCTGATCGGCCTCATCCCACTGCCCTTCGGCGAGCATGAGCAGCTCGCCTTCTATGCCGCCACCGGCAACCTCAACGTCACGATCGTGCTGGCGGTGTTCACCTTCGTGTTCACACAGTACGCCGGCGTCAAGGCGCACGGGCTGTTCCGGTACATGCGCTCCTGGGCGCCGTCCGGGGCGCCGCCGGTGCTCAAGCAGTTCATCTGGGGCATCCACGTCATCAGCGAGATCTTCCGCCTCGTCTCGCTCTCCGTCCGACTCTTCGCCAACATGGTCGCCGGCCACGCCATCCTGGCGGTCTTCTTCGCCATGGCGCTCATCTTCCAGAGCTACGCCATCGCGGTGGTCCTCCAGGGCGGCTCGGTCGCCATCTACCTCTTCGAGATCTTCATCGCCTTCATCCAGGCCTTCATCTTCGCGGTGCTCTCGGCCGTCTACATCGGCGGGGCGCTGGAGGAGGGGCATTGAGAGAGCACCGTCATGTCGCGTTGTACCAAGGAGGTCGTTAGATGGAAGCGGATGCCGCCAAGTTGCTCGGCGCCGGACTGGCCATGGGCCTCGGCGCCATCGGTCCGGGCATCGGTCTCGGTACCCTGATCGGCAAGGCCATCGAGGGCATCGCCCGGCAGCCCGAGGTCGCCGGAGAGCTGCGCACCAGCATGTTCATCGGCATCGGCGTCACCGAGGCCGTGGCTCTGTACGCGTTCGTCATCGCCCTCATCCTCATCTTCGTGGCCTGAGGCAGAGAGAGGCGTGACCCTTGACGAAGTGGCGAGAGTGGTGATCGCATGCTGAACCTTGACTGGGGCCTGATGGTGTGGACCGTCATCACCTTCGGCATCGCGGTCTTCATCCTCTGGCGCTATGCGTTCAGACCGCTGCAGAAGGTCATCGACGAGCGCCGGCGGCGGGTGCAGGAGAGCATCGAGACCGCCGAGGAGTCGCGCGAGGAGGCCCATCGGCTGCTCGACGAGTACAAGCAGACGCTGGCCTCGGTGCGCACCGAGGCCGACCAGATCATGGACCGCGCCCGGCACGCCGGCGACCAGGCGAAAGCCGAGATCGTGGACGAGGCCAGGAAGCAGGCCGACCGCGCCATCGAACGGGCGCACGAGGAGATCGAGAGAGACACCAAGACGGCGGTCGCCACGCTGCGCGCGGAGGTCGCCGACCTCACCCTGCTGGCGGCCGGGAAGGTGGTCAACAAGAGCCTCGACGACGCCGAGCACAGGCGGCTCATCGATGAGGCGCTCAAAGACATCGAGAAGGCCGACATGAAGCTCGGCGAGCGGTCGTGAGCCGGTGGCCCGGCCGGTGAGCAGCATCGTCACGATGGCCCGGGAGCGGTCCGCGTGAGCGGCGACGAGCACGCGGCGACGGTCTACGCCGGCGCCTTGTTCGCGGCCGCCCATGACGCGGGCGTCATCGAGGACGTGCGGGCCGACCTGCACGCCTTCACGGCGGCGTTCGCGACGTCGCCCGACCTGAGGCGGGCGCTCTTCGACCCCATGATCGACAGAGCCCGGAAGCAGCAGGTCGTGACGACTCTCACAGCAGGCGGCAGCCCGCTGGTCGCCAATACCGTCCACCTGCTGCTCGAGAAAGGACGTCTGGGCATCCTGAGTGCCCTCGCCAAAGACTACGAACGGCTCGCTGAGCGGGCCGCCGACCTGGTGGAGATCGAGGTCAGCAGCGCCATCCCGCTGCCCGAAGCCGCCGAGCACGAGCTCATGCAGCGGCTGCAGGCGGCGACCGGGCGCCGCGTACGCCTCGTCAAGCGGGTCGATGAGAGCGTGCTCGGCGGGCTCTTCCTGCGTGTCGGCGAAGACATGGTCGTCGACGCCAGCGTGAGGGCGCGCATGGAGCTCCTGCGCGACAGACTGACCGGTGTCGGTACGAGAGGTGCGTCAGAGTGAAGCTTCGTCCGGAAGAGATCACGTCCGTCCTCAAGCAGCAGATCGAGGCCTTCGAGACCGAGGCCGAGGTCGACGAGGTCGGCAGCGTCCTGGAAGTGGGCGACGGCATCGCGCGGATCTACGGACTGCGCAACGCGGTCGCCATGGAGATGCTGGACCTGCCGCATGGCGTCACCGGTCTGGCGCTCAACCTCGAAGAGGAGAACGTCGGCGCCGTGCTGCTCGGCGAGGACACCCTCATCAAGGAGGGCGACCTGGTCAAGCGCACCGGGCGCATCTTGCAGGTGCCGGTGGGGGAGGCCCTCGTGGGCCGCGTGGTCGACCCGCTGGGTCGCCCCCTGGACGACAAGGGCCCCATCGAGACCGACAGCTTCCGCCCGGTCGAGTTCAAGGCTCCCGGTGTCGTCGAGCGCCAGCCGGTGAAGGAGCCGCTGCAGACCGGCATCAAGGCGATCGACGCCATGATCCCGATCGGCCGCGGCCAGCGCGAGCTCATCATCGGCGACCGCCAGACGGGCAAGACGTCCATCATCGTCGACACCATCATCAACCAGAAGGGCCAGGACGAGATCTGCGTCTACGTGGCCATCGGCCAGAAGGCCTCGACGGTCATGCAGATCGTCCAGAAGCTCGAAGAGTACGGCGCCATGGAGTACACGATCGTCGTGGCCGCCACGGCCTCCGCCTCTGCTCCGCTCAAGTACCTCGCCCCCTACGCGGGATGCGCCATGGGCGAGTACTTCCTGTACAGCGGCCGGCACGCGGTGTGCTTCTACGACGACCTCTCCAAGCA